>NZ_LR026983.1:0-605531 GCF_900604345.1 Maliibacterium massiliense
CTGTCACGCTAGAGGTCGAGAGTTCGAGCCTCTTCCGGGTCGCCATTATGCCTCGGTAGCTCAGTCGGTAGAGCAAGGGACTGAAAATCCCTGTGTCAGTGGTTCGATTCCACTCTGAGGCACCAATTAATTACTTGCTCGCTGGTGTAGCTCAATTGGCAGAGCAGCTGATTTGTAATCAGCAGGTTGCGGGTTCAAGTCCCATCACCAGCTCCACTGCCTTGTTATTATGGAGGGGTTCCCGAGCGGCCAAAGGGAACAGACTGTAAATCTGTCGTCAGTGACTTCGATGGTTCGAATCCATCCCCCTCCACCAATGATTCCTCTTGCATTGGTATGTAGCTTGTGCTATAATACCGATGTCGCGCGAGAATGGCGGAATTGGCAGACGCGCATGGTTCAGGTCCATGTGCTCGCAAGGGCATGCAGGTTCAAGTCCTGTTTCTCGCACCACTGTTGAAGGAAGCCGATTGCTGTTAAGGCAATCGGCTTCTTTTGTGTTATGTTTTAAAATAAAGATAGGTATTGTGTATGAAGCGGGAAGATGATGGTATGATGCTGCGCCTGTTCATGTGTTCCTACAATAAAGTATGGGTATGTAAGTTATTATATTAACCACCCATAAAAGTGAGGTGAATAATTTGGGTAACAAAAAGATGGGACGCCCCACGGACAATCCCAAAGACATTTTGCTAAAAGTTTTACTTGACAAAGATACTGCCGAAAAGTTAGATGAATGTTCACAGGCGCTAAAAGTATCAAAGGCGGAAGTCATGCGGCGAGGTGTCCACAAGGTTCACGGGGATCTCCAGAAAAAATGAAGGAAGCGGCGCATCCCGACTAAAGACACACGCCACTTCCCGAACCGACACATGCCCGAAGGCAAATGCAGCGTAAATATTATATCATGCGCCGCAGGCCCTTTCAAGCAATGTCGGACGGCATATAAACATATGGAAAGGAAGCGCGCTTATGATTATCCGACAGTTAAAGGAACAGCAGTTTGAACACTTTCACAACGCCCTGATGATGAAAGCCCACACCGAACCGCTGGAAGCTTACTACACGGTTACAGTCACCGTCAATGACGCGGAATACGCTGTGAAGGCGCAGCCGGAGCGGCACAACAAAATCGCGGTACTGCAGGCCGTGCGCATCTTTCGGGAGGCATCCGGCCCCAATTTTGAGCTGATAACCAGAGACAATATCCTGTCCTCCCTTTTGGAGATGCTCATTTATCAAGGGGTGCGCCAATGAGCGGCAGTTTAACCGGCCTTTGCGATCGCCGCATATCCCCTTTGGGCGTGCAGCCTCATGCGCAGGGTATCGCAGGATGGAGAATGAGAAGCGGTACTTTTTCTAAAAAAGATACTTGACCATTGTCAGTGCTTTCAGAAATTGGACAGCCGCTGTGTACCATGCGGCTTACTATCATGTTATACTGAAAAAACAAAGGCAACGGACCACTTTTCATTATGCTAGGAGGTATTTTATGCAGAACATGCCCATTGTCAAGCCCGGCATCATCGCGGTGAGCCGTGGCTGCTTCCCTGTGGCGCTCTCAGAGCGCCGGCGCGATGCGATTGCCAGCCAGTTCGGCGCGGGGCTCTACGCGTGTCCCATCGCCGTGGAGACGGAGCTGGATGCCAGGCGCGCGGTGGAGGACGTCCGCGCCCAGGGGGTCAACGCCCTGGTGGTGTTTCTGGGCAACTTCGGTCCCGAGACGCCCGAGACCATGCTGGCGGACTTCTTCGACGGGCCCATTATGTACGTGGCGGCGGCGGAGGGGGACGGCGACCTGCACGACGGCAGGGGGGACGCCTACTGCGGTATGCTCAACTGTTCCTACAACCTGAGTCTGCGCAAAAAGGCGGCGTATATTCCCGCATATCCCGTGGGAAGCGCCGCGGAAGTGGCGGAGATGATCCGCGATTTTCTGCCTATTGCCCGCGCCATTTTGGGATTGAAGTCCCTTAAGGTGATCACCTTCGGGCCCCGCCCGGACGATTTCCTGGCGTGCAACGCGCCCATCAAGGCGCTCTACGACCTGGGCGTGGCGGTGGAAGAGAACAGCGAGCTGGACCTGCTTGCGGCCTTCAACAAGCATCAGGGCGACGCGCGCATTGCGGCCAAGGTGGCCGAGATGGAGGAGGAGCTGGGCAGAGAGAACAAATACGCGGGCGTGCTTGCGCGGCTGGCCCAGTATGAGCTGACGCTGCTAGACTGGATGCGGGATCATAAGGGCGCGCGCGATTACGTGGTGTTTGCCAACAAGTGCTGGCCCGCCTTCCAGACGGAGTTTGGCTTTGTGCCCTGCTACGTCAACAGCCGTTTTGCGCAGATGGGGGTGCCCATCTCCTGTGAGGTGGACGTCTACGGCGCGCTGAGCGAGTACATCGGCCAGTGCGTCTCCGGCGGCGCGGTGACGCTGCTGGACATCAACAACACCGTGCCGCAATCCATCTACGATGCGGACATCAGAGGCAAGCGCGACCTGCGCCTGCAGGAGACCTTTATGGGCTTCCACTGCGGCAACACCGCCTGTTCGCTGCTGAAAAACCCGCACATGGGCTACCAGCTGATCATGAAGCGGGACCTGGAGCCCGACCTGCCCGAGCCGGACATCACGCGGGGCACCATGGAGGGGGATATCAAGGCGGGAGACGTGACCATCTTCCGGCTGCAGTCCACGGCGGATACCCGCCTGCAGGCATACGTGGCGCAGGGCGAGGTGCTGGATGTGCCCACCCAAAGCTTCGGCTCCATCGGCGTGTTCGCGGTGCCGGATATGGACCGCTTTTACCGGCACGTGCTCATCGCTAAGCATTACCCGCACCACGCGGCGATTGCTTTTGGACACTGCGGCAAGCTGCTCTTTGAAGTGTTCAAATACCTGGGCGTGGCGGACATCGCCTACAACCAGCCCAAGGGGCTGCCCTACCCGGGGGAGAACCCCTTTGCCTGATTGCGCTTGCACCGAAACGATCTGCAAAATAAAAAGCGCCCTTGCTTTTGCGCATAAGCAAGAGCGCTTTTTTATTCCCTTAAGATTGATGCTTGGATACGTGCGCTTTGAGCGCCGCAAAGGTCTCCGCACTGATCACGTGCTCGATGCGGCAGGCGTCCTCCGCCGCCACACTGGGGGAGATGCCCAGCGCCGTCAGCCAGTTTGTCAGCAGCGCGTGGCGCTCGTACATTTTCTCCGCAATTTGGCGGCCCTTTTCCAGCAGCGCGATATACCCGTCCTTATCGAACTGGATGTATCCATTGGTGCGCAGCTTTTTCATGGCAACACTGACGCTGGGCTTGGAAAAGGACAGTTCCTCGGCAATATCCACCGAACGCACCTGCCCCAGACGGTGCTGCAGTATCAGGATGGTCTCCAGATAGTTTTCCGCGGATTCGTGTATCTGCATGCGCTTTTTTCACCTCGCTGTTATCGTTTGTTCTGGTAAGCATCACTTGATGCCGTCCGCACGGTCAGACAAAAATGTTAGCACGAGCTAACCGCATGGTAACATAATTGCCGGCGCGCGTCAATGCGTCCTTGCAAAGTAAAGCTTCTTTCAGCGGCTGTCTTGATCGGTGTCCGGCGCGCGTTTGTTCATTTTCCCAACGGCGCGGCTTTGCCGGCAGCGTCGGATATGCTATATTGAATCATAAGGAGTGCATACATGCGCCTGCGAATGTGCTTGTACGCCATTTTTATGCCCGCGCTTACAGGCGCCCCGTTTACAGGAGGAGTGCATGATGAAAGACGGCTACATCTACGATACGCCACTGGGGCCGATCGGCCTTGCGGAGCGCGAGGGAGCGCTGACAAACGTGTTTTTTGCCGGCACTGTGCAGCCGGGCGCATATACGCTGCGCCAGACGCCCCTGCTGCAGCGCGCGTCCGCGCAGCTGCTTGCCTATCTCAGCGCGGCGCGCAGGACGTTTGACCTGCCGCTGGCGCCCGAGGGAACGCCCTTTGAAAAGGCTGTGTGGCAGGCGCTTATGGAGATTCCCTACGGACAGACGCGCACCTACGGTCAGCTTGCCGCGACCATCGGCAGGCCGGCAGCCAGCCGCGCGGTGGGACGGGCCAACAGCCGTAACCCGCTCTCCATCATCGTGCCCTGTCACAGGGTCATCGGTGCGCACGGGGCGCTGGTCGGCTATGCGGGCGGCCTTGCCATGAAAAAGCAGCTGTTGCGCCTGGAGGGCGTGCTGTGACACATCCTCGTGGGGGCGGCATTGGTTGGCAAGCAGCATCAGAGAATCGCCCAGGGTCACCGCGTTTCAGACGCATGCGCACCGGCTTTGGTTATTATGCTATACGGACAGACGGACGCAAACAAGCAGCAAAGGATGTGCGCAAACGTGCGCACGGTTGGCCGTGCGCTGCCGCTTTTGGGCGCATTCTGCCAGGCAATAACGCCTGCGGCGCGCCATGTATCACAGGAGCTGCCCGCCCGCGCGCCTGCACGCCGCGCTCATACGCAAGGCCCAATGCCGCGGTGTTTTTTTGATTGCACGAACACGCACAAGCGGCCGCATGTTCGTGCGCCCGGCGTTTTGCGCGGCGAACGGGCGTTAAGTGGCGCGGGCAGTGCCCGTTTGTCCATTTGTTAGAGCCGCATTTCGCAAGGGGAGCTGGCTTGCATGGGGAGCAGCTTGCCAGCACATGACGCGGGCGGTATAATAATAAGATACGACACAAAGAGAGGAAATCAGCCCTTGATGCATCCCGACACCCAACCGCATACGTTCTCCTACCGCATCGTCACCTACGGCTGCCAGATGAACGAACACGATTCGGAAAAACTGGCGGGCATGCTGGAGATGATGGGGGGCGTTGCTGCGCCCGAGCAGGCGCAGCAGGTGGATGTGCTGCTTTATAACACCTGCTGTATCCGCGAGCATGCCGAGGACCGTGTCTTTGGCAACGTGGGCGCGCTGCGCAAGCAGAAGCAGGCGCATCCCGAGATGGTGATCGGCGTGTGCGGCTGCATGATGCAGCAGCAGGGCGCGGTGGCGGATTTTCGCAGGCGGTTTCCCTTTGTGGACATCCTGATGGGCACGCACAACATGCATGAGCTGCCGCGCTATCTCGAGCGCGCCTGGCAGGGGGAGCGCCCCGTGTGCGAGGTGTGGCCCGACGAGGCGGCGGGTGTGGTGGAGGATACCCCCGTGCGGCGCCATGCGGGCGTGTGCGCCTACATCAACATCATGTACGGCTGCAACAACTTCTGTTCCTACTGCATCGTACCCTATGTGCGCGGCAGAGAGCGCAGTCGCCGCATGCAGGACGTGCTGCAGGAGGCCAGGCTTCTGGGCGAACAGGGTGTGCGCGAGATCACGCTGCTGGGCCAGAACGTCAACTCGTACCTGGGGGGCGGCGACGCCTTTGCCGAGCTGCTCTGCGCGTTAAACGAGGTGCCGGGCATCGCGCGCATCCGTTTTATGACATCGCACCCCAAGGATTTATCCGAGAGCGTCATGCGCGCCATGGCCTCGTGCGCGCACGTGTGCCCGCAGCTGCACCTGCCGGTGCAGTCGGGCAGCGACCGCATCCTGCGCGCCATGAACCGCAGGTATACCCGCGCCCACTACCTGGAGCTGGTGGCGCGCCTGCGCGCGCTGATACCCGATATCGGCCTTTCCACCGATATCATCGTGGGTTTCCCGGGCGAGACGCAGGAGGACTTTGACCAGACGCGCGCGCTGCTGGAGGCGGTGGACTACCACAGCGCCTACCTGTTTGCGTACTCGCCGCGCAGAGGCACCATCGCTGCGGACATGCCCGATCAAGTGCCTGAGGACGTCAAGCGTGCCCGTCTGCTGGAGGTCATCGACGTGCAGAACGCCCACACCCACGCGCGCAACCGCGCCTATATCGGCCGCAGCGTGGCGGTGCTCGTCGAGCGGCCCGCGGGGCGCGCCCAGGGGCACGTGCTGGGCCGCAGCGCATGTGGGCGCACCGTGCACTTTGCGGGGAACGATGCGCTGATCGGGCAGATTGTACCCGTCACCGTTACCGATGTCACAGGCAACACACTGCTTGGTACATATAAACAAATAATTGAAGCATAAAGGAGTATACAAACCTATGTCTACTGTCATTGCAACCTGCCAGAAGCTGGCAGAGGAACTGGTCGCCTCCCCCGAATACCTGCGCGTAAAGGCCGCGGAGGAGCGCGCGCTTGCCGATGCCGACGCGGTGCTCGCCATGAGCGGCTATCAGGAGAAGATGAGCAAACTGCAGGACTTGATGCAGCAGGAGCAGCAGGGCCCTGAGGAAATGCGCGCACTGACGCGCGATCTGCAGGAGTCCGAGCAGGTGATGCGCGCCAACCCCAAAATCGCCGAGATGATGGCCGCGCAAAACGCGCTTTCTCAGCTGCTGCGCCAGGTCAACACCATTTTGCAGAATGCGCTTTCCCCCAAATCCGAGGATGGGTGCGGCGGCAGCTGCGACAGCTGTGGCGGTGGCTGCACAAGCTGCAGCGGCTGCGGTGAATAAAGCCCCCTTGCCGTTTCGTTGAGGTTAAAGCGCCATGGCGAATGTTACCCCCATGATGCAGCAGTACCTGCTGCTCAAACAACAGCATCCCGACTGCATCTTGTTTTATCGCCTGGGCGATTTTTACGAGATGTTTTTTGACGATGCCATTGAGGTTTCCCGCGTGCTGGAGCTGACGCTCACCGGGCGGGATTGCGGCCTGGAGGAGCGCGCGCCCATGTGCGGCGTGCCTTACCATGCGGCCGAGACGTACATCCGTCGCCTCATTGAAAAGGGATACAAGGTCGCCATCGCAGAGCAGATGGTGGATCCCAAGCTGGCCAAGGGGCTGGTGGACCGCGATATTATCCGCATTGTGACGCCCGGCACGGTGCTGGAGGACGCAATGCTCGAGGGCGGGCGCAACAACTATCTGGTGTCGCTTGCGCTTCAGGAGGCGTGCGTGGGCCTTGCCTACGTGGACGTATCCACCGGCGAATTTGAGGTGATGCAGCTTTCCGGCGAGGATTGGCAGGACAAGCTCGTTGACGAGCTTGTGCGCATCGAGCCTGCGGAGATCATCGCCGATGAGGCGATGATACTGGCGGGCCAGGGCATGGAGGATCTCAAGCACAAGGGCATCGTCAAGATGTCCGCCTACAAGGCCGTGCCGCTGGAGCAGGCACGCCAGACGCTGCTGGAGCATTTCCACGTGCAGGGGCTGGACGTCTTTGAGATGGCGCATCTGCCCATGGGCATCATGGCCGCGGGCGCGCTGATGAACTACCTGGCCGTCACCCAGAAGAACGCCATGGCGCACATCACCAGCATGCATGTGCAGCGCCGCAGCACCTATATGGTGCTGGACGCCACCACGCGCTACAACTTGGAGCTAACCCAAACCATGCGGGGTAAAAGCAAACGCGGCTCGCTGCTGGGTCTGCTTGACCGCACCCAGACGAGCATGGGCGCGCGCATGCTGCGCCGCTGGATCGAACAGCCGCTGCTGGACGCGGCGGCCATCAACGCGCGCCTGGACGCGGTGGAGGCCTTTGCCTCCAGCCTGATTCTGCGCGACACCCTGCGCGGCCTGCTGCACCAGGTCTATGACATGGAGCGCCTGGCAAGTCGCGTCAGCGTGGGCAGCGCCAACGCGCGCGACCTGCTCTCGCTTGCGCAGTCGCTGGGCGTGCTGCCCGGCATTAAAGAGGCGCTTTCAGGGCTGTGCACGCCCCTTGTTGCCACGCTGGATGGGCAGATCGACCAGATGCAGGATCTCTGCGCGCTGCTGACCAGCGCGATTTCCCCCGATGCGCCGCTGAGCGTGCGGGACCCGGGCATCATCGCGGACGGCTTTGACAAGGAACTGGACGAGCTGCGCGATATGGCCCTGCACAGCCGTGACTGGATTGCCGCGCTGGAGCGTGAGGAACGCGAAAAAACCGGCATCAAAAACTTGAAAATCGGCTTTAACAAGGTCTTTGGCTACTACATCGAGGTCACCAAATCTTACTTCGAGCTGGTGCCCATCCGCTATATCCGCAAACAGACGCTGGCCAACTGCGAGCGCTACATCACGCCCGAGCTTAAGGAGATGGAGGAAAAGCTGCTGGGTGTGGAGGATAAGATCGCCAAGCTGGAGTACGACCTGTTCTGCCAGGTGCGCCTGCATGCGGCGCAGAACATGGACCGCATCCAGCGCAGCGCGCAGGCTCTGGCCCAGTTGGACGTGCTGCAGGCGCTGGCCGCCGTGGCCATGGAGCGACAGTACGTCAAGCCCAGCGTGGATACGAGCGACGCCATCGAGATCACCGATGGACGGCATCCCGTGGTGGAGGCCATGCAGTCCCAGCAGCACTTTGTGCCCAACGACACCAAGCTGGATCATACGGACAACCGCTTTTTGATCATTACCGGCCCCAACATGGCGGGCAAATCCACCTACATGCGCCAGGTGGCGCTCATTGCGCTGCTGGCGCACATCGGTTCCTTTGTGCCGGCGCGCGCCGCGCACATCGGCGTGCTGGACCGCATCTTTACGCGTGTGGGCGCCTCAGACGACTTATCCAGCGGCCAAAGCACCTTTATGGTGGAGATGAGCGAGGTGTCGCACATCCTGCACAACGCCACGCCCAAAAGCCTGCTGATCTTGGACGAGATCGGCCGGGGCACTTCCACCTTTGACGGCCTTTCCATCGCGTGGGCGGTGGTGGAGTACATCCTCAGCCAGCCGCGCTTGGGTTCCAAAACGCTCTTTGCCACGCACTATCACGAGCTCAGCGAGCTGGAGGGCCGCCTGCCCGGCCTGAAGAATTACTGCGTCTCGGTCAAGGAACATGGCGATGACGTGATCTTTTTGCGGCGCATCATCCGCGGGGGCGCAGACAAGAGCTTTGGCATCCAGGTGGCGCGCCTTGCGGGCCTGCCGCAGGAGGTCGTATCCCGCGCCAAGGAGATACTGGGCCAGCTGGAGGCGGCGGATATCAGCCAGCAGGCGGGCGCCATCGCCCGCCGGGCGGAGATAGCGCCGGCCGGCAGCCAGGTCGATCTCTTCGCGCCGCCCGATGCGCAGGAAGCTTCCGTCATCAGCCGGCTGCGCGATATGGACGTGAGCACCATCACGCCGCTGGAGGCGCTCAACACTTTAAATGAACTGCAGCAGCAGCTGAAAAAGTAAAGCGAGGGAACTATGGGCAAAATCGGCGTCCTGCAAAGCGAGGTCGCGGACCAAATCGCCGCCGGCGAGGTGGTGGAGCGGCCCGCGTCTATTGTCAAAGAACTCATTGAAAATGCCATCGACGCCCGCAGCACAGCCGTCACTGTGGAGATACAGGACGGCGGCCTTGCCCTGATCCGTGTCACGGACAACGGAGAGGGGATGGACCGCGAGGACGCATCGCTGGCGTTTTATCGTCATGCTACAAGCAAAATACGCAGTGCTGAGGACTTGACGCGTATCGTCACGATGGGCTTTCGCGGCGAGGCGCTCTGCTCTATTGCGGCCGTATCGCGCGTGGAGATGACCACCCGCCTGCGCGACGCCGCGTCGGGCACGCGCGTGCGCATCGAGGCGGGCGCGATCCTCGCTCTTGACGAGATTGGCTGTCCGGAGGGCACCACCTTTGTTGTGCGGGATCTGTTCTACAACGTGCCTGCGCGCGCCAAGTTTATGAA
Organism: Maliibacterium massiliense; assembly: GCF_900604345.1. GTDB lineage: Bacteria > Bacillota > Clostridia > Christensenellales > Maliibacteriaceae > Maliibacterium > Maliibacterium massiliense. The sequence goes on from NZ_LR026983.1 coordinate 9,659, forward strand.
GCGGGCGAGCGTGGAGGCGGGCTACGTGGGCGACGTGGTGGCCCAGGCGATCCTGGCCCATCCGGATATCTCCTTTCGCCTGATGCACCAGGGCAAAAACGTCTATCACAGCCCGGGCAACGGCAGCATAGAGGACGCAGTGTTCGCCGTCTACGGCCGCGAGGTGGTAGGGCACATGCGCAGCGTAGCCTATGAAGACGCGCAGCTGTCCATCCAGGGCGTGGTGGGGGACGTGGAGCTTGCCCGCCCGCACCGGCGCAGGCAGCATGTGATCATCAACGGCCGGCCGGTGCACTGCTTTGTCATAGCCTCGGCGGTGGAGGAGGCCTACAGCACGCGGCTGATGGTGCACAAGTTCCCGTTCTTTGTGCTGCAGTTTCAGCTGCCGGCGGACCGGGTGGACGTAAACGTGCATCCCAACAAGTTGGAGGTGCGCCTGCGCGACGAGATGCCGCTGCGCAGCGCGATCACAGACGCCATCGCCGCAGTGCTCAGTCAGGGCGGTAACAGCGCCATGGTGCGTGCGCTTACTGAGGATGCGCCCGCGCCCACGCCGGGCGGGGCGCCGGAGGATAAGCCCCGCGCGCCGCAGGCTGCGATCAAATCCACCGTGACGCGCACGCCGCGCATCGACAGCTCCGCGCTGGGCCGTCCGGCGGTGGCGCCTGATTCCGCGCGCCTGCCCGCAAAGCCGCTGCACGTCGCGCAGGCGGCCGTCAATCCGGATTTGCAGAAGAAGGATGCGCCGCTCATCACAAAGCGCGTGCTCAAGGACGCCGCGCCTGCGGCGCAGCCACTCGCCGTGTCCGACGCCGCACCGTCTGCACAGGCGCAGCTGCCGCCGGAGGTTCTGCCGCCCGTGCAGCAGCAGATGAACCAGACGCCCAAGGCGCTACAGTACCGGGTGGTGGGCCAGCTCTTTGCCACGTATCTGGTTGTGGAGGCGGACAGCGCCATGCTGCTCATCGATCAGCACGCAGCCCATGAGCGCCTGCTTTTTGACAAGTATTGCCAGCAGCTGGCAGATCGCAGCGTGGCTACCCAGCCCATGCTGGTGCCCTATGTGATGCAGCTCTCCGCACCGGAGTTTGTGGTCGTCTCAGAAAATCAGGCACTCTTTTGCGAGATGGGGTTTGTGATGGAGGAGTTTGGCCCGCTCACCTTCCAGGTGCGCGCTGTGCCTATGCTGCTGGGCGAACCGCAGCTCAAGAACTTCTTTATGGAGGCGGTAGCATCGCTTGCCAACGCGCGCGCCACCAACACCTACACGCTCAAGCGCGCCGCCATTGCGCGCGCCGCCTGCCGCAGCGCGATCAAAGGTGGGGATACGCTTGCGGGCGCTGAGCTTGAAGCGCTGCTGGAACAGATGATCGCGGCAAAGGACGCGCCGCTGACCTGCCCGCACGGGCGGCCGGTGTACATCCGCATGACGCGCTATGAGCTGGAAAAACGCTTTAAGCGGGTGACTTGATATGCAGCGGAACAAACCATCGCTTATCGCCATCGTGGGCCCCACGGCCACAGGCAAAACCGCGTGTGCGGTGGCGCTTGCCAAGCGCATCGCAGGCGAGGTGATCTCCGCCGATTCCATGCAGGTCTATCAGGGCATGGATATCGGCAGCGCCAAGCCCACGCTTAAAGAGCGGCAGGGCGTGCCGCACCACCTGATAGACATCCTGCCGCCGGAGGCGCCCTACAGCGCTGGCCAGTTTGCCAAGCAGGCGCTGCAGGCGATCGATATGGTGCAAAAAAACGGGCATATGCCCATCCTTGCAGGCGGCACGGGGTTTTATGTACACGCGGTGCTCTACCCGCTGGATTTTGCCGGCACGCCCGTCAACCATGCCTTGCGCGCCGAGTTGCAGGCCCTTGCCAAAGAAGACCCGCAGGCGCTCTGGCAGCGGCTGGAGCGCGAGGCCCCCGACGCGGCAGCGCGTCTGCACCCCAACGACGTGCATCGTGTCATCCGCGCGCTGGAGCTTGCGCAGGGCGGCGCGCGATCGGGCGACGCCTTTCGCAGTATGCAGATGCGCATGCCCACCTGCCTTTTCGGCTTGACCATGCCGCGCGAGACGCTCTATGCGCGTATCAACGCCCGCGTGGAGGCGATGATGCAAGCGGGTCTGCTGGAGGAGACGCGCCACGTCTACGCGCTTGCGGGCGTCACGCGGCAGAGCACATCCATGCAGGGGCTGGGCTACAGGCAGCTGCTCGATTACATCGAGGGGCGCTGCACGCTCGATACGGCGGTGGACCGCATCAAAATGGAGACGCGCCGCTTCGCCAAGCGCCAGCTGACGTGGTTCCGCAGGCAGGAGGGCATCCACTGGCTGGACATGACTTGCTTTGCGGATGCAGACGCGGCGGCCGAGGCCATGCAGGACATTCTATCAAAGGAGTAATCGCTTACAATGGAGCAGGAATTACAGGCGTATCTACAGCAAGAATACGGCGTGCCCGCGTGGCTGTGCGCGCTGTGCGACCAGGTAGAGGATGCGCTTTCCGAGACATTTGCGCGCTTTGAACGCACGGCGCTGCACAACCAGGCCAAGGTGCTTGCGGCGTTTCGCGCGCACCGCGTGGCGGCGATGCACATGCAGCCATCCAGCGGCTACGGGTACGACGATGTGGGGCGCGATACGCTCGATAAAGTATTTGCATCGGCGCTGGACGCGGAGGATGCGTTGGTGCGCCCCCAATTTGCCAATGGCACGCACGCAATCGCCGCGATGCTCAAAGGCGCGCTTGCGCCGGGGGACTTGTTGCTTTGCGCCAGCGGCGCGCCCTATGACACCCTTGCCGACGTGGTGGGCAACGCGGCCACACCTGCGCCCCGCGGCAGCCTCTGCGCGATGGGCGTAGCGTACCGGCAGGTGGATTTGACACCGGATGGCCACGTGGATTTCGACGCGCTTGCGCACACCCTTGCGCAGTGCAGGCCGGCGGTGGTGCACCTGCAGCGCTCGCGCGGCTATGCGTGGCGGGACGCGCTCTCGCTTTCGGATATTGCGCGCGTGGCGAACATGGTGCACGCGCAGCATCCGGAGGCAATCGTCTCGCTGGATAACTGTTACGGCGAGTTTGCCGCAACAAAGGAGCCGCCTGCCTGCGGCGTAGACGTCATGGCGGGCTCCCTGATCAAAAACCCGGGCGGCGGCCTGGCCCCCACGGGGGGGTATGTTGCGGGCAGGGCGCAGCTGGTTTCCTGGGCCGCGGAGCAGTTGACGGTCGCGGGCGCGGGCAGGGAGGTCGGTTCATACGCGGCGATGTACACGCCGTTTTACCAGGGGCTGTTTTTTGCGCCCCACGTGGTAGCGCAGAGCCTCAAGACCGCTGCACTTGCCGCGGGGCTGATGCAGGCGCTGGGCTTTGAGACCATGCCCGCGCCCGATGCCGCGCGCGACGACATCATTCAATCGGTGCGCTTTGGCGATGCGCAAAAGCTTATCGCCTTCTGCCAAGGTGTGCAGATGGGCGCGCCCATCGACAGCTTTGTCACCCCCGAGCCGTGGGATATGCCCGGCTACAGCGATCCCGTCATCATGGCGGCGGGGGCGTTTGTGCAGGGATCTTCCATCGAGTGGAGCGCGGATGGGCCTATCCGCCCGCCCTACAGCGTCTATATACAGGGGGGGCTGACCTACGAGCACGGCAAGCTTGCGCTGCTGGTCGCGCTTGCGCACATGGCCAAAGAGGGCTACCTCGAGCAAATGCGGTAAATGACAAAAAATGCTGTTGCCTCGCGAGGCAACAGCACTTTTTTGCGCTTTTAAGGATGTAGGTAGATGCGTTCCAGCCGGCTGCCCAGGCGGCTCAAAATTTCATTGGAGATGGTGTCGGCCTGTTGCGCCATCTCGCAGGCTGTGATGCACGCGCTGCCGGAGCGGCCGATCAGCACCGCCACGTCGCCAGCTGCAACATCCGCAATGCCGGTGACGTCCACCAGAAGCTGGTCCATGCAGATACGCCCCACGATGGGCGCGCGCGCGCCGCGGATGAGCACCGCGCCTCTGCCACAGGAGAGGCTGCGCGGCACGCCGTCCGCATAGCCGATGGCAACGGCGGCAAGTAGGCGGTCATCCTCTGCGGCGTACTGCAGGCCATAGCCCGCGCATTCGTGGCTGTAGAGGGGACGCACGCTCTCCACACGAGCCTTGAGCGCAAGCAGCGGGCGCAAATCCAGCCCGCCCGCGTCATCGCCCTGATTGGACAGCACGCCGTAGAGGGCGATGCCCACGCGCGCATAGTCGCAGGCAAGCTTCGGGTAGTGCAGCACGCCGTAGCTGCCCTGCACATGCAGCTTGGGAAGGGGGAGGCCCTGCGCTGTCAGGGCGTCCGCCACCGCGTAAAAATGATCGATCTGGCGCTTGGTAAAGGCCACGGATGCCTCGTCGGTTGTATCGGATACGCAAAGGTGCGTGTACATGCCCTGCACGGCCAAGTTTTGATAAGTAAATATCGCGCGTATGGCCTCGATGTCCTCACAGCGGGTGCCCAGGCGGTGCATGCCCGTGTCAATCTTGATATGCACGCGCAACTTTTTGCCGTAGCGGCGCAGCATCTGCGCGTAGGCGCTGTCCACCACGGTCTGCGATAGGCGATAGCGCCTAAGCAGGCGCAGCTGCTGCGGATGTGTGTAGCCCAACACCAGAATTTCGCCCCAAATGCCTCTTTTGCGCAGCGCGACGCCCTCAGATACCGATGCCACGCAAAATGCCTTGACGCCCTGCCTGCGCAGTGCGCGGGCGATGCGCACTGCGCCGTGGCCGTAAGCGTCCGCTTTGATGGCGGGCATCAGCACGCACCCCTCGGGCAGGGCGCGCCGCAGCTGTGATACGTTGTGGCGCAGGTTGGCAAGGTCGATCTCCGCCCAGGCGCGCCCCTTGGAAAAAGCGGGGCGGCGCAGTCTGCGCAGCAGCAGGACAAGCAGATACGCCATCACAAGCGAGAGCAGGCACACCGCGATGTAGTGCAACAGATTGTTATCCACCAATAGCGCCGTCAGGCCCACCGCCTTGGCAGCGCCGCGCACCAGGATGATGGCAAGCGGATGCAGGATGTACACGCCCAGCGCCATATCGCGCAGTGTGCGCAGGTTTTTGCGGCTGGGCGTAAGCAGCAGCTGGAACAGAAAGTACATGCAAAGCGGAAGCGTGACATACATGCTGTCGTGCCGCTGAAATGCAAAATGGTGCAGCGTCAGCCCCTCGGCGAGCATCAGCACAAGAAAGAGCGCCAACAGCAGCGCGTTTGTGCGCGCCGGATGCCTGTGCCTGGCGCCGTGCCGCGCCAGGGCGGCCCCCATGCAGAGGAAAAGAGGCGCGTAAAAAATGCCATTGCGCGTGTAGCTGCTCACGGTAAAGACAGCGTCATAGCACGCCTTGAGCCAGGGAATTTGCGCGATAAGGCCGTAGTAGCTGTCCCCCAGCATGCCCAGCGCATAGAGCGCGCAGGCGATCGCAAATGTGGCTTTGCCTCCGCAGGCGCGCATCAGCACGCATACCAGCAGCACGCCCAGTATCGCTGCCGGCAGATACCACAGATGGTAAAACGTCCCGTCAAAGAAGATATCCTTCAGCAGCGTGGCGCCGTTTAAGTGCCCCGCGTACAGGTTGACCGGCAGGTAGAGCAGCGTGGCGGCCGCGTAGAGCAGGCCGGTATTCTGCAAAAACCTGCGCACCGCGCGCTTATTGGGGGAGACGAGCACAAAATAGCCGGTGACCATCAGAAAGAAGGGCACGGCGACGCGCGCGACGACGCGGGTAAGGGCAAAATCTAGCGTCTGGTTGACGCGCAACAGCGGCGATGTATGGATGGCCACGATCAGCAGCGCTGCCACCATGCGAAAGCGATCGATATGCGCATAGCGCGCCTCTGTCTTCATGGCTCACTGCCTCCCGATCGTGATGATAAAGCCATCCACATTGTTCCCAGATGCCGCAAGCATCACGCCATCAGACGCCATCAGCGTTACATCGCCCGCGCACAGCGGCAGATAGGAGATCTCCGCGCCGCCAAAGCAGAGCGCGCGCACGCCATACCGGTAGCTGCGCAGAAGATCGATGTACGCCTCCAGCGTCAACGCGTGCTGCTGGATATACGCGGCGTGGGGTTGCCCCACATAGCGGAAGTGCCACGGTTCGTGCCCAATGCCGGTGATCTTTTCCTGGCCCGCGGGATAGCGCTGGATAAACCCAAAGGCCGCCATGCGCGCGCGGAACTGCTGGCAGATGCCTTCATAGGGGAAATCTGGACAGATGAAGTCGATGGGCGGCTTGTTGCGCGCCAGGTCAATGGCAAGGCCGCTCTGATGCTCGCTGCAGCCAGGATAGGCCACGAATTGGGCGGTAAAATCGGGCCCCTCTTTTTGCAGGGTCTCGTCATAGATCTGCTGCTGCTCGGCAAGAGGGCGGTAACCGCTCACGGGCACAAGCTGGTTTCCCGCGTGGATATCGGAAAACAGCGCGCGCAACTGGCGCGCGGCGGTGCGCTCCAGAGGGACGCCTTTGAAACTGTCCAGCGCCCTCTCGTCGATGGCGCGCAGCGGGTGGGCGCGGTTGACCAGCACAAGCGGCCCCTGATACATACCTTCCCTTGTAAATGTAAGCTTTTTCATGCTTCCTCCAGTGCCTGGCGGAGGATGCGCTCGATCACCGCCTCAAAGGAGAGGCCCACGCCCTGCATCATGCGCGGAAAACGGCTGTGGCTGGTAAAGCCGGGGATGGTATTGACCTCGTTGAAGACGATCTTGCCCTGGGGCGTGAGGAACATATCCACCCGCGCAAAACCGCTGCAGCCCAAAATGCGGTAAATCCGCGCGGCCGTCCGCTGAATTTCCGCGGTCTTTTTAGGCGCGATGCGCGCGGGCATGTGGATGCGGGAGGTCTTGAGCGTGTATTTCTCCGTGAAATCGAAAAAGCCGTCGGCAAGCTCGATCTCATCCACCGCGCCGATGGTGAGCGCATCGTTACCCATCACCGCACAGCCCACCTCAAAGCCCTCGACGGATTCCTCGATCATGATCTGGCTGTCGTAGGCGAGGGCTGTGTCGATGGCGGCGGCAAGCTGCGCAAAACCGGCGACGCGGGTGATGCCAAAGGAGGAACCCGCGCGCACGGGCTTGACAAACAGGGGGTAGGAAAGCGCCTGCGCCTGTGCGATGAGCGCCTCCCTGTCCACGGGTTGCTGGGCCGTCACGTAGCGCGCCACGGGGATACCGGCGGTCGCCACCAGCGCGTGAGCGCGCACCTTGTCCATGCACAGGGCTGAGGCGAGCGTGCCGCAGCCCGCAATGGGGATATCCGCAAGCTCCAGCAGTCCCTGCAAGGTGCCGTCCTCGCCGTTTTTGCCATGGATCACGGGCAGGGCGACGTCGATGGGCGTGCGCTTGATGCGGCCGTCCTTTTCCTCAAGCAGGCAGCGCTCGCTGCGGCTGGCAGAGAGCCAGGCGGGCGTCGCGTCCTGCGCGTTGCACCACGTATCCTGCAGAATGCGCGACGGATCGCCGATAAAATGGAACCAGTCGCCCGATTGCGTGATCCCCACAAGCACCGGTGCGTAGCGGGTCGTATCGATATGGGTGATGACCGCGTGGGCGGATTGCAGCGATACGCCGTACTCGCTGGAGCATCCGCCAAAGAAAATGGCTACCTGTTGTCTCTTCACTTTTATGCATCTCCTTCTATGATGGGGGTGTCTTCAGCGAGCGCGTAGCCGATCTGGCAGACGTTCTCGTAGAGGCGCGTTTCAGCTAGCAGCGCGCCTGTGTCGTGCGCAATGTACTGCTGCAGCACATCGACGTGCTCATACATTTTGCCGCCTCTGCGCACATAGCGCAGCGCCTTGTTGTAGACGTGGTAACTGCCCTCCAGCTGCTGGTCGCAGTAGACGCGGCCGTAGATATGCGTCTGGTCAAAGGCAATGCGCAGCTGGAAGGTGTAGTGCGTATCGTTGCGCACCTTCAGATCCAGCCACCCTTCCGAGACGGTCGCGTCCACGCCCTCGGGCGCGTCGCTGGGCGGGGAGGGGAAGTCCTTGACGCGGTGGGTGTGCCGCTCCACGATCGTCAGCGGGGTATGCAGAAACATCCAAAAGAGTAGGTTGCTCATCTGGCACATCCCGCCGCCTCTTGTGATGACGAGCTTGCCGTCCTGCACCGTGAGGCCCTCCTTAAAGGAGGTATGTTTGTCCGCAAAGCGCACCAGCTGCCAAAAGGAGAAGGTCTCCCCGGGGCGGATGCAGAGGGCGTCGAGGGTATCCGCGGCCAGTTTCAGGTTAAACACCTTGTTGTGCTGGTAGACCATGTCAAAGCCCGTCTCAGTGTTGTAGAGGGGGCAGCCACTCTCAAAGAGCAGATAGGGGAGCGTCTTTTCCGCAAGGGTTTTCGCATAGCGGTTGCGGTCGAAACGCATCTTTGCGTAAAAACAAAATAGCCGCTGCCTCCTGCGCAGGGGAAGCAGCCAGGGAAACAACTGGGTCAAGCGTTTTCTCGGCATACTGTCTATCACATACCTTTCCAATCAACTAAAAAAGCCTGCTTGCTTTCGGGATTATTCTACCGAAAGCAAGCAGGCGGTATTTGAACGTTGCCTTGCGCATTTCTTACGATTTTCCAACAAAACAGGGTCAATTTTTGTAAAGACGGCTGCGCAAATTACAATGCGCCCTCCGCTTGCAGATGCGCCAGCAGCGCGCGGCAGCCCTGCGCAATGTCCTGGTACGCCATGTCAAAGTCCCCCGTGTACCAGGGATCGGCGATGTCGCGCGGGCGCGGGGTAAAGTCCAGCAAGCGGTGCAGCTTGTGGTCAGGATCGCTTCCCAGAATGCGGCGCATATTCTGCACATTGCGCGCGGTCATTCCGATAAGGTAATCGTATTTTGCGTAGTCTTGGCGTGACAGCTGCAGCGCATATTTCCCCCGGGTGCTGATGCCCAGGGCGGCAAGCTTGCGCTGCGCGCCAGGATGCACAGGGTTGCCCAGCTCCTCAGCGCTGGTGCCGCTGGAGGCAATGACAAACCGGTCGGCCAGATGCGCCTTGCGTACCATATCGCGAAAAAGGAACTCCGCCATGGGCGATCGGCAGATATTGCCGTGGCATACAAACATCACGCGCATCAATGTATATTCCTCCCAAAAGCATTTTTATGCAATGCAGTGGGTGCTTGATGGCAATGCACCCGCTCACTCGTGTAATCCACTCCAGCCGGTTTCATCATGTCGATGATAAAATTCCAGGCACAAAAAAACGCGCAAACCGCAGCAGCAATTTGCGCATTTAGGGCGGCAATTTGCCGCTGCATCAGGCGGTTAAAATCTATTTCTTTAAGCCAAAGAGACGCCAATTAAAGGGCGGCGAACCGCAAAAAGTTGGTAGCGCAGCGGAGGCGGCGTGAGCGCGCTCTGACTTTTGTAAAAAAGTCGGAGCAAGCGATACAAAGCTTGCTCCGACGTGGCAGGGGAGACGCGACTCGAACACGCAACCGACGGTTTTGGAGACCGTTGCTCTACCAATTGAGCCACTCCCCTAGACACAGTTCGTATTATATCGCAGCGTAAAGGCGACGTCAAGGCAAAATCCGCCCGCTTTTCTTCCCATATAAAATAAGCTATAATACATCCATACAAAGGTAAGGAGGCAACGTGTAATGGAACTGGGCTTTATCGGCATCGGCAACATGGCCGGCGCGATCATGGAGGGCATTCTCAGGGCCAATCTGGTGGCTTCAGATGACGTGCTCGTCAGCGATATCAACGAGGCACGCCTTGCGCAGCTACAGGAAAAATGGGGCGTGCGCACCACTACCAGCAACGCGGATGTCGCAAGCCAGTGCGACACCGTGGTGCTTGCAGTCAAACCGTTCGTCTGCCAGGGCGTGCTTGAGGCGCTGCGCGATGCGCAGAGCTGGCGCAGCCAGAGCGGCCAGGTGATCATCTCCATCGTTTCGGGCTGGAGCGCGGCGCGCCTCTACACACTGATTCCGCGGACGCCGCACATCCTGCACATCATGCCCAATACGCCCGCCGCGGTGGGCGAGGGTCTCACGGCCTTTTCTACGGACAACAACCTGACAGAGGCGGAGATGCAGACTTGCAGGCGCTACTTTGAGGCCATCGGCCGCGTGGAATGCGTACCCGAGAAGATGATCAATGCGTTGACGGGCATCTGCGGCTGCGGCCCCGCGTATTTCTATATGTTTATGGAGGCGCTCGCCGATGCGGGCGTGGCCAAGGGCCTGCCGCGGGACCTCGCCTACCGCCTGGCCGCGCAGACGGCGGTGGGCTCGGGCAAGATGGTGCTGGAGAGCGGCATGCACCCCGGCGCGCTGAAGGACGCCGTATGCTCCCCTGCAGGATCCACCATCGAGGCGGTGCACGCCCTGGAGCAGCACAACTTCCGCGGCGCTGTGATGGACGCGGTGTATGCGGCAGCAGACCGCATGGACGCAATGTCAAAGGAGTAACATGAAGGAAGTGACGATTTACACCGACGGCGCGTGCTCCGGCAACCCCGGCCAGGGGGGATGGGGGGCAATCCTGCTCTACCGGCAGCACCGCAGGGAGCTTTCGGGCTACGCGCAGCAGACCACCAACAACCGCATGGAGCTCTATGCGCCGCTGCAGGCGTTCAAGGCGCTGAGCGAACCCTGCGTGGTGGACGTCTATTCCGACAGCGCGTACCTGGTCAACGCGTTTAACCAGCACTGGATCGACAACTGGCAGCGCAACGCATGGAAGACGGCGTCCAAGCAGCCGGTGGAAAATCAGGACCTCTGGAAGGCGCTGTTGGAGGCGATTGCGCCGCACAGGGTCACTTGGCACAAGGTCAAGGGCCATGCGGACAACGCGCTCAACAACCGCTGCGATGAACTGGCGCGCCAGCAGATCAAGCGCAAGGGCGAGACGTTTACAAACAGTGGCCAAGATATGTAAACCTGCAGCACGTCGATTTACATTCGCAACGCATGTATTGCACGCAAGCCTGCGCAAAATGTAAACCATATGGATTTTGTTCATGCATTGTTCATGTTGTGTGGCATGTTTTATTGACAGATGCTTGAAAGAAGTCTAAAATTAATTTGGAGTTCTTTTTCGGTCTAGTCATATATGGTTCGTGCAATGAATAATCCCGAGGACTACTGAATCTGACCGAGACGCTTGCTTTGTTCTCGGTCTTTTTATGTAGAAATGCTAAGGAGGTGCCAGATTAATTTGCCACTATTTTCACCGGGTGGAATACTGATATTGCTGGCAGTGCTTCTGGTGAGTGTCTTCATTGGCTATATCATCCGCCGGCAGATTGCGGAAAGCAAGACGGGACGCGCTGAAGAGACGGCCCGCCGCATCGTCGATGAGGCCCACGAAAAGGCAGAAACACTGAAAAAAGAAACACTGATTGAAGCAAAGGAAGAGATCCACCAACTGCGTACCGAGCAGGAGCGCGAAGCGCGCGAGCGCCGCGGCGAGCTCAAATCCATGGAGCGCCGCCTCATCCAGCGCGAGGAAAACTTAGATAAGAAGGCCAATCAGCTGGAGTCGCGTGAGGACGCCCTTGCCCGCCGTCAAAAAGAAACCCAAAGGCTGCAGGAGGAAGTGGAAACGCTTCACAAACAGCAACTAGACGAGCTCGAGAAAATTTCGGGAATGAGTACCGAGGAAGCCAAAGCCATATTGCTAGAGAACGTTGAGAACGACGCCAACCATGAAGCCGCGATTATGATCCGCGATATCGAGGCGCGCGCCAAGGAAGAGGCGGACAAGCGCGCCCGCAATATCGTGGGGATGGCCATTCAAAAATGTGCCGCCGACCATGTCGCAGAGACCACCGTATCCGTCGTGCCGCTGCCCAACGATGAAATGAAGGGCCGTATCATCGGCCGCGAGGGCCGCAACATCCGCGCGCTGGAGACCGCCACCGGCATCGATCTGATCATCGACGATACGCCGGAGGCCGTCATCCTGTCGGGCTTCGATCCCATCCGCCGTGAGGTTGCGCGTATCGCGCTGGAGCGCCTGGTACTGGATGGACGCATCCATCCGGCCAGCATCGAGGAGATGGTAGAGAAGGCACGCAAGGAGGTTGACAATCAGATCCGTGAAGCGGGCGAGGCCGCCGTGTTTGAAACCGGCGTGCACGGCCTGCACCACGAGCTGGTCCGCCTGCTGGGGCGCATGAAGTTCCGCACCAGCTATGGGCAGAACGTGCTCAAGCATTCCATCGAGGTTTCCCATCTTGCCGGCCTGATGGCCGCCGAACTGGGCGCAGACATCACGCTTTCCAAGCGTGCGGGCCTGCTGCACGATATCGGCAAGTCCATAGACCATGAGGTGGAAGGCCCCCATGTGCAGATCGGCGCGGATCTCGCCAAGAAGTACCGCGAGAGCCCGGCCGTGATCCATGCCATCGCCGCCCATCATGGCGATATCGAGCCCAACACCATCGAGGCTGTGCTTGTACAGGCGGCCGATGCCATTTCAGCCGCGCGCCCTGGCGCACGCCGCGAGTCGCTGGAGAACTACATTAAGCGCCTGGAGAAGCTGGAGGAGATCGCAGATTCCTTCAAGGGCGTGGAGAAGTCCTTTGCTATCCAGGCTGGGCGCGAGATCCGCATCGTCGTCAAGCCGGAGGATATTGACGATGCCGGCGCGGTGATCATTGCACGCGATATCGTACACCGCATTGAGGATGAGCTGGATTACCCCGGCCAGATCAAGGTGAACGTCATCCGTGAGACGCGCGCCGTGGACTACGCAAAGTAAACAAAAGAAAAACAACAGGGAACGCCGATGCTTTAAACAGCATCGGCGTTTTTCATTGGTTTTTTTATATAGCAGGTGCGTGGCGGGCGTGTCAGAACTGCCGCAGTAGGCCCGTTACCTTGCCCAGAATGGTGATTTCGCGCGACAGGATGGGGGCGTAGGCGTCGTTTTCCGGCTGCAGGCGGATGGTGTCCTTCTCCCTGAAAAAGCGCTTGACCGTAGCTTCTTCCTCCAGCATCGCTACGACGATATCGCCGTTTTCCGCGGTGGCCTGCTTGTGCACGATGACATAGTCGCCATCGAGAATGCCTGCGTTATGCATGCTGTCGCCCTGTACATGCAAAATAAAATTCTCCGCCGCATCCCCGTGCATAAAGTCCGCCGGCAGGGGGAGGACGTCCTCCGTGTTTTCCGTGGCCAGAATGGGCAGGCCGGCCGTCACCCGGCCGATAACGGGAATATGCTCCACATCATGGTGGGGAAGCATGCCCGCCTGTTCATCCGCCTGCGGGGCGATCTGGATGACGCGGGATTTTTTCGGGTCCCGGATCAGATAGCCCTTCTTTTCCAGCCGCGTCAGATGGCCGTGCACGGTGGAGGTTGATTTAAGATCCACCGCCTCCCCAATCTCGCGGACCGAGGGGGGATAGCCGTGCGCGCCGATATATGCGCGGATAAACGCAAGAATAGCACGCTGCTTGGCGCCCATACGTTCTGCCATAATATCACCTGCAAATATATTTCTTATTGGGATTATTGTATCAGTATATGGAAAAGAAGTCAAACACTTGTTCGTTTTTTAAGAAAAAGGCTTGACGCAAAACATTTGTTCGCCTATAATACAAGCATAGGAACACTTGTTTGGGAGGTTAAACCATCATGACGACGACAAAACACACGTACATCATCCGCTCCAAAGGCCGCTTCATTTCCTTTGTGCTGACTTTGCTGCTGGCCGCCTCCGCCATCACAGGCTATGCCGTGTACCGCAATACCCAACGTGCGGATGCGCAGCGCCCCTTCAGCATGGTGACGTCCAGCATGGCGCGCGGCTGATTTCGTTGCGCGGCGCAGGCAATGCGTGCTATAATACCGGCGAGAACATTTCCTTGGAAAAGAGGCTGGTAAAAGCGCGTATGAAGGAATGTGTGTTATATGATCGGGCGTGCACAAACTGTGGCGCCTGCAACATGTGCGATCTGGACCCACAGAAGGTGTGCGATAATTGCGGCAAATGTATTGCGGATGATCGCGCATACCTGGAGATGCCCATCGACGCGGTTATTTTGGATGCGGCCACGGAAAAGATGCCATTTCCTTTTGAGGAAGCGGCGCATACAGATGCTGATACCAGTGCGGAGGAAGCGCCCTGTGACTGCGCATGCGGGCACCACCACGATCACTAAAGAGGTGGAGGCCATACAGCGGTGGCCGCAGGAACGAATGATCATACCCAGTGCTGCTGATGTGATGCGGCCTTCTAGCTGCTTACATGCATGCAGCTGTTGTAAAGAGTTTTGCCTGCTTTTTGATGGCTGCTCTCGCCGCGGTTGCGGTGCGCGAAAAACGGGCGCACATAAAAACAATTGTAAAAGTGCAGTCAACAAAACAAAATGGATCGTATAAACTTAAAAAGGACGCGTCTTCCGCGCATGATACGGGAAGGCAGCGTCCTTATATTTTTTCAGTAATGGGAATGCAAGGGGAAATCGGGGTGGACTGGACGAATCCAACAAAATGCCTTGGCTACGTATTTTATGCGTCCGAAGGGTCTTCGTGCGCCTGTTTCTTACCGTCGTCGCGTAGCACGACGGCGCGCGCCGCCAGCTTGCGCTTGTCCTCATCCATGGCAGCGTAATGCTTGCGCGTGGTGTTGACGTCCGTATGGCCAAGCACGTCCGCAACCAGGTAGATATCGCCTGTCTCACGGTACAACGTTGTGCCGTATGTGCTGCGCAGCTTGTGCGGAGAAATCTTTTTTAGTGGCGCGGCGATCTGCGCATATTTTTTGACCAAGTTCTGCATGGCGCGCACGCTCATGCGCCTGTTCTGCATGGAGAGAAAGAGCGCCTGCTCATGCCCGGGCAGTGGGTGCATGGTCTCGCGCACCGTCAGATACGCCCGCAGCGCCTGTTCAATCTCATCCCAGAAGTACAGGCGTGCCTCTTTGCCGCCCTTGCGGATAATACGAAAGGCGTTGCTGCGAAAATCAACGTCGTCAACGTTCAGCCCGACGCATTCACTGATGCGGATGCCAGTGCCGAGAAACAGGGTGAGAATCGCCATATCGCGGGTGCGTGTATACTGATGATAGGCCTGCTGATGCGGTGTAAGCGCGACGCCGCTCTCTGCAATATCCAGAATGCGCGCCACCTCGTCAATATCCAGGCGGATGATGGCGCGGTCCCGAATCTTTGGCATATCCACCAGTGCTACCACGTCGGACTGAAGCATCCCACGTTTGAAGAGATACTTGAAAAAGGAGCGCAGCGATGCAAGCTTGCGCGCTTTGCCGCGATCGTGGTTTACATATTCCTTGCCATTGTGCTCATAGTCGTTGAGATACTCCAAATAGCGCTCGATGTCAGCCGCTTGGAGGGTATCGAGCTCCTGCAGGGTGATGGCGTCGATGCGCGCATGTGCAAAGCGCTCTTGGCTGAGATAGTGAAAAAACAGCCGCAGGTCGTACGCGTAATTGATGCGCGTTAAAATCGATGACTGCGGTTCAATCGCAATAAAGAATGCGAAGCAGTATTCTGGCAGCTCCTTGAGCACCGTGCGCAGTTTTTCGGTCTGCTGATGTGCTTTGATGTCCGCATAGGGCTTGCTTTTCTGTGCCATTATTTGCATCACCTCAAACGCTTTGTGTGATAGCATCAGCATAGCACAGTGGCATTTGCCCTGTCAACTATGCATAAAACTTGTGTTTTGCGCATAGTTTAGACGCGGTATATTTCGTTTATTCCACGCGCTTCTCCTCCTGTGTCAGCAACTTTTTCTGGAAATAGGCGCGGTTGTAGGCAACGGCCGTATCATCGGGTTTTACCGTGCCGGCCTTCTCGTTGTACGCGGAGGCACGCGCAGCGTCTCCCATGCGGTCATAACAGACACAAAGCTGCATCCAAGGGATGTAGTCGTAGCAATCCGGCTGGATAAAGCCGACGTTGCCCTTTGTGCAGCTGGTGGCAAGCGTGTACCAGAAAATGGCCTGTTTGTATGCCTGCCGGTGCATAAAATACTGGCCAATATCGCAGCATACCTCCGCGCGCGGCACATCGTAGACCAAGCTGCGCAGCAGCGCGTCCAGTGCCTTTTCTTGGTCTTGTATACATGCGTAGCAGCGCGCCAAATCCTGGCAAGCAGTAATCTTGTTTTCCACCCACCCCTGTGTGTCTTCCAGGAAGTTTATAAATTGCTTAATCGCCTCTTCGTAGCGCGCGTGGTAGTATAGCTCTCTTGCATAATAAAACGTCTGCCGCGCATCAAGCGGTTGACCATTCGTGCGCATGCGTTCAAAAATACGCAGGTTTCGATCCGGATCATTTTGTTGAAGTTTTTTATGGTTTACAGAAAAATCGTCGCTGTATACAATATTGCCCTGCGGCGCAATGACTTCATGAATCGCGCCCACCCATTGAAAGTGCTGCGCGCGCTTGAGAATGCGTTCCCTGTAGTATGTAAACGTTGGGTGTCCGTTTTGATCAAAGGAGACGTTATATGGCGCCATGACAACGTCAATATCCGGCGACAGCGTCTGCTTGAGCCTGCGCAGCCCTTCCCTATCCCTCTGCTCCAACACATCGTCCGCATCCAGCCACATGATATGCGTCATGGTAGCCTTGTCAAATGATGCATTGCGCGCCGCAGCGAAATCATCGATCCAGGTGAAATCATAACAGTGCGGCGTATAAGCCTTGACGATCTGCTTAGTGCGATCCTTTGACCCTGTATCCAGTATAATAATTTCGTCCACGATATCCTGCACGCTCTCCAGACAGCGCCCGATCACGGCCTGCTCATCGCGCACAATCATGCAAAGACTGATTGTAATCATAACACACCCCATCCTGCGTCATTCATTACAATCAGTCTATGCGGTTGCCTTTAAAAGGGTTTATGCTTCGCCCAGATACTCCTCCAATGTCAGCCCCTGCTGCATGATTTGCTGTGCGTGGTCCTTGCCCACGTAGCGGAAATGCCACGGCTCGTAGATGATGCCTGTGATACTACTCTTTTCCGGCGGGTAACGCAGAACAAAACCATATTTATAGCAATTGGCCTGCAGCCATTTGAATTCCGGCGTCTCGGCCTGACCCTCGTCGAGCATCTGGTAGGCTTGCGCGACAATATCAACGGCAAGGCCGCTCTGATGTTCGCTGGTTCCCGGAGGCGCCACGGATTTTTTTGCCTGTGCATACGCGGCCGCCTCCGTTACGCCCGGCCGCTTACATGCCTGCAGCTGTTGTGTAAAGAGGTTTGTCTGCTTTTGATGGCTTCGGTATGCTGAGCACACGACAAACCGCAGTCCCTGCGCGCTTCCGTCCCTTAGCATCTGATTGAGCGCATCATAGATGCGCGCGTCCACCTCCAGCCCATTGGTTAGCGCTTTGCGCTGGATGGATAAATCTCCTGAAAGCGGGTGGGATTCATTGACCAGACACAGATTCCAGGCGTTTTTATCCTTCTGCGGCCCGCTGGAGGTAGCCGCGTTATCCTGCCCCGGCGTGGACACATCAATCGATTGCGAAGGAATCCCGCCGGATGCGGCCTGCCTCGCCTGGCGATCCGCGCTGCCCGCGTTTGGCGCATCCTCTGCAGAAAGCGCCTGCTGCATACAGACGAGGCATATGACGGCGATGCACGTCAGCACGCAGCAAAGGACAAAACTGCCCGAGAGGCGCCGCGCGCGCCGGCGGTTTGGGTATGGTGCACGTTTTTGATACGACATAGGTGATCGTTCTCCCTCAATGATTGCTAATAGCACGCAGCCGCGCTGCATATCTCAAGGATAGGACGCGGCTGCATCACATTCAGATCACCTTTGTATCGTAGCGGTAAATTCTATCCGACAAACAATCCGTCTTCAATGGTGAGGACGCGGTCACACTGCTGGGCCACCATCGGATCATGCGTCACGATGATCACTGTCTTGCCCTCGTCGGCCAGATCGCGAAACACCTGCATGATCCCTTGGCGCGTCTTGGTATCCAGCGCGCCCGTCGGCTCATCCGCAAGCACCAGCTTGGGGTCGTTCACCAGCGCCCGCGCGATTGCTACCCGCTGCTTCTCCCCGCCTGAAAGCTCCGTGCAGGGCTTGTTTGCCAGCTGCGCAATCCCCAGTTTCTTCATCGTTTTGCGCGCCCGCCCCGCGATGCTCCCCGCGCGTACCTTACCGAAGATCAGCGGAATCTCCACGTTGTCGATCGCCCTGCGCTCCAGCAATAACCCGAACTGCTGCAGCACAAAGCCGATCTCTTTGTTGCGGATGCGCGCCATGTGCCGGCTGTTGTCCACCGCCACCTGTTCGCCGTTTAAGTAATACTCCCCGCGCGTGGGCGTGTCCAGGCAGCCGATGATGTGCAGCAGCGAGGACTTACCGCTGCCCGAGATCCCCTGGATGCCCAGCATCTCCCCCTCCTCCACCACCAGATCGATCCCGCGCAGCGCGTGCACCGGGTGGTCCGACGTGGGGTTGTATACTTTTTCAATGCCGCAGAGACGCACTTTTTCCGTGGCCATGTTATTCCCACCTTCCAATGATATTGACGGGCTTCTCGCGCCTGGTGCGCAGGATAAAGCCCAGCGACGAGATCACAAACACCAGCGCCAGCATCACCACCACCGCCAGCACTGTCCAGCCGTTGAGCAGGAATGGTTGCAGTGGATCTAATTCATATTTAATGAATTGATAAATTATAGCTATAGCACCAGGAAGAAGTACTAGGAATAAATTGCGTACCGTATCAATCCAAACGCACTGTCGCCAATCTGCACCGCATATGAAGTACACCCCAAAATCCTTTTCATTGCTTTGACGCACTAAACCGTTATTACCACCGATTCCTGTCAGTGATATTACGAACATAATAACAAACATTACTAAGTCTAATTTTACGAGTTCAAACGTATCCTTCCACGCTTGTTTCATTAGTTCAGATAATTCCTGCGCCTCCATACCTTGACTGTTCGCCCAAGTTTTAAACTGATCTATATGGACTTTATCATCATCCATTTGAATAAAAGCACCCGGAGCTTGATAATATCCAAGTTCAGATCCATGATCCATGGCTAATTCCGGCATGATGACATAATCATTTTGTGCTTCTAAACCCTCAGCAATAGTAACGCCCATACCCCAAAAGTGCCAGCATAGGTTGCGCTTATTGAGTATCCCAACAACACGAAACCGCATTGTCAAATCTTCCGTATAAGCTTTATTTTGCAATTGCAAATGGTCTATTCTTATTTCCTGTACACTGTTTAAAGGCATCTCTTTTGCTAAACTTGGGCTGATGATAATTGGGATTTCCTCATTAATTGTATATGTCTTTTCATTATCCCAAATAGCTCCAGCGGATAATGGAATATGTAATTTTGAAAGTAGCGCTCTATTGTACATTATTGTATGGATACCATACATCGTATAGTTATTAGAACGCATATAATCTAATACAGGTAGAGATTTTGCAACTGGAATAATTGATTGCACACCTGGTTGATTTCTTACCTTTTCAATTCCTTTGTCTACTTGCATATTATAGTGCCCGAAGCTCTCATCTTTGTCATTTATAATTTCACTAAGCCGCAGGGAAATATATCGTGCATCGTTAAAGCTTTGATTGGCTATTTGCAACCTATATGCATGATTCTGGAACGACCCAGTCAGCTTTATAAATATACTTGTGCATATCAGGATTTGAATTATAAGTATAACAGACATAATCTTATTCTTTTTAAGCTGCTTGACGGAACAATACAATATACTACGCATGTCTTTATGTTCCCTCCTTTACAAGCTATTTAATATACGCAATTAGTGTATTATTAGTCATTAAACCGTGGTAAATCCACCATTGACAAGCATATATAAATATTTCAATAATACTGATTATTACCACTATCTCCCACCATTGAACGGTATACATAAAGTGTGACGCCATTGGTACGATAAGTAGGGATATATAATAAATGCCAATACCGAGGCAGATACCTGCAAGTGAGATGATTGCTATTTCAAAGTTTAAGATACAACGTAGTTTTTGAGGTGATAACCCACATAACATGTAAATCACATACTTACGCAGATTCATTTTTATCCAGTATACAAATATACTGATGGCGTTAATACAAGCTAAAAAACCCAAACATAATGCGCTTGTAATTTGAAAAATATAACGATTTCGTTTTACAACATTCAGTTCATCGTAAGAACTGTTTGTAACAAAATTATATCCGGGAAACACGTCCTCTCTTAAATACAATTCAAATGCATGTCGCTGTGCATTGCTCATTTTTCGATATGTAAAGATTGTAAAGTTTGATGTGGGATAACCTTCCTTGATGTAAATATCTTGTGGTATAACTATAGAAAACTCGTGTGAGGAATCTGTAGAAAAATCAGCTTTTCCAATGACGTCAAAATCCACATCATCATGCATCAAACGCACTGTTTCTGGCATGGGTAGTATTTTATCAATCCTTAGTTGGCCGCTTTGAGGGTGGTTTGGATCGACAGGATAATAGTACTCTTCCGTCAGCATATTATTCTGCAGCGTTGCTTCGGTTGCCACTGCCCAATGAATAACCGCATGATACTTCTCCACGTCTGATTCATCTAACCATCTGCCCTCGAAAAGAACAGGTTTCTGATCAGCAGTCGCATAGTTCATGCGTTGGTTATCGTTTGAAGCAAGGCCTATCACTCCAAAGGGGAGACCTGGTTGATATTCCGATACATCAATACCAAAAACTGAATGATTCTCCCTATTTAATTGCAGATCTCCGCCATATCGAAAAGCATATAGACCTGGTGCGTTTTTGCGCGCAAAAAACGACCTTAGTTTTTGATCAATCGTAGTATCAATAACAGGATATCCTTGGTCCTCAGAAAAATTGAATACCACATTATGCTCGTATACTTCCTTGCGCTCTTGGTAAAACCCATGACGTATCCCCGAGAAATAAGTATAAAAATAACAGGTACCAAAGACAGCGATACCAAAACATAGAATTACCAAACAAAAAGACCGTGTTTGTTTAAGCAGAAATTGCTTAATATCGATCCATGCAATCCACAAAATACGATGCATCTGAATGCCTCCCATGAGATAGAGAACGAGCATTGTATTTGGCATTAACGAACTAACGCTTTAACCCCAGCCTTAGAAATACTGTCTCGCGGGCGTTCCGGCAGCACCGTTAATTTTCCAATGGTTTTGGGCATATGTACTGGGTGCGAGAGTAGTGTGATTCCCGGTATTCTCAGTACCGTACTTGGTTACATTCGGACCATAAGCAGAAAGAGCTCCTAAATGAAAGTACCGCACATCGCGCGTCAAGTTTGCATTTGACTCATTCCAGGTGCGCGAATACGTATGGTAACCATGTTGGTCCATATGTGCGCCAATGGTACCTCCACCGGCCAGACATATGCTTGCTGACATTAACAACAATGCCAGTAACAGTAACAGACCCAATATACTCTTGCGTTTCATAAGAGTTTCCCCTTTCAAATGATATTCAGAGAAACTAAATACAATGCTCATTCTTTTTTCAAGGAACGAATACTCTCTTACGTCAAATACTCTTTTAGGTCATGTACGGACAATTTGCTTGAAAACTCTTGAGGTACTGTAAGAAAAACACAGTATGAGGAAGTATTTCCAATCTTCAATTTGATTATTACATAAAAGACATATAAATACAATATTAATTGCAAAATATATTGAATTTATTTGAATTTTCGCTTATTTGGTACGCGCCATGCATCCGCTTATTCTGCGCAAGTCCAGAGCGCTGTCTCTATCCGACAAAAAGCCCGTCTTCAATGGTAAGGACGCGGTCGCACTGCTGCGCCACCATCGGGTCGTGCGTCACAATGTCAGGACTATGCATATGCACGCAAATCGTAACAGCCCCGCACTTGTGCGGGGCTGTTCGCATGCCTTTCTATAGATATGCTTTATGTGTTTATGCCTCCGGCGCGTCTTCCTCGCCCTCCGCCTTCTCCGGCGCGGCGAACACGATTGCGCGGATTTTTTGTTCGATCTCATCGGCAACCTCGGGGTTGTCAATCATGTACTGGCGGGCGTTCTCGCGGCCCTGGCCGATGCGCGCCTCGTTGTAGGAGTACCACGCGCCGCTCTTCTGCAGTACGTTATTCGCCACGCCGAGGTCAACGAGCGACCCCTCGCGGGAGATGCCCTGTCCGTAGAGAATATCGAACTCCGCCAGCTTGAAGGGCGGCGCGACCTTGTTTTTGACCACCTTGATGCGGGTGCGGTTGCCGATCATCTCCCCCTTATCCTTGAGGGTCTCGATGCGGCGCACATCCAGGCGCACGCTCGCGTAGAATTTCAGCGCGCGGCCGCCCGTCGTCGTCTCCGGACTGCCGAACATCACGCCCACCTTCTCGCGCAGCTGGTTGATGAAAATGACGATGGTGTTGGACTTGGAGATCACGCCGGCCAGCTTACGCAGCGCCTGCGACATCAGGCGCGCCTGCAGGCCCACGTGGGAATCGCCCATGTCGCCCTCGATCTCCGCCTTGGGCACGAGCGCCGCCACGGAGTCCACCACCACGATATCAATGGCCCCGCTGCGCACCAGCGCTTCGCAGATATCCAGCGCCTGCTCGCCTGTATCGGGCTGGGAGACGTACAGTTCATCGATATTGACGCCCAGATGGCCCGCGTAGATGGGGTCCAGCGCGTGCTCGGCATCGATAAACGCCGCCGTGCCCCCCATCTTCTGCGTCTGCGCGACCACGTGCAGCGCAATGGTCGTCTTACCGGAGGATTCCGGCCCGTAGATCTCGATGATGCGTCCGCGCGGCATGCCGCCGATGCCCAGCGCGATATCCAGCTCCAGACAACCGGTGGGCACCACGTCTATGGCCATGCGGTTGGCGCTATCCCCCAACTTCATGATGGAGCCCTTGCCAAAGTTCTTTTCAATCTGTGTCAGAGCCATCTCAAGCGCTTTTTTCTTTTCCATAACCGATCCATGCCCCATGAGAGACGCGGGGCGCACCTTCCCTTCTATCTTGCCATGTATCTATTATACACGAACAAAAGTTCGATGTACAGCTTATTTCGCATTTTTCTGCAGGTACAGACGAATCATGTTGAGCGCGTTGAGCTTGGCGCTGTTGCGGATGCGGCTGCGGTTGCCCGTCTGCTGCAGACGCTTGATTTCGCAGACACCGTGCGTGTCGCAAAGGGCCAAGTACACAAGTCCCACCGGCTTTTCCGGCATGCCGCCGTCCGGCCCCGCGATGCCGGTCACCGAAAGGGACAGATCCGCGCCGCTTGCCGCAAGCAGCCCCTGCGCCATCTCACGCGCGGTCTGTTCGCTCACAGCACCGTGCGCGTCCAGCGTGGCCTGTGCGACGCCCAGCACGCGCATCTTTGCCGCGTTGGAATAGGTTACATGGCTCTCCAGCAGCGATGCGGAGATGCCCGGCGTGTCGATCAGCGCCGCGGCAATCAGCCCGCCGGTGCACGATTCTGCAAGCGCAATGGTCTTGCCTGAATCGATCAGCATGCGCGCCGTCACCTCGGACAGGGACGCATCCCCCACCGTGTAAATGGCGTCGCCCAGCCGCGCGCGCAGCGCCGCCTCCACCGGCGCAAAAAGCGCCGCTGCGTCCGCATCGCGGCCGCACTTGGCGGTCAGGCGGATTTTGACCTCCCCAAAGCCCGCGTAAAGCGCGATGGTGGGGTTGGTCTGCGCGTCGAGCAGATCATGTATCTGATCCTCCAGGGCGGATTCACCGATGCCGAATACGCGCAGCATGCGGGATTCCATCTTAAAATCCGACTTTGCCTTGAGATAGGGCAGCACATGCGTGCGGAACATGCCCTTCATCTCATAAGGCGGGCCGGGCAGCACGATGACGGTTTTGCCCTCCTGCTCCACGATACAGCCGGGCGCGGTGCCCCGCTCATTGGACATGATGATGCAGCCCTGGGGGAAATACGCCTGTTTGACATTGTTCTTCGTCATGCTGCAGCCCAGCTGCTTGAAGAACGTCTGGATTTTGTCCAGGCTTTCCTGGTGCAGCTGCATGGGCAGGTGAAAATAGTCCGCCACCGTCTCCTTGGTCAAATCGTCCATGGTGGGCCCGAGGCCGCCGGTGGTGATCACCAGGTCGGCGCGCGCAAGCGACAGCTTGAGCTGTTCCTCCAGCCGTCCCACATTGTCCCCCACGACCGACTGAAAATAGACGTCGATGCCGATATCCGAGAGCTGCTGCGATAGAAACTGCGCATTGGTATTGACGATATTGCCCAGCAAAATCTCCGTGCCTACGGCGATGATTTCCGCTTTCATGATGCTATTCCTTCTCCCCCTGCTGCATAATGGACCAGTTTTTGAGGATGTAATCGGCGCACGACCAGATGGAGAACAGCACCGATACACCAAGCGCGATATAGAACACCGGCAGCGCCAGGATGTGAATCTCCGTGGGCACCAGCATGTAGGAGACAAGCGCGATGGATTGCATGGTGGTCTTTACCTTGCCTAGCCAGCTGGCAGCGATGACCGAATGCCCGCCCAAAGAGGCGAGCAGCCGAAAGCCGCTGATGATGAACTCACGCCCCACGATGATGATGGCCACGATGGTGAACCAATCGGCGTTGATCTTTGCGATCATCCACAGCAGCACGCTCGTCACCAGCAGTTTATCGGCGATGGGGTCGAGAAACTTGCCTACATTGGTGATGAGATTGTACTTGCGCGCCAGATGCCCGTCGAGCGAGTCGGTGAGCGAGGCCAGGATGAAGATAAACGCGGATATCCAGTAGTGCAGCGACGGCACGCCCGGTGCGAAATCGAACATCAGCGTAAAGAGAATGAGCGGAATCATCAAAATCCGCAGCAGCGTCAGTTTGTTGGGAAGACCTTTCATGCAAGTTCACCTACTAAATCATAATCCAGCGCATCGGTGATGCGCACCTGTAGCACCATACCCGGCGTGGGCACAAAGTCCCCGCTGCAGGGCACAAGCACCATGCCGTCCACCTGCGGCGCCTCGTACATGGAGCGCATAAGCAGCATATGGCGTCCGGCATCGTAGCCATCCACCACGCACACGTATTCGCACCCGATCCGCGCGGCGTTGCAGGCTCTGGAAATTTTCTGCTGCTGGCGCATGATCGCGTCCAGCCGCTTCTGGCGGATGTCCTCCGGCACCTGGCCCGGCATTTCCCCTGCAACCGTCCCCTCCTCCTGAGAGTAGGCAAAGACGCCCAACCGGTCAAAGGGATGCGCCTGGAGAAACGCAAGCAGCTCCTGATGCTGCGCGTCCGTCTCACCTGGAAAGCCGGCAATGATGGTCGTGCGCAGCACAAATGCAGCGTCCAGCGCGCGCACGCGCTGTATCAGCTCCACCAGCCCCGCTTTATCGATGCGGCGGTTCATCGCCGAGAGAACCGCGTCGTTGCAATGCTGGATGGGAATATCCAGATACTTGCACAGCTTGGGCTCGCGCGCCATCAGCGCAAGCAGGTCGTTATCCACCATCTCAGGATATGCGTAGAGGACGCGAACCCATGCGACGCCCTCGATGGCACAGAGCGCCTCCAGCAGCATGTGCAGTGTGGGGCGCTCCGGCAGATCCTGCCCGTAGCGCGTGGTGTCCTGCGCCACCACGATCAGCTCGCGCACGCCCGCATCCGCCAGGCGCTGCGCCTCGCACACAATCTCCGCCATCGGGCGGCTGCGGTACGGCCCGCGTATCGAGGGGATGGCACAGTAGCTGCAGCAGTTGTCGCACCCCTCCGCAATTTTGAGGTACGCCCAGTGCGCTGGCGTGCTCACCAGCCGGTCGCTGCCGTGGTATGTTGCGGGCAGCGCATCGTGCAAACACACGCGCGCGCCCTCTTTTGCTAGCGCCTCATCCAGCGCAGCGGCAATGTGCAGGTAATTGGCTACGCCCAGCAGCACGTCGATTTCAGGGATTTCCTCCATCAGCTCCTTGGGATAGCGCTGCGCAAGACAGCCCGTCACCGCCAGCACCCGGCAGTCCCCCGTCTCCCGGTAGGCAGCCATGTCAAAGATGGCGTCGATGGCCTCCTGCTTGGCCGATTCCAGAAACCCGCAGGTGTTGACGACGATCGCCAGCGCCTCAGAAGGGTCGGATGCGATCTGCCAGCCCGCCTGTTGCAGCTGGGCCAGCATTTCCTCGGCATCCACCAGGTTTTTGCAGCACCCCAGCGACACCATGTATACACATTTCTTCAAAGGTCTGCCCTCATTTCCCCTGCATTATGCTTCCGCGCCGTCCTTGGGCGCGTTCATCTGTGCAAACTGCTCGCGCGTGATGAGCACCTGGCGCGGCTTGCTGCCGTCAAACCCGCTGACGATGCCGCGCTGCTCCATCGCGTCGATCAAATGCCCAGCGCGCGCGTAGCCCACGCGCAGGCGGCGCTGCAGCATAGATATGGACGCCTGCCCTGAATCGATGACCACGTCGATGGCCTCATGCAGCAGCGGGTCGTCCTCCTCCCCGCCGTCGGATGCGTCGCCCTTGCCGCCCGGCGCGGCGCTGTCCAGCTTGGAGAGCACTTCCTGGCTGTACTCCGCCTGGGCGGAGTGCTTTTTGATGTATTCGATCACGCGCTCCACCTCCGCGTCGCTGACAAACGCGCCCTGCACGCGCAGGGGTTTCAGCGCGCCGCTGGGATTAAAGAGCATGTCGCCGCGGCCCAGCAGGCGCTCTGCGCCCGCGCTGTCGAGGATGGTGCGCGAGTCCACCTGCGAGGATACCGCAAAGGCGATGCGCGATGCAATGTTTGCCTTGATCACGCCCGTGATGACGTCCACGGAGGGGCGCTGCGTGGCGATGACCAGATGCAGGCCCGCCGCGCGCGCCATCTGCGCCAGGCGCATGATGCTGTTCTCCACTTCCTTGGAGGCCACCATCATCAGGTCGGCCAGCTCATCGATGACCACCACGATCTGTGGCAGCTTGTCCTTGCCCTGGGAGAGCATCAGCTCGTTGTAGCGCTCCAGATCGCGCACGCCCGTCTCGGCAAAGCACTGGTAGCGGCGCGTCATCTCAGCTACCGCCCACGCAAGCGCCCCCGCCGCCTTTTTGGGGTCGGTCACCACGGGGATCAGCAGGTGCGGGATGCCGTTGTAGACGGAGAGCTCCACCACCTTGGGGTCGATCAAAATCAGGCGTACTTCCTCGGGCGTGGATTTGTAGAGCAGGCTGGTGAGCATGGCGTTGATGCACACGCTCTTGCCCGAGCCGGTGGAACCCGCCACCAGCAGGTGCGGCATACGGGCGATGTCCGCGATAACGTGGTTGCCCGCGATATCCTTGCCCAGCGCAAAGGAGAGCTTGGAAGGGGCGTTTTTAAACTTTTCGGATTCAATGATCTCGCGCAGCGTCACGGTGCTCACCACGGCGTTGGGCACCTCGATACCGATGGCCGCCTTACCGGGGATGGGCGCCTCGATGCGCACGCCGGCGGAGGCCATGTTCAGCGCGATGTCGTCTGCCAGGTTGACAATGCGGCTCACCTTGACGCCCGCGGCGGGCTGCAGCTCGTAGCGGGTGACCACCGGCCCCTGGGAGACCTGGATCACCTTGGCTTCCACGTCAAAGCTGCGCAGAGTATCCTCCAATAGCTTGGCCTTCTGGCGGATGTCCTGCCCGTTGCCTGTGGCGCCGCTTTTGAGCTTTGCCTGGGTTAAAAGCAGTGTGGGCGGAAATACATACGGCTTATCAGGCATGCTTTCGGAAGGATCGGGCACGGTGATGGGGGTATCGTCCATGGTCTTTTTCATGCCCTTGGGCGGTGCGGGAATCGCGTCGATCACCGTCTTTTCCGATTCCTTGGGCAGGATGATCAGCGGCTCTTCGCGCGCGGGCGCTGCGGCTGGCGCGGCAGGCTGTTCATGCGGCAGAAACATGTCGCCGTCCGGCAGGGTGATATCCGCAAAGGGCGCGTCGTCGCGCACACGTTCGCCCGCGCCATCGCTCGACTGGGCCAGATCCTCGGTATAGAGCTGCTGCTGGGCCTTGCGCTCCTGGCGGCGCTCGCGGCGCTCCTCCGCCTGGCGCGCAAGGGCGCTGGAGACGTTCTGGCTGGCCTTGCGGATGGAGAAATTGGTCACCAGAATGATGCAGATCAGCAGTCCCGCACACAGCAGGATATAGGTGCCCGGGATGCCCAGCATTTTCAAAAGCGGGAACACGATCAGCGAGGCAAGCGCGCCGCCGCCCAGGCCGCTTGCCTTGCTGTAGCCGTACGAGGAATGGATAAACGTTCCGTAGTGCGCGTCCTGCAGGCTGCGCAGGGCGAACATGTGGATCAGGCACAGCAGAAAGAGCGCAAACAGCGTCCAGGTGACCACCTTGCCCACACGAACCTGGCGCTTGTTGGACATGATGATAAACACGCCGATGATCATCACCACAACCGGTAGCACGTAGCCGAACAGGCCTGCGATGCCAAAGAGCAGGTCCTTGAAAAACACGCCCAGCTGCCCCACCCAGTGCGCGTTGCGCGGCGAGATCATGCACACAAGCAAAAACAAACCGAACGCGACCACCAACAAGCCGATGATCTCACTTGCGCGGGTCGCCTCTCCGGTTTTCTTTCTAGTTGCGGTGTTCTTTTTTGCGCGCGCAGGCGTGCTGCGCGCCGTCTTCTTCTTCGTATTATTGGCCGCCAAATGCCAGCCCTCCCAATGCATACAATGCACAATATTCCATAACAAATTAATTATACATGGTTACACCATAAACTTCAAACAAAAAAGCCCCTTGCAGCAGGTTCCTGCAAGGGGTGTTGGCGCGCGCTGAGGCACTTTACAGCGGCGGCATGCTGCGCATCACCGGCTGCATCTGCTTGCCCTCCAGCGCCCACTCGACGCTCTCGATGACGCACTCGTGCATGGCCGTGATGCTGCCGCTGCGGCTGGGGCCGCCTTCTTGGGAGAACGGCACGAAAAACACCTGCTTGCGCGCAAGCAGTTCCCCGATATTGCGGGCGTTGCTGATCAGCGCGTCGGAGACGTAGGGCGCGATGATCACGGGCCGGTTCATGGCAAGCTGGCCCTTGGCCGCCACCAGCGCGGGCGTGTCGCAGACGCCGCACGCCAGCTTGGCCAGGCTGTTGCCCGTGCATGGCGCGATGAGCAGCGCGTCGATGCGCTGTTTGCGCGCGAACTGCTCGGCGTCGATCAGCGATGTGATGGGCGAGCGCGACGTGATGCGGCGCACGGCGTTGCGCAGCTCCAGCGCGCTAATGTAGGGTGTGTCCAGTTCGTTGACGTTGTACGAAAACACGGGGATGACCTCCGCGCCGTGTTCCACCAAATGCGTCATGATGGGCAGCATGCTGCGCAGCGCGCCGAAAGCCCCCGTCATTGCGATACCGATCCGTTTTTTATCCACCTGCATAACGCCACACCCTTCTTTTGCTTGCTGTCCTTGCTTTCAGGGTATGTTCAAGCGGGCAAGAAGGTGCGCGCGCAAACGCAAAAGGGCCGCGCGTAATGCGCGGTCAGACAGACGCGCCCGCGGGCCCTAAAAGGTCGTATGTGTGCGTTACTGCAGCTCCTCCACCGCGTAGCCGGGCTTGCTGGATTTGCCCTGCTGCCGCTCGAAGTTCTCCTTGTTTTTTTCCAGATACATTGCGTGCAGCTCCGCGGCGGTCATGCCCATCTTCAGGCACATGCTCACAAAAAAGTGCAGGATGTCCACCAGCTCGCCCTTGACGGCGCGCGGGTCGATCTCTTTGGGATTTTTCCACCACTTGAAGTTGACCTCGTCGATCAGCTCCGCAAGCTCAGAGAGCATCGCGAGCGTCTCTTTCTGGATCCAAACCTCGGCCGGAATGTCCTCCAGGTGCCGCTGTTTGGCCAGCGTGGTGTCAAATTGCTGCTGCATCATGAAGATTTCCTCGAGTTTATCCATGGTTGTTACCCCCTTACCATGTGTCTTGCGTATATGCTACAGTGCGGCCGCAACCGCCTCGTCGCCCTGCTTGGGCCCCACGACCGAGACGGCGGGCTGCACGTCAAAGCACTGGCGCGTGAGCGCCACCACATCCTGAAGCGTGACGGCGTCGATCCGATCGAGCATCTCCTGCTCGCTGTGCACCCGTCCGGTCAAAAGATAGGACTTGCCGATGGACATCATGCGCGAGGAGGAGGATTCGTTGCCCAGGATGAAGTTGCCGCGCAGCTGGTTCTTGGCCTGCGCAAACTCCTCTTCGGGAATCCCGCCGTGCATCATATCGGCAATGGTATCGGTGATGATGCGCACTACTTCCCCGCCCTGGGAGACGGTGGTGCCCGCGTAGATGCCCATCATGCCGGTATCGGTGTAGAGCGAAGGGTAGGAGTACACCGAGTAGGCCAGGCCGCGCTCCTCGCGGATCTGCTGGAACAGACGCGAGCTCATGCCCCCGCCCAGGATGTTGTTGCACACCGAAAGCGCGTAGAGCGCAGGGTCCGTCATGCTCACCCCGCGGTAGCCCAGGCACAGGTGCAGCTGCTCGGTGGCCTTGTCCTTGGCGCAGCGGTGCAGCTCGTTGCGGTAGGCGTGCGCCTGCCGCGCCGTGGCGCGCTGGGCGTGGTAGGGCCAATCGGCAAACGCGCGCTCTGCAAGCGCCACTACGTGCGCAAAATCAAAGCTGCCCGCCACCGAAAGCACGATATTCTCGGGCACATAATGCTTGCCCAAATAGGCGAACACCGCCTCGCGCGTAAAGGCGCTGACGCTTTCTACCGAGCCGAGAATGGGCTTGGCCAGCGCGTGCCCCTCAAAGTAGGAGGCGCACAAAAGCTCGTGCACCAGGTCCTCGGGCGTGTCCTCCACCATGTGGATTTCCTCCACCACCACGCCCTTTTCCTTTTCCATCTCGCGCGGATCGATTACCGAATGCATCAGCATGTCCGAGAGGATATCAAAGGCAATGTCGTAGTGCTCGTCCATCACCTTGGCGTAAAAGCAGGTGCACTCCTTGGCGGTAAACGCGTTGATCTGCCCGCCGATGGCGTCAATCTCGGAGGAAATATCCCGCGCGGAGCGCTTGTCCGTGCCTTTAAAGAGCATATGCTCGATAAAGTGAGATATGCCCTCCTCCCCTGCCAGCTCGTCGCGCGAGCCAGCGCGCGACCAGATGCCCAGCGTCACCGAGCGGAAATGGTCGCGCTTCTCCGCAATGATGCGGATGCCGTTGGATAATGTATGCTGCAAAAACATGCCTGTTTTTTCCACCTTTCTCTCTGGCTATGCTCTATTATACCCGTTTGGACGGTTTGCATCAATTGGTCATGGCAAGCAGCTCGCTCACCGGCACCACCTTGAGGTTTTGCGCGGCAAAGTGGTCTAGTATGGCGGGCAGCGCCTCCACGGTGTTTTTGGTGGGGTGCATCAGCAGCATGCCCCCCGGCTTTGTTTTTGTGGTGGCGCGCTTGAGAATCACATCCGTATCGTGATCACGCCAGTCGATGGTATCCGCGCTCCACATGATGGTGCGGTAGCCGATGGATGTGGCCGCGCGCACCGTGGTGGCGTTGTAGTCGCCCGATGGGGGCACAAACAGCGTGGTGCGCACGCCCGTGGCCTCGTAGATCGCCTGCTCGCTTTTTTGAATCTCTGCCACGTTCTGTTCCAGGGTCATGCGCGCGTGCATCTTGTGCGCGTAGCCGTGATTGCCCAGCTCGTGGCCCGCCTCGGCCAGCTGCTTTGCCAAAGCAGGATTATCCCGCACCCAGATGCCGCCCAAATTGAACGTAATATGCACATTGTGCTCTTTTAATATGGCCAGCATGGGCTGCAAATACTCGCCGCCGCTGTAAACGTTGCACTGTATGGCAACGGCAGGCACGCCGTCGGCGCCCTGGTAGATGGGCTTTTCACTCTGGTCGGCAAACACGTCGCGCAGCTGCGGCGTCATCGCGGCAAAGTACACGCAAAGCACAATCAACAATATCACAAGCGTCACAATATGCCTTCTGGCTAACGCAATGATGCGGCTTTTCATAGAAATGTCCTCCCTTGGCGCTGTCAAAAACCCAGTGCAATACAGCCTATGGGCGGCGTTTCCCAATTATGCGACAGGGACATGCGTGGACGTGCCGGAAAAAGCAGTGGATTGCGCAGGAAGCTTGTACAAAAAACGCCGGCATGCGCATTTCATGCCGGCGTTGATACGTGCATTGTCTGGGGCTCAGTCCTCGTCCTTAGGCAGCTCGTCCTCCGAGACGCCGTAGTGCGTCAAATTGACGCGCCCCTGCTTGTCGATCTCAATGACCTTGACCAGCAGGTCATCCCCCACGTTGCAGACGTCCTCCACCTTCTCGACGCGGTGGTCGGATAGGCGGGAGATGTGCACCATGCCGTCCTTGCCGGGCAGCAGCTCCACAAAGGCGCCGAAGGGAAGCACGCGCACAACTTTGCCGCGGTACACCTGGCCCACCTCAATCTCCTTGACGATCGCCTCAACCATGCCGCGCGCTTTTTTGGCGGCCGCTGCGTCAGGCGTGGAGATGTAGACACGGCCGTCGTCTTCGATATCGATCTTGACACCCGTCTCCCCGATGATCTTGTTGATGGTCTTGCCGCGGGGGCCGACCACCTCGCCGATCTTTTCGGGATTGATGGAGAAGGTGATGATTTTGGGCGCGTACTTGGAGAGATGATCGCGCGGGGCGGGCAGCACCTCGAGCATCTTGCCCAGGATGTGCATGCGGCCCTCGTGCGCCTGCGCCAGCGCGCGGCGCAGGATGGTCTCGTCAATGCCCTTGATCTTGATATCCATCTGGATGGCGGTGATGCCGTCCTTGGTGCCGGCGACCTTGAAGTCCATGTCACCCAGGAAATCCTCCAGGCCCTGGATATCGGTCATGATGCCGATGTTGCCGGTGTAATCGTCCTTGATCAGGCCCATGGCAACGCCCGCGACGGGCTTTTTGATGGGCACGCCCGCATCCATCAGCGCCAGGGTGCTGCCGCACACGCTGGCCTGTGAGGTGGAGCCGTTGGAAGAAACCACCTCCGAGACCAGGCGGATGGCGTAGGGGAACGCATCCACCGAGGGGAGCATAGGCTCCAGCGCGCGCTGCGCCAGGGCGCCGTGGCCGATCTCGCGGCGACCGGGCCCGCGCATCGGGCGCGTCTCGCCGGTGGAGTAGGAGGGCATGTTGTAGTGGTGCATGTAGCGGCGGGTATCCTCGCCGTCCAAACCGTCGAGAGACTGCGCCTCGCCCATCGAGCCCAGCGTGGCGATGGTCACCACCTGGGTCTGCCCGCGGGTGAAGATCGCAGAGCCGTGGGGATGCGGCAGGATGCCTGCCTCGCACCAGATGGGGCGCACCTCGTTCATAGCGCGGCCGTCGGGGCGAATCCCCTTGTTGATGATCTTATCGCGCACAACCTCCTTGGTGATGCCGTAGAGGATATCGCCAATGGCATCGCCGCTGTCGGGATAGTCCTGCGCAAAGTGCTCGATGGTCTCCTGCTCCACCTGGTTGGAGCGCGCCTCACGCTCCTTGCGGTCGAACGTGTCCAAGCTCCAGACGACCTTGTCAAACGCGTATTCGCGCACAGCCGTCTTGAAGTCCGGATCGTATTCAGGCGGGATGAACGTGCGCTTGGGCACGCCCGCTTTAGCGACGATCTCGTCGATCCACGCGACGATCTTTTTGATCTCTTCGTGGGCAAACAGGATGGCGCGCAGCATGGTGTCCTCATCGACTTCTTTGGCACCCGCCTCCACCATCATCACCGCATCGCGCGTGCCTGAGACCGTCAGGTTCAGCAGGCTGCGCTCGCGCTGCCGCGCGTCGGGATTGATGATCAGGTTGCCGTCAACCAGACCGACCGCAACCGAACCGGTGGGCCCTGCAAAGGGGATCTCCGAGATGGAGAGCGCAATCGAGGAGCCGATCATCGCAAGGATATCCGGCTGCACGTCGGGGTCAACCGACATGACGGTGGCCACGACCTGGACGTCGTTGCGGAACGCCTTGGGGAACAGCGGGCGGATGGGGCGGTCAATCAGGCGGCTGGTCAGGATCGCCTTTTCGCTGGGGCGTCCCTCACGCTTGATGAAGCCGCCGGGGATCTTGCCGGCTGCATAAAGCTTTTCCTCATAGTCGACGCTCAGCGGGAAGAAGTCAATGCCCGCGCGCGGCTGCTTGGAGCAGGTCGCGCACACGAGCAGATATGTCTCGCCGCAATGGATCAGCACCGAACCGCCGGCCTGCTCGGCCAATTTGCCTGTCTCCGCGACAAGTTTACGGCCTGCCAGTTCCATTTCAAATATCTGGTGCATGGTAGTAATGATCTCCTTTCGGAAAAAGTGAGCATATAGAAATAGAGCGAAGATGAACCTCTCCGCTCTACCCGATCCTTATTTACGAAGACCCAGTTCGGCAATCAGCTTGCGGTAGCGCTCAATGTCCTTCTTTTTGAGATAGTTGAGCATATTGCGGCGCTGGCCGACCATTTTCAGCAGACCGCGGCGGGAATGATGGTCCTTTTTGTGCTCCTTGAGATGCTCGTTGAGATGGTTGATGCGCTCGGTCAGCAGCGCGACCTGCACCTCAGGCGAACCGGTATCCCCTTCGTGTGTCTGGTACTGTGTGATGATGCCTGTCTTTTGATCTTTGTCCATAAAAATAAACCTCCAATACTTTTATACCCCCAAGGTGCATCGTATGGCGTCGGAGACTCGCCAAACAGCGCGACCTGGTTGTTTTACGTAGATAAGTATAACATGGTTTTGCGGCAGTGTAAATGCTTCTTTCTATTAACAAAATCATTTCCCTGCTATGCGCTGAAGTATTCCCGTACGCGCACCACATCCTGCTGCAGCTGCGCGGAAAGCTGCTCTGCGGTGCGGAATTTCGCCTCGTCGCGGATGCGGTGCAGCAGTTGCACCTCCAGCGCCTCGCCGTAAATTTCCTCGTCAAAATCTAGCAGATAGGTCTCCACTGTGGTACGCCGACGCTGGAACGTGGGGTTGGTGCCGATGTTGGTCATGCCCGCGTAGGCAGTGCCGTCCGCGCGCACCACGCGCGATACAAACACCCCGTCCGGCGGCAGCAGCTGCTGCTCTTCCAGCGCCAGGTTAGCCGTGGGAAAGCCCAGCGAGCGGCCCACGCGCCTGCCCTCCACCACGCTGCCGTAAAGCGTGTAAGACCGTCCCAGGCAGCGATTGGCAAAATCCAGATCGCCGTGCTGCAGCGCCGTGCGGATGCGGGTGGAAGAGACGATGCCCCCCGCCACCACCACCGGCGGCACCACGCGCACCGTGATGCCAAAGCGCCCCGCCTCTTGATGGATGCGCTGGGCGGTGCCCATGCCCTCCTTGCCGATGCACGCGTCATAGCCCATCACAAGGTGGGTCATGCCGATATCCCGAATCATGTTGTCCAAAAACGCCTCGTAGCTCATGTCCGCCAACACCTGGTTAAAGTGTACCAGATGCAGGCAATCCACGCCCAGGCGGGAGAGCATGCCGATCTTCTGGCGCATCGGCATCAACAGGGGCACGCGCACGCCGCGCAGCACCTGTTGCGGATGCTCGATGAACGTGTAGACGTGCAGGGGCACGCCCATCTGGCGCGCATCCTCCAGCGCCATGGATAACAGGTGACGGTGCCCCAAATGTACGCCATCAAACATGCCCAGCGCCACCACGACATCGCGCGCTTCGCTCGTCAAGCTGGTGGTATCCACCTCATTACGCCTTCTGCGCATGATACACCCTCACCCTCCTTTACAGCATCACTTTGGGCCGCAGCACAACCTGCCCAGACGCCTGATCCCGCACGCCCTGGCAAAGCGCAAGCAGGCCTTGTTTATCATAAACCCGATAGGGCTTTTCCGCAAGCGCATCCGCGTCCACGTCGCGGGCGCAGAGCGCCCCGCCGTTGCGCGCGCGCACCTGCGCGTACGGCCGTACCCACACGGCCGGATAGTGCGCCAGCAACGCCTCCATGGGTGTGATCAGGCTGTGCGCGCAGCCGGCATCGTGCAGGCGCTTGACATCCTCCACCGTGACCGCGTCCTCAAGCCGAAATGTGCCCGACTGCACGCGCGTCAGCGCCGCAAGGTGCGCGCACGTGCCCAGCGCGCGCGCCATATCCGCCGCAAGCGTGCGGATGTACGTGCCTGAAGAGCAGGCAACCTCGATGGTGTAGACGTTGGGCGCCAGCTGCGCGCACAGCCGCAGCTGGTAGATCTGCACCCACCGGCGGGGCATGTCCACCGCCCTGCCGCTGCGCGCCAGCGCGTAGGCCTTTCTGCCCCCCACCCGCACCGCGGAATAGGCGGGCGGGATTTGCTGGATGCTGCCCAAAAAGCGCGGAAAGACGCCCGCCAGACGGAGGACCGATACATCCGCATTGCAGCGCATGGTCACCGCGCCCTCCGCATCCAGCGTATCTGTGGCCACCCCAAAGACGATCGTTGCCATATAGCGCTTTGTATGCCCCAGCATCATATCAAACAGCTGGCAGCCCTTACCCACCAGCACCGGCAGCACGCCCGCCGCCGCGGGGTCCAGCGTGCCGCCATGGCCGCATTTTTTGATGCCCAGCATGCGGCGCATCCAAACCACGGCGTCGCTGGAGGTCATGCCGGGCGGTTTGAGCAGGTTGACCGCACCGTCCATACCCGCCTACGCCCCCTGCGCCCGCGCGCGCTGCATCTCCGCCACCAGGCGGGCGCACGCCGCGTCTATGGGACCCTCGATCTGGCAGCCCGCGGCAAGTTTATGCCCGCCGCCGCCAAAGGCCTGCGCCACTGCGTTGACGTCGTACGCTGTGGCCGCGCGCAGGCTTACCTTGATATTGCCTGCGCCGTTTTCACGCAGCACTGCGGCCATGTCCACCCCCTGCACGTCGCGCAGATAATCGATCATGCCCTCGCAGTCCGCGTCGGTGGCGCCGCATTTTTCAAACATTTCCCGGGTAATGCAGGCCCATAGGATGGCGTGGCCGTCCGCGGCCTGCATGTGGGTGAGCACCTCGCCCAGCAGGCGCGTTTTGGCAAGGGAACGGTCGCGGAACAGGCGCTGGTGCAACGCCTCGACGTGCAGGTCAAACGCCATCAGTTTGGCGACGGCAAGATGCGTCCGGCTGGTGGTGTTGGCAAAGGCGAAGCCGCCTGTATCGGTGCAGATAGCCACGTACAGGCAGCGGGCCATGTCATCTGTAAGCGTCACGCCCAGCGCCTCCAGCAGGGGCAACATGATCTCCCCCGTGGCAGATGCGTCATCCTCCACGTGGTTGTACTGCGCATATCCGGTATTGCTGATGTGATGATCGATGTTGATGGTGTGCACGCCGCGCGCAAGCAGCGGGGCCGCATCGCCCAACCGCTCCGGATCGGTGCAGTCCACGCACACGACGCAGTCGTAATCCGGCGCCATCTGCGCGGGCGTGATCGTGTGCGCAAAGCCGGGCAGAAAATCGATGGCGTACGATGCGGGCGATGGCACGATTACCTCCGCCTTTTTTTGCAGAGAAAAAAGCGCCAGCTGTAATGCCAGCGCCGAGCCCAGCGTGTCGCCGTCGGGTGACACATGGCAGACGACGGCGACTTTTCGGGCCGATCTCAATATACGGCAGATTGCTGCAAACATACCACGCGTTACTCCTTACTCTGGTCTTGCTTGATGACGTCGTCGATCAATTTGGCCATATGGATGCCGTAGGCAATGGAGGTATCCAGCGCAAAGTGCAGCTGCGGAATGTGCCGCAGCCCCATGCGCGCACCCAACTCCCTGCGGATAAAGCCGCCCGCGGCTACAATCGCGTCAAAGGACGCCTGGCAGGCGCGCGCATCCTCCGCGCCGTAGACGCTGATACGCACCTTGGCATGACTCATGTCCCGCGTCACCTCTACATGCGTCACGCTGACGATGCCGGTGATGCGCGGGTCCTTGAGCGTATGCAGAATGATATCACTGATTTCCCGCTGCATTTCCACGGAAACGCGGTCGGTTCTTGCTCGATCAGACAATGCGGTTGTTCTCCTTACAAACCCGCACGCGGCGGATTTATTCTGCGGCGACCTCTTCCTGCACGAAGGCCTCGAACTGGTCGCCTTCTTTGATGTCATTATAGTTTTCCAGACCGATGCCGCATTCATACCCGGCGGCTACCTCGCGCGCGTCGTCCTTAAAGCGCTTGAGCGAGTCGATCTTGCACTCGTGCACCACGATATTATCGCGCAGGATGCGCACGGTTGCGCTGCGGGTGATCTTGCCATCGGTGACGTAGCATCCGGCAATGGAGCCCACATGGCTGACGCGGAACACCTGGCGCACCTCCGCATGGCCCAGAATGATCTCCTGGAACTTGGGCGCAAGCATGCCTTTCATGGCCTGCTCGATGTCTTCAATGGCGTTGTAAATGACGCGGTACAGGCGGATATCTACCTTCTCACGCTCGGCAGCGTCGCGGGCCGAGGGCTGCGGGCGCACGTTGAAGCCCACGATGATCGCGTTGGAGGCGCTAGCAAGGTTGACGTCCGATTCGCTGATCGCGCCCACCGCCGCGTGGATAACGCGCACGCGCACCTCTTCGTTGGATATCTTTTCAAGCGACGCGCGCACTGCCTCGGCGCTGCCCTGCACGTCCGCCTTGACGATGATGTTCAAATCCTTGATGTTGCCCTCTTCAATCTGCGAGAACAGATCGTCCAGCGACACCTTGGCCATGGCCTTGATCTGTTCGGCCTTCTGGCGGTCGCGGCGTTCCTCGGCCACCTGACGGGACAGACGGTCCTCCTCCACGGCGTGCAGGGTATCGCCCGCCTCGGGCACCTCGCTAAAGCCGATGACCTCCACCGGCTGGGAGGGGCCGGCGCTGTTTACGCGCGCGCCGCGGTCGTTCTGCATGGCGCGCACGCGGCCGTAGGCCGTGCCCGCCACAATGGTATCACCCACATGCAGGGTGCCGTTTTGCACCAGCACCGTCGCAACCGGGCCGCGGCCCTTATCCAGGCGCGCCTCTACGATGGTGCCGCTTGCGCGGCGGTTGGGGTTGGCTTTGAGCTCCTGCACATCCGCAACCAGCAGGATCATCTCCAGCAGCTGCTCCAGACCCTCGCCCGTGTGTGCGGATACGGGCACCACCACGGTGTCCCCGCCCCACTCCTCGGGCACAAGGGAATGCTCGGTGAGCTCCTGCTTGACGCGCTCGACGTTGGCGCCCGCCTTGTCGATCTTGTTGATCGCCACGATCATGGGCACGCCCGCCGCCTTGGCATGGTTGATAGCCTCCACGGTCTGGGGCATGATGCCGTCGTCCGCCGCCACCACCAATATGGTGATATCGGTCACCTGCGCGCCGCGGGCGCGCATGGCGGTAAACGCCTCGTGGCCCGGGGTATCCAGGAAAGTGATGGGCCGCTTGCGCAGCACGACGGTGTAGGCGCCGATGTGCTGGGTGATGCCGCCAGCCTCCTGGTCGGTGACGCGCGTCTTGCGGATGGCGTCCAGGATGGATGTCTTGCCGTGGTCGACGTGGCCCATGATGGTGACCACCGGCGGACGGGTGACGAGGTTGGCCTCGTCATCCTCCTCCTGCGCGTCGTCCATCATGACGTCCTCGTAAGTCTTTTCAAGCTTGAGCTCAAGTTCAATGTCAAACTCCGACGCCACCAGCTGAGCGGTGTCAAAGTCGATCTCGTTGTTGATGGTGGCCATGATGCCCAGCATAAACAGGCGCTTGATGATCTCGCCGGCCGGTTTGCCCAGCTTTTCGGAGAGGTCCTTGACGCTGATCATCTCGGTGGCTATGACCGCCTTATCGATCTTGATCGGCTCAATGACGTGCTGCATCTGCTGCTTGGGCTTGCGGCGCGGGCGGCGGGAACCGCGCGGGGTATCGTCGCCGCTCAAGTTGATCTCAGGGATCGCGCGCTTCTGCAGGGCGCGGCGGTTGGGCGTGCGCTTCTCCTGCTCGCTCTTGCGGGCGTACATGCTGCGGTTGGGATCATAATTGCTGGCGCGCTCCTTTTCCGCAACCGGAAGCAGCGTGGCAAAGCCCCCGCCCTGGCCGGCGGAGCGTCCGCCAGCAGGACGGCCCGCGCCTCCGAAACCACCGGGGCGCTGGGCGCCCTGGTAACCGCCTGTGCGGTTGCCGCCCTGATAGCCGCCCGGACGCGCGCCGCCAGCCTGGTAGCCGGAGCGCTGGCCACCCTGGTAGCCACCCGTGCGATTGCCCGCCTGGTAACCGCCTGTGCGCGGCGTACCAATCCCCCCCTGACGGGGCGGGCGGTTGTTATCAAAACTGCGCGCCCCTGCCTGCGCAGGACGTGCACCGCCCTGTGCGCGTGGCCCGTTGAATGTGCGGGTGCGCGAGAAATCCGCGCCCTGAATCGCCTGCCCCGGCGCGGGCGGACGGCCAAAGGGCCGGTTTGCGTTGCTGTCAAACTGCATGCCGCCGCGGGCCACGGGCCGCTGCTGCGCCACCGGACGCTCGGGCGCCTGCGCACGCTGCTGCGGGCGCTGCACCTCTGCGGGGGCAGCGGGGCGCGCGGCATCTGGCTGCGCCGCCTGCGGGGCGGCTTCCGCAGCCTTTGCGGCAGGCGCTTGCGTCTGCTTTTTCTCTTCGGCCTGCACGCTTTCTTGCACGCCTGCCGGCTCCTGCGCCGGCTGCACGTCCGGCTCGCTTTGTGAGGAACGCGCCTGCGCGTTTTCTGCAACGACCAAAGCGTCTGCCGCATCGGGCGTGTCAATCCGCTGGGCCGCCACAGCGTCGCCCTGCGTCTGTGCGGGCATGGCCAAGGCGGCGTCCCTGGGCGCTTCAGGTGATGCGTCCAGCTCCAGCGCGCGCTCCTGCTCTGCCTCCAGGCGCGCCTGCTCGTTGCGCACCTGTTCTGCGCGCCGGGCCAGCTGGGCCTTCTGGCGCCACTGCTGCTGCTGGGCGCGCACCTGCGCAAGGACGCTCTGGGTAGCGTCGCTCAATTGTTTGGTCATCTCATTGATTTTGACTTTGCTCATCTTGTTCCTCACTTTTACTCTTTTCCAGATGCCGTTTGTCCGGATACTGACGACAAGGCCTCGCTGGCCATCTGCGCCAGATTCGCCTCTTGTATTGCAAACAACTTGGATGTATCCCTGCCCGCGGCCTGCGCGGCCATGCAAGCAGCCGGCACCAGCGCGTAGGGCACATCGTATTGTTGGCAAAGCTGTATCATGCGCCGTTGCGTGCCCGCCGATGCCGTTGCATCGATCAAAAGCAGTTTTGCGCTGTGCATACGCATCGCCTTTTGGCAGGCGGTATCCCCGCTTGCGAGTTTCCCCGCGCGCGCGGCCAGGCCAATCGCTGTGCGCAGACGATCTTCATTCAACTTGTTCAAACGCCTCCATCAATGCCTGCACCGTTTCGGGCGGCACCCGGGTATCCAGTGCGTGCTCTACGGCGCGAATCTTCAGCGCCCGCTCCAGGCATGCGCGGCTCTGGCAGATGTAGGCCCCCCTGCCGGAGGCTTTGCCCGTCTTATCCAGCAGGATGGTCCCCTCTTTGGTGCGCACCAGGCGCACCAGGTCGCGCTTCGGCTTCATTTCGCGGCAGCCCACGCACATGCGCATGGGCGTCTTTTTCTGTTTCAAAGCGCGTCCCTCCCCCTCGTTTATCGAAGAAAATACGGGTTAATCGATGTAATCGTT
Source organism: Maliibacterium massiliense (assembly GCF_900604345.1). Taxonomy (GTDB): domain Bacteria; phylum Bacillota; class Clostridia; order Christensenellales; family Maliibacteriaceae; genus Maliibacterium; species Maliibacterium massiliense. The sequence goes on from NZ_LR026983.1 coordinate 51,299, forward strand.
CGGTAGTTCGTCGATGGGCGCGTCGTAATCGTAGAGCTCCTGCTGCATCTGCTCGATCTGAGACTGGCTCTTGATATCGATCTTCCAGCCGGTGAGCTTGGCGGCCAGGCGGGCGTTCTGCCCCTCGCGGCCGATGGCAAGCGAAAGCTGGGAATCGGGCACCATCACGCGCGCGGCCTTGATCTGGTCATCCGCCTGCACCATCAGCACCCGCGCGGGGCTCAGCGCGTTGGCGATAAACTCCACCGGGTCGGCGCTCCAGCGTACGATATCGATCTTTTCCCCTTTAAGCTCCTCGACGATGCGCTCGACGCGGATGCCCTTCTGGCCCACGCACGCGCCCACCGGATCGACGTCTTCATCCAGGCTGTGCACCGCCATTTTGGTGCGGAAGCCCGCCTCGCGCGCCACGGATTTGATCTGCACGATGCCACCCTGAATCTCGGGCACCTCCATCTCAAAGAGACGACGCACCAGCCCCGGGTGGGTGCGTGATACCAGCACCTGCGGGCCGGTTGTGGTGCGCTTGACCTCCAGCACGTAGACGCGCATGTGGTCGCCCGGGTTGTATGTCTCGTTGGGCATGGTCTCGCTTGCGTTCATAAACGCCTCGGTGCGCCCCAGATCCATAAAGACGTTGCGTTTTTCCACGCGGTGCACCATCGCGTTCATCACTTCGTTTTCGCGCTCAATGTACGCATCGTAGATCACGCCGCGCTCCGCCTCGCGGATGCGCTGCACCACGATCTGCTTGGCCGTCTGCGCCGCGATGCGCCCAAAGGTGCGGGGGGTGACGTCCGTCTCCACCACGTCGCCCAGCGCGTAGCCCTTTTTGAGGGTGCGCGCCTCTTCCAGCGACATCTCTGTATCGGCGTTTTCCACTTCCTCCACCACGGTCTGTTGGCGCAGCACGCGCATGGCCCCGCTTACGCGGTCCACGATCACGCGCACCTCCTGGTCCTGCCCGTAATCGCGCTTATAGGCGGTGATGAGCGCCGTTTCAATGGCCTCGATGAGCACTTCCTTATCGATGCCCTTTTCCTTGCAAAGGGCGCTCAACGCCTCGATGAATTCCTGGTTCATCGCTTCTAGTTCCTCCTTTAATCGACGCGAAACAGGGGTTTAACCGCCGCAACGCTGCGCTCAGGCAGCGCGCACTCCTGCTCGCCGGCACGCAGACGGATCAAGCCGTCCGCGCGTCCCAACAAAATACCTTCATATACCTTTTTGCCGTCAAGCGGGGCGTAGAGACGCACTTCCACTTCACGGCCGCTGCAACGCGTATAATCCTCGTCAGACTTAAGCGGGCGATCGCCCGGAGATGATACCTCGAGATAATCGTAGGAAATGTCCTCCAGCACATCTACAATGGCGCGGTGGAAGGCCTCGCAGTCCTCCATCGTCAGGCCGCCGTCCTTGTCTACATAGATGCGCAGCACCGTGCTTTTGCCCATGCGGGCCGTTTCCACGTCCACAAAGTACAGGCCCATTTGCGCAAGGACCGGTGCAATGCGCGTGTGCACGGTTTGTTTGGTGCTTTGCGTCAAGATGTTCAATCTCCCTTTCGTACGGCGTCTTACAAAGGAAAGAGTGGGAATTCAACCCACTCCGTCGCTTTCGTCTTTCATAACCATACATGTCAAATTATAACATGGGTTTTACAGCATTGCAACATCAAAACAGGCACACCTGGCTGGTCTCGTCCATGCCGTCAAGGCAGCCGTGGGATTTGAGGGTCTCCACGACCGACCGGCCGATGTGCGCGCGCTTGGAAAGGTCCTCGATGGAGACGAACGCCCCCTGCGCGCGCGCCTGTACGATGGCCTGCGCCGCCTGCTCCCCCATGCCCGCCATGGAGGAAAGGGGCGGGCGGATGTCGTTTCCGTCGATGACAAAGCGCGTGGCCTCGGATTTGTACAGGTCCAGTGGCGCGAAATGGATGCCGCGGGCGTACATCTCCAGCACGATTTCCAGCGTTGCGTACACGCTCTTTTCGCGCGGGTTCATGCTTTTTTCGTTGCGCTCCATGTCCTTGAGATAGCCGCGCACGCTCGCCTCGTCGCTCATCATCATATCCGCGTCAAAGTCCGTGCCGGCGCGCGCCGTATAATAGGATGCGTAAAACGCCTGCGGATGATACACCTTGAACCACGCGATGCGCAGCGCCATCATCACATAGGCAGCGGCGTGCGCTTTGGGGAACATGTACTTGATCTTTTTGCAGGAATCTACAAACCACTGAGGCACGCCGGCGGCGCGCATTTGGGGCTCCATATCCACCGGCCCATCCTTGCGCTTGAGCACCAGGCCCTTGCCCTTGCGCACGCTCTCCATGATGTCAAAGGCATCCAGTGGCGCCATCTTTTCGATCAGGTAGTTCATGATATCGTCGCGCGTGCAGATGGTCTCCTTTAAGGTGGCCACGCCTGATTTGATGATATCCTGCGCGTTGTTGAGCCACACGTCTGTGCCGTGGGACAAACCTGAGATGCGCAGCAGCTCCGCCATGGACGTGGGCTTGGTATCCATGAGCATCTGGCGCACAAAGGGCGTGCCGAACTCGGGGATGCCGAAGGTGCCCACTGGGCAGCGGATCTGCTCGGGCGTGACGCCCAAAGCCTCGGTGGAGGTAAAAAGCGAGATCACCTTGGGATCGCCCAGCGGGATTTCGCGCGCATTGACGCCTGTCATATCCTCCAGCATGCGGATGACCGTGGGATCGACGTGGCCCAGGATATCCAGCTTGACGAGGGTATCGTGCATGACGCGAAACTCGAAGTGCGAGGTGATGGTGCCGCTCTTTTTATCGTCCGCGGGGTGCTGCAGGGGGGTGAACTGATGCACGTCCAGCCCCTTGGGCAGCACCACGATGCCGCCGGGGTGCTGCCCGGTGGTGCGCTTAACGCCGCTGCACCCTTCCACCAGGCGGTTGACCTCGGCGCGGGTGACAGGCTTGCCCGTCTCCTCCAGATAGTGTTTGACGTAGCCGTAGGCCACCTTGTCCTTGATGGTGCCCACGGTGCCCGCGCGAAACACGTTGCCCTTGCCGAAGATTTCCTCGGTGTATTTGTGCGCCACGGGCTGGTATTCGCCCGAGAAGTTCAGGTCGATATCGGGCACCTTGTTGCCCTTGAAGCCTAAGAATACCTCAAAGGGGATATCAAAGCCGTCCTTGACAAGCGGCGCGCCACAGTTGGGGCAGGTGGCGTCGGGCAAATCCACGCCCACGGCGTACTTGTGCTTGTCCACGTCAAAGGTGCAGTAGTGGCACTGGGCGCAGCGGTAGTGCGGCGGCAGGGGGTTGACCTCGGTGATGCCGCACATGGTAGCGGCAAAGGAAGATCCCACCGAGCCGCGCGAGCCCACAAGATAGCCGTCGGAGAGAGATTTGGAGACCAGCTTCTGCGCGATGAGGTACAGCACGGAGTACTGGTTAGAGATGATGGAGTTCAGCTCCCGATCCAGCCGTTTTTCCACGATCTCGGGCAGCTGCTCGCCGTACAGCTCATGGACGCGCTTGGTGGCAATTTCGCGGATCTGCTCGTCGGAGCCTTCGATGACGGGCGCGTGCAGTTCGCTGGGGATGGGCGCTATGGTCTCGATCATCGCGGCGATGCGGTTGGGCGCGTCCACCACCACTTCCCGTGCCAGCTCCTCACCCAAGTAGGCAAATTCCTGCAGCATCTCCTCGGTGGTGCGGTAGTAGAGAGAGGGTTCCTCCTCCAGATCGGTAAACCCCTGGCTGTGCTGCAAAATGGTGCGGAAGTACGCGTCCTGCGGGTCGAGATAGTGCACGTCGCCAGTGGCCACCACGGGCTTGCCCAGCTCCCTGCCCAGCGCCACGATGCGCCGGTTGATATCGTGCAGCGCCTCCAGGTCGGGCAGCTTGCCTGTGCGGATCAAAAAGGCGTTGTTGCCGTCGGGCTGGATCTCCAGGTAATCGTAGAACTGCGCGATCTGGCGGATTTTTGTTTCAGGCATGTCCTGCAAAATGGCCTGGAACAGCTCCCCGTCCTGGCAGGCGGAGCCGATGAGCAGCCCTTCGCGGTGGGCGATGATCTCGCTTTTGGGCACGCGCGGCCTGCGGTAAAAGTACTGCAAATGCGACGCGGTGACCAGTGCATAGAGGTTGCGCAGCCCCACGGCGTTGCAGGCGTAGAGAATCACATGATGGGATTCCAGCGCAGCGGCGCGCTGCTCGCCCGAAACCACGCTTGCGATATCACTCAAACGCTCCACGCCCATGCTCCGCAGCTTTTCAAAGGATTTGCGCAGAATCTGTGCGCAGCACAGCGCGTCATCCACCGCGCGGTGGTGATTGGCCAGGGTGATATCCAGATGCTTGGCCACCAAATTCAGCTTGTGGGAGCGCAGCTCGGGGTAGAGCTGGCGCGCAAGGCTCAGCGTATCGACCACCGGATTCTCAAACGTCAACCCCATCGGGTGGCCGTGCGTGCGGATAAAGCCCACGTCAAAGGAGGCGTTGTGCGCGACGAGCGCAGCGCCCTGGGCAAATGCGTTAAACTTGGGCAGCACCTCCTCGATGGTGGGCGCGCCCTTGACCATGGCGTCGGTGATGCCCGTGAGCTCCACGATGTTCTGTGGAATGCTCACCTGCGGGTCCACCATGGTGGAGAACTCTTCCTTGATCTCGCCGCGCTCCATACGCACCGCGCCGATCTCAATGATTTTGTTGTTGCGCGCCGAAAGGCCAGTGGTCTCGATGTCGAAGATCACAAACGGGCGGTCAAAGCTGTCCTCCTCGCCCTCCTCTACCACGGCGCTGGCGTCGTCCACAAGGTAGCCCTCCATGCCCAGCAGCGGGCGCACACCATAGCCGCGCGAAAGATCGTACGCCTCGGGGAACGCCTGCACCACCCCGTGGTCCGTGATGGCCACGGCGCTGTGTCCCCACGCCTTGGCGCGGGCAAACAGTCCCTTGAGGTCCGTCACCGCGTCCATGGAGCTCATTTTGGTGTGCAAGTGCAGCTCCACGCGCTTTTGTGGCGCGTTGTCCATGCGCCTGGCGTGAGGCATCTCGTTAATATCGTAGGCCATCAGCACCGCCTCGCGGGCAAAGCGGTCGTACTCACAGTTGCCGCGGATGCGCACAAACGTCTCTTTGGGCAGCTGTTCCAGCAGCTTTTGCAGCTCCTCTTTGCCCACATACGCCTTTGCGGTAAATGAGGAGGTGTAGTCGGTGACGCTCACCGTCAAAAGCGCGCGGCCGTTGTTGAGCTCGCGTGAATCGGTGGCGCAGATAAACCCTTCGATGACCACCTGTCCCGACTCCGCATTGAGGTCACACAGCGGCGTGGTCTCCCCCTTAAAAATCTGTTTGCCCAGGATCACCTTGGGGCCGTCCTTCTTTTTTGCCGCGCGTTTGCGCACCTTTTTCTCCATCGCCCGGGCGACGGCAAGCTCGGCGCTGTCGCGCTCCTGTACAAAGCTCTCTACCTCTAGCGCGGGCGCATCCGCCGCGTGCAGCACAACGCGCGCAACGCCAGAAAATTTTTCCGCAATCATGCCCTGCAGCAGACGCGGGACGTCCTTCTGACTGAGCACGTCGCAGGCGGCGGCCACCGCAAGGTCAATGTGCACGCAGGCCTCCGCCTCGTCAAGGCGCCAGCGTGCGTCCTGCATCAGGTGCGGGCAGGAGGGCACCTCCTTTGCAAGGCGTGCGATCCAGCCGGGCGCCTCTTTTGCAAGCGCCGCGTCGCTTAGGGGCGCGGACGCCTTGGCATAGCGCCAGACGATTTTGACCTGCAACCCCTCCAAACTGCGCGCAAAGGCGTCCTCCAGGCGCGCGCACTGCTGTGTGGGCACCTCTTTTTTCGTACGCAAAGAGACACGCAGCAATCGCTTCTGCATGTCCAGTGTCGCCTTCTGTAATTCGATCCCCCAGCTGGGGTTGACGTCTGCGCTGCGCAGCACATCCTGCCACAGCGCCTGCCCGGCGCGGCTCTCCATCAACGCTTTTCGGCCCCCTCGTATACGCATTCACGTGTAAAAACGCGCGCGTTTAACCCTGTTTTTCCGCAAGGACGCGCTGAATTTCCGCCATCAGTTCATCCACGATATGCGCGCCGCGCACGGTGCGGATGCGCTCGCCATGACGAAAGAGCACCGCCGTGTCCCTGCCGCCCGCCATGCCCACGTCCGCATAGCGCGCCTCGCCCGGCCCATTGACCACGCAGCCCATCACCGCCACGGTCAGCGGCGTGCGGATGTCCCTGACGCGGCGCTGCACTTCCTTGGCAATGGCCACCAAATCCACCTGCGTGCGGCCGCATGTGGGGCAGGAGATGACGCTCACACCGTCCTTGCGCAGTCCGATGGCCCGCAGAATATCCAGCCCTGTCTCCACCTCACGCACCGGATCGTCCGTCAGCGATACGCGCAACGTGTCCCCGATGCCGTCGAGCAGCAGGCTGCCGATGCCGATGGCGGATTTGATGGTGCCCATGCGCGCGGTGCCCGCCTCCGTCACCCCGATATGCAGGGGGTAATCGCAGGTACGCGCCATGATGCGGTAGGCCGCCACGGTGCTCGCCACATCCGATGCCTTGAGCGAAATGACGATATCCTCGAAGCCCTCCCGCTCCAGCAGGCGGACGTGGCCCAGGGCGCTGTCCACCATGCCCTGGGGCGTGGGGCCGCCGTACTTGGCGAGGATGTCCTTCTCCAACGAGCCCGCGTTGACCCCGATGCGGATGGGCAAATGGTGCGCCCTGGCGCAGGCGACGAGCGCGCGCACCTTCTCTTCCCCGCCGATGTTGCCGGGGTTAATGCGCAGCTTTTGCACGCCCGCCTCCGCTGCGGCAATCGCCAGGCGGTAATCAAAATGGATGTCCGCAACCAGCGGGATGCTTATCTGCGCCACAATCGCGCCCAGCGCCTGCGCGGCCGCCATATCCGGTACAGCCACGCGCACAATCTCGCAGCCGGCACGCGCCAAAGCCGCGATCTGCGCCACCGTCGCTGCAACGTCGCGCGTATCGGTGTTGCACATCGACTGCACGGAAACCCGCGCCCCGCCGCCCACCGGCACGCCCCCCACCATTACCTTGCTTGTCATCGCGCAATGATCCTCTGTACGTCGCGGATGCCCAGCACCACAAACAGCGCCAGCATCAGGAAAAAGCCCACCATATGCACCACGCCCTCTTTCTCCGGCGGGATGCGCTTTCTCGTGATCAGTTCATAGAGCTGAAACACCAGGCGCGAGCCGTCCAGCGCGGGGATGGGCAGCAGATTGACCACGCCTAAATTGGTGGTGATCAGCACCGTGAGCCACAAGAGAAACTCGAGGTTTTCCCGCACCGCGGTGGACATGATGTCCACCACCCCCACGATGCTGATAAACTCGCCCGTGCTCTGCACCGCCGCCTGGCCGAATAGGCGACCGAACAGGTTGCCGAAAAGCTGGCCCAGCACCGTGAACATATCCGTGATCATGGTGCCCACCTGCACAAAGCCCTGGCCGATTGTCTCAAAAAAACCCAGCCGCTGGCGTTCCACCTTGCCCGAGAGCGACACGCCAATGCGGTAGGTGTTGCTCTCAGGGTCCAGCTGGGGCGTGAGCGTGAGGGTCTCTTCCCCGCCTGTGCGCGCCACCTTCATCTGCACCTGCTGCCCGCCGGTGGCGGCGATCGCGTCGATAGCGGACTGCACGGTGGTCACCTCACGCTCGTTGACCGCCAGAATGCGGTCGCCCGCCTGCACACCCGCCTGCGCGGCCACAGAGGACTCGGCGACCGCCGCGATGTGCGCCTGGTCCACCACCACGCTCTGGCCGAAGATGCCCAGCGTGACGCTTGCAATCACTACGCCCAATAGCAGATTCATCAGCGAGCCGGACACCGTCACAATGATGCGCGCCCACACGGGGCGGTTGTTCATGGAGCGCGGGTCATTATCGCTCGCCTCATCCTCGCCCGCAAAGCGGCAATAGCCGCCGATGGGCAGCCAGCGCAGCGCAAACATGGTCTCACCCCGCTGCCAGGAGACGATCTTCGGCCCCATGCCGATGGAAAACTCCGGTATTAGGAAGTTGAGCCGTTTGCCGGAGAAGTAATGGCCAGCCTCATGCACCACGATGAGCACGTTGAGAATCAACAGTGATGCGATGATCGACCAGATGCTCGTGAAAATCTGCAAATTCCATTCACCTCATGCTTTTTCGTTTCAGCCAGCGGTGCGCCGCAATGCGCGCCTGCTCATCCATATGATAGACATCGTCCATACATGTCGCGGGCGCGGGCGCAAACGCATCGAGCATGTCGCCGCACAGCGCGGCGATGTCGTAAAAGCCGATGCGCTCCTGCAGGTACGCCTCCACCGCCACCTCGTTTGCGGCGTTGAGCACGGTGGGCGCAAGGCCGCCCTGCGCGCGCGCTTCAAACGCCAGCTTGAGACACGGAAAGCGTGCAAGATCCGGGGCTTCAAAGGTTAAGCTGCCCATTTTGGTAAAATCCAGCCGCGTCACCGGCGCGCTTTTGCGCGTTGGGTAGAGCAGCGCGTAGGCGATGGGCAGGCGCATATCGGGCGTGCCCATCTGTGCGAGCACCGCGCCGTCCTCAAACTCCACCATGGAGTGCACCACGCTCTGGGGGTGCACCACCACCTCGATGGTATCACAAAACGCGCCGAATAGCCATTGCGCCTCCATCACTTCCAGCCCCTTGTTCATCAGCGTGGCCGAGTCGATGGTCACCTTGGCGCCCATGTTCCAGGTGGGGTGCTGCAGCGCCTGCGCGGCCGTGGCTGCGGCGATGCGCGCCCGATCCCACGTGCGAAAAGGGCCGCCCGATGCGGTCAGCAGCACGCGCGAGATGTGCTGCCTGTCATCGTGCGCCTGCATGCACTGGAAGATGGCCGAATGCTCGCTGTCCACCGGCAGGACAAAGACGCCCGCCTCCTTTGCGGCGGACATCACCAGCGCGCCGCCTGTTACCAGCGCCTCCTTGTTTGCCAGCGCCACGTCCTTGCCCGCGGCAATAGCGCGCATAACACACGGCAGGCCCGCAATGCCAACCACCGCAACCAGCGCGGTATCGGCCTCGGGCCAGCCTGCGGCAATATCCAGGCATCTTTTCCCCGCGACAAAGGTCGTGCCTCGCGGGATCAGGTGCGCGATTTTCGCGGCCGCCTTTTCATCGGCCAGGCCCGCCATCTGGGGGCGGAAGCGCAGCACCTGTTCAATAAAGCGCTCCGCGTTGTGGTTGGCGGTCATTGCCACCACCTGCAGCGTCTCAGGGTGCTGCGCGATGACGTCCAGGCTCTGGCAGCCGATGGACCCCGTGCAGCCCAATAAAGCGATTTTTCGCATAAATACCGCTACCTCTCATGCAAGCCATCAGGCGATTAAAAACAGTTCAAAGTACAGGAACACCGCCACCGCGTTGAACATGATGCCATCCACACGATCCAGCACACCGCCGTGCCCAGGGAACAGGTGGCCGTAATCCTTGATGCCGTTGAAACGTTTGACTACCGACGCCACCAGATCGCCCAGCGGCGTCATCACCCCGGCGATTGCACCAATGATGGCGTAGTGGTACAGCGCGATGTCGGGCGAAAGCAGCTTCTGCGCAAACAGGCCGTAGACCACTGCCACGATAATGGGCACCACAAAGCCGCCAATGGCTCCCTCCACGGTCTTTTTGGGGCTGATGCGCTCGATGAGCTTGTGTCTGCCAAAGAGCGAGCCCGCATAGAAGGCGAAGGCATCCGAGATGGCGCCCAGCATAAACGTGCACAGCAGCATATTGATGCGCAGGTTGGGCTGCGCAATGCCGACGCGGTTAAACAGCAGCCAAAATGCCAGCGGCAGCGTAGGATAGCACAGCGTAAAGACGGTGGCAAACAGGTCTTTGCCCGTCATCTTCGCGTGGAACACCGGCGTGGCAAGCGTGAGGATCAGGCACACCATAAACAGTTGCAGCAGCGTGCCTGAGGGCATCCAGATCGTCATGGGCAGCGCAAGTGCGCTGAACAGCAGCAGCGGCCACCACTGCACATGGACGCCAGAGGCCTTGAAGCAGTGCACCATCTCATACTGCGCGAGCAGCAGCACCAGCATGATAAATACATAACAGAACGTCATGTTGGCAACGGCCAGTGCCGCGATTGCCGCAAGCGTGATGCCGGTCAAAAAACGAACCATCTTGTTCTCCTTATCGCTTTGCGCGCAGCCCGCCAAAGCGGCGCTCGCGCTTTTGAAATGCCAAAAACAGGGCGGCGAGGTCCTGCTCCTTGATGTCGGGCCACAGCACCGTGGGGAACGCAAACTCCGCGTACGCGCTTTGGTAGAGCAAAAAATTGCTCAGGCGCTGTTCCCCGCTGGTGCGCACGATCAGATCCGGATCGGGAAGGCCTGCGCTGTAGAGGTGCTGGGCAAAGCGCGCCTCGTCGATATCCTCCGGCGCGATCTTGCCCTGCGCCACCTGCCGCGCAAGCGCGCGGCAAGCCAGCACGATCTCCTCGCGCGCACCGTAATTAAAGGCGATGTTGACCACAATCCCCCCGTTGCCCTGCGTGCGCCGCTCGGCGCGCGCAATGGCTTCGCGCACTGCCTCGGGGATGTTGTCGCGGCGGCCCATCACCACGATGCGCGCGCCGTTGCGGTCCAGCTCGTCGATCTCGCTGTTGAAGTACTCGATCAAAAGCTTCATCAGCGTGTTTACTTCATCGGCCGGCCGCTGCCAGTTCTCCGTGGAAAAGGCATACAGGCTCAACACCTCCACGCCCGCGTCCCCGCAGAAGCGGATCACCCGCCGCAGCGCCTCCACGCCCGCGCGGTGCCCCGCTGAGCGGGGCATGCCGCGTTTTTGCGCCCAGCGCCCGTTGCCGTCCATAATCACGGCTACATGCCGCGGCATGCGCGCAGCATCCAGCGATGCAAGAGTAACCTCCTGCTCTTTTTTACGGGTAAACCACTTCATATATACTCCCAATACACGCCCCAAAGCCCACAATACAAGAATTCCCAAGGAAGTAACCCTTGGGAGATTCTCATATGGCTACTGTTTCGCCGGCAAAAAGCAGGCGCATGTCAGCATCACGCCGTCCGCTGTGCGCAGCGCGCGCACAACGCGCTGCTGGCCCGGGTAATCGTCGCGCGGCGGCGCGGTACGCACCACGCGCACCGCTGTCTCCCCTGCCTCCAGCAGCGCCTGGCGCGCCTGCTCCAGCGGCATGTTGATCAGATCCTGCAGCGACGTGTACATCGCCGTTAGATCTCCATAATCTCTTTCTCTTTGGCATCGGACATTCTGTCCACTTCCTTGATCATCTTGTCGGTGGCCTTCTGGACAATCTCCTCTTCCTGGCGCTGGTCGTCCTCGGTGAGCAGGCCCGCTTTCTTATCCTTTTTGATGTCCTCGATCAAATCGCGGCGGATGGCGCGGATGGCCACCTTGGCTTCCTCCGCCTTTTTGCGCACGGTCTTGACCAAGTCGCGGCGGCGCTCCTCGGTCAGCTCTGGAATGACCAGGCGAATCAGTTTGCCATCGTTGGTAGGGTTGATGCCCAAATCGCTCTTTTGAATCGCCTTTTCCACCATGGGGATCGTTTTGGCGTCCCACAGCGAGACGGTGATCATGCGCGGCTCCGGCGCCGAGACGTTGCCCAGCTGGGTGACGGGGGTGGGCGTGCCGTAATAGTCCACCATCACGCGCTCGAGCAGCTGCGGATTGGCGCGGCCGGCGCGCAGGGAGGAAAATTCTTTTTTTAGCACGTTCAGGGTCTTTGTCATGCGCTCCTTGGCAGATGTTTCATAATCTGATGCCATAACGTTGATCCTCCTGTCCTACTTCTGGGTATTATTGTACCGAATTTCCCTGCAAAAAACAATGCGAAGGCGCAAAGTTACCTGGGAGATGCGCTATCTAGGAGATGACTGTGCCGATGTTTTCCCCGCAAGCCACGCGCATGATATTTTTGGGGTCCTTGAGCGCGAACGTCAAAATGGGGATCTGGTTATCCATGCACAGCGTCAGGGCGGTGGTGTCCATCACCGTCAGGCCCCGGTTGAGCACGTCCAGGTACGAGATGTGGTCAAAGCGCTTTGCTTGCGGGTTTTTGTTGGGATCGTCGTCGTAGACGCCGTCCACGTTCTTGGCAAGCAGGATGGCCTCAGCTTCGATCTCGGCCGCGCGCAGCGCCGCGGCGGTGTCGGTGGAAAAAAACGGGTTGCCCGTGCCGCAGGCAAAGACGATAATGCGCCCCTTTTCCAGATGGCGGATCGCGCGGCGGCGGATGTAGGGCTCGGCAAACTTTTGCATGTCCACAGCGGACTGCACGCGCACAAGTGCGCCCTTGTTTTCCAGCGCATCCTGCAGCGCAAGCGCGTTGATGGCTGTGGCCAGCATGCCCATGTGGTCCGCGGTGGTGCGATCCATGCCCTCGCCCTGACGGCCGCGCCAGATGTTGCCCGCGCCTACAATGATGCCGATTTCCACGCCAGCGCGCGCCAGCTCGAGGATCGCATCGGCGATATCGTTAAGCACGCTTGCATCGATGCCGTAGCCGCGCGCGCCCGCCAGCGACTCGCCCGAGAGCTTGAGCACCACCCGCTTATAGACCGGTTTTTTTTGATTTTCCATCGCAAAACAACCTCCCAAAATACAATGCTGATCGATGCCGGTATATGCGTCTGGTCTTTTGTTAGCTCTATTGTAGCACAATACCGGCAAAAAAGGCGAAAAAAAGGGACGGCACCGGCGTGCCGTTCCCTCTATGTGCGCACATTACATCTGTTTGGCGACTTCCTCGGCGAAGTTTTCCTCGCGCTTCTGCAGGCCCTCGCCCATCTCGTAGCGCACAAAGCGGCGCACGGAGATATTCTCGCCGATAGTGGCGATCTGCTCGTTGATCAGGTCCTTGACGGTTTTATCCGTATCGCGGATGAAGGGCTGCTCCAGCAGGCAGACCTCTTTGTAGAATTTCTCGATGCGGCCTTCCACCATGCGCTCGATGATCTTCTCGGGCTTGCCCTCATTGAGCGCCTGCACGCGCAGGATCTCGCGCTCCTTCTCAATGTGATCGGCGGAGACCTCATCGCGGCTCACATACTGCGGGTTGGCCGCGGCGATCTGCATGGCAATATCGCGCACAAAGGCTTTGAACTGGTCGGTTTTGGCCACGAAATCCGTCTCGCAGTTGACCTCCACCAGCACGCCGATGCGGCCGCCCATGTGGATGTAGGATTCTACAATGCCCTCTGCGGCGATGCGGCCGGATTTCTTCGCAGCAGCAGCCAGGCCCTTTTCGCGCAGAATCTCAATGGCCTTCTCCATGTTGCCATCGGTCTCGGTCAGGGCGCGTTTGCAATCCATCATGCCAACGCCGGTGCGCTCGCGCAGTTCTTTGACTTGTTGTGCCGTAATCATTGGATGTACTCCTCCTTCAAAAATAGAGCATGCTCTTGCAAAAAGGGGAAGCGCCGACCATTTTCAGCTCTTCCCCGTTTACGGGTGCGTTATTATTCGGCCGTGGCTTCAGCGTCTTCCAGCTGCTCGCCCTGCTTGCCTTCCAGCACCGCATCGGCCATCTTGCCCGCCAGCAGTTTGACGGCGCGGATGGCGTCATCGTTGCCGGGGATGACGTAATCGATCTCATCGGGGTCGCAGTTGGTATCCACGATAGCCACGATGGGGATGCCTAGGATGCGGGCCTCCTGCACGGCGATATGCTCCTTGCGCGGGTCCACCACAAACAGCGCGCCGGGCAAATTCCTCATCTCGCGGATGCCGCCCAGGTTTTTCAGCAGCTTGTCGCGCTCTGCCACCAGCTTGATAACTTCCTTTTTGGGCAGCACTTCAAAGTTGCCCTCCGCCTCCATGGCGTCGATACGGTTGAGGCGGTTGATGCGCTGGCGGATGGTTTTGAAGTTGGTCAGCGTGCCGCCCAGCCAGCGCTGGTTGACATAGAACATATTGCAGCGCTGCGCCTCTGAGGCGATGGATTCCTGCGCCTGCTTTTTGGTGCCCACGAATAGCACCGACTTGTTGGCCATCGCCACGTCGCGGATGAAGTTGTAGGCGTCCTCCACCTTGCGCACGGTCTTCTGCAGGTCAATGATGTAGATCCCGTTGCGCTCCGTGAAGATATAGGGCTTCATTTTGGGGTTCCAGCGGCGGGTCTGATGACCGAAATGGACACCGGCTTCCAGCAGTTGTTTCATCGAGATAACAGACATGGAAAAATTCCTCCTCGTTAAATTCCACCTTTTGCTTCGCTTTGGCGCGGGAACCTGTCAATAACGGCAGGCACGGCCCGTCCAATCGGCAAAAGTGCGTTTTACCTGCAATATTATAGCACGCGCGCACGCGCATTGCAACGAAAACTTGTGCCCTTTACTGCTCCGGCGCCGCGTCCTCGTCCATCAGTGCAAGGAAGGTGTCAAAGGCGCTCTGCAGCTCTTCCTCCGCCTCGATATCCACGTAGATGTCCTCCTCACCCTCGCGCTCCACGCGCAAAATCAGCACGTCGGATTCCTCGGCGTCGGGGTCCTCCTCCGCGTCCACCAGCGCCACGTAAACGTTGTCCGCGTTTTCAAAGGTCATTACATGCTCAAACGTAAGCTCGTTGCCGTCCTCGTCGATCAGCTCCACCAGATCACGGGTGTTGTTATCCTGTGCCATTGCAATCAATCTCCTTTGTTAGTTGTCGCACCCCTGTGCGTCCAGATAATTTTGCAAGATATATACCGCGGCGATTTTATCGATCACTTTTTTGCGATCCCGCCTGCGCACGCCCCCTTCGATGAGGGTGCGTCTGGCCGATTGGGTGGTCATGCGCTCGTCCCAGTAGACGACGGGCGTCTGCCAGCGCGCGCTGCCCGCTTCAATAAACGCCCGGGTTTTTTGCGCCTGCTCCCCCAAACTGCCGTCCAGGCGCCGGGGAAGCCCCACCAGCAGGCGCGTGGCCTGGTGGGCGCGCAACAGCGCGTCGATGTGCGCAATATCCGCCTCAAGGCCCGCGCGCGTGTAGGTTTCCAGCGGCTGCGCGGTCCAGCCAAAGGGGTCGCTGACGGAAACGCCGATGCGTACGTCCCCCACATCCAGGCATAAAATGCGCATAACATCCCTCGCTTACACATAAAAACGCTGTTGTTTTATGTCATTTCCCCACTTAGTGACGAAAAACGGCCCTAAAACAAGGACCGTCTATTTGCCGCCACGCTCAGATACGGTGCTGCTTGACGTAGAAGGCAACGAGCTCTTCAAGCAACTCATCCCGCTCCAGGCGCCGGATCATCGCCCGCGCGTTGTTGTAGCTGGTGATGTAGGTTGGATCGCCCGAGATCAGGTAGCCGACGATCTGGTTGATGGGGTCGTACCCCTTTTCCTTCAATGAACGATAGACGCTGAGCATAATGGTCTCAGGCGTCTCATTCTGCTCTCGCGGCAGCTGAAACTGCATGGTGTCTTGGGATACTTTACTCAAGAAGCGCTCACCACCTTAATGCATTGATAATGGTTGTTATTATACACCCATGCGCGCAAAAGATCAAACTTTTTCCAGCTGCCGGCGGCGCAGGCGCTCCTGATAGACGCTGCTTGCCACGATGCGCAGCACCAGCACCAGCGGCACGGAGAGCAGCAGGCCGCCCACACCAAAGATCTGCCCGCCCGCAAGCAGGATGAGCATCACGAATACCGGGTGCATGCGCACCGCGTCCCCCACGATTTTGGGCGACAGGAACACGCCCTCCAGCTGCTGGATCAGCGTGATGACGATCAGCGCCCACAGGATCATCCGAGGCCCGCCCAGCGCCGCGGAGATCGCCACCGGCACCGCCGCGATAAAGGGCCCGAAGTATGGGATGAGGTTGCAGAACATCACAATGATGCCCAGCAGCCACGCATAGCGCACGCCCAATATGGTCAGCGCACCGGCTGAGAGCAGCCCCACGATCAGCGAAAGCAGCAACTGGCCGCGCACGTAGCGGTTGAGCGCCACGTGGGATTGCTGGGCCACTTGCTGCAAAAAGCTGCGCTGGCGCACGGGCGTGAGCATAAAAATCAGCCGCTTGAAGAACGCCTCGTCGCGCAAAAAATAAAACGTGATAAACGGGATGGAAAGCAGCCACGGCGCGCGCTGCAGAAACGCGCCCAGGCCGTTTCCAACGTCGTAGAGGCGCGCCTGCAGCCACGCCTGGATATCCACGCCCAATATGGTATTGCCCTCCATCAGGCGCAGGTCGATGCCGCTGTTGCCCAGGCGCTGGGTAAGGCCGGAGAGGCTCTCCTCCACAAAGGCGATCATCTGCGGGATGTTGCGGATAAACTCGTCGATCTCCCCGATGAGCTGGGGCAGCGTGACCACAAACAGCAGCACCACCGCCGCGACGAGCCCCACCCCCAATATGCAAAGCGCCGTGCTCCGCTTGACAAAGCGCTCCAGACAGCGCAGAAGCGGCATCAGAAGATACGCAAACAGCGCGGAAAAGCCAACGCACGCAAGCACGTTGACCACCGTCTGCCAGCTCCATATGACAAGGGCAATGATCACCACCGCGGCGAGCACGCCCAGCAGGTATTTTCGGTTGTTGTGAACAAATTGCAGCATCCAAAAGCTCTTTTCCCGCCTGCGTGTATAACGCAAAGAAAGGAAGACGGCCTGAATATAAGAACCGTTTTCCTCCCTCCGCTAAGCGCGCGTTATGCTTTGCTTATAACACGTTGCCGATACTGGTCTTGGCTTTGCGCATCATGCGCTTACCGGTGCGCATCATCTGATTGCGCACGCGTGCGTCTGCCATGGGGACTGCGATACCGGCGATCACGCCGATGAGGCTGCCCATCATAAACGCGGTCATTGCCTTTTTCATGCCATCACCCTTTCTATTCCACGTGTTCGTTGTCTAGGATGCCCGCCAGCTCTTCGGGAAATACGACCAAATCCTGAGAAAACTCCATGCACCCGAAGCGTTTTGCACGCAGCCGCCCCTGTTTGGCATCCCACGCAAGGCCACGCGACACCTCCAGCGACGTCACCTTCAGCGTGCGGTCGTCCATCTGCCAGTCCCCCAGGTAGCCGATCTGCTGACCGTCGCATGCAAAGATGCGCGTTTGGGATTGGGACATGTGCAGATGCGCCGCGCGGGTGCGCGCGTGCCGCTGCGCCTCGGGCAGGCGCGCGATCACACACTGCTCCCCCAATAGCACGATGTCTTCGCGCGCCACCCACTCGCTGCGCGCAAGGATTCCCTTGCGCACCATCAGCAGCCCGGCGAACGCGCCTTTTTTTAAATCAAAATCCATTTTTTCGATGGTGCCGGCGATCTCGCCGCGCTCTGCGCTGACCACCGGCATGCCCACAAAGTCGTTGCAGGAACGCTCCATTTGTGCTTTTCACGCCCCCTTTATCGTTTTCTAACGCATAGTGTTTCCCGCAGCGGCAGAAAAGACGCGCACCGTACGCTCAAAAAACAAAAGGCGCGCGGCTTTTTATCTGCGCCGCACGCCTGTCTCTTCATTTTGCCGGGTGTTTGCTGCGGTAATCGTTGACCGCTGCCTCAATCGCCTCCTGCGCCAGCACGGAGCAGTGGATCTTCTGCGGCGGCAGGCCCTCCAGTGCCTCCACCACCGCCTCGTTGGTCACCTTGAGCGCCTCGTCGAGCGTCTTGCCCTTGATCAGCTCGGTGGCGATGCTGCTGGTGGCAATCGCCGCGCCGCAGCCAAAGGTCTGGAACTTGACGTCGCTGATGCGGTCGCGATCGTCCACCTTGATGTACATCTTCATGATATCCCCGCATTTGGGGTTGCCCACCTGGCCCACGCCGTCCGCGTCCTCCAACACGCCGGTGTTGCGCGGATTGGCAAAATGATCCATCACCTTATCGTTGTACATGGCTTTATTCTCCCTTCTCCTGCTGGTAGAGCGGCGACATGGCGCGCAGACGTTCCACAATGGGCGGCAGTTCCTGCAGCACGTAGTCGATGTCCGCGCGCGTGGTGTGCACACCCAGCGTCAGCCGCAGCGAGCCGTGCGCGATCTCATGCGGCAGGCCGATGGCAAGCAGCACGTGCGACGGGTCAAGCGAGCCCGAGGTGCACGCAGAGCCACTCGAGGCGCAGATGCCCTTCATATCCAGCATCAGCAACATGGACTCGCCCTCAATGTAACGGATGCTGATGTTGACGTTGCCCGGCAGTCGCTTGACGCGGTGACCGTTTAAGCGGATATCCGCAATACGCGCTTCCAACCCGGCGATGAGGTAATCGCGCAGCTCGCTGAGCCGCGTGCGGTTCTCCGCCAAATTGTCCGTGGCAAGCGTGATGGCTTTGCCCAGCCCCACGATGCCCGGCACGTTCTCTGTGCCCGCGCGCTTGCCGCGCTCCTGCCCGCCACCGGTGATGATGGGCGCAAAGCGCGTGCCCTTGCGCACATAAAGCGCGCCCACGCCCTTGGGCCCGTAAATTTTATGCGCGGAGAGGGATAACAGGTCCACGCCCAGCTCGTCCACGTCGATGGCGACCGCGCCCACCGCCTGCACCGCGTCGGTATGGAAATACGCGCCGTGCGCGTGGGCGATGGTGGCAAGCGTCTTGATGGGCTCGATGGTGCCGATCTCGTTGTTGGCAAGCATGATGGAAACCAAGATGGTGTCGTCCGTCATCGCCGCTTCCAGTGCCTTGGGATCGACCAGACCCTCCCCGTCCACCGGCAGGTAGACCACGTCGTAGCCCTCTTTTTGCAGCGCGTCTGCTGTGTGCAGGATGGCGTGATGCTCAATCTGCGAGGTGATGATGCGGCCATGGTTCTTGCGGCTGGCATGTGCCACGCCGCGCAGGGCCATATTATCCGCCTCGCTGCCGCCTGCCGTAAAGAAAATTTCGCTCGGCTGCGCGCCCAGCGCTACAGCAACCTGCGCGCGCGCCTTGTCCACCAGGCCCTTGGCGTCGCGCCCCACGGCGTGTACGCTGGAGGGATTGCCGTAATGCTCGCTGAACGCCGGCAGCATCGCCGAGAGCACCTCGGGCGATACCTGCGTGGTGGCTGCGTTATCCAGATAAACCATTTTCATTGCTTGTCCGCTTCCTTTCTCTCTTGCATGCGGCAGTGGTCCGCCACCATGTCGGCCAGGGTCATACTGTCCATCACCGCGTTGATGCCGTCGCGCATGCGCTCCCACACGATGCGCGTAACGCAGCCCTCCGCCTTGTCACAGCAGTCGGGCTTGGCATCCTGCATAACACACGCTGCCGGGGCGAACGGCCCCTCCATGGCGCGCAGCACGTCCCCTACGGAAATCTCTTGCGGCGCGCGGCTGAGGCTGTAGCCGCCCTGCGCGCCGCGGCTGGACGCCACCAGCGCGGCCCTGCGCAGCGGCGCCATCAGCTGCTCCAGATACGCCTCGGGGATGTCCTGCTGCTGGGCTATCGCGCACAGCGCAAGGGGCCCTTCCCCCTCGTGCAGCGCCAGGGCGAACATGGCCTTGAGCCCGTAGCGCCCGCGCGTGGATAATCGCATACCCTCACCTTTCTCTCATAGAAAGCATATTTCCGATGAAAACCATCAGTTTTGCGTATTCATACTAAAACGCTAAGAATAGTTTGTCAAGCTTTTCACGATAGATGCTGCGCAAAATATTCCAAAAAATACAAGGCGGCGGATATTGTGCCGCCGCCCCCACGCCTACCCGATGGCACAGCCACCGGCTGCGGGTCAGGCCCGCGCACTGCGCGCCTCTTTTGCGTGTTTGGCCGTGCATTGTGCGCGCTACAGAATCCCATAACGCGTCCTGAGCGTGCGGGTAAAGCAGCACACCAGCAGCACCGTGGCCCCTTCCGCAAAGGGCACCGCCAGCCACACACCCTCCACCTGAAACAGGTGCGACAGCAGCAGGATGCCCGCCAGGGTAAAGAGAAAGGTGCGCGAAAAGGAGATGATGGCCGACACGCGCCCGTTGGAGAGCGCTGTAAACAGCGCCGAGGCAAAGATATTGACGCCCGCGAACAGAAACGAGATGGAGAACACCCGCATCCCGTGCGCCACCAGTGCGTAGACGGCGGAATCCCGCGGCGCAAACAGGTGGGCGATGCCCCCCGCGCCCAGCACGGAACCCAGAAAGATTGCCACGCTGGCCACCGCGATAAAGCCCACGCACATGCGCAGCAGTTTTTTCAGATAACCCTGGTTCTGCGCGCCATAGTGAAAGCCGAACACCGGCGCCACGCCCAGCGAGAAGCCTAGAAAGAGCGACGTCATCAAAAACTGGCAGTATAAAATGACCGTAATGGCTGCCACGCCGTCGGAGCCCGCAAAGCGCAGCATGGTCAGGTTAAAGAGCAGGGTGACGATGCTCAAAGAGAGGTTGGCGACCATCTCCGAGGCGCCGTTATAGGCGCTCTGTCCCAGCACGCGTCCCCGCCATGCGGGCTTGGCAAAGCACAGCCCCGCGCGCTTGCGCGCAAAATAGAGCAGCCCGCCGATGCCTGGCACGCAGTAGCCCAGCGCGGTGGCAAGCGCCGCGCCGAAGATGCCCATGCCCATAGGTACGATGAACACGTAGTCCAGCACGATATTGAGCAGGCCGGCCGTTATGGTGAGCGTCAGGCCCAGCGTAGGCTTGCCCGCCACCACAAAAAAGCTTTGAAAGAGCATCTGCAGCGCGGATACGGGCGCAAACCAGGAGAGGATGGTCAAATACCGCCTGCACAGCGGCAGCAGCGCTTCGTCCGCGCCCAGCGCGCGCACAATCGGCTCCATAAAAAGCAGGATCACCGCGCCCAACAGCGCGCTCAGTAGGATCGTGGCAAGGGCGACGAGGGTGAAGTTCTCGCGGGCCTCCTGCATGCGCCCCTCGCCCATCTGCCGCGATACCACGGCGCTGCCGCCTGTAGCGAACATCAGCGCCACAGCCATGTTGACGCATATGAGCGGATACACCAGATTGTTGGCCGAGAGCGCCTCGGTGCCCACAAAGCGCGCGATAAAAAGGCCGTCTACGATGGTGTAGAGGGACAGGAACATCATCATGATGATGGTGGGCAGCGCAAAGCGCAGCAGCTGCCGGAAGGTAAATTCTCTGGAAATATCGTGTTTCATGAGTGATCTCCTTGCTTTCAAACGTCACGTATGCCATTGTAAAGGATAGGGTAAGGCGACAGTCAAGGAGGATGTATGGATTACGCGCAGTATTATTTCACCACCGGCGCTTTTGCGCGCCTGTGCAACGTGACCAAGCATACGCTGTTTCATTACGACGCCATCGGCGTGTTCTCCCCCGCCGTCCACGCGCCCAATGGCTACCGCTATTATTCTGCGCTGCAGTACGATGTATTCTGCGTCATAACCGATCTGCGGGAGCTTGGGATGTCTCTCAAAGAGATCAAGGCGTACATGGACGCGCGCACGCCGGGCGCGCTGATCGATCTGCTTGCGCGCCAGCAGCAGGCCATCGACCGCAAGATCGCCCGCCTAAAGACTCAGCGCCGCATACTCGCTGAGAAATGCATTCGTCTGCGCCAGGCGCTGGACGCCACACCTGATGCGGTTTTTACCGAGCCCCTGCCCGAAGCGACGCTGCTGCTCTCCAGCCAGGCGCCGGGCGCGGACGATCGCAGTATGACGCTGTGCATATCCCAGCTGTTTAAACGCAGTGCGGACGAACGCATCGCCACCCATCACACACTGGGCGCGATGCAGCCCACGCTGGCGGTGCGCGCGGGCGATTTCAGCGCCTACACCCACTTTTACCTGCAGCTGCTTGGCAGCCGCAAAGGCGGCTATGTGCGACCCGCCGGCAACTATTTGACCACCTACCACCACGGCGACTTCGATTCGGTCAAAGGGAGCTACCAGCGTCTGCTTGCGCACGCGCACGCGCGTCATCTGGCCATCGGCGGTACGTTTTATGAGGAGACGGTGGTCGATCAGCTGGCGGTGCAGGACTACACGCAATACGTCTCCAAGCTGATGGTGCAGCTTTTATAGCGCGGGCAATTGGATATGCGATCAAAAAAGGGCGCCCGACCGGCATCGGGCGCCCTTTCTCTGAGCTATTTCTTACAGCACTTCCTGATCCGCGTAGAGCGGGAAGCGGGCGCACAGCGCCAGCACCTCGGCTTTGACCGGCTCGATGGCGCTATCCCCCTCTTTGATGACGCGCGCGACGAGGTCCGCGATCAGGCGCATCTCGTCCTCCTTCATGCCGCGCGTCGTCATGGCGGGCGTGCCCACGCGCACGCCGCTTGTGACCATAGGCTTGCGCGGGTCAAACGGGATGGCGTTCTTGTTGGTGGTGATGTTGGCCGCGTGCAGGCGGTGCTCCACGTCGCGTCCGGTCTGGTCCAGGCGCGTCAGATCGATCAGCATCATGTGGTTATCCGTGCCGCCGGAGACCAAGTCGATGCCGTTTTTGATGAATTGATCTGCCATGGCCTTGGCGTTGCGCACGATCTGGTGGGCGTATTCGTTAAATGCCGGCGTCATCGCCTCTTTGAAGCAGATGGCCTTGGCCGCGATGATGTGCTCCAGCGGGCCGCCCTGGATGCCGGGGAAGAACGCCTTGTCGATGGCCTTGGCGTACTGCTCCTTACACAGCACCATGCCGCCGCGGGGGCCGCGCAGGGTCTTGTGCGTGGTGGTGGTGACAAAGTCCGCGTAGGGCACCGGCGAAGGATGGTCGCCCGACGCGATCAGCCCCGCAATATGGGCCATGTCCATCATCATATAGGCGCCCACCTCATCGGCAATGGCACGGATTTTGGCAAAATCAATGATGCGGGGATAGGCGCTTGCGCCGCAG
This sequence comes from Maliibacterium massiliense, assembly GCF_900604345.1. GTDB lineage: Bacteria > Bacillota > Clostridia > Christensenellales > Maliibacteriaceae > Maliibacterium > Maliibacterium massiliense. The sequence goes on from NZ_LR026983.1 coordinate 74,064, forward strand.
ACGATCATTTTGGGCATGCTCTCCAGCGCGATGCGGCGCATCTCATCGTAATCAATGACCTGCGTTTTGGGGTCCACGCCATAGGAGACGAAGTGATACAGCTTGCCCGAGAAGTTGACCGGGCTGCCGTGGGTCAGATGCCCGCCGTGCGCAAGGCTCATGCCCAGAATGGTGTCGCCCGGCTGCAGCATGGCCTGGTAGACGCCCTGGTTGGCCTGGGAACCCGAGTGCGCCTGCACGTTGGCATGCTCCGCGCCAAAAAGTTCGCAGGCGCGCTTGCGCGCCAAATCCTCGCACACGTCCACCCACTCGCAGCCGCCGTAGTAGCGGTGATCAGGATAGCCTTCTGCGTACTTGTTGGTCAGGTGCGAGCCCGCCGCCGCCATGATGGCGGGGCTGACAAAGTTTTCCGAGGCGATCAGCTCAATGTGCGTGCGCTGACGCTCCAGCTCCCGCGCCATTGCCTCAGCCACTTCAGGATCAACCATGGCAATCGATTTTAAATCAATCATCTCGTTTTGTCCCCCATATCCCTATCGTTTTGTTTTCCCCGCATAGTGCTTGTCTAACGGAAGCAAATACACCCAAATTATAGCATACCGCCGCGAAAAAGAAAGGGCTTCTACGAACAAAATCCATTTGCTTCGCAGAAACCCTCGCCTTTTTTCTGTTCAGGCGCATTACAGGTTGCGCGCCACCATGTTCTGCAGCTCGCCCGGGTTGGCGCCGACAAGCTTATCGGCGATCTCCCCGTTTTTGAAGATGCACAGCGTGGGGATGGTCATCACGCGGAAGCGCGCGGCCAGGTCACTCGCCTCGTCCACGTTCACCTTGCCCACCTTGATCTTGCCCTCGGCGGCGATCTTCTCTACGTAGGGGCCGATCATGCGGCAGGGGCCGCACCACGTCGCCCAGAAATCCACCAGCACGGCGTCGCCTCCCACAAAGGCGTCAAAGTTTTCGCTCGTAAGCGTCACAGCAGCTTCAGCCATTTTTACTTCCTCCCTTTTTGATTGGTCGTTTAGGATACATCCTTATGCATCAGTATCTGCATCCAGAATGCGTTGCATACGCGGTTCATAGCGCCTGCTGCGCGCAAGGCGCGGGTTGAGCAGGCGCAGCACCAGGTACCCCGCAAGCGCGCCTGCGATGGCGAGGCACGCCGCAGTGATATCGCTGGGCAGAGGCGGTGCAAAGAGCTCCGCAGCCGCGGGCCCTGCAAGCGCGCCTGCAAGCAGCCCCAAAAGCGGAATCAGATAGGCGATGGCCGAGGCGCGCAGCATGTTGCCCCCGTCAAGCGTGATCTCCACGCGCTGCCCCACGCGGGCATGCAGGGTGTTTTCCACCTCCAGCAGCATTGCACGGCTCTCGGATGCCAGGCTGCATGCGCCGCAGCGCGCGCAGGCGGAGGTGCGCACAAATTGGACGGTTGCGCTTGTATCTTTGGTCGCTACCACAAGGCCCTGCTCTGTCATGACACGCGCGCCTCCTGTATCAGCTGCTCTACCGCGTAGCCCGCCATCATCATGCCCGCCACAGGCGGCACAAAGGCGACGCTTGCGGGCACGCTTCTGCGCGCGCCCTCTGAATCGTTTGGGATCTGCGCCGGCACCTCGTCGGAAAAGAGCACCGGCAGCGCCTCCACCCCCCGCGCGCGCAGCTCTTTGCGCATCACACGCGCGATGGGATCGATATGCGTCTGGTAAAGGTCCGCGATGCGCAGACGCGAAGCGTCAAGCTTGTTGCCCGTGCCCATGCAGGCGATCATGGGTATCCCCAGCTGCCGGCAGCGCACCGCAAGGTCCACCTTGGCGCTCATGGTATCGATGCAGTCCAGCACAAAGTCCGGATGGCCCGATAAAACCGCATCGGCGTGCTGCGCGTCATAGCGCATGGGCAGCGCCGTAACGCTGCAGTCGGGCGCGATATCCAGCACGCGCTCCTTGGCGACATCCACCTTGGGCCTGCCCACGGTGGAGTGCAGCGCGATGAGCTGCCGGTTGATGTTCGTCTCGTCCACGCAGTCGGGGTCCACCAGCGTCAGATGCCCCACGCCGCTGCGCGCCAGCGCCTCCACCGCGCCCGCGCCCACGCCGCCGATGCCCAGCACAAGCACGTGCGCCGCATGCAGGCGCTCCATCGCCTGCGCCCCCAGCAGCCGCTCTGTGCGGACGAGATACGCCCTTGCCCCGCTCATTTACGCCTCATCCTCGTGCGCCTCCGGCGCAATCTCGATAAAGAGCTCCTCAAGCTGCCTGGGGTCCACCGGCGCGGGGGCCTGCGTCATCAAATCCGATGCGTTCTGCGCCTTGGGGAAGGCGATCATATCGCGGATGGTCTCCGCGCCGCCCAGCAGCATCGCCACGCGGTCCAATCCAAAGGCGCAGCCGCCGTGCGGCGGCGTGCCGTAAGCAAAGGCGCTCAGCAAAAAGCCGAACTGCTCGCGCGCCTGCTCCTCGGTAAAGCCCAGCGCCCGAAACGCGCGCATCTGCAGGGCGGAATCGTGGATGCGGATGCTGCCGCCGCCCGCCTCCACGCCGTTGATCACCAGGTCGTACGCCTCGGCACGCACCTTGCCCGGATCGCTCTCGAGCATATCCAGATCCTCCAGCATGGGGCTAGTGAAGGGGTGGTGCATCGCCTTGTAGCGGCCCTCCTCCTGGCTGTACTCCAGCAGCGGGAACTCCGTGACCCACAGCACGTTGTAGACGTTTTCATCCATCATATGGAATCGCCGGCCCAGCTCCAGGCGCAGCTGCCCCAGCGCGGTGACAGCGGTGTCCCAGCTATCCGCCACAAAGAACACGGCATCCCCCTGTTTTGCGCCCGCTTGGGCAAGCAGCGCGGCGAACGCATCCTCGCTGAAAAACTTAGCGATGGGCGATTTGAGGGTATCCCCCCACGTGGCCCAGGCAAGGCCCTTGGCGCGGTATGTCTTGACCACCTCGCCCAGCGCGTCGATATCACGGCGCGAGAGCTTGGCGGCGCCGTCTTCAAGACAGATGGCCTTGACGCAGCCGCCGTTTGCCACGGCGTTGTTAAACACGCCGAATTCGCCCTTGATTGCCGCGTCCGATACGTCCACCAGCTCCAAGCCAAAGCGGGTATCGGGTTTATCCGAGCCGTAGCGCTGCATGGCGTCCTTCCATGTCATGCGCGGCAGGGGCAGCTGTAGTTTGTAGCCGATGGTCTGTGCAAAGACGTGCGCCATCAGCCGCTCATTGACATCCATGACGTCCTGCGCCGTCACGTAGGACATCTCCACATCGATCTGCGTGAACTCCGGCTGGCGGTCGGCGCGCAGCGCCTCGTCGCGGAAGCAGCGGACAATCTGTACGTAGCGGTCCATGCCCGCCACCATCAGCAGCTGCTTGTAGAGCTGGGGGGACTGGGGCAGTGCGTAGAAGGCCCCCCGCTGCATGCGGCTGGGCACCAGGTAATCGCGCGCGCCCTCGGGCGTAGAACGCACAAGCATGGGCGTCTCGATCTCCAAGAAGCCCTCCTGGTCAAAGAAATCCCGCACCGCCTTGCTCAGGCGGTGGCGCAGCATCAGATTCTGCTGCATCTGGGGCCGGCGCAGATCCAAAAAGCGGTACTTCATGCGCAGCTCGTCGGATACCCCCACCTGATCGTCGATCGGAAAGGGCAACGTCTGCGCCGCAGAGAGGATATTGATCGCCTGGGCGTGCACCTCCACATAACCCGTCTTCATGTCCGGGTTAATGTCGCGCTCCCCGCGCAGCGCCACGGCGCCTGTCACCTGCAGCACAAACTCGTTTTTGATGCCCCCGCACAGCGCGACCAGATCGGGACGCTCCGATTCATCCACAATGATCTGCACCACGCCGCTGCGGTCGCGCAGCGCGATGAACACAAGCCCCCCCAGTTTGCGGCAGCGCTGCGTCCATCCGCAGAGCGTGATACTCTCTCCTACCTGCGTTTGGTTTACGTCGCCGCAGCCGCAGGTGCGCATATGTGTTGCTTTCATAACGCTTATACTCCCCTATATTCTTTACTTGAACTTCTATTTTAGGATGGCAGCGATGGCCTCTGTGGCCGTCTCCATGGCAATGGCCTGTTCCTCTCCCCTTTGCATGTCACGCAGCTTGACCACGCCTGCGGCAAGCTCGTCCGCGCCGATGATCACGCAGGCACGGCTACCGATCTTGCCCGCGTGCTTCAGCTGCGCCTTGAGGCTGCGCGATACGTGGTCCACCTCCGCCTTGACGCCCTGCGCGCGCAAGGAGGCGCACAGCGCAAACGCCGCCATGCGGGCCGCCTCATCAGGCAAAGCGGCGACATATACGTCGCACAGGGGCGCACGCTTAGGCAGCAGGCCAAGCGACTGCATCACCATCAGCAGGCGCTCCATGCCAAAGGCAAAGCCCACGCCCGCCATCTCGGGCCCCCCCATCTGGCTGACCAGCATATCGTATCGCCCGCCCCCGCACACCGTGCCCTGCGCGCCGATGTCCTTGGAGACGATCTCAAAGACTGTTTTGGTGTAGTAATCCAGCCCTCGCACAATCATGGGGTCCACCACGTAGGCGATGCCCATGGCATCAAAGTAGGCCTTGAGGGTATCAAAGTGGCTCTGACACTCGCCGCACAGGCTGTCGAGCATGGTGGGCGCGTCCCTGACGATGTCCGTGCACACCGGGCTCTTGCAGTCGATGATACGCAGGGGGTTGCGATCGAGGCGCTCGAGGCAGGTCTGGCAGAGCTGGCCCTCATACTGCCTGAAGTAGGCTTTGAGCTTTTCCTGGAAGGCGGGGCGACACTTGGGGCAGCCGATGGAGTTGATGTGCAGCTCCAGATCGTGGATGCCCAGCTTCTGCAGCAACGTCCAGGCAAGGGACACCACCTCCGCGTCGCACGAGGGCGCGGGCGCGCCGTACGCCTCCACGCCAAATTGGTAAAACTGACGGTAGCGGCCCGACTGCGGGTTTTCGTAGCGGAACATGGGCGCCGACAGGTAGTACAGCTTGATGGGCAGCGGCTCGTTCTGCAGGTGGTGCTCCAGAAATGCGCGCACCAGTCCTGCAGTGTTCTCCGGGCGCAGGGTGATGGAGCGGTTGCCCTTGTCGTTAAAGGTGTACATCTCCTTCTGCACGATATCGGTGGTGTCGCCCACGCCGCGGGAAAACACCTCGGTGTGCTCAAATACCGGCGTGCGCGCCTCGCTGTAGCCGTAGTGCGCGCAGTGATCGCGGATGATGCCCTCCACATACTGCCACGCCTGGATTTCATCCGGCATGATGTCGTGCGTGCCACGGGGCGCCTTGATCTCCATACTCCGTCTCCCTTCCATAATGCAAAACCCCGCATCCCCCTGTTGCCATTGGGACGAGAGGTTCCAAACACAAATCTTTGCGATATGCGCATTTATTATAGCTTTGCACAGGGAGGCTTGTCAATCAAACAGGCCCGCCTTGCGGCCGATCATCTCCTCGACGCGTTCGATATACTGTGCCACGTTTTTAACGTTGGGAAAGCGGTCGATCCGTTTTTCGGCGTCAAAGAGCCACTTGGTGATGGCGCCCGCGCCCATCGCGAGATTGGCGTGCGTCTCCTCCATGATGTCCACGTTGTAGATGCACGCCCGCCCGGTGCGCGCATAGCCCACGTTCTCCAGGTTGCCCGCCATGTATTTCTGCCGGTAGAGATAGTAGGGCGCGTAGCCGTCAGCAGCAAGCGCGTCGTGCGCATGTGCCACCATCCACTCCACCAGCGCGGGCGGCGCAAGCGCGTCCGCGTCCAGGTGCTCGTGCAGGCGGGAGGAGCGCTTGATGGCCAGTGTGTGCACCGTGACGTTTTCGGGCGCAAGCGCGCGGATGCGGGCAAGGGTATCCGCAAAATCCGTCGCGTCCTCGCCTGGAAGCCCCGCGATGAGATCCATGTTGATCCAGTCAAAACCCATAGTGCGCGCAAGATCGTACGCCGTCACGATATCGCGCGCGCTGTGCGCCCGGCCGATGCGCGCAAGCGTCGCGTCCTGCATGCTCTGGGGGTTGATGCTGACGCGCTTCACGCCCGCTTGAAGGGCCAGGTCAAGCTTTTCCCGCGAGATGGTATCGGGCCTGCCTGCCTCCAGCGTGAACTCCCCCGTATCGGGCAAAAAGAACTGTGCGGCCTCCAGCACCTGACCAAGCAGCGGCTCCGGCAGCGCCGTGGGCGTGCCCCCGCCGATGTAGAGGCTGCGCACGCGCCAGCCCCCGTCCTGCATGCGGCGCGCCATGGCGCGCATCTCCTTTTGCAGCGCCTGCACGTAGGGCGCCATCAGCGCGCCGTCCCTGCCGATATCGCACGAGGCAAAAGAGCAGTACACGCAGCGCGTGGTGCAAAACGGAATGCCGATGTAGACATCCAGCTCTCTTTTGTCGTGCGCGCGGGAGATCACCCCCTGCTGCATCTGGACGATTTCGCGCAGCAGCTGTGCCTTTTCGGGCGTCACGTCAAAGATGCTGCCCAGCGCATCGAGCGCGCCGGCCATGTCCATCCCCTCGTCCAGCAGGTCGTAGAGCATTTTGGTGGGGCGGATGCCCGTAAGCGACCCCCACGGCGTGCGTGCATCCGCACAGAGCGTGCGCGCAAGGCGGAACAGGCTGATTTTGCAGGCGCGCTTGAGATACTTTTTGTGTTCCAGCGCCGTGTGTATGCGCACGGGCGCCTCATGCGTATAGCTGCCCAGCGCGATGCCACCCTGGCTGGCGCGCGAGGTCACGCGCCACAGTCCGCCCTCCTGTTGCACGCTTTGGGAAAAGCACAGCGCGTCATCGGGCGGGTGCACGCCGTAGCGCAGCTCTTCAATGGACTCCAGGCCGTAAAACAAGCGCAGAATCTCCCCCATATCATGAAAAAAGGCGGCCGGCTCCGCCTGCAGGTAAATAGCCATCGTTCCCTTTACACCCCTTGCAAAAATGGATTGACCCGCCTTTGCACGCCCAGGCTGGAATCCCCACCGTGGCCGGGAAGCAGCGCCGTATCATCGGGCAGCGCAAGAAGCTTGCGCGCGATGCTTGTAATGAGCGCACCGTGATCCCCGCCTGGAAAATCGCTGCGCCCCACCGCGCCGTCAAAGAGCGTATCGCCTGAAAAAAGCGCGTTGCCCGCGGCGTCGTAGTAGCATACGCCGCCGGGCGTGTGCCCCGGCGTGTGCAGCACGGTAAGCGCGCCTTCCCCCAGGCGAATCGTATCGCCGTCCTGCAGCAGACGCTCCGCCGCCGGATAGGTATGCGCCTGGCCGCACAGCCACGGCGATAGGTTCAGCCCAGCATCCGTGAGCATCCCCGCGTCGCGCGCATGGATGCACACCGGCGCCTGCACGCCGCGCGCCTTGAGCCCGTCCAGCGCGCTTATATGGTCGTAATGCCCGTGTGTCAGCAGGATACATGTGGGCTCTGCGCGCATCGCCGCAAGGCGCGCGCACAGGCGCGCAGCGTCGCCGGAAGGATCGATCAGCGCGGCTTGCCTCGTCGCTTCATCCACCACAATGTAGCTATTGATATCGTACGCAGGGTTTGTCAGCATACAGTGCAGCATAAGAGCCTCCCTAAAACGTCTTTTTACTGTCAAGTAAGATGGTCACAGGGCCGTCGTTGACAAGGGAAACCTCCATATGCGTCTGAAAGACCCCTGTCTCCACTTGCAGGCCCGCTTCCACAAGCAGCGCGCGCAGGCGCTCAAAGAGCGCATCCGCCTCTGCGGGGCGCTCCGCCCGGATGAAGCTGGGCCGGTTGCCGTGGCGCGCGTCGCCCAACAGCGTAAACTGGGAGACCAACAAAATCGACCCACCTACGTCCAGGATGGATCGATTCATTTTTTCATGTTCATCTTCAAATACGCGCAGCGCCGCAAGCTTGCGCACAAGATAGGCGGCGTCCTGCTGGGTATCGCCCGTTTCTACCCCCACCAGCACCACATATCCGTGCGCGATGCTGCCGCGCACCGCGCCGCCTGTGCGCACCTCGGCGCGGGAAACGCGCTGTACACACGCGCGCATAGGCCGACCTCCTTTTTGTCGGGCAGAGGCGGTCAAATGCCGCCTCTTATTGGCTACGCGCCGACGCGGAAGGCCTCCATGACCTCCGGCAGACGCAGAATCTGCTTGATAACCTTCTCCAGCTGCTCGGTGTCGCTGATCTCCACCATGAGGCTGACGTTGGCAAGGCCGCTCTTATTGACCCGCGCGTTGACGCCCCTAAGCTGCATATCCATGCGCGTCATAGCGTTGATCAGGTCTGCAAGCAGGCCTGCGCGATCCACCGCCACGATCTGAATCTCCGCCGTGTAGCTCTTAGTCGCCGCGTCCTCCCACGCCACCTCGATCAGGCGCTCCGGCTCAAAGGAGGTGTCCTTGAGGTTGGTGCAGTCCCTGCGGTGGACGGACACGCCGCGCCCGCGCGTGATGTAGCCCACGATATCATCGCCCGGCACGGGGTTGCAGCAGTGCGACAGGCGCACCAGCATGTTATCCTCACCCTTGACGATGATGCCGTGCTGCGCCTTTTGCGCCTGCCTGGGCTTGGCCGGCTTGGCGGGCGCGCCGCCCTGCTCGGGCGTCTTTTCCTGTGCGGGCGCGGGTTCGCCCTTATGCGCCTTGCGGTACTGCTCCATCAGCCGGGCCAGCACCTGGCCGGTGCCCAGGCCGCCAAAGCCCACCGCCGCGTAGAGATCGTCTACGCTGTTGAGCGTGTAGCGCTTGAGCAGTCCTTCAAGCCACTCGTTTTTCATCAGCTGGCTCAAGCTATAGCCGTGGCGCTTAGCCGCGTCCTCGAGCATCTCGCGCCCCTTGGTGGTATTCTCTTCCTTAAACTCCCGCTTAAGCCACTGACGGATGCGGTTTTTTGCGTTGGATGTCTTGACGATATTGAGCCAGTCGCGGCTGGGACCGTGCGACGCGCTGGCTGTGATGATCTCTACGATGTCGCCCGTCTTAAGCTTGGTATCCAGCGGCACCATCTTACCGTTGATGCGCGCGCCCACGCACTTGTGCCCGATGGCGCTGTGGATACCATAGGCAAAGTCCAAGGGCGTCGCGCCCTGGGGCAGCTCCACCACATCCCCCTTGGGGGTGAACACAAAGACCTGGTCAGAAAACAGGTCGATCTTGAGGGTGTTCATAAACTCTGAGGGGTCTTTTAAATCGTTCTGCCACTCCATCAGCTGGCGCAGCCAGGCCAGGCGCTCGTCAAAGTCCGAGCCGTCTCCCTTGCCCCCCTCTTTGTACTTCCAGTGCGCCGCGATGCCGTACTCGGCGGTGCGGTGCATCTCGGCGGTGCGGATCTGAATTTCAAAGGGGATGCCGTTGGAGCCCATCAGCGTGGTGTGCAGCGATTGGTACATGTTTTCCTTGGGCATGGCGATATAATCCTTGAAGCGCCCCGGAATGGGCTTCCAAAGGGTGTGCACCACGCCCAGCACCGCGTAGCAGTCCTTGACGCTTTCCACAATGACGCGGATGGCGGTTAGGTCGTAGATCTGTTCAAAGGCGCGCTTCTGCATCTTGCGGTAGATGCTGTAAAAGTGCTTAGGCCTGCCCGCGATATCCGCCTTGATGTGCATTTCATCCAAGCGCGCCTTGAGCACGGAGATGATGTTTTCCACCACCTGCTCGCGCTCGGAGCGCTTGAGCGCCACGCGCTGCACCAGGTCCTTGTACGCCTCCGGTTCCAGGTAGGAAAGGCACAGGTCCTCCAGCTCCCATTCGATGCGGGAGATGCCCAGCCGGTGCGCAAGCGGCGCGTAAATCTCCAGCGTCTCGCGCGCAGTGCGCTTCTGCTTGGCAACCTCGCGAAACTGCAGCGTGCGCATGTTGTGCAGCCTGTCTGCCAGCTTGATGAGGATCACGCGGATATCCTTGGCCATGGCCAGGAACATCTTGCGCAGGTTTTCCGCCTGCATCTCCTCCTTGCTGGTAAAATCCAGCCGGCCCAGCTTGCTTACGCCGTCCACCAGGCGCGCGATTTCGCTGCCGAAATCCTTTTCTAGCTGTTCGTAGGAGACGCCCGTATCCTCGATTACATCGTGCAGCAGGCCTGCAGATACGGTGTTTGCGTCCATGCCTAGCCCGATGAGGATGCGCGCCACCTCGCAGGGGTGGATAAAGTACGGCTCGCCCGAATCGCGCTTTTGATCCGCGTGCGCCGCCTTGGCATAATCGTAGGCACGGCCCAGCAGCGCGCGCTGTTTGACGGTTGGGTAGTTTGCAAACAGTGGCCGGATGTCGTGCTCGGCCAAAATGGCCTCCGCGTTTTTCTCCGCCGCCATACGATACGCCTCCTTTTCCCTGTTGTGTGTTTTCTATGCCTGCAGCAGCTGCTGCAGCATATCTGCCCACTGCGCAAAGCGCGCGCGGCCCTGGTTGTACGCCGGGCTTGCGGTGAGCAGGCGCTTTTCACGCTGCGGCAAAAAGACAATCGCGCCGTTATTGCGCCGGCCGATAAAGCCCAACTGTTCAAACACTTGCAAGCTCCAATCGAGCAGCACCTTCTGCGCTCCGCGCATGGCGGGCAGGCGGCCCTGCGCCTGCCGCAGCGCGCGGTAAGCGCGCGTCATGCAGTCGTGCGTGGGTTCCAGCGGCGCGAGCGCGTCCAGCGCCTGCCCGATGGCCTGTGCGTCGGGCACCAGAAATGTCTCTGTTTGCGCCACCACCGGCGCACCCAGCACATAGATATGCGCGTAGCGGGATAGCACGTCCGCATCCAGCGCATCAGGCGCAATCACAAGCGTGTTGAACGCCCGCCCATCGCACGGCATCGCGCCAAAGGCGACGTCGATGCGGCGCGCCGCGATCTGCGCGCCCAGCGCCTCCGCAAGCGCGCATGCCATGCCTCTGGATGTTGCCAGCACCAGCGTGCCGCTGAAGCGCTCCTCAAGCGCCTCCTGTATGGCCAAGAGCGCCTCCTCCCACGCCATTGTGACGGGAGGGATGCATTCATTATAGTAAATGTGCGGATAAATTGCACGAAAAAAATCCTGCTTTTCGGCGGATATACGCTGCAAATATGTTTCCACATCACAGCAGGGGGCCACCGCCCGCATCTGCAGCTGCGGCGTGGTGCGTCCCTGGTAGGTGTTCAGGCCCACACGCACCACCATATCCATCTGCCCCATGCCGGCGATCTCCCGCGCGCGCGCACCCCAGCCAAAGGCGATCGCCTGCATCTCCGCATCCTGCTGGCGGGCCAATAGGCGCAGGTGCGCGCCCGAAACGCCCATAGCGTTGACGGCGGTGGGTGTGACGTGCTCCAGCAGAAACAGCGGCGCGGCGTTGCCAAAGCCAGTGGGCTCCAGCGCCTGCAGCATGTTGATGAAGCCATAATCCAGCGCGCGCATATCCACCCGCACATCGTAGTGCACCGTGGGCAGGAACAGCTCCTGCGGGTAAGATGCAAGCGCCTCGTTGAGGCGTGCCACAAGCGCGGGTATGTTGGCAAGCTTGACGGTGACACCCGCCGCCATCTGGTGGCCGCCGAAGCGCTCCAATAGGTCGCTTGCCGGCTGCAGCGCGCCATACAGATCCACACCCGCGATGCTGCGGCCCGACCCCTTGGCAACCTCGCCGCGTCCGCACAATAACAGCGTGGGCCGGTTGTAGCGCTCGGCCAGGCGCGATGCCACGATGCCCACCACGCCGTCGTCCCAGTTGGGGTCCTCCAGCACGATCACGCGGCCATCCCGCAGATCCACCTCTCCCGCCTCGATGCGGGCGATGGCCTGCTCGGTGATACCCCGCTCCACCTGCTGGCGGCGCACGTTGAGGTCGTTTAAATAGGTGGCAAGCTCGGCTGCGCGCGCCTCGTCCTCGGCGCGCATCAGCTCCAGCGCATCCATGGCCGTATCCATGCGCCCACCCGCGTTGATGCGCGGGGCCAGCATAAAGCCCACATCCCCCGCGCTCACCTTCTCCTGTCGGCAGCCAGCCGCGGCCATCAGCGCACGCAGTCCGGTGCAGGGCTGTGCGCGCAGCTTATCCAGGCCGATACTTGCAAACACGCGGTTTTCGTCCATCAGCGGCACAATATCCGCGATGGTGCCGGTGGCCAGCACATCCCAGTAAGGCAGCAGCGCGTCTGTGCCCCCGAGCGCCTGCAGTACCTTGGCCGCCACGCCCACACCCGCAAGGCCGGTAAAGGGATACTTTTGATCCGCCCTTTTGGGATTGACGCAGGCCACCACGTCCGGCAGCACTGCGGGGCACTCGTGATGGTCCGTGACGATCATATCAATGCCCAGCGCGCTGGCGTGGGCCGCCTCCTCTACGGCGGTAATGCCGCAGTCCACCGTGATGATGAGCGCCGGTGCGATCTTTTCTGCAATCTGGTCGATGGTTGTCAGGTGCAGGCCGTAGCCTTCCTCCTGGCGCATGGGCAGAAAGCCATAGACGGGCACGCCCTGGCGCTCCAGATAGCCCATCATCAGCGTGGTGGCCGTCACGCCGTCCGCGTCGTAGTCGCCGTAGACCACCACCCGCTCTTTTTTCTCGATTGCCCGGGAAATGCGCGCTACAGCTTTATCCATATCCCGCAGCAGAAACGGGTCGTGCAGCATTGTCAGGTCAGGATGAAAGTAACGCTGCGCTTTTTCGGGGGTGTCGACGCCCCGCTGCAGCAGCACTTCCGCCAAAAAGGGCGATATTTCCAGCGCGCCTGCCAGCACCTTGATCGCGCCCGCATCGGGCGCGTCCGTATTGGGTAGAAAACGCAGCATGAAAATCCTCCCCTCTTTTGATTGGAAAAAGGCCCTTCCAGGTGCAACGCGCGGACCGTCAGCGCGCGCACGTGCGATGGAAAGGCCCTGGGCAGAGGCGCGCAAAATGCGCGCCTTCCCTATTGATTGCTTATTTGCCAGCGGCACCCGCCCGTTTGGCTTTCTTCTGGGCGGCGCCCGGTTTGCTGTTGCCTTTTTCCAGCCGGCTGGCCAGCTTGCTCCACAGCACCGGCGCTACGAACATCGAGGAATAGGTGCCTGCAACCAGGCCCACGATGATGGGCAACGAGAACTCCTTGATGGAATCCACGCCCAGGATGTACAGGCCCAGGATCATCACAAGCGTGGTCAGCGAGGTGTTGATGGTGCGCGTGAGCGTCTCGTTGACGCTTAAATCGGCCAGGCGGGCATTGCTCATGCGCGCAAGGTCGCTGCGGCGCTTGTTCTCGCGGATACGGTCAAAGATGATGATCGTGTTGTTGATGGAATAGCCCACGATGGTGAGGATGGCCGCGATAAACGAGGAGTTGAGCGTCAGCCGCACCACGCAGCATACCGCCGCCATGATGGCCACGTCGTGCACCAGCGCGATGACAGCCGCAATGCCGGAGGCGAGCTCAAAGCGGATCCAGATATAGCAGAGGATAAGCGCGCTTGCGATGAGCACCGCGATGACGGCGTTACGCGTAAGCTCGCCGCCCACCGTCGCGCCCACGGTCTCAAAGTCGTCGATCTTGACGTTTTCGTAATGATACGTGTCCTTGAGCGTGGTCTCGATCTGCCCGCGCATATCGGCCTGCTGCTCCTCGGGGATGATCTCCTTGACGCGCACCGTGGCAAGCGTCTTTTCGCCGCCCACCTCCGCCGCGCTCTTGTTGACCTGCACGTTGCTAAAGCCCGCCTTCTGCAGCGCGTCGGACAGGTCCGCCTCCTTATATTCCTGCTCAAAAGAGACGGTCATGATGGTGCCGCCGGTAAAATCAATGCCCCAGTTGAAGCCCCCCACAAAGAACATCACAACGCCCGCAAGCAGCACAATGCCGGAAAAAACCCACACCTTTTTGTAGTGTTTGGTCACGCCGATGCGCTCCAGCTTCTTCTGCTTATCGGGGGCAAACATGTAGGCGCCCTTTTTCCTGACGCCGAAGTCCAGCGTCCACTTCAGCAGGCTGCGCGTGAGCACCAGCGCTGAGAACATGGATACGAGGATACCGATCAGAAGCGTAATGGCAAAACCCTTGATGGGGCCGGTGCCGAAGAACATCAGCACAAGCGCCGCGATGACGGTGGTGATGTTGGAGTCCAGGATGCTGGAGAACGCCTTGGAAAAGCCCATGCGCAGCGCCGTTTTGGGCGGTTTGCCGGTGCGCAGCTCATCCTTGAAGCGCTCAAAGATGATGACGTTTGCATCCACCGCCATGCCGATGGACAGGATGATGCCCGCGATGCCGGGCAGCGTCAGCTGCACGCCCGGGATGGTGGCCAGCATAAAGAGCATGATGACCATGTAGCCCGCAAGCGCAATGCAGGCCGTAAGGCCGGGCAGGCGGTAATAGACGAGCATAAATACCATCAGCAGCGCAAGGCCGATCAGCCCTGCAATGATGCTCATGCGCAGCGCACTTTCGCCCAGCGTGGCGCTGATGGAGCGCACCTCCAGCTGCTCAAGCTCCAGCGGCAGCGCGCCGGACATGATCAGTTCCGCCAGCTCCTCGGCTTTTTCAGTGGATTCCATGTTTTCAATGACGCCCTGACCGCCCGCGATGACCGAGTTGACCGTGGGCGAGGAGAGCTCCTCATCGTCCAGCTTGATGGTAATCTTCTGGCCGATCAGCCGCTGGGTAGCCTCTGCAAACTTAGTGGCGCCCTCGTTGTTCAATTCAAAGGCAATGACCGGCTTTTGCGCATCGTCCAGCGTGGCCTGCGCCCTTTTGACGTGGGAGCCGTCGATGATCACGGTACCATCCGGGTCGACAAACGTCAGCTTGGCCGGGGTGCCCAGGATGTCGATGACCTGCTGCGGATCATGCACGTCTGGGATCTCGATGCGGATGCGGTCGCCGCCCTGGCGGGTGATGGTCGCCTCCGTATACCCCTGTTGGTCCAGACGGGCGCGCTGCTTGGCAATGGTGCCCACCACGCCTGAATCAAAGTCGCTGCCATCCTCGGGCGGTTTGGCCTGGTAGAGAATGCTCAACCCGCCCTGCAGATCAAGGCCCTGCTTGATGTTCTCGTGCAGGGGTTTGAAATTGTAAATGCCAAACGGAAAGCCCGCCACCGCGACATAGGAAAGCAGTGCGATGATGAGCACCATCAGCGTAAACTTAAAGATACTGCGTTTCTTCATATTGGGAATCTTCCTTCCTGCAAAACCGTACGTACGCTCCGCCGGTTCCATACTGATACAAACTGTGTTTCATTATAATGCACAGCAATTATACACGTCAAGACGGGTCCGGCTCGTCGCCCAGCACATGCAGGGCAAGCGCGCACTCCAGGCGCTTGCGTTCCATGGCGCAGCTCATCTCATAGGGCTTGGACATATCGCCGTTGTAATGCACTGCGTTGGCCACGCAGCCCCCGCTGCAGAAGTATTTGGCCCAGCAGTCGCGGCAGGCGGGCTTGGAGAGCACGTGGTTGGCGCGGAAGCGCGCGCGCATCGATTCATCGAGCGTGCCCTGGAGCACGTCCCCCATCTTATAATCCGCCTCGCCCGCGAACTGGTGGCAGGGATAGATGCCCGCATCGGGCGTAACGCACACGTACTCGTTGCCCGCGCCGCATCCTTTGAGACGCTTGGGCAGGCAGGGGCCCCCCTCCAGATCGAGCATAAAGTGGAAGAATACGAACGGCTTGCCTGCCAGGCGGCGCGCGCGGTACTGCAGCGCCAGCACCTCGTATTCCTGCTCGATGCGCGGCAGATGCTCCTCCAGCAGCGCATAGGGCATGTTTGCGGGAGCCACTACCGGCTCGATGGAGACCTTATCAAACCCCATGTCGTTGAGTGCGAGCGCGTCGCGCGCAAAGTCCAGGTTGCCGCGGGTGAACGTGCCGCGCGCAAAGTATTCCCGATCCCCCCGTGCCCTGGCCACGCGCAGGGCGTTTTTGCTCACGATGTCAAAGGAACCCTCGCCTGCGGCGGTGCGGCGCATCTTATCGTGCACCTTCCTGCGCCCGTCGATGCTCAGCACCACGTTGTGCATCTCGCGGTTGAAGTAAGCGATATCCTCATCGGATATCTGCGCGCAGTTGGTGGTGATGGTAAAGGCGATGGATTTGCCCGTCTCCTTTTCCAGTCCCCGTCCATAGTCCACCACGGCGCGCACCGTATCCATGGCCAGCATCGGCTCCCCGCCGAAAAAGTCCACTTCCAGATGCTTGCGCTTGCCGCTGTGCGCGATGAGAAAATCCAGCGCGCGGCAGCCCACCTCGGGCGACATGATGGCGCGCCTGCCGCCGAACGAGCCCGTGGATGCAAAGCAATACGCGCAGCGCAGGTTGCAGTCGTGCGAGACGTTGAGGCACATCGCCTTGATGACGCCCGCGTCGTCGTGCCTGCGCACCAGCTCCTCTACATCCAGATGGGTAAAGAGCAGCCCCTGGCGCACCAGCTCGTCGATCTCCCCGTAGGCCCGCTTGACCGCCTGGCGGCCCCACTGAGGCGAAAGCAGGTCAAAGACCTCTTGATAGGTGTGCCCCTCATATAATTGAATCACCTCATGGGCCAGCGGGTCGATCTGGAACACCGAGCCGGAGTCCACATCAAGCGCCACATATACGCCGCATGCCTTAAACGAATGAACCATGCCTGTCCTCCAATTACAAAAAAAATCGGCGGCAATACGATGATTGCCGCCCACTTGAATGTACGCCTTATTTCTTACGGCAGCTCTGGTTGGCTACAGTGCAGCTCGTTTTGCAGGCAGATTGGCACGAAGCCTGGCACTCTCCGCAGCCACCATGCTGGATGCTCTGTGCATTAGTTCCCTTGACGACGATGCGAATGTGCTTCATACCAATTAACCCCCACATGTGTATATTCACCTGCGCGCACGCAGGCAGTAATAAAAACTATAGCAGTATTATAACGCAGCGCATGTTGCTCCGCAAGGGTGAAACCGTTTTTTTCGACGCTTTTTTCAGTGCTGCAGGTTGGCGATCACCATGCCGCTGATGGCGCCTGCCAGCGCGCATAGCGCCGCGTCCGTCAAAAAGGCGCCCACAGCGATGCCCGTCTTGCAGACGATGGCAAAGATCAGCGTGCCCAGCACGCAATAGCCCAGCCCCAGCGCCAGGCCGCGCATCCAGCCCATGGTGAATTTGCCCCGCAGCGCGCACCAGAGCAGGCCGCACACCACGCTGAGCACCTTGATGACCACGTTCACCGGCCCGATGACATTGTCCTTCAGGTCCGCGGATTTCATAATCAGCGCAAACAGCAGCACAAACAGCAGCGTGGCAAGTGCCGCCACCACCACGCCCTCCGCGCAGCGTATCCACGCCACATAGCCCTTTTCTTCCACGGCCGCACCTGAACTTTTGCGGCGCTTGATTTTGCTTTTACCCATCACGCATCACCTCTTGTTAGCATTTGTATGCACCGCAATGGGTGCAATATACACAAAAAAAGCAGCCTTTGCTGCACGCAAAAGCCGCTTTTATGGATCGCATGATGGGTAGGTGGCGTCAGTTGTTCTTATCTGCCACAGCCATCGCCTGACGGCCATCGTAATAACCGCAATATTTGCAAACACGATGGGCAAGCTTCATTTTGTGGCACTGCGGGCATTCCGTGATGCCGGGCAACGCCAGCTTGTAATTGGATGCACGGCGGGCGCGCGTCCGGGCGCGGGAAACCTTCTTTTTGGGAACAGCCATACTTACACCTCCTTATCCTGATCAAACAGCGCTTGCAAGCGCGCGAAAGGATTGGCCTCATCTGCCTTGTCCGCACAGTGGCACTGCGTCACGTTGCGGTCCGCCCCGCACACGGGGCACAGGCCGCGGCAATCCTGCGAACAAAGGCTCTGCATGGGCATCGACAAAATGATGTTGTCCTCCACCATCTTGTCCAGGTCCAGCGCTTCAGCACGATACAGATAGCAGTCAGGATCCGCCTCATCTGTTTCCTTGACAAACGTCTCCTGAAATGCAATGTCATAATCGCGTTCAAAAGGCTTGGTGCAGCGCACGCACTGTTCGCTGCGCCGCAGATGGATACTGCCCGTCACCGCCACCGCGCCGTCCTTGGCGCACACCGCCTGGCCCTGCACCGCAACCGGCCCGACGAACGTGACGGTATCCGGCGCAATGTCCAGCGGCGCCCAATCCTCGCAAAACGAGAAGCGCAGCGCAGCGCCCTGGTCCTTGATCGCTTGAGAAATATCCAGTATCATACCTAACCCTCGAAGTTGACCTTATTATTATAGACAGACCCATTGGGTTTGTCAACGGCTTATTTGCCCGACAGCGCTACCGTGTCGCGCGCGATGACCAGCTCCTCGTTGGTGGGCACGATCCAGATTTCCGCCTGGGAATCCGCGGCGCTGATTTTGACCTCCGCGGCGCGGCAGTCGTTCTTCTGGGCGTCCAGCTTGATGCCCATGAATTCCAGCCCCTCCACCGCCATCCTGCGCACGATGCGGGTGTTCTCGCCGATGCCGCCGGTAAACACCACGGCGTCCACCCCGCCCATGGCCGCGGCGTACGCGCCGATGTACTTTTTGACGCGGTAGCAGAACATATCAAGCGCGATCTTTGCGCGCGCGTGGCCCTCGTTTGCGGCCTTTTCAATGTCGCGCATATCCGAGCTTAAACCCGATACGCCCAGCAGGCCGCTCTGCTTGTTGAGGATGTTGAGCATCTCGTCGATGTCGATGTGGTCGTTGTTCATGATAAACTGCAGCACGGCCGGATCGCCGTCGCCCGAGCGGGTGCCCATCAGCAGGCCCTCCAGTGGCGTCAGACCCATGCTGGTATCGACCACCTTGCCGTTTTTGACCGCCGCGATGGAGGCGCCGTTGCCCAGATGACAGGTGATGATGCGCAGCGCGCTTGCCGGCTTGCCCATCAGCTCGGCCACGCGACCACTGACGTAGCGGTGCGAGGTGCCGTGGAAGCCGTAGCGGCGGATTTTCAGGCGCTTGTAGTAATCGTACGGGATGCCGTACAGGTACGCGTACGCCGGCATGGTCTGGTGGAACGCGGTATCGAACACCGCCACCTGCGGCACATCGGGCATCACCTGCTGGCAGGCCTCGATGCCCATGATGTTGGCGGGGTTGTGCAGCGGGCCCAGGGGCACCGCCTCGCGGATGGCGTCCATGACCGCATCGTCGATGCGCATGGAACAGTTGTATTTTTCCCCGCAGTGCAGCACGCGGTGGCCCACCGCGTGGATCTCCGACATATCCGCGATGACGCCGTGGTCCTTATCTACCAGCGCGTCGAGCACCATGCGGATGGCCTCGGTGTGGGTGGGCATGGGCGCCTGGATGACGAAATCCTCCCTGCCGGCCGGCTTGTGGGTCAGCTTGGAGCCCTCGATGCCGATGCGCTCAGCGTTGCCCTTGGCGATGATGGACTCGTTGTCCATATTAATCAACTGGTATTTCAGCGAGGAGCTCCCCGCGTTGATGACAAGTACGTTCATGCGAAATCCCTTATCCTTTCCGGCAGGCCCTTACGCCTTCTGCGCCTGCACCACGGTGATCGCGACCACGCCGATGACGTCCTCCACGCTGCAGCCGCGCGAAAGGTCGTTGACGGGCTTGTTGAGGCCCTGCAGGATGGGGCCAAGCGCCTGCGCGCCGCCCAGGCGCTGCACCAGCTTGTAGCCGATATTGCCCGCCTCCAGGCTGGGGAACACCAGCACGTTGGCCTTGCCCGCGACAGGGCTGCCCGGGCTCTTGAGCTGCCCGACGCGCTCGACAAGCGCGGCGTCCGCCTGCAGTTCGCCGTCCACCATCAAATCAGGCTGCTGGGCTTTGACCATCTCGTAGGCGCTGCGCACCTTGTCCACTACCTCGTGCTTGGCGCTGCCCTTGGTGGAGAAGGAAAGCATG
Organism: Maliibacterium massiliense; assembly: GCF_900604345.1. Classification (GTDB taxonomy): domain Bacteria; phylum Bacillota; class Clostridia; order Christensenellales; family Maliibacteriaceae; genus Maliibacterium; species Maliibacterium massiliense. The sequence continues at coordinate 93,839 of NZ_LR026983.1, forward strand.
GCCACACGCGGCTCCATGTCGCACAGTGTGCGCGCGCTCTGCGCGCAGCCGATGGCGATGGCCGCCAGCTGCTCGGCCGTGGGCACGGGGATGACCGCGCAATCGCCAAAGACCATCACGCCGCCCTCGCCGTACTGTTCTTGCGGGGATTCCATAATAAAGCAGGAGGAAACCGTGGACATGCCCGGCGCGGTCTTGATGATCTGCAGCGCGGGGCGCAGCGTGTCGGCCGTGGAGCAGATCGCGCCTGCCACCATGCCGTCTGCGTCGCCCAACTGCACCATCATGGTGCCGTAGTACATGGGGTCCTTGATGGTTTCCAGCGCCTGTTCCATGGTCATACCCTTGTGCTTGCGCGCCTCAAAGAGCGCCTGCGCGTACTGCTCGCGGTTCTTTGCGCGCTTGGGGTTGACGACGGTAATGCCGGAAAGGTCCGCCTCAGGATCCGCCATGGCGATCGCCACGGGATCGCCCAACAGAATGCAGTCGGCGTATCCCAGCTGTTTGATCTTCTGCGCAGCGTGGATAATGCGCGGCTCCTTCCCCTCGGGCAGAACGATGCGGCGCTTGTCCGCCTTGGCCTGTTCTTTGATGCGATCCAGTAATGACATGTGTATTTTTCCCCTTTCCATTCTTGCAACGTTCAAACATGCGCACAGCTTTTTTAGCATACGCAAAAAGGCCACGCTTGCATGCGGCTCTTTTCCCATTATAATGAAAAGTATAAGTTTATGGAAGGCTTTTTGAGGTGTTTTATGCGTATAATCGGTATCATCTGTGAATATAACCCGCTGCACAACGGGCATGTGACGCACTTTACCCAGGCCAAGGCGCGCGTACGCGCCGACTATGTCATCTGCGTGATGAGCACCTGCTTCACCCAGCGCGGCGAGGTGGCGGCAGTCGACCCCTTCACCCGCGCACGCTGGGCGCTTGAGATGGGCGCCGACCTGGTGCTTGCGCTGCCCACTCACTTTTCCCTCGCCCCCGCGCCCCTCTTTGCGCAGGGCGGCGTGCAGGCGCTGCACGCCACAGGCCTGGTGACGCACCTTGCCTTTGGCAGCGAATCGGGCGACGTGGGGCTGCTCTGGAGTATCGCGCGCTGCCTGGAGCACGAGACCCCCGCCTTCCGCCGCGCGCTGATGGACGCGCTTTCGCGCGGGTGCGGCTACCCTGCCGCGCGCCTGGAGGCGCTGCGGCACCTGCTGCCCGACCAGGTGGATATGGACCGCGCGCTTGCCGCGTTCGCCTCGCCCAACGACATGCTGGCCATTGAATATTTGCGCGCCAACGTCCGCTACCGCGCAGGTTTGACCCCCGTGGCGGTGCGCCGCACGCACATGCACAACGACGCGCGCACCAGCGAGGAATTTGCCAGCGCCACGGCGCTGCGCACCGCGCTGTTTGAGGGCGCGCAGGGCGATTGGCACCGTCACGTGCCCGCGTACGTGGCGCGCGATCTGGACGCGCTTGTGGCGGCGGGCGACGCGCCCGTGGACAACACTTTTTTTGAGACGTTTATGATGGGCCAGCTGCGGCGCATGCGCGTGGACGAGTTCACCGCCCTGCCCGATATGGAGACGGGGCTGGACTACGCCTTTGTGCAGGCGGCGCGCAGCGAAAGCAACCTCTACGATACCCTGATGGCGGTCAAATCCAAGCGCTACACATTCACCCGGCTACAGCGCATGGCCTGGTACGCTGCCCTTGGCGTGACGGACAAGGCGCGCCGGCAGGTGGCGGCGCGGGGCCCCGCCTATCTGCGGGTGCTGGGCGCGCGCAAGGACGCCAAGGAGCTGCTCTCGCTATTGGCGCACAACGCGCGCCTGCCGGTGATCGTGCGCTCGCGCGATGTGCCCATGCAGATGGACCCCGTCTTTGCCGCCCAGCTGCAGCTGGACGTGTATGCGCACGACCTCTACGCCCTCTCGGCCCAGTCGCCTGAGGCGAAGAAGGCCCGCCGCTGGTACACCGAGCCGCTGATCACGCGCTAAAACAAAAACAGGCGCCCGCTGCGTGTTGCAGCGGGCGCCTGTACGTTTTGGGATATGCGTTCAGCCCTCCAGCGCCTCGGGATGCAGGGCCTCCACCGCCGCGTCCAGCCTGCGGTAGATCTCCGGCAGCATCGCCTTTGCCGCCTTGCGTCCCTCCTGGATGCACGCCTCCTGCTCGCGCGGGTGCATGGGGTCAAAGCGCTGCACGTCGGGCGTGATGACCAGGTCGTCGGGCTTGATGAGCAGCTTGGTGACCTCCCACTGCAACAGGTCGATGGACGAGGCGATGATATCGATGACGTTTTTGGGCTGCTGTGGCCAGCCGCGAAACGCCACGTCCACGCCGATCACCACATCCGCCCCCAGCATGCGGCACTGCTCCAGCGGCACGCGCACCAGCATGCCGCCGTCCACAAGCAGGCCGTCCTCCTTATAGGGCACGGGCGCGAAGATGCCCGGGATCGCGCAGCTGGCGCGCACGGCACGGGCGAGCTTTTCTTCGTCCCCCGTCTTAAAGGTCACCAGCCGGTCAGAGCACAGCTCCGCGGCGATGATCGCCAGAGGAAAGGCGATGTCCTGAAAGGAGCGGTCCGCCGTCAGGGTCTTGACGACCGACTCCATCTTATCCCCCTTGACAAACCCCATACGCGGCATGGTGAGGTCAAAGAGCTCCCGGTCGCTCAGGCTGCACGCGATCTTTTCCATCATATCTACCGGCGTGCCGCAGGCGTAGATGGCGGCGATGATGGAACCCATGCTGCAGCCGCTGACCATGCGGATGGGGATGCCTTCCTCTTCGAACACCTGCAGTATGCCGATGTGGCTCATCCCCCGAAAGCCGCCCGCGCCCAGCGCCAGGCCCACTTTGATATCCTTGTATTTTTCCCTGTAGGTCGTAATCATCAAAGCCCTACCTCACTTCATATAGATACACAGGCGCAGGGTTTGCCTGCACTTTTATTATAAGGGGGAACAGGCATGTTGCGAAAGAGCCTGCGCTACTGTTTTTTGATCCTGCTGATTCTATTTGTATGCTTTCCGCAGCAGGTCATGAGCGCCTGCCTGCAGGAACTGATGCTGTGGGCCACGGCAGTGGTGCCCTCGCTTTTGCCCTTCTTTATCTGCGCGGGCGTCATTACCCGCCTGGGCGTGGCTGAGGACATGGCGCGCGTGGCCCGCCCCATCATGAGGCCCATCTTTGGCGCGCCGGGCGACGGGGCGTACGTGATGATGTTGGGCATGCTCTCGGGCTACCCCATGGCGGCAAAGCTGTGCGCCTCGCTGATCGCGCAGAAACGCATCACGCCCCGCCAGGCAGAGCGCATCCTGTGCTTTTCCTCCACCGCGGGCCCCGCGTTCGTGCTGGGCACAGTCGCCTCCAGCCTGATGGGCATGCCGCAGATCGGCTGGGCGCTTGCGCTGGGCCACTATGGAAGCGCGCTGCTGTTGGGCATGCTGCACCGGCTGCGCTACGGCGATGTATCGGGAGAAAATGGCCCGTCCATCCTGCGCGCCACCCCCGCGCAGCCCCCCATGCCCTGGGGGCAGGCGCTGGGCGAATCTGCGCGCGACGCCTCTGTCTCCCTGTTGATTGTAGGTATCTTTATCGCGTTTTATGCAAGCGTGCTGGCGGTGCTGGAGTCCTGCGGGCTGATCGATATGCTGATAAAAGCGCTGACGGGCATCGGCGTGCACCCGGGCGTGGCACGCACGCTGCTTGTCGGCACCATGGAGATGACGGGCGGCTGCCAGGCGGCCGCGGGCGCCACACTCTCCGTTCCCCTTCGCATGGGCATGCTGGGTGCGGTGCTCTCCTTCGGCGGGTTTTCCATCCACTCGCAGACCTTCACCTTCCTTGCGGGAAGTGGTGTGCGCAGCGGGCATTACCTGCTCTGCAAGCTGGCGCATGGCGTGCTGGCCTTTGGCCTGACCTTCGCGCTGGGCGCGGCCTTTTTTGCCGACGCGCCCGCCATGGCGATGCAGGTACCATCGGTGCCCCTGTGGCCCAACGCCCTGCTCAACTCCGTGATGCTGTGCTGCGCGTTCATGTTCCTGCTGTGCCTGATGCCTACCGCCAAAAAGCGCAGGGCGGGCAACCTGTAATATGCCAAAAAGCGCCGTGCAAAAGCACGGCGCTTTGATTGTGCGGTTCTTTATTTGGTGGAGGCCTCCGGCGCCGTTTCGTTGGCGACTTCGCCTCCCACCACATTGCGCACAGCCCAGCGGGCAATGAGCATCTGGGTGCGCTCCGCGCCCACTTCGATGGTGATCACATCGTCGCGCAGCTGCGCCACGCGGCCGAAGATGCCACCGATGGTGGTGATCTTATCGCCCACCTTGATGGAATCGAGCATCGCCTTGGTCTCTTTTTCGCGTTTCTTCTGGGGACGGATGATCATGAACCAGAAAACCAGACCAAGCAGCAAAAAGGGTACCAGCGAGATAATGGTGCTCCACACCGGGCTGTTCAATGCTTCAGTAGGCATATGTTACTTTCTCCTCCTATTGCGACGTAGGCATAATCTTTTCGACGTAATGCTATTATGATAGCGCATTTGCGGATAGAGCGCAATACACATTGCCAAATATGGCAAAATCTTGTTTTAGAAGCGGTATTGCGCGCTTTTGCGGAAATCCGCGACAAAATCCTCATAGGCGCCCTCCTCGATGGCGGCGCGCACGCGCGCCATCAGATGCGTCAGATAGTAGAGGTTGTGATAGCTGAGCAGCTGGCAGGCCAGGATTTCCTCGGCGTTGAACAGATGGCGCAGGTAAGCCCGCGTGAAATTGCGGCACACAAAGCAGTCGCACCCCGGATCTAGCGGCGTGAAATCCCGCTTGTAGGCGGCATTGCGCACCACCAGTTTGCCCTGGGTGGTCATGGCGGTGCCGTTGCGCGCGATGCGCGTGGGCAGCACGCAGTCGAACATATCGATGCCCCGCAGCACGCCCTCCACCAGGCAATCGGGACTGCCCACCCCCATCAGATAGTGCGGCTTGTTATCCGAAAGATGCGGCATCATCGTCTCGATGGAGGCGTACATCATCTCCTTGGGTTCCCCCACGCTCAATCCCCCGATGCCGATGCCCGGAAAGTCCATCGAAGAGATCACCTTGGCGCTCTCGATGCGCAAATCGTCATACAGGTTGCCCTGCACAATGCCAAAGAGCGCCTGGTCCTTGCGGGTATGGGCCGCCTTGCAGCGCGCCGCCCACGCGTGGGTGCGCTCCATGGCGGATTTGGCGTACGCGTAGTCGCAGGGGTAGCGCGAGCACTCGTCAAAGCACATGGCAATATCCGCGCCCAGCGCCTCCTCCACCGCCATGGTGGATTCCGGCGTGAAGAAATGGCGCGAGCCGTCCAGGTGCGACTGAAATGCCACGCCCTCGTCGCTGACCTTGCGCAACGCGCCCAGGCTGAACACCTGAAAGCCGCCGCTGTCCGTCAGGATGGGCTTGTCCCAGCCCATAAACCTGTGCAGGCCGCCCGCCTCGGCAACCAGTGCATGCCCGGGGCGCAGGTAAAGATGGTAGGTATTGGCAAGCACGATCTGCGCACCCAATGCGTGCAGGTCACGTGGCAGCACGCCCTTGACCGTGGCCTGGGTTCCCACCGGCATAAAAACCGGGGTGTGGATATCGCCATGCGGCGTGTGCAGCACGCCTGTGCGCGCCCGGCTGCGCGCGCTGCGCGTCTTGATGTCAAATGCAAACAAGCTCATCGCTCCTTTTACTGCAATCGGTTTCTCATTATAGCAAATCCGCGCTCGCTTGCCAAATAAAACGCATCCGGCGCCTGCACATGGATGGGCACATGCCGCTTTTGTGGTCCGGCGGGCCACGCAAGCGCAAGGCGCACGCTTTTGCGCCGGCTATATCGCGGGCGTACCCCGCCACAGGCGCGTGGCGGCCGCTTCTTCGTGTGCGCTGATGCGCCGTGTGCGCTTCCACAAATGCTTTTAATCGCTCATTTACGCGTTTGCCAAAGCCGGTTTCTGCGTCCGGTTGACAGCGCAAAATGTGCAAAGGAAGTGCGCATGCGGGTTTGCCCGTCCACGGCAGTCGTTCCAAGCACCATGCCATAAAAAGCAGGACCCATCAGCGGCCCTGCAATCATCCAAAGCCCGAATCCACTTTTTGTCTTTGAAGATGCGTCGTGATGCGCCACATCCATTCGCTTCGGCGCCGCCACTTGATTTTTGTGCCGGAACCATGTATCGTAAAACCGTTTCAAAGAATACTTAAATGGAAGCGCGCGCTCATTGTACACGTGCCGCAACCACCTACAAAACGCAACTGTTACAAGAAAGGATGCGAAAGCCATGCATTGCACGCGAAAACTGACTGACGCCATCAACTGGGTGGGCGGATGCGACCGCCGGCTGGCATTGTTTGAAAACCTTTTCCCCATCCCCCGCGGCGTCTCGTACAATTCCTATATGATCCTCGATGAGAAGACAGCGCTGATCGATACGGTGGACGCGTCGATCTCCCGCCAGTTTCTGGAGAACATCTACCATACCCTCGGCGGGCGGCCGCTAGACTATTTGGTGGTCAACCATATGGAGCCGGACCACTGCGCCAACATCGAGGAGCTGCTGCTGCGCTTCCCCCAGCTGAAGATTGTGGGCAACGCCAAAACGTTTACGTTTATCCATCAGTTTTACGATATGGACCTGGACGGGCGCATGGTTATCGTCAAGGAAAACGATACCCTTGCGCTGGGCGCCCACACGCTGCGCTTTTACATGACGCCCATGATCCACTGGCCCGAAGTGATGATGACCTACGAGACGCGCGAGCGGATACTTTTCTCTGCAGACGCTTTCGGCACCTTTGGCGCGCTGGGCGGCAATCTGTTCAACGACGAGATGGATTTTGACCGGGATTGGCTGGCGGATGCGCGCCGCTATTACTGCAACATCGTAGGCAAATATGGGCCGCAGGTGCAGGCCGCGCTCAAAAAGCTCTCGGGCCTGGATATCCGCATGATCTGTCCGCTGCACGGTCCCGTCTGGCGCAGTAACCTTGCGTATCTGCTGGACAAGTACGCCCGCTGGAGCAGCTACACGCCGGAGGCGCGCGCAGTGGCGCTTTTGTACGGGTCCATGTACGGCAATACGGAAAACGCCGTCAATACCTTGGCTGCCGGCCTGGCGGATGCGGGCGTGCAAGACATCGCCGTCTACGACGTTTCCAGCACCCACGTCTCCACATTGATCGCCGAGGCGTTCCGCTGCAGTCATCTGATCCTTGCCGCGCCCACCTACAATATGGGCGTATACCCTGCGATGCAGAACTTTCTGCACGATATGCAGGCGTTGAACCTGCAGAACCGCACCATCGCGCTGATTGAAAACGGCTCCTGGTCGCCCGCCAGCGCCAAGCTGATGCGCGCCCAGCTGGAGGGGATGAAGCAGATGCGCATATTGGAGCCCGTGGTCACCATCAGGTCCTCTGTCAAGGCGGAGAGCCTGGCTGCACTTGCGCAGCTGCAACAGAGCCTTCTGGCCTCGCTCGACGAATAAAGAGCGTGACACAGATAAGCGTCCCTCCCCCTCGGGCGGGGCGCTTTTTCTATGGCTTTATTATGCATGGTTTCAGTCATCACAAAGTAGCCAAGGGTTTTGTTTGGTGCTGGACGCCCCGGAAAAGGGGCTGCCGAAGATCTTTTTCATCGCCACAATCAGGACAGCTGCACGTCCCACAAGGATGCTTTGCATCGTTCGGATGCAATCTCTTCCTATCCAGTCAAGTCTTGCGTATGCAGCGCCTGCAACATCCTGCCGAAGGATTGGCAAGCAGACAATAAAGGTTTTCGCCGGCTGAAAAGAAGGCAAATGGTGTTCCACTTTGCCCTGACTGTCGCTATCTTTTAAAAGGGGCAAACAAAAAGTGCGCAATATTAAGGCGCGATTAAAGCAGCTCGATAAAACGAAATGCTTCAATGCCCAAGCATCTGGTGTATTTTCTCCACATATAAACTGGGGTGATTGATGCTGAGGTCGTCGTGATAAAAGCCACGCATAACTTTTAAATAGACATTTGCAGCAGTCTGACAGATGATTTCGGTCGATTTTTGTGCATTAAGCAAACGCGTCCACTGCCACGCAATTGCGCGCGGCTTTCACCTTGAAACCCCTTTTCGCCCATCCCATGCGTATGGCTGCCAGCGTTTTTTTTCGCGCGCAGCAAGCGCCCCATGCGGTAGTTTATGCACGACTTTCGCATAGAAACAGGGGCGCCGCCCACACGTGCGCAAGCGCCCCCTGCTTCTATGGAGAAGGAATGCATTTTTTAGATCAGGCCGATGTACGCCTCCTTGAAATACCGCTGATCCGCTGCACGCAGGCTGTCGAGGCTGGCCTGGTAGGCCGGATCAAACGGCGTATCCAAAAACGTTTCCACCATCTCGATGGCCAGCGTGGACCCCGTAATGCGCGCGCCGATCGCCAGCACGTTCATATCTGTCTGCTGCCTGCCCAGCGCGACCTGCGTGGGGTCGTCGCAGCGGCCGCAGCGGATGCCCGGGTATTTGTTGGCCGCAAGGCCAATACCGATGCCGCTGCCGCAGAAGATGATCGCCCGCTTGGCCTTGCCCGTTAGCATGAAACGGCAGGTCTTATCCACAAAGTAGGAAAAGTACGTAACCTCCATATCGTAGTTGCCCAAATCCACGTACGCCTCGCCACGCGCGTCCAGATACTGCATGACGGCGTGCTTGAGCGTGTAGGCCGCCTGATCGCTGCACAGTGCTATCATCGTCTCACCCCTCGCTCGGCGCTTCGTCTTTTCTGTACACCGCGCGCATCGCGTCCAGCTCCGCCAGCCGCTCTGCGTGCCCGTCCCCGTCAAAGGGCGTCTTCAGCCAGACGTCCACGCACGCAAGCGCCACCGCCGCGCCCGTAATGCGCCCGCCGAAGCAGAGCACGTTGGCGTCGTTATGCCGGCGCGTCATGCGGGCGGAGTATACCTCTCCCACCTGCGCGGCGCGCACCTCTTTGATTTTGTTGGCGACGATGCACACCCCCACGCCGCTTGCATCGATGAGAATGCCGCGGTCGTATTCGCCCGAGGCCACCGCCTCGCCCACCTTCTGCGCGTAGACGGCGTAATCCGCGCGCTCCAATTCGTAACAGCCAAAGTCGAAAAAGGCAATGCCCTGCGCGCGCAGGTGGTTGATGATGGCCTCCTTGAGAATATATCCTTCCCTATCTGCGCCAATGGCTACGCGCATCCATGGTCCCCCCTTGCATACATGTCATCCAGCGCGGCCACGTCCGCGTTGCGGCGCGCAAACACGCCACCTGCAAACGGCTCGGCTAAAAACTTCCAGACGGATTCCATCGCCACGCCAAAGGCCGTGGTGTCGGTGGCGATGGCCAGTGTGTTGACGTCGTTTTCCCTGCGCCCCAGCGTTACGCGCGTGGGCTTGTCGCCCAGCGCGCAGCGCACGCCCAAGTGCTTGTTGAGCGCAAGCACCGCGTCGTTTCCCTGGCAAGTGACCACAATGCCCCGACTGCACGCGCCGCTTAAAACCGCCTCACATACGGCGGCGGCAGCCGCGTTGACATCGCGCTGGCCCAGGTCCGTATATGCGATGCCGCACTCATGCAGATAATCGCACAGCAGGCCCAGCATCGGGTAGCTATGCGCGTCGCCTGCCAGCGCCACGCGTCCGGCAAAGCCGCTTATGGGCGCACCGCCCGTGATGATGACATTCATAGCATCCGCTCCTTTATACATGTCTTACTCAAAGCATCTTGGATGGACGCCTATTGCCGCGCGTCATGACCCTGGAAATAAGATTTGATCATGTCCTCATCCTTGGCAAGCGCCGAAACCTCGCCCTCGTTGACAATCACACCCGAGGAGAGCACATACGCGTAGTCCGCCACGCCCAGGGCCATGTTGGTGTTCTGTTCCACCAGAAACACCGTGGTGCCGCTCTTGTTGATCTGGGCGATCGTCTCGTAAATCTGTTCCACAATGATGGGCGCAAGGCCCATGGAGGGCTCGTCGAGCATCAGCACCTTCGGTTTGGCCATCAGGCCGCGCATGATGGCCAGCATCTGCTGCTCGCCACCCGAGAGGGTGCCCGCCTGCTGCTTACGCCGCTCCTTCAAGCGCGGGAAGAGGTTGAGCACCAGTTCGATGTCCTCATCAATGGCCTTTTTGTTTTTATTGAAGTACGCACCCATGATCAGGTTTTCGCGCACCGTCAGCCCCGGGAACACCCCGCGGCCCTGCGGCACCTGGATAATGCCCCGCTTGACGATGGCGTCAGGCTTGAGGCGGGAGATTTCCTCCCCTTCAAAGACGATGCTTGCGCGGTGCGACATGTGCAATAGGCCGGAAATGGACATCATGGTCGTGGTTTTACCTGCGCCGTTGGGACCCAGCAGCGTGACGAATTGCCCCTGCGAAATCTCCAGGTGCACGCCGTTTAAAACCTGCGCCTTGCCGTAGAACGCGTCCAGATTAGAGATTTTCAACATGCGCAGCACCTCCCTTGCCCAGATACGCCTCAATGACCTGCGGGTCGCGTTCAATGTCCGCAAAGGCGCCCTCGGCGATCTTTACGCCGTTGTTGAGCACCGCCACGCGGTCGGTCACGCCGCGCACCAAGTCCATGATGTGTTCGATCAGGATGACCGTAAGGCCCGTCGCGCTGATCGTTTTGATCAGCTGGTTGAGATGCTCGATTTCCACAGCGTTCATGCCGGCTGCCGGCTCATCCAGCAGCAGGATCTGCGGCCTGGTCGCCATGGCGCGGGCGATCTCGAGCAGCCGCTGCTGCGCGTAGGGCAGGTTGCCCGCAATCGTGTCCTTGCGCTCTAAGAGGCCCACCAACGCCAGCAGCTCTTCCGCGCGCTGGCGGTACATCTGCTGTTCCTTGACAAACGCCCGCGTGTGCAGCAAAGTGTGCACCAGTTTTTTTTCATAGAGCCGGTGGCTGCCGATGAGCACGTTGTCCAGCACGGTGCGGGCGCGAAACAGCCGCACATTTTGAAAGGTGCGTGCGATGCCCTCGTTGCATATCTTTTCCGAGGATACGCCCGAGATATCCCGCTGGCCGAGCAGAATCTTTCCGCCGTCAGGCTTATACACGCCGGTGATCACGTTGAGCAGCGTGGTCTTGCCCGAGCCGTTGGGGCCGATGATGGCCACCACCTCGCCCGCGTGGATATCCAGCGATACATCATCGAGCGCTACGATGCCCCCGAAGCGCTTGGTCACGTGCTGGATGTGCAGTGTGGAAGCTTCGTTTCTGACAGCTGCGCTCACGATATCACCGCCTTTTTGTTGGTTTTCTTTTCCTTATACCAGGCGCGGATGCGCTCGGAGTACTTCTTCCAGGGCACCAGCACCACAATGAGGATGATGATGTTGAGAATCATCATGTAGTATTCCTGCAGGAAGCGCAGCACCTCGGGCGCGAGCGTCACGGCAAGCGCGCAGAGCGTGCCCCCGATTACCGAATCGCTGCCGCCCAGCACCGCCATGCTGAAGAGATTGAAGGACTGCGCGCTTGCGAACATATCCGGGGAGAGATACCCTAGGAAGTGGGCGAACAGCGCGCCCGCCACACCGCTGAAGAACGCGGCAAAGGTAAAGGAGATGGTCTTCATACGCCGCACGTTGACGCCCATCAGGCTTGCGGCCACCTCGTCCTCCTTGATGGCGTAAAACGCGCGCCCGTACTGGGATTTTTTGATGCGGTTTGCCGCGATGCCCACAAGCACCACCACCGCCAGCAGCAACAGGTACCAGATAAAGTTGTTCGTCATGCCCAGATAGCCGATGTACTTTGTCTTGACGTTGATGCCCGGTATATTGAGGGTGCCCGACGGTCCGCCCGTAAGCGATACCAGGTTGATCGCAAGCAGGCGCACGATCTCGCCGAAGGCTACAGTGGAGATGGAAAGAAACGGCCCCGTCAGCTTGAACGACGGGATGCTGATCATCGCGCCGAACAGGCTGGCAAGCAGGATGCCCCCGCATACCGAGACCATCACCGGCAGCCCCAGCTGGATGGACAGGATGGCCGATGTATAGGCGCCGATGGCGAAAAACGCCATGTTGCCCAGGCTGACCTGTCCGGTAAAGCCGTAGAGGATCACCAGGCCTATCACCGCGATGGCATTTAAAAAGCCGCGGTCAAAGATGTAAATCAGGAAGTCCTGCGTGCCGCCGCTCTGGCGCATCACCGAGAAGACGAACGGGAAGAGCAGAAGCAGCAGCATGACCACAAGCGTCATGTTCTTTTTCAGCCATTGCAAGCATTTCATACCCGTCACCTACACTTTCTCGACGATATCCAGCTTGAACAGGCCCTTGGGCCTGAACAGCAGGAAGAAGATCAGCAGCGAGTAGGTAATGATGTCCTTCATCTGCGAGGATACAACCGTGGCGCTGAACGTCTCGACGATGCCGATGATCAGGCCGCCCACGATGGCGCCCACAGGGCTGCCGAAGCCGCCCACGATATTGGCCGCAAACGCCTTGGTGCCAAAGGACAGACCCATCTCCGTCGAGGCATAAAAGATGCAGCCGGAAAGCGAGCCGGCCAGCCCCGCGATCAGGGCGGAAAGGCCGAACACCAGCGATACGATCTGGTTGGTTTTGACGCCCATCAGCGCCGCAGAAGTGCGGTTCTGCGTGGTGGCGCGCATGGCGATGCCCACCTTGGTCTTGCGGTAGAGAAAGAGCAGCGTCAGCATCAGCACAAGGCAGATGCCGATGATCCAAAACACGTGGGGCATGATGACGATGCCGCCGGGCAGCGTGATGGGATTGCTGCCAAAGGGGTTGGGATACGTCAGCGGGATCGTGCCCCAGATAAAGCGCGCCCCGAAGCGCAGCGTCAGCGCCAGTGCGATGAAGCTGATCAGCGACTTTTGCGCCACCGCATTCTGCTTGCGCAGGGAGTTGACCACGAGTTTTTCCATGGCAATGCCAAAGAGAAACATCAGCGCCATCACCACCAGCAGCGATACCCAAAAGGGCAGGCGCAGGGTGGATACGCACGTGTAGGTCACATAGGCGGCGATCATCACATAGTCGCCGTTTGCAAAGTTGAACACACCCGCTGCGTTCCATATCAGCGTGATGCCCAGTGCGGGCAACGCGTATAAAATGCCGATCGATATACCGCCGATAAACAGTTGGGCGATGTTGGTCCATGTCAAATCAAAAAACAGAATGAAAATGGCAATCAATACTGCGATGACGGCAATGAGAATGAGCGCCGTGATCCAGTATCTTGAGCGCTTGTTGTCGTTCAAGCGAAATCCCCCTTTCGGGCGGGCCTCACTGCCTTTAAAAAACAGACGGGCGATCCATCCCCCTTGCTGCGTGCAGACTGCGCGCCCGTAAAGGGGTTGGCCGCCCGCGTCCGATTTTCAACGCGCAGTGCCTGCCGGCATGTTTAGCCAACCGGTCCGACATACTCCCACACGCCGTTCTTAAACTGCGCAAGGGATTGTGTAAAGACCATGTCTCCCTTTTCGTCGGATTTGTACGTGGCCAGCAGGCCTTCGTATTCCACCTTGCTGAAGCCCTCGGCAATCTGCTCTTTGGTGGTGCCGTACTCACTGAGCACCTTGGCCACCAGATACGTCATATCATAGTAGGCGACCGCGTGATTGAGCGGCTCCACACCGTGAGCGTCCTTGAACTTTTTGACAAACGTCTGCAAATCAGGGTCCGGATCAGTGGGCACAAAGGGCGTCAGGATGGTCAGGCCCTCCAGCGCGTCCGCACCCGCCAGCTCCAGCACCATGTCGCCGCCCATCGAGGAGCCGGCGTACATCGGCACATCCAGGCCGAGCTCGTGCGCCTGGCGCAGGAATTTGGCGCCCTCCACCTCCTTGGCCACCACAATCAGCGCGTCCAAGTTGGCGTTTTTCAGTTTGGTGATCTGCGAGCTAAAGTCCGTATCGCCGATGTTGCAGGTCTCCTTGAGCACAAATTCCTTGCCGGACTGCTTGTAGGCAGGCTCCATCGTGTTGAGGAAGCCTAGGCCGTAGTCCTCATTGGTGTAGAAGTAGCCGACCTTGTCGTAATCCTTGACCGCGTCGATCATGTTCAGGGCGGTGGTATCGTCATTGGGGCGCACGCGCCACACCGTTTTATAGCCCTGACCCGTGACCTTGGCGTTGGTGCCGCTCACGATCAGCGGCACCTTGTTCTGCGCCGCATAGGGCAGTCCGGCCAGCACCAGGTTGCTGGAGTCCGGCCCCATGATGATCTGCGCCTTGTTCTGGTCGACAGCCTTTTTGACGGCTGTCAGCGCCTGGTCGGCGGTCTGCTGGTCGTCAATGACGTTGAATTTGAGCTCCGCGCCGTTGATGCCGCCCGCATCGTTGATCTCCTGGCGAGCCATCTCCGCGCCCTTGACGATCTGATCGCCGATGGTGGCGTTGGTGCCCGTCAGCGTAGCGACAAAGGACACCTCCACCGGCGCTTTGCTGGGATCCAGCTTGCCGGCACCTGCGCTGCCCTGCGCTGATTGTGAGGCCGATGCACTGGCTGATGGCGACTGCGAGGCTTCCGGCGGCGCGTCGCATCCTACCAATGCCATCGACAGGGACAGTACGAGAACCAGTGCCAGTGTCAACAGTTTTCTTGTTTTCATTGCGGTTCCTCCTAACGGTTCGTCGATGTGTTCTGACGATGTCCCTACCAGATGGTGCTTGTTCGTTTGACGTTCACGGATATTGTTTTTTCTGCAAACCTTGCGTGTCCGGTGCGCCTACCCCCTTTTCTACATTATACAAAACGGTGATCTGCCTATCTGTGCCGCTTTGCGTGCAAAACGCTGTACGTCAAGCGGTCATATATCCTCTTGTTCCCCCTGCCAGCCAAGTTCCCTGGAAAACGCCGCGCACTGGGCAAGCAGGCTGTCAAGCTGCGGCTTGACGCGCGCGCGCCAGACTTCCTCCGCCACCTCGTACGGATCGATGCTCCCAAGCAGACGATCCTTGGGACCTGAGAGCGTCAGCGCGCCGATCACCTCGCCGCTTGCGTCGCGCACAGGCGCGGCAAGCGTGAACATACCCATGTGGATTTCCTCGCATTCAATGGAAAACCCCCACCTGCGCACCTGCGCGATTTCCTGCCGTAGGCGCGCGATATCCGTAATTGTTTTGGGTGTTTTGGCCGCCAACGGCTGCAGCTGCGCGAGCAAACGCGCACGCTTTTCCTCCGGCGCAAAGGCCAGAAAACACTTGCCGCTTCCCGAGCAGTGCAGCGGCGTGCGCGTTCCCACGGGCGCAACCACGCGCACGGAATGCCCGCTGTCGATCTTTTCCAGCACGACCGACATCACCCCCTCGCGCACATTGAAGCTGACTGACTCGTTGCAGGCGGCGACAAGCCTGCGGATATGCCGCAGCGCGCTTTTCTCCAAATTGTGACTGGCTAGGTAGCGCCGCCCGATGATGCCGCTAGCAATGCCCAGCGTGTATTTGTGATTCCGCTCGTTTTGCTCCAGCAGCCGCGTTTTGACGAGCGTTGTGGCCATGCGGTGCGCGGTCGTTTTGGGCACGCCCAATTTTTCGCTGATTTCCTGAATGCTCAGCTCATCCACCCTGGGTACGCTGAACAGCAGCAATAGTTTCGCCGCCTTTTCCACGGAGAGAATGGTGCTCTTATCTTCCTGCATACGTATCACACTCTTATAGATATTTGTTCCGTATTACGGAACGTTATTCCGTTTTTGTTAATTCCATGGTACTGTCATTTCCATCATCTGTCAATGACAATTTTCGATAAAATATTTCATCTTGAAATGCTTCATTTAGTACATCCCTATGCGCTCTATCGCCCCCTTATGCCGGGGCGCGCCGCAGCAAAAACACATTTGTGCTAACCTATGTGCGTTGACGGCAGCGTGTGCGGCGCGCGCCCCGCTTCTCCCTTTAAAGCGTAATAAAAAAGGTCGCGGCGCATATGCGCCGCGACCTTTATTTGTTTTGCACTTTTATATATGCGGCGCCAGTCTGGCATAGCGGGCCTGCGCGCGAAGGCAGCGTTCCCACAAGGCGCCGTGCTGCCTACAGGCGGCCTTCTTCGTCAGGCTGAAAACGCCTGTGCGTAGATTTCCTTGCCATCGGGGTCCAGGTAGCGCACCTCCACGGCGGGGTTTTCCACCTCAACAGCCGCCTTCAGAGACTTGGCAATCCCTTCAAACGTGGACGCCTGGCTCTTTAAACCCGCCTCCAGCGTATCGGCGTCCATAACCGCGGCTACGTCCGCATCCTCAATGGTAAAGTTGTAGATGAGCTTGTCGCCATCGGCAACGATGTCCACCGACATGCCGGAATCTTTCAGACTATCCTGTTGCGCTTTGAGCTGCTGCTGCATCAGGTCGGATTTGACAAAGGCGTCCAGGCTCTCAAACTTGCCGGACGCGTTGCTCGAAGCTTTGGGCGAGGCGCTCCCGGCACTTGCGGAGGGACTGCCGCTGGCCGAGGGCGTTTTGCCGCAGGCAACCAGGCAAACTGCCAGGGCGAGCGCACATGCGCTCATCACAACTTTTTTGCACACATTTCTCATTCCGATACTACCTCCCAATTTCCAAAGACATACGTATTCCCGCACAATGGCAGGATCGTATTCCAATATAGCATAAATCGACTGGCAAATCTATCCCAAAACGAAATAGTTTACTTTAAGCGTTTTATCGACACAAACACGCCAGAAAAAGGGACGGCCGCATGTGCATGCGGCCGGAAAAATAAGCGATTGCGCCCGTGCAACGCAGGCCGGTCAGGCTTGCAGAAGGCGCGCCCTTAATAGGCGGCCGCAGGCTTTGCCCACAGCGCCTGCCCGGGCGCGATCACGCAAGCTGCTGGTCCAGCAGCCGCGCATAGTCTTCCTGGGGCATGGGGCGGTAGAATGCATACCCCTGCACAAAGTCGCAGCCCATGCGTTTCAGTTCGTCCACCTGGCTCTGGGCCTCCACCCCCTCTGCCACCGCGCGGATATGGAACTTGTGCACCAGCTCGATCACCCCCTCCACCACGGCCATGTCCCGCTGCGGGTCACAGCTCTCGGCAAAAAAGAAGCGGTCGATTTTCAAGGTATCGATGGGAAGGCTCTTGAGCAGGCTCAGCGAGGAATATCCCTTGCCAAAGTCGTCAATGGAGCAGGCGAAGCCCGCCTGGCGCAGCTGGCGGACAATCTGCGTCATCAGCCCGGCGTTATCAACGGCGATGGATTCGGTAAATTCAATTTCCAGCAGCTCGGGCGGCACCTGGTAGCGATCCCGTATGGCTGTATAGTGGCTGACAAAATGCTGGTCGTAAAACTGAAGGCGCGACACATTGACAGAGATCGGAAAGACCAGCTTACCCGCGGCAAGCCGCTGGTGCAGGAACTGGCAAACGCTTTCAAAAACGTATTGGTCAAGGCGGTCGATCATGTACTTGCGTTCAAAGACAGGGATAAACCGATCGGGCGGAATGACCGTGCCGCTTTTGGGCGATTGCCACCGCACCAACGCTTCCGCGCACGCGATTTTGCCCGTAGCAAGCGCCACCTTGGGCTGGTAATACACCGTAAACTCCCCGTTTTCCAGCGCCTCAAGCATGCGCCCCTCAACGTCCTTCTCCTCGCGCAGGCGTCGGCGGATGCTCTCGTCATAATAGACGTAATTCTGCTTTTTACCCGTTTTCACCGTCTTGCGGGCAAAATTTGCGCGGTCCAGAAACCCATCGATGTGCAGATCCTCAACGACGTCCTCCACGCAGCAGATGCCGCAGCACGTGGGAATGGTCTGCCGCTCGGGCGAGTTGCGCATAAACTGGATGATTTTGCGGTCGGCCTCCTGCTGGCGGCTGGCCACCTCCTCTTTGTTCTGGTAACGCAGCAGCAGCACAAAGTTATCCGCAGAAACGCGCCCGCACAGCTCCCCTTCCCGGATTCCCTCCAGCAAAATCGCCCCGTACTGTTTCAGGACATTGTCGCCGTAGGTGTAGCCAAACACATCGTTGATATACTTAAAATCTGAAAAATCCGTGTAGACGATCGCGATCTTCTGCTTGGGGCCCGCGTCAAGCATGCGCTGGGCCTCCTGCTTGAAGGCGTCCAGATTGTACACGCCCGTCAGCGTATCTCTGCGCGTCAGGTCGCTGAGCTTCTGGTTGGTGTCCTCCAGCCGCAGCAGCTTTTTGGAATATGCCCACAGGATAAACACCCACGTCAGCAGCATGATGCCCAGCGTCACCATACAGATCACCAGCAGCACGCGCGTTCTGCGGGCTGCATATTCGTCGGCGGCAAAAACCGTGATATTGGCCTGTTCAAAATAGTCCTCGCTCAGCGCCAAAAGCGCTTGGCCATCGTCCTGCCCGCTGCGGTGCGCGGCAATCCTTTCTTTAATTTCTCTCCACATCCGCTCCAGCTGCCTGAGATTTTGCCGGTAGGTCTCATCATCCGGCAGCGGCAGGCCATACGTGCCCTGCCCCGTGGTCAGCTCGCCCAAAATGCCGTCGAGGTATGCGATGAGCGGATCACTTGGCTTGTCCATCAGCTCCAGCTTGACCAGCCGCTGCGAAGCGCCCCGCACGATGCCCACGTAGTTAACCAGCCGGCTGTAATGCTGCGCATGCACAATGATTTGCAGGGTAATGCTGCCAAAAAGGATGAGCAGCGCAAACAGAACAGCCAATCCGCTTTTAAAAAATCGCTTCATTTTGATACCCTCGTCGACCTTTCCATGTGTTTTGCTATCCACAGGCCCTCTGTCACATGTTATTCTTCACAATGCCGCGCCATTTGTTTTTGCTGCTTTTGCGCGTACATCTTCTGATCGGCTGCGTGGATCAGATCACGCCAGTCGCTGTACGCGGTGCTGTGCACGATGCCATAGCTCAATGACAGGGGATATACAAAAGCTTCCTCACTTTGAATGGCGTGCAGGCGCCGGTTGATGTCTTCCGCCCGCTCCTGCGATGCCGCGCAGGATAGGCCCATAAACACCACCAGAAATTCGTCTCCCCCGTAGCGGAACAGCAGGTCCACGCCGCTGCGGCAGGCGTTTTGGATGATCCTGGTAGCGGTAAGAATATAGCGGTCGCCCGCGTCATGCCCGAACCGGTCGTTGACGCTCTTCAACCCGTCCAAATCCAGAAAGCACAGCGTAAAATCCGCATGCTGCCGCGCCAGGGCGGCAATCGTCTTCTCTGCATACTGGCGGTTGTAAAATCCTGTCATGGCATCGAGAATCACGCGCTGGCGCAGCTGCATTTCTTCCTGCTGTTGCGCCTCCAGCTGCTGCGCTATCCGCCTGTTCTTCTCCTGGTATGCATCCAGCTCGCAGATGCGCCATGTATAGCGCATCGCAATGTAAAAGCCGATCATGCTGAACAGGCAGGATTTGATGCTCCAAATCTTCAGAAAGATATCGTTGCGCTGTGTCGAGTACAGCATCAGGTTTAAAAACAGGTAAAAGAACAGCCCCGCCATGATTTCCAGCAGAAAGAACTGATGCTGCGGATAATCCAGGATAAGGCGGAACCTGTGCTGGATGGACGCGCGGCACATCAGCTGCAGGAGGACGCCCGCCAAAGCGAAGCCGAGCAGTACCGGTATTCCCTTGAGGTTGCCCGCCTCGTTGATCTGGTTGTTAAAGCTTGCCAGCGGCTGGTTCATCACGATGGCGGCCATGCTGCGGCAGGAGATGTTGACGGCAAGCCCATAGATAATCCCCATCAGGGTGCTGAAAAGCGCGGGGCGCTTCTCCCCGCGATCACAGATCAGCGTCTCTAAAAACAGTAAAAAGGCAAAGAGAAACCAGTTGAGCACCAGGGGAAACTCCAGCACGCTACACATATAAAAGAACAGATAGTTGAGAAAAAAACTTGCAACGACAAGCCCGACGCGCATACGGGGCATCAGCCGCACCCCTCTGACCATGCTGAAGTACTGCCAATTATAATAAAAGTACGCCGCCGCCGTCAGCAGTACCAGTAACATACGCGCCCCTCCCTTCTATCCCCTGCTTTTATATTTATCCTGATACATTGCCTGGTCCGCCCTGCGGAAAATCTGTTCCACGCCCTCCTGCGCATCGCCCGCAGCATAGGCCACGCCATAGCTGAAGTGGAACGGCGCGCTGCAATCCACCGTCAGGCGGGATCGGATCTCCTCCATGCGCGCCGTGGCCTTTTCCTGCGCGCAGCCAGGCATCAAAACCACAAATTCATCCCCGCCCACCCTGGCCAGCACATCCGTTTGGCGCAGTAGGGTGTTGCATTTCTGGGCAAAATCCATGAGATAGCGGTCCCCCGCACTGTGCCCCTGCCGATCGTTGATCTGTTTTAAGTGATCCAGGTCGATAAAGACAAAACTAAAGGCAGCGCCTGCCTGCAGCAGCTGCGCCGTACGCTCCAGCACATACTGACGGGAATAGGCGCCCGTCATGGCGTCTCGCATGCTTTTGCTGCGCAAAAGCGCCGCATCCCGGCTCTGCCTGTCCAGTTCCGCAGACAGGCGGCGGTGTTCCTCCTCCAGATAGCGCTCCTTGAGGATTGTGTAGAGGTGTTTGAGGAAGCGCACCAGATAAAACTCCAGCAACACCGTGCTGCCAATGAGAAAAAGCGGCAGCAGGCGCCAGTCGATGGGCAAAACGCACAGCACGCTGTCGAGCAACAAAAAGATATTGCAGAACCATAAAAAGAGCATGAAGGGCCGCACTTCCGCGCTTTCAGACTGGGTGCGCAGCACGTCCAACGCCATGTTCCAGCGGGGAATCAATCCATCTGTCACGATGCTGACGGCCAGGATGGCGTCAATCATCACAATCCGCCAGAATGGCTGCTGCAGCAGCGCGCGCATAGGTATCTTTGTCACAAGAGAAATGACACCGATGAGAATCATGTGTAGCGCCATGATCGTCAAATGGGTAAAATTGATCAGAAACAGCTCTTTGAGGCGGCTCGCCCGCTTGCGCAGCAACCGCGGCAGCTTTTCCAGGAACGCAAAGACATAGACGACGGGAAGCGGGATATTGACCATGCCCCAGAACGTGTAGAGCGCCAAGTGCAGCAGCAAGGCGACGCAGCCGCCAGGGGAAATTTTCCCTTGAGGAAACCCCAGCGCACGCATCGCCCGCCGCGCATAGATTTCATAAACCAAGCAGAGGCAGACAGGCCCCAGTAGGCCCCAGCCGAAATACATCTTCGGCATGCAATCCCCCCTTCCTTTGGCGCGCTGCTTTGCGCCGCTTTGCAAAAAGCATTTGTGCAGCGCGTTTGCAGCTGCTCACTTCCATGATACGGCGTAGCGCCCCGCTCGCGTTCATTCCCCGTCTCAAATGCGGGGAACCGCAGCGGATGCGATCAATGCCCCAGGGGAACCCTGTCGGCTTTGGGGAGGATAGCGCCGTAACCGGCGAGCGCGCGACGGCCCTCGCCGGACTCTACTTGTATGTACAAAACACTTATCATCCACTATAGCAAAAAACGCAGGCAATCTCAACTGCCCAGCGGACGATGTAAGCTCTGCGCGCAGCATTTTGTAAGGAAACGGTCAAAGTGAGCCGCTGACCGCGCGCTTGGCGAACCATCCGGATGGCGTTCCTCCCTTTGCAAGCAGCAGTTTCCAACATAAAAAAGACCGAAAGTCCCGCAATGCCGCGGCTTCTCAGTCATACTGGCGCATTGTACATATCTTTCATACTTTACACAATGAGCATGGCATCACCGAACGAAAAAAACCGGTATCGCTCCCGCACGGCCTCCTCGTAGGCGGCCAGTGCCTGCTCGCGCCCCATCCACGCAGAGATGAGCATCAGTAGCGTAGACTGGGGCAGATGGAAGTTGGTGATGAGCCCATCCATCACGTGGAATGTAAAGCCGGGTGTGATAAAGATGTCCGTCCAGCCCGATCCCGCGTGCAGGCGGCCGTCCTTCTGCGCGGCCGTCTGCAGCACGCGCACCGACGTGGTGCCCACCGCAAAGACCCGATTGCCCCGCGCCTTGCAGGCCTCGATGGCTTCCACCGCGCTTTGCGTCAGTTCATAATACTCGCTGTGCATGATGTGCTTTTCCACGTCCTCTTCCTTAACCGGGCGGAAGGTGCCCAGCCCCACATGCAGCAGCAGCGGCACGAACGCCGCGCCCTTATCCGTGATGCGCTGCATCAGCTCGGGCGTAAAGTGCAGCCCCGCCGTAGGCGCCGCAGCAGACCCCTCCGTTTTAGCATACACCGTCTGGTAGCGGTTTTTATCCTCCAGCTGTTCGTGGATATAGGGGGGCAGCGGCATATTGCCCAGCCGGTCGAGCAATTCCTCGAACACGCCTGCATACATAAAGCGCACGCGGCGGCCGCCTTCGGGCAGTTCCTCGATGATTTGCGCGCGCAGCGCACCCTCGCCAAAGACGACGATCGCGCCCTTGCGCAGCCGCTTTGCCGGGCGCGCGAGCGTCTCCCATACATCCCTGCTCTCGCGCTTGAGCAGCAGCAGCTCCACTTTGGCGCCCGTGCCCTCGCGCACGCCAAACAGCCGTGCGGGAATGACCTTGGTGTTGTTGATCACCAGCACGTCGCCCGGACGCAGAAAATCGGGCAAATTGTAAAAATGCTTATGCTCCCGCAGGCCGGTATCGCGGTGGCACACCATCATACGCGAATGATCGCGCGGCTCCACCGGATGCTGCGCGATCAGCTCCTGCGGCAGCGCATAGTCAAAATCAGATGTCTTCACGTTGCTTTCCTACGTCCTTTCCCTTTGGCACATGTAAAGCGCGGCCGCCGCGTGGGTGCCGCGCGCTGTCCGATGTGATTGCCGCATGCCAGACGCGCCCGCCCGCTGCGGCCATGTGCAGTCTTTGAGGTGCCGCGCCCCATGCCAAAGGCGTAAGGCCACGCGCCGCGGCTGTGCGCTTCCTCTGCATGCTGAAAACGGGGGGTGATTCGATGCCCACAGAGATGGCGGCCGAAGCAGGCTGTCTTCATCCTTTTACCCTGCAATCATGGGATGCGCCTTCTCGGATACCTCGTGCACCATTTTGCGGCGCGCGCCTGCAATCCACGCATCCCTGGCGGGTTGCGGCAAAGCTTGTGCGCTGTCTTCAGAAAAGCCAGTGCGCAATTTCAATCCACGCACCTCATGCGAGGTGCGACGTTCCCGCTGTACGGCATACTTCAAACCAATGGCAGCTTCAATCCACGCATGCCTGGCGGAGCGCGACTATTACGGCTACCGGGCCCATCCAATCAGCGGCGGATTTCAATCCACGCACCTCGTATGAGGTGCGACCAGAGACGGCGAACGCGTGCGCAATGCCATGATATTTCAATCCACGCGTCACTTGCGAGGTGCGACGCTACCCCATACAAGAAGGTGCATGGCATGGAACTTCAATCAACGCACACCATCTGTGTGCGGCGGGGCATTGTCTTAG
Organism: Maliibacterium massiliense; assembly: GCF_900604345.1. Taxonomy (GTDB): domain Bacteria; phylum Bacillota; class Clostridia; order Christensenellales; family Maliibacteriaceae; genus Maliibacterium; species Maliibacterium massiliense. The sequence continues at coordinate 117,249 of NZ_LR026983.1, forward strand.
ATCAGAGACAGCATTGCCATCGTTTCCACTTACGCGCATCAGACAAAATAAGGCCACGCCCCTCTTTGCAATACGTCCTTCTGTTGTGGACGCACATTTCCATCCACGTCTTTTACAGAAGCGTGGTCTGCTCTATCTGCGATGCGCGCGTTTCCTCTGGCGGCTGCAGACCCATATGCTTGTAGGCAAGCGGCGTCACCATGCGCCCGCGCGGGGTGCGCGTGATGAACGCCAGCTGCAGCAAAAAGGGTTCGTAAACGTCCTCGATGGTGATCGCCTCCTCTCCTGTGGTGGCGGCGAGGGTATCGAGCCCCACCGGCCCGCCGGCAAATTTGTTGATCATCACATCGAGGATGCGCCGGTCCGTGTGGTCGAGGCCCAGCGCGTCGATCTCCAGCAGGTTCAGCCCCGCATCCGCCACCTCGCGGGTGATGACGCCGTCCGCCTGCACGTCCGCAAAGTCGCGCACGCGGCGCAGCAGCCGGTTAGCGATGCGCGGGGTGCCGCGGGAGCGGCGCGCGATCTCATAGGCGCCGTCGGGCACGATGGCGATATCCAAAATGCGTGCCGAGCGCTCTACAATGGTCTGCAACTCGCGCGGGTTGTAGAGTTCCAGCCGGCTGATGATGCCGAAGCGGTCGCGCAGCGGGCCGGTGAGCATGCCAGCGCGCGTGGTGGCGCCTACCAGCGTAAAGTGCGGCAGATCCAGCCGGATGGAGCGCGCGCTGGGTCCCTGGCCCAGCATGATATCCAGCGCGAAGTCCTCCATGGCGGGATAGAGCACCTCCTCCACGTTGTGGTTGAGGCGGTGAATCTCGTCGATAAAGAGCACGTCACCCTCGTTTAAATTGGTGATGAGGCCCGCAAGGTCCTTGGGCTTTTCGATGGCGGGGCCGCTGGTGACGCGGATTCCCGTGCCCATCTCGTTGGCCAGGATGTTGGCCAGCGTAGTCTTGCCCAGGCCCGGCGGCCCGTATAGCAGCACGTGATCCAGCGACTCCTTGCGGCGGCGCGCCGCCTCCACAAAGATGGAGAGCTTTTCCTTGACCCTGCTCTGCCCCACGTATTCCTCCATGGTGCGGGGGCGCAAGGTGACGTCCTGCACGTCCTCCTGGCGAAAGCCGCTGGAAATGATGCGTTCTTCGTCCTGCATGCGTTATACCCTCTTATTTTCCGTCCAGCTTGCGCAGCGCAAGCAGAATCATATCCTCCACGCGGTCCGCCTGGGCGCGCACCTGCTCGATGGCGCGCACCGCCTCGCTGCTCTGGTACCCCAGCGCGATGAGCGCCTGCACCGCCTCGGAGGCGTCATCCCCCGCGGGCAGACCGGCCGCCGTTTTGGGCAGGGAGAGCATTTCTTCGTTATCCACCTTCTCGCGCAGCTCCAGCACCAGGCGCTCGGCGGTCTTTTTGCCGATGCCCGGCACCCTGGTCAGCGCGCTGATATCCCGCGTGACCAGCGCCACGGCAAGATCGCTCACCGAAAGGCTTGACAAAATGCCCAGCGCCACCTTGGGCCCCACGCCCGAGACGCCCATGGCCTTGATAAACATCTGCTTTTGTTCACGGGATTCAAAGCCGTACAGGTCGATGGCTCCCTCGCGCACATGCAGATAGGTGTAGAGCTTGGCCTTTTCCCCCGTTTTGGGCAGCGCCGCCGCCGTGGAGGTGGGCACGCGCATATAATAGCCGATGCCACCGGCAGCAAGCACGGCATAATCCAGGCCCTTTTCGTCAACGGTTCCGGTAATGGAGGCAAACATATCGCGCAAACTCCTTTGCTGTATCGGTTTCTATTGGATTTTAAAGAGCTTTTCCATATTGGCCGAATGGGCGTAGCACAGCGCCACGGCCAACGCGTCGGCCGCGTCGTCGGGGCGCGGAATCTCGCGCAGGTGCAGCAGCGTTTTCACCATCAGCTGCACCTGCTGTTTTTCCGCCCTGCCGTAGCCCACCACGCTCTGCTTGACCTGCAGGGGGGTGTACTCATAGAGGGCCTCCGTGCGGCAGGCAAGCGCCGTGAGAATCGCGCCGCGGGCCTGCGCCACATTGATGCCCGTGGTGATATTGGTGTTGAAAAACAGCTCCTCCAGCGCGGTCGCCTCAGGCTGGTAGGTATCGTAAAGCTGCAGCACCGATTCGTAGATCATGCGCAGGCGGATGGGCACCTGCGTTTTTGCAGGCGTGGTGATGGTGCCGTAATCGATCACCTTATAGCGGCCGCGCTCGGCCGCAATTACCCCGTAGCCGATGGTGGCAAGGCCCGGGTCAATGCCCAATATAACCACGCTTGTCCTCCCTTCGCGGCCCCATGCCATTGCGGAGCGCACGCTTTTATTGTGGCGGCATCTATACCCCGTTTTCAGTCCCATGGGTTCAATACCATGTTATGCGCGCGCGCGGCCGCTGTCAAGAACGTGCGTTCGCGCCATGGCAAAAGAAGAATCCCGCGCAAACGATGTGCGGGATTTTTCTTACATATCGCCGAACTGTCTATTGCTTGTCCGTGGGCGCGTCCTCCGGCGCACCGGGCGCCTCCTGCGCGTCCGACAGGCCGCGCCGCTGCTCGATGGCCTTCTGCCGCGCCTTTTTATCCATGGGCTCGGGCCACGCAGCCGACGGGTCGATGGAGATCACCGTCGTTTCATTGGAGGGCTGCTGGCGCTGCTCTTTCTCCGGATGCTTTTTCTTTTCCCGGGCCGCCTGGCGCTCGGCAATCTCCTCGGCGATGGCCTGCTGCTCCATCTGCTCTAAGTCCGCGCCCTCATCCAGCAGCGTCTTGTCCATGCCGCGCAGCTTGCGCGCCGCGCGCAGGCCGCTCATCATCATCACCGCCGCGTAGATATCAAACAGCAGCATAAAGACATCCGAAAGGCCGATGGAAAGCACGATCGCGTCAAACAGGAAGTAGTACGTACCCGCCATCAGCGCCCACAGCTTGCGCTGGCGCGCCTGGTACCCCAAATACGCGTATATGGCGGCAAACGCCACGTCGCATACGATGACGATCCACAGCGGGATGGCAAGGTCTACGGGGCCGAATTTATCCAGGAACTGCGCGCCGTACAGGCCCACGGGGAGCAGTACGCTGCCCTGCATGATGTTGCAGTGGATCATGATGGAGTTGAGCAGCGTCAGTACCGCAACCAGATAGAACAGAGACGACGCCGTCTTTACCCGGCGCAGCAATTGATGGCGCTCCGCGCGCACATTTTCCGTTGACACTTGTTGTGTTCCTCCTTAAGTCATACCAAGGCATTACCGAAAAACATATATTTGCTATTATAACCGTTGGTCCAGGGCTTGACAAGGATTATATGCGCACCTGGCCCGAGCCGATTATGATGTACTTGGTGGTGGTCAGCGCCTTGAGGCCCATGGGCCCGCGGGCGTGCAGTTTCTGGTTGCTGATGCCGATCTCGGCGCCAAAGCCGAACTCAAAGCCATCGGAAAAGCGCGTGGACGCGTTGACGTACACGCAGGCCGCGTCCACCTCGTCGAGAAAGCGCTGCGCCCGGGCGATATCCCGGGTAACGATGCTCTCGCTGTGGCGGGTGCCGTACCTGGTGATGTGCGCGATGGCTTCATCGATATCCGCCACCACCTTCACTGAAAGGATCAGGTCGTGATACTCCGTGCCCCAGTCCTCCTCGGTGGCGGGCACCACATCGGGCGCCACCGCCCGCACCTGATCGCAGCCGCGAATCTCCACCTTCTTGGCGCGCAGCGCCGCAATGCACTGGGGCAGGAAATCCGCCGCGATATCCCGATGCACCAGCAGCGTCTCAGCCGCGTTGCACACCGCGGGGCGACTGACCTTGGCGTTGACGATGATATCCGTGGCCATCTTCCAGTCGGCGCAATCGTCCACGTACACGTGGCATACGCCCGTGCCCGTCTCAATCACCGGCACGGTGGCGTGCTGCACCACGCTGCGGATGAGCCCCGCGCCCCCGCGCGGGATGAGCACGTCCACGATGCCGTTTAACGTCATCAGCGCGGTGGCGCTTGCGCGGTCGGTATCCGCAATGAGCACAAAGGCGTCCTTCGGGCAGCCCGCCTGTGCCGCCGCCTGCTGCAGCACGTCCACCAGCGCGCGGTTGGAGGCGATTGCCTCCGAGCCCCCGCGCAGAATCGCCGCGTTGCCCGATTTTAAGCACAGGCCCACCGAGTCCACCGTCACATTGGGGCGCGCCTCGTAGATGATGGCCACCAGCCCCAGCGGCACGCGTTTTTCCCCGATGCGCAGGCCGTTGGGACGCGTCCACATCCGCTCCACCATGCCCACCGGATCCTCCAGGCGCGCAAGGTCGCGCAGGCCCTGCGCCATGGCGGCCACGCGCGTTTCGTCCAGCGCCAGGCGGTCCACCAACGCCGCAGGCCTGCCCGCCTCCCTTGCGCGCGCCACGTCCAGCGCGTTTGCGGCAATGACCTCGCCCGCTCGCGCCTCCAGCGCATCCGCCATGGCCACAAGAATCGCGTTCTTCTCCTGCTGGCCCAGCATGGCCATGCTGCGGCTGGCCTCCTTTGCCCGTTTTGCCAGCGCTTCCACCTGCTGCATCGTGCAAACCTCCTTTAAATGTGTGCTGCTTGCGCGTTCAAACCGCGTGTTTTAGAAAAAGCGCTGCAGCACGCGCAGCGCTTTGATGCCGGCATCCGGGGAGCATATCCCCCGCAAGGCCGCTTTACGCCTCGTCCGCATCGGGCAGGTCGGCGTTATGGTAGACGTTCTGCACGTCGTCGTTGTCCTCGAGCATATCCAGCAGGCGGTAGATCTTATCAGCGTCCTCCGCAGCGGCGATGGACACCGTGTTCTGCGGCAGCATCTCCAGCTCCGCGGAGAGGAAATGCAAGCCCTGCTCCTCCAGCGCGCCGCGCACCTGGGAGAAATCCGCCGGCGCGCAGGTGATCTCGTAGGCTTCCTCACCCTCGTTGAAGTCCTCCGCGCCCGCCTCCAGCGCCATCATCATCACGTCGTCCGCCGACAGGCCCGCCTTGGGCTCCACGGCCAGCACGCCCTTGCGGTCAAACATCCAGCCCACGCAGCCCGTGGAGCCCAGCGAACCGCCGCATTTATCAAAGCAGTGCCGCACGTCGCTTGCGGTGCGGTTGCGGTTATCTGTCAGCGTCTCGACGATGACCGCCACGCCGTTTGCGCCGTAGCCCTCGTATGTAATCTCCTCGTACTGCACGCCGTCCCCGTCGCCCGAAGCACGGCTGATGCTGCGCTTGATGGTGTCGTTGGGCATGTTGTTGGCCTTGGCCTTGGCGATGACGTCCGCCAGGCGCGTGTTGCTCACCGGGTCGGGGCCGCCCGCGCGCACCGCCACAGCCAGCTCACGGCCGATTTTGGTAAAGATCTTTCCCTTTTGGGCGTCGGTCTTCTCTTTTTTCCGTTTGATATTGTTCCATTTGCTATGGCCGGACATGGACAAAAGCACCCCTTTATTGCAGATAAAAACAAACCCGCGGCCGACAAAACGACCGCGAGTTATTATAGCATACATCCATGGACGCTGTAAAGGAAAAGGCAGGCGGGCATTTCCCCTGCGCGCCTTCTTTCAGGAACCGGCGCCCCTTGGCAAAGTACATGCGGGCGCGCCGTTTACAGCCCTGCGTTGGCCTGCATCTGGGATACTTTCACCTCCGAGACGCTGCTGTTCGCGTCGTAGTAGACGATGATCATCCTTTCCTGGTCTGGAGCAGTGTAAATATCGCCATACATACCAAACAGGCCTTGGACGGGCGCGCCCCACGCCTCGATGATCCGATCCCGCCGTACGCCAGCAAGCGCCTGCGAGAGCGCTTCGCCCGACATGCGGGCCGCCTCGTCCAGAGCGACCACCGCAGAAGCCCTGGCGCATCCAGCAAGCCCCCCGGCCAGGCAGGCGGCGAGCAGAACGATTGCCGCAGCTTTTTGGAATACACGTCTCATATACGTCCCGCCTTCCCGCCGCGCGGCCTGCTTTCAGGCACGCAGCGCTGCTGTTTTGCGCAGAGGAAACGCATTTGCGCGCGCCAAAGGGCGCTTGCCCCATGCGCAGGCCCTGGCCCGCACGTCAGCTCGCCTTGGCCTGTTTGTATTTTTTGTAGGCAGAGGCCACCAGCGCCTTATCCTGGCTGTAGGTGATTTTATCCATCGCCTCTTCAAACGGGAAGAAGCCGCCGTCCTGGAAATTTTCCTCCGCCGCGTAGCGGCAGGCGTCGCTGGGCGCCTCCATGATGTACCAGGTGATTTGGTTATAGACAGGCTGCCGGCGCGTCATGGAATAGAACTCATAGCTGGTTTCGCCCGCGGTGGAGATGATCTGGGCATCCACGCCCGCCTCAATCTTGACGCGGCGCAGCGCCACATCCCGGGACAGGTCATCCTTGCGGATGACCCCCTTGGGCAACACCCACTCGCTCTTTTCGTTCTTTAAAATCAACACTTTCCCCTCAAAAAACACGACGCCGCCGGCACAGACACGAACACGCATACTTACGTCCTCCCCTTTTCTTTTTTTGTTATGCGCAAAGTGACCAATAGAAAACCGTACTTCTATTGTGTTTATTCTACCTGATCGCTATACAAAATGCAATGCCGCATTATTTGGCGCTTTCGGGGATAAGGTCGAGCATTTTATTCTGGTCGTCCACATTGACGTAATAATCAGGCACCGTGCCCACGATGATGGTCTCGGCCACCGGCACGTGGGTGATGATGTCCACCGTGCGTGCGCCGGTGGGGATGACCAGATCCACCTGCGCGTGCAGATCCATGTATACCTTAAAGCGCGTCTGGTTGATGCCCGCGTTTTCAAACTCCGTCTTAAACTCGGTCAGCACCGAACCCACTGGCACGATTTTGACGGAGATATTGGGGCCCGCGCCCTGCAGCAGCTCCCAGCCCAGCGCCGCGCCCAGCGGGATATCGATCCGGCGCGCGGCCAGCTCGTTGAGCTTGTTTTGGGCGCGCGCGGCGCATTGCGCGCCCAGCTCGTTCATGCGCACCGTGTTGGACTGCACCATGGAGACATTGCCTTTGTCGTCCTGTTTTACGTCAATCAGGTCATAATAGTTTACATCAGTGCACATGGTCTCGCGCACGGCCTGGTTCATAGCCGTGGCGGCCAGCTCGCGCATGCGCGCCTCGGACATACTCAGCACCACGGGCCGTGTTTTGGCCATAAATAAGCCCCATGCGGCGCCCAGCACAGCCAGCAGTGCAAGCGCGATGACCCAGCCCTTGGGCACGCGCCGGCGCGCGCGTACAACCTGCAATCCCAGCGCCCCCTCTCCCTTGATTTCCTACATTATATGCAGGCGGACCGCCCCAGGCGACATTCGTTTACAGATACGTCACAATTTTCCCTGTGCCCGCCCCCTGCGCTTGTGGTATAATAGCTATACATGTCTATGAAAGCGTAGGCGTTTTGTAAAGGAGGCATCCCAAACGAAATGGATCAGATAAAGGGTTTCTTTCAAAAAATCGGTCTGTTTTTCTGCAATGTCGGCGCGTCGGTCGCATCGTTTTTCACGCGCTTGACACATCGGGGAAAGGCGGATGGGCGTGCGCGGCGCAGCGCGCAGGACGACGCGCTGGGCAACACCACCGTCCTCCCCTCCCAGCAGGCGCGCCGCGGCACCCGGCCCGCCACGCAGAGGACGGCAAAGCAGAACCTGCCCTTCTTTTACTTCAAGCGCCGCCCCCGCCAGAAGAATTTTATTCTCTCGGTGCTGGTCACATGCCTGAGCATGTACCTGGTCTCCGCGCTGGTGCTGTGCACCGCGGGCATGGGCGCGGTGCTGGGCGTGGCTAAGGCGTATGTGGAGACCACCCCCACGCTGGACGTAGCGGAGATCAACGACCAGAATCAGACCTCCTTCATCTACGACGGCAACGGCGAGTTGATCACCTCCTTCGCCTCGGTGGAAAACCGCATCATGGCGCGCTACGAGGAGATCCCCGAGACCCTCAAAAACGCGTTCGTGGCCGTGGAGGACGTGCGCTTCTGGTCGCACAACGGCGTGGACATCAAGCGCCTGATCGGCGTGGTCTTCTCCAACTTTGCCAATGAAAGCGTGCAGGGCGGCTCCACCATCACCCAGCAGCTGGTCAAGCAGCGCCTGCTGACAAGCGAGCGCTCCTACAAGCGCAAGATACAGGAGGCGTACCTGGCCCTGCAGCTGGAGCAGGTGTACAGCAAGGAGCAGATCCTCGAGGCGTACATGAACACCATCCACCTGGGCGGCTCCAACTACGGCGTCAAGGCCGCGGCGTATGACTACTTCGGCAAGGAGCTCGACCAGCTCACCCTGCGTGAAAGCGCGATGATCGCGGGCCTGACACAGAACCCCTCGCTCTACAATCCTCGCCTGAATTTTTATGACCGCAATAAGCCCGAGCGCACCAACGACCGCACCAACACCGTGCTCAAGCGCATGTACACGGCGGGCTTTATTACAAAGGAAGAATACGACCAGGCGCTGCAGGAGCAGCTGCAGGTGCTGGAGGAATCCCAGCGCCAGTCGATGTACGAGATGCCCTACTTTGTGGAGTACGCGGTGTACGATATCGTCACCTTCATGCTGCAGCAGCGCAACCTGCCCGATACCAAAACAAACCGCACCACGCTGGAAAACGAGCTGCGCACCAAGGGATACCATATCTACACTACGGTGGATCCCGCGATACAAAAATCCACGGAGAATATCGCATACACCTGGAACCGCTACCCGCGCATGGCAAGCGCTGCTGACAGCGTCATCACCTCCCAGAATGCGGACGGCACCGTGGTGGAGCTGCAGCAGCCGCAGGTGTCCATCACCATCATTGAGAACGCCACAAGCGAGCTGAAGGCCATTGTGGGCGGCCGCCAGGCGCCCACGCGCATGAAGGAGTTTAACCGCGCCTACCAATCCGATATGCCGGTGGGCTCCTCCATCAAGTCCATATCCGTCTACGGCCCCGCCATTGAAAAGGGCGCCTCGCCCGGCTCGGTCTTCGCCGATCTGCCCATCCCCATCAACGGCTGGGGCGGCAAGGGCTATCCCAACAACTACGGCGTCTACTTCACCGGCATGACCACCATGCGCAAGGCTATACGCGCCTCCCTTAACGTGGTGGCCGCGCGCTGCCTGGCAGACGTGGTGGGCGTGGAGGATTCCAAGAATTTCCTGATCAACATGGGCGTGCTGCCCGATCATATCCAGGCAGACCTTTCGGGCCTTGCGCTGGGCACATCAGGCATCACCACCATTGAGATGGCGGGCGCCTTTAGCACCTTCCCCAACAACGGCATCTACCAGCAGCCCATCTCCTTTCGGCAGGTGAAGGATTCCGACGGCAACGTGGTGCTGGATGCGACATCCTCCCGCGTCAAGCGCGAGGTATTCTCCCCCGCCACCGCCTGGATGATGACCGATATGATGCTGGGATCCGACAGCCGCGCCAATTTGGGCAGCATGCCCGTGGCCGGCAAAACCGGCACCAACTCCGACGAGCGCGGCGTGTTCTACGCGGGCTACACCCCGTACTTTACCGGCGCGGTGTGGGTGGGCAGCGACCGATATAAATCGCTTGCCGCCGGCACGGTCGGTTCCTCCGCCTGCGCGCCCATATGGAGCGCGGTCATGAAACCCATTCACCAGGGCCTGGCGGTGAAATCCATTTTAGACACCACGCCCTCCTCTTTGGGCCTGGTGAAGGGTACCGTGTGCGGCGTCAGCGGCAAAAAGGCCACCGAGGCCTGTGCGGGCGATCCAAAGTATAAGCCGGTCACCGACTGGTACGCGCCGGGCACGGTGCCCAGCGAGGTGTGCGATATGCACGTATCGGGCGAGCGCTGCAAGGCCAGCGGCAAGCTGATCGGGCCGTACTGCCCTGCCGAGGAACGCGAGGCCTACAGCACGCTGGTGCTTCCCAAGACGGGCCCGCTCTCCAAGATCGACCAGGGGACGCTTGCCAAGTACTTCCCCAACGCGGGCACCGCCACCACGGATGTGTGCGATATCCATACCGAAGACTGGGCGCGCAACCAGGATGACCTCAAGGGCGCCATCGAAAAGGCACAGGCGGCCATCACAAACGCGCAAAACAAGCTCTCCGCCAAGCCCAATAAGCCGACCGCCTCGGAGAAGCAGCAGATAAGTGCGCTGATCAAGGATTTGCAGACGCTGATCTCGCAGAGCACGGACGCAAACGCGCTGAAGAGCAAGACTGCATCGCTCAACACGCTGGTACAGACGGTGTTCAGCCGCGCGGACGAGCCGGAGCCCACGCCTACACCGACCCCCACGCCGACGCCGACGCCAAGCAATACCCAAACGCCGTAAGCGTACATTGTGTACAAGCAAAACCGCCGTGCAATCCTTGTACGGCGGTTTTTTCTATGCGGAATTTATTTTATCCTGCGTTCATTTTTTTGTTTTGGGTTTGAAAATAATAGCGTTGAGATAGCCGAACAGCACCGCGGCAGCCACGCCACCCGCAGTGGCCGTAATGCCGCCGGTAAATGCGCCCAGCACGCCCTTTTCCGCCGCGGCCTTCATGGCGCCCTGCGCCAGCGAGTTGCCGAAGCCCGTCAGTGGGATGGTGGCGCCCGCGCCCGCGAATTCCACCAACGGCTGGTACAGGCCCAGCGCACCCAGAATGCAGCCCGCGGTGACGAAAATCACCAAAATGCGCGCAGGGGTCAGCGCGGTCTTTTCAATGAGAATTTGGCCGATCACGCAGATCAGCCCGCCCACCACAAACGCCTTGACATAGTCCATGAACATCTCCATCCTGCCTTCACCTCCCCTGCTCGATGACTACCGCGTGCGCGATGCCCGGGATGGACTCGCCCTGCAGTGTCGTCGTCGGTGAGAGCAGCGCGCCCGTTGCGATGAAGAGAATGCGCTTCAGCGCGCCGGAGGCAAACTGCCCCAGCAGATGGCCGTTGAGCACGGATGCCGAGCAGCCGCAGCCGCTCCCGCCCGCGTGCACATCCTGTTTTTCCGCATCGAAAATCATGCTGCCGCAGTCGTTAAAGCAGCCGCCTAGCTCGATGCCCTGCGCCTTGACCAGTTCGCGCGTCAGGTCCATGCCCACGTTGCCCAGATCGCCCGTGACGATCATGTCGTAATCGCTGGGGGCGCGGTTCATATCCCGCAGGTGCTGCACGATGGTATCGGCCGCGGCTGGCGCCATGGCCGCGCCCATATTGTTGGCGTCCGTCACGCCCAAATCCAGCACCTTGCCGATGGTGCCGTGCGTGACGCGCGGCCCCGCGCCCTCCTCGGCCAAAATGGTGCAGCCGGCGCCCGTGACCGTCCACTGCGCCGAGGGCGTGCGCTGCGTGCCCATCTCCAGCGGAAAGCGGTACTGCCGCTCCGCAGAGGAAAAGTGGCTGGACGCTACGCACGCCACATGCGCGGCAAAGCCTCCGTCCACCGCCATGGAACCAACCAGCAGCGATTCGGCCATAGTGGAGCATGCGCCGTAGATGCCCAAGAAGGGAATGCCCAGCGTGCGGGCAGCAAAGTTGGCGCTGACAATCTGATTGAGCAGATCACCGCCCAGCAGAATATCCACCTGGCCGCTCTGTATCTCCCCTTTGCGCAGCGCGGTCTTGACCGCCTCCTCGAACATCTTGCGCTCGGCGTTCTCAAAGCTATCCTCGCCCCAGGTGTCGTCCTGGAGCACCTGGTCAAAGGTGCTTGCAAGCGGCCCCTGTCCCTCCTTGGGGCCCACGATGGACGCGTAGCTTGCGATGCGGGGCTGTTTTTCAAAGACAACGGTTTGTTTGCCTATGCGATGGTTTGCCATAAATGCTTCCTCCTATGCGAAAAACTGCGCCAGCAGCGAGAGCAGGCCTACGATGATGGACGTGCCGATGCCGTACACTAGCACGGGGCCCGCAATGGAGAAGAGCTTGGCCCCTACGCCCAGCACCAGCCCCTCGCGCCGGAACTCCATGGCCGGCGCCACAATCGAGTTGGCAAAGCCTGTGATGGGCACCACCGAGCCCGCGCCGGCAAATTTGCCGATGCGGTCGTATATGCCGATGCCGGTGAGCGTGGCGCCTAAAAAGACCATGATGATGGCCGTATACGCCGATACGCCCTCCTTGTCCAGGCCCAGGTATTCCTTGCCGGTAAACATCACAAACTGCCCGATGCTGCAGATGATGCCGCCCACAAGGAACGCCTTGAACAGGCCGGGCAGCATGGGGCGCTTAGGCATCTTCTGCTGCACAAGCGCGTCATAGTTCTTGTTTTTCGCCTGCTGGTCTGCAGGCAGGTTTTCCGTTTTGTTTGCCATGGAAATCTATTTCTCCTCACTTTCCTTCTTGTTGCGCGTTTCCCCAGATACCTGGGGCGGACGGGCGCGCTCCATGCGCTCGTCGGGATTCAAGGGCATCTGCAGATGAAATGCGGGCACCTGGTGCCGCGTGGCATTCTCCATCATCCTATAAAGCCTCCCTTATGGTTCCAATCCGGGGGCGCCGCCGCTGTATGCGCGCGCCTTCCCCGTTCTTGCCTGCCTGTTAGGATGGCCCAGCGCAGGCCTTTTGATGCGCTTACGGCGCAATCCCGCGGCCTGCAACAGCCTTGCAGCCCAGCCACAGCGCATGATACATGATAGGCATGCCGCGGCGCGCTGTGATCCAGGCGCGTTATTCAAATGCAAGCGCATTTTGCCCGCGCGTACGGCGCGCCTGTGCGCCGCCTGGAACATGCGCTCCTTGCGTCACACGTACATTGCGCCGGCACGCTCCAGATACACCAGCATGCTCTCCAGCGTGCTGCCAGCGGGCAGCCGCAGCGTGAGCACGGCCAGCAAGATGGCGGCAATCACCGCAATAAACAGCACCACCCAGCAGGTGCGCTGAATTTTACTATGTACGGGATTTCGCAACATGATTTTTTTCCTCCTTTACGCTTTGCATGTCTATGGCTAGTATGGACGCGTAAAACGTATTTCTTGCACAAAAAAAGCGCATCGCATCGATGCGCTTTTTGTTTTGCCAATACATGTCCTTGTGCCGCTGTTTAGGCGCCCTTGTCCGCCCGCGCGCGAAGGTCCCGCAGGATGCGGCTCTCCAGCCGCGATACCTGCACCTGCGATATGCCCAGGTGCTGCGCGATCTCGCTCTGCGTCTTTTGGCGAAAGTAGCGCAGTACGATGATCTGCCGCTCCCGCTGCGGAAGCTCCCCTAGCAGCTGCTCCAGCAGCAGGCGGTCCGTCAGCCGTTCCTGCTCGTCCGCGCTTGCAGGCAGGCGCTCCGCCATGGTGGTGTCGTCCTCTTTGCCGCAGGGCGCGTCAAGCGATACGGGCGCGTGCGCGCTGTCCAGGATAAAGACCAGCTCCTGCGCGCTGACCCCCATATGCGCCGCCCAGGTCTCCAGATCGGGCTCTGTGCCCAGCTCCAGCTTGAGCGCCTCCTCCACCTGCCGCGCGCGGCGGTAGGCGTCTTTTAACCCACGGCTGACCCGCACCGCGCCGTCGTCGCGCAAAAAGCGGCGTATCTCACCGGTGATCATCGGCACCGCGTACGTCGAAAAAGCCACGCCCAGCGTGGTATCAAACCGCTGAATTGCCTTGACCAGGCCCATACAGCCCAGCTGATACAGGTCGTCATAGTCCACGCCGCGCCCCGCGTAGCGCCGGGCGATGCTGTGCACCAGGCGCGTATTGTGCGCCACCATCTGCTCCAGCGCAGACGCGTCGCCCTGCTGGGCCGACGCGATCAGCGCGCGCAGGGCGTCGTTGTTCCAGCGGTTTTCCTGGGCGCTCACACGTCTGTGTGCGCCTGCTCCTGCCCAAACTGCTTATGCATGCGCACACACGTACCCTTGCCCGGCGCGGAATCCACCTCCACGCCGTCGGTAAAGGACTCCATCATGGTAAAGCCCAGGCCGGAGCGCTCCATCTCCGGGCGGGTGGTAAAGAGCGGCTCGCGGGCCTTATCAATATCCGCAATGCCCACGCCGTCGTCAGCGACCTCCACGTAGAGGGTATCCTGCGCGATCCACGCCCTGATGTGCACCACACCCTGGGCGTTCTCATACCCGTGGATGATGGCGTTGGTCACCGCCTCGCTCACGGCGGTTTTGATATCCTCCAGCTCCTGCATGGTAGGGTCAAGCTGTGCGGCAAAGGCGGCAACCACCACGCGCGCAAAGGCCTCGTTCTGCGACAGGCTCGGCACGTTTAATTCCATATAGTTTTCGCTCTGCATGTTGTTACCTCCCCGCCCTTGCGCGCGCCGGCGCGTCACAGCGCTCGATGATCTGGTACAGGCCCGATACCTGCATCACGCGCTCGATTTGCGCATTGACGTTGCGCACCCGCACGCGGCCGTTCTTCTGGCGCATCAGCTTATAGCGCCCGATCAGCACGCCCACGCCCGAGGAATCCATAAACGTCAGCCGGTGCATGTCCAGCGTCAATAGACGCACCTTGGGATCGTCCAGCAGCGCGTCCAATTTATCGCGCACGCTCTCTGCGCAGTGATGGTCCAGCTCACCGGCAAGCGCGATGATCAATTCATTTCCCCGTTTGATGCCCTGTAATTCCATAAACATTCCTCCCTTTTTTCGGAGCGCCTAAAGATTTCCATAGTCGCGCGCGCGAATCCTCTCTCGAAAAAATGGAAGGTTTGTTTGTTTTTAGGGGATTTTCGCCATTGCTTCTAGTTTATATGAGATCGCACCAGCGCGCAAGGATGCAAGCGAGTATTCCCGCGCGGATGCGGCAACAATACAAGCGATTATCCAACTTCAGCGCTGCGAAAAGGAGGCGAAATCCGGCATGAAAGAAAAACGCGCGCGCACAAAAAAGCTGCGCACCCCGCAGCAGCAAAAAAAGCGCCGCCGTATTGCGCTTTGCAGTATGGCGCTTGTGCTTGCGCTGCTCTGCTACTTTTGCTTCGGCGTGCTCAAAATCCAATCCTGGCGGGGCTTAAGCGTCTCCAAGCTCACCGACCTTGCGCAGACGCTGCTGATCTACGACGCAAACGGCGACGCCGTGGCCTCCGTGTACGGCGCGCAGGATCGCATCATGGTGGATATCGACACCATCCCGCAGGAGGTGCGCAACGCCTTTATCGCCGCAGAGGACGTGCGTTTTTACAAGCATCACGGCGTGGATGTCAAGCGCATCTTCGGGGCGATGCTGACCAACATCCAAAAGGGGGGCTACAGCGAGGGCGCCAGCACCATCACCCAGCAGGTGATCAAGCTGACGCACCTCTCCACGGAAAAAAAGCTCTCCCGCAAGGCCCAGGAGGCCTACCTCGCATTGCAGCTGGAGCGCAAGTTCAGCAAGGACGATATCCTTGAGATGTACTTAAACATCGTATACTTCGGCCGTGGCGCGTACGGCATCGAGGCGGCGGCCAAGGTCTATTTTGATAAATCCGCCAGCGAACTATCCATCGACGAGGCAGCTTCCCTCGCGGCCATCCTCAAGTCCCCCACCAAATACGCACCCCACCTGCATCCGGACAACAACCTGGAGCGGCGCAACCTGGTGCTTGATTTGATGGCGGATTACGAGATGCTCACCGGCACGGAGGCCAACAACCTGAAAAAAAAGCCCCTCACCGTGGCGGAGGACCGGCCGGAAAAGTACAATTACGGCTACTACATCGATACCGTGCTGGACGAGGCGTGCGAGAAGCTGGGCGTCAGCATGGACGAGCTCTACAGCGGCGGGTACCGCATCTACACCACGCTGGACGCCACCAAACAGCTGCAGGCCGAGGCGCTGTGCGCCGATCCGGCCATGCTGCCACAGGACGCGCCTGACGGCACGCAGGCGCAGGTGGCCATGGTGGTGATGGACCCCAAAACGGGCGGCATCCAAGCGCTTGTGGGGGGACGGGAGCATACCACGCTGCAGGCCTTCAACCGTGCCACACAGGCGTACCGCTCCCCCGGCTCGTGCATCAAGCCCATCGCGGTGTTTGCGCCCGCCATCGACGAGGCGGACTACACCGCCACCACCTATGTCGAGGACGCGCCCGTGGATTATGGCGGTTACAAGCCGCAGAATTTTACCGGCAAATTCCTCGGTCAGGTGACGGTGCGCACCGCGCTTTCCCAATCGCTCAACGTGCCCGCTGTCAACACGCTGCACGATATTGGCGTATCCACCGGCATGGCCTACGCACAGAAGGCGGGGCTTGATCTTGAGGAGGAGGACAAAAACCTCTCCATGGCGCTGGGCGGTCTGACGCGTGGCGTGACGCCCCTTGCGATGTGCGACGCGTACGCGGGGATTGCCAACGGCGGCATGCGCATGCCCGCACACACCATCGCACGCATCACGCAGGCAGACGGCGAGACGCTCTACGCCTACAGCGACGCAGGCGTGCGCTACATGAGCGAGGACGGCGCGTTTTTGCTGACGGACATCCTACGTGAGACGGTAGAGAGCGGCTCTGCCAAAGGCCTGCAGGAGGTAGGCGCGCCACTGGCCGCCAAAACGGGCACCGTGGACTACAAGGGCGTGGGCAACCGCGACGTGTGGACCATCACCTACAATCCGGAGATGGTGGTGACGGTATGGATGGGCATCGACACCCCCGGCGAGGCCTGTTATCTCAACGAGAAGGATTCCGGCGGCTCCAGGCCCACCGCCGTATGCGCGGCCTTTTTAAAGGAGCAGTACGCCGACCGAGCGGCGCCCTGGTTTGACGCGCCCGATGGTGTGGTGGCGGTGGATATTGACAAAACCGTGCTGGAACGCCAGCACAAAGTGATCGCCGCGAGCGCCACCACGCCCAAGGAGGCCACGGTGCGCGAGTTTTACAAGCTGGGCGATGAACCTACGGATGTAAGCGATTATTGGGACCCGCCCGCCCCGCCGCAGGACGTGCACGTGGAGGCGGATTCCTCCGGCGTGCCTATCGTCACCTTCACCATGCAGAAGGACACCGCCTACTACGAGGTGTTCCGCAAGGTTTCAGGCGAGGCAACGAGTTTGGGTAGCCTGGACGGTTCAAAAAAGGCCGCCGCCCTGCGCGACATTACCGCACCGGCCAATGTGCCGCTGGAGTACTATGTGGTGGCCGTGCACAAGGAAAAGCGCGGCGACGGCAGCGCCATCACGGGCAATCCGTCGCACAGCGTGCGTTTTGTACGGCAGAACGGATCGGGCGTACAGCCCGCCATTGACTGAGGCATACCCGCATAACCTGATCAGCCAGATCATTGCATAAAAGAGCCGCCCGCCCCGTATAAGCGTCATGCGTGGGGCGGGCGGCTTTGCTTGTGCCGATTGAAATACGCGCTGCCCGGCTGGTGATGGACGCACCGATGCGTGCACCCAATCGCGCTGCCCCAAAGCGGCCCGCTCACGTCCTTTTAATCATTGAAAAGGCATTAAAGCGCCACGCCTGCGCACACCGTGTCTTTTTTTGACAGCAATGCGGTAATGCAGCGCCGCGTCACTTTTGCGGGCATGCGCGTGTCTTTTTCATAGCGACAGGGTATCAAGCCCCCACTGACCGCGTCACACACGCGCCTTTTTATGGCGTGGACGGGCTTACAAAGCCATCACATGTCCATAAAGGCGCATGCATGTTATCAGTCACTGATGAGGCATTCAGGCCACCTCTCTATAAGGGTATGCACGTGCGCATCATTGAAAACATGCCAAACCGTCAGCTGTAAACACAGATGGATGTGCGTGTCTTGCACATGATGAGCGGGCCGTCAATACCCAGCCCCGCTTGCGTCGCTATGCGAGCGCGTATGCGCGCCACGACGGCAGTGGCGCTACATCGGCGGGCAGGAGCCGGAAATCGCTGTACAGTCGCATACGCTTCAATTTGATGTGTCCATGTGGGACAGGCCCTGCCGCAGGCGCCTGCCTTTTTATTCGGCGGCCGCGCGTCGGCGCTTGCGAATTTACCCCTTTTGCTGCCGCGCAAGGCGCTGCTGCAAGCGTTTTTTTCGTTTTTCCAGTTCCTGCTTCTGGCGCGCGCCTGCGGGGCACTGCATGGCGAGCAGGCAGTAATCCAGCGCCCGCTGGCAATCGCCCAGGCGGTGCTCATATACCTTGGCAAGCTCCACATAAGGGAGCATATCCCGCCTGCGGATATCCTCCTTTGCCATATCCTGCCAGATACACATTGCCTCCTGCAGACGGCGCTCCCGCTTGAGCGTCATGGCCAGCTCCCGCCTGGCGGCATACTGCCAGGGGCTGCCCTCCAGCGAGTCAAAGCAGGCCTGCGCCATAGCTGTATTGCCCTGGCGGTTGAAATAGCGCCCCATGCTGTAGCGGTCCACGTCCACGCACGCCTCCAGCGGCCCGGCAAGCTGGCTGCACATCGCCGCGGCGATCATGGCCATGGAGAGCACGTCGCGCTGGTTGTGCAGCAGGATATCCTCCAGCAGCCTTTCATCCTGGCTGCGCAGATACTGAAAGTAGCGGCCCGGGATTTCGCTGCCCGAGATATCGTGCTGCCGCCTCTGATGCAGGATGTGCTGCTCCAGGTCGTCCAGCGCGCAGTGCGCCAGGCGCATCTTCCACAGCCTGCGCGCCGGGTGCAGCAGATCGATGTGGCGCGCGGGCAGGTGGTCGCGCATGCGCGCAAGCAGCATGCGCGCGCGCAGCAGCGGCACGTCAAAGCTCTTGCCGTTGTAGGTCACCAGCGTGTCAAACTGCGCGCACAGCACGTCTAAAGCCTCCAGCAGGCGGTGCTCGCCGGATAGGTCGCGCATCAGCAGCTGGTGCAGATGGAACGCGCCCTCCCGATAAAAGCCCACCCCCACCAGAAACGCCTGTACGCCCGCACCGTAGAGGCCGGTGGTTTCGGTATCCAAAAAAAGTACCTTTTCCACGTCCAGCGAATCGCCCGCAAGATCGCCCAGGCCGAGAAATGTGGCCGCGTCCACGTAACAGAACGCCTCCAGCACCCCGTCGCCGCAGGCGTAGTCCAGCGGGTACACCTGTTTTTGCACGACAAAGTCCTCCGCAGGCGCCTGCGGGGCTTTTCTGGCCACGGGCCCCTGTGCGGAGAGCTTTGCCATCATCTCCAGTTTACTTTTCAGGCTCTGTGCCACGAAGCATCCCTTCCAGCAGGCGGCGCGCCATGACCTTGGCCTCCTCGCCCGATTCGCTCGCCGGCCCCACGCAGGAGGGGCAGCCATCGTCACACGGGCAGCTTGTCAGCATCAGCAGCGCCTGGCCGAAAACCTCGTCAAGCATGCTGTAGAGCTTTTCGCTCAGGCCCATGCCGCCGGGCATCGCGTCGTAAACGTAGAGCGTGGGGCGGTCCGTAAAGGGCGCGCGCACCTGGTAAAACACCGCGATATCCTTGGGATCGCACATCAGGTACATGGGGGCCACGTTGGCCACCAGGTTGGCCACCCCGCACAGCGCGCTCTGCAGCTGCGAGGGCGAAAAACCCCGCACCTGTGCCTCGTCCCACGATATCCAGCTTGCCATGGTGTGCATGTCCATCTCGGGCAGGTTGACCCGCCCCCAGCCGATATTCTCGTGCGTATCGAATTTGATTTTTTTAAACATTGTCACGATGGATGTCACCAGCACCTCGCCGCTCTGGCGCAACGTCATGCCCTCTGCGCGCTGGTCGAACACATCCAGCACCTTTACATCCACCGACAGGTCCGCGTCCGTGTAATAATCCACGCTTACCGCGCGCACGAACGCCTTGCCCTGCGTCAAATCCAATTTGTCAACCTGATACTGTCGGCTCTCGTGTATGTAAACCGCCTCGTCGTGCAACAGCATGGGCGCGGTGAAACGGTCCATCTCCCCGATGACGCGCGGGTTGGCCTCCCCTTGCGTAACGTCAACGATGATCACGTTCTCGTTAGACGCACTGCGCAGGCTGATGGCGCTTGCCGGAAAGGTGTCCGTAGCCCAGTGCCAGCGCCCGTCCACATGGCGCAGCACCCCCTCCTGCTGCAAGTATTCCAGTGCCTCGTCGGTGGTCTCCACGCCAAAGCTTTCCCCATCCTCAAAGGGCAGCTCAAAGGCCGCGCATTTGATGTGGCTCATCAGGATATAGAGGTTGTTTGGGTTGACCAGGCCCATCTCAGGCGACTGGCTGAAAAAGTAATCGGGATGGCGGATCATAAACTGATCCATGGGCGAGGAATTTGCCACAAACAGCGTCAGGCTGGTATCGCTGCGCCGCCCCGCGCGCCCCGCCTGCTGCCATGTGCTGGCGATGGTGCCCGGATAGCCGCAGAGCACGCACGCCTCCAGGCTGCCGATGTCCACCCCCAGCTCCAGCGCGTTGGTGGACACCACGCCCACCACGCTGCCCTCGCGCAGGCCCCGCTCAATCTGCCGGCGCTCGCTGGGCATGTAGCCGCCCCGGTAACCGCGCACCAGGTTGCTGTTGCCCAGCTTGTCGCGCACAAGCTCCTTTAAATACGTTAACAATACCTCCACCATCAGGCGGCTGCGCGCGAACACAATGGTGGAAATGCGATTGGCAACCAGACGCGCCGCGAATGTGCGCGCCTCAAAGGCGGCGCTGCGGCGGATGCCCAGTTGACGATTGACCACTGGCGGATTATAAAAGACAATGTGTTTTTTACCGGACGGCGCACCGTTTTTGTCAACCAGCACCATGGATCGGCCGCAGATCTGCTCGGCCAGCTCCCGCGGGTTGGCGATCGTCGCGCTGCAGCAGATAAACTGCGGATCGCTGCCGTAAAACTGGCAGATGCGCTTGAGCCGCCGCAGCACGTTGGCCAGGTGGCTGCCGAAGATGCCCCGGTAGGTGTGCACCTCATCGATGACGATATAGCGCAGGTTTTCAAACAGCTTGACCCATTTGACATGGTGCGGCAGGATGCCGGAATGCAGCATATCGGGGTTGGTCACCACGATATGCCCCGCCTGGCGCACTGCGCGCCGGGCCGTGACGGTGGTATCCCCGTCGTAGGTATACGCCTTGATATCCGCGCCCAGCGCCTCAATCATACCGTAGAGCTCGGCCGCCTGGTCCGCGGCCAGCGCCTTGGTGGGAAACAGGTACAGCGCGCGGGCGTCCGGATCGTTTAAAACCGTGTTTAATACCGGCACGTGGTAGCACAGCGACTTGCCCGAGGCGGTGGGCGTCACCACCACCACGTCCGCGCCGTCGTCGATCGCCTCGATGGCGCGCGCCTGGTGACTGTAGGGTGCGCGGATGCCCCGCGCACGCAGCATGGCGATCACGTCGTCACGCACACAGGCGGGCCACGGCGCCGTCTCGGCAGGCCGCGCCGGAATCTCGCGCCAGCAGGTGACGTTCTGCATCACCTGCTGGTTTTCCTTCATACTTGCAATAAACTGGTCCAGATTCAACGCGCCTTATCTCCTTTTATGCCTCTGCCCCGCGGGGGCGTACGTCCACAACCTCAATCTGTTCCATGGCCTTGTCCTCCAGCGGCGCAAGCTCGATCTTCGCCTCCGCCGCCAGCACCACGTCCAGCTTGGGATGGGTGGCGGGGTGCCGCGGCACAAACACCGTGCAGCAGTCTTCGTAGGGCAGAATCGACGTCTCGTACGTGCCGATGGCGCGGGCCTTTTCCATGATCTCCGCCTTGTCAAAGGCGATCAGCGGCCGGAACACCGGCAGCGTGCAGGCGTTGTTGGTGATGCCCAGCGCCTCCACCGTCTGGCTGGCCACCTGGCCGATGCTCTCGCCCGTGACGAGCGCCTGGCCCTGCCCGCAGCGCGCGATGCGCTCGGCAATGCGCATCATGCTGCGGCGCATCAGCACCGTCATCTCCCGCTCAGGACCCTTTTCGTAGATCTTCTGCTGAATTTCGGTAAACGGCACCACGTGCAGCCGGATGGGGCCGCAGTAGTCGGTCAGCGCGGCCACCAGGTCCACCACTTTCTGGCGGGCGCGGGCACTGGTGTAGGGCGGGCTGAAGAAGTGCACTGCCTCCAGCGCTAGGCCACGCTTGGCCACCATCCAGGCGGCCACCGGCGAGTCGATACCCCCGCTCATCAGCACAAACGCCTTGCCGTTGCTGCCCACGGGCATGCCGCCCTGTGCGGGCACGATGCGGTTGTAGAGATAGGCCCTGTCGCGGATCTCCACGCACATGGACAGCTGCGGATCGTGAATATCCACCTGCCAGGCGGGCGCGTGCTCCAGGATATAGCCCCCCATCTCGATGGCGATCTGCTGGGAATCCATGGGATAGCGCTTGTCCGAGCGGCGGGCCTTGACCTTGAAGGTGCCCCCTGCAGGCGGCATCATGGCCGCGGCCTGCGCGCACAGCGCGGTAAAATCGTCCTTTTCCATCTCCACCGCAGGGCACGCTGAGTGCACGCCGAACACGCGGCAGACCCGCGCAAGCGCCTCCTCCATATCCTGCGGCGCGATACCGCGCACAAAGTAACGGCTGTCCGCCTTTTCCACCCGCGCCCCCGCATAGGGCGCGGCGGCCTCCTTTAAGCGGCGCATCAGCATCTTTTCAAAGTACGGGCGGTTCTGCCCCTTTAAATGAATCTCGCCAAAGCGCACCAGAATTACATGTTCCATGCCCTCTACCCCCATTTTATCTGCGTTTGAAGCGGCGCAGCTGCGCCACAAGCGATGCGAGCGTCTCGGCTGTGCGCGCCATTTCGTCCATGGTATTGTCGCAGCCCAAACTGAAACGGATCGCCCCTTCGGCGTACGCTGCGGGCACCTGCATGGCGCGCAGCACGGGGCTGATCACCCTGCGTTTAGAGGAACAGGCAGAGCCCATGCCCACATAAATCTCCCGCTCCTCCAGCGCGTGCAGCAGCACCTCTGCACGCACCCCTGCAAAGGAAAGGTTGAGCACGTGGGGCGCCGCAAGCGCGATATCCTGCGGGCCGTTGACGCGCACGTCCGGCACACTGTCGATGATCTGCGCGTAGAGCGTCCGCTTCATCCCCATCAACCGCGCCGCCACCTGCGCCTGGCCCTCGTCCAGCAGCCGCTCCACCGCCGCCCCCAAAGCAGCGATGCCTGGCACGTTTTCCGTGCCCGAGCGCACGCCCGATTCCTGTCCACCGCCCAGCTGCATGCCGTCGATGCGCGCGCCCTTCTTCATGTAGAGCGCGCCCACGCCCTTGGGCGCGTGGATCTTATGGCCGCTGACGCTGTAGAAATCGATCCCCGTGTTGACCAGCGCGACAGGCACCCGCATGAATGCCTGCACCCCGTCGACGTGCACCAGCGTGCGGGGGTTTTTGCGCTTGACGCGCGCTGCGATGCGCGCCACGTCGTTGATGGCGCCCACCTCGTTGTTGACGTGCATCACGCTGACAAGCGCCGTATCCTCCCGCAGCGCCTCCACAAGCGCGTCCTCATCGCAGCAACCCTGCCCATCGACGGGGATGTAGCTGACCTCCCAGCCCGTTTTTTCCAGATATTGCATGGCATGCAGCACCGCTGGATGCTCCACCGCCGTAGTGATCATGTGATGCATGCGCCTGCCCAGCACGTTTGCCGTACCCAATATGACCAGGTTGTCCCCCTCGGTACCGCCCGATGTAAAGTACACGCCGCCCGCATCGCAGGTAAGGGCGCGCGCCACGTTGGCGCGCGCGCGCGTCATGCGCGTCTCTGCCGCGATGGCCGGCGCGTAAGGCGCGGAGGGATTGAAATAGTCCGTGCGCATGCTTTCGTACGCGGCGTCTGCCGCCTGCGCGCACACGCGCGTGGTGGCGCTGTTGTCCAGGTAAATCATGGTATCACCTTCAAAATTCTACAATCTTATACCGATACGATTGTACCATGAAACAGGCGTAAAGAACATACAAAAAAGCCGCCGCCCGAAGGGGGTGGGCGGCGGCTCTCCTATCACAAATATAGGTTTGTGTCATATGCGTTTAGTCCTTGGCGCGCTCCTGGAGCGTAACCTCCACGGTCAACTCCTTGCCATCGCGCCACAGCTTGATGGGCACGGTGTCGCCGGGGTTATGCTTCTCCAGCTCTTGGGAAAACGCGTTAAACGTCGCCGTATCGATGTTATTGATGCCAATGAGGATATCACCCTTTTTGATGCCAGCGTTCTTAGCCGGCCCGTCATAGACGGTATCGACGAAGATGCCCTGCGGCACGTCGTTCATCTCCGCCTCCTGCTCGGTGAGCCCGTAGCCCGCAAAGCCCACCCAGGGGCGCGTTACGTAGCCCTGGCTCATCAGCTGTTCGATGACAGGCTTGGCCTCGCTGGAGGGAATGGCAAAGCCGATGCCCTCGGCCGAGATGGTGCGGCCGTTGGCATCATAGCCGGCCACAACGGTTTTGCGGGAATTGATGCCGATGAGTTCCCCCCTGGTGTTGACCAGCGCACCGCCGCTGTTGCCGGGGTTGATGGGCGCGGTGTGCTGAATCAGGCGCAGAGTGCGGCCGGTGCTGTCCACCGTCAACTCGCGCTGGGAGGCGCTGACAATGCCGCTTGTGACCGTGCCGGAAAGCTCGTCGTTGATAGGGTTGCCGATGGCGATGACCGTCTCTCCCACGCGCAGCGCGGAGGAATCGCCCAGCGTCATAGGCGTTAAGTTTTTGGCGTCGATTTTGAGCACGGCCAAATCGGTGCGCTCATCCGCGCCGATGAGCTTGGCGGTGTAGGTGGTCTCATTGTCCGAGAGGATGACCTTAATCTCTGTGGCGCCGGCAACGACGTGTTGGTTGGTGACGACATAGCCGTCCGCGGTGAGGATGACGCCCGAGCCGCCGCTCTCGCCGGAATCCACCACGCGATTGCCCATGTTCTGCTGGGTGATGGCGCGCACGCTCACCACAGAGGGAAGCACCTGGTCCACGATATCGGGGATCGCGCTTTCGTTTCCCGTCCCGCTCGCCTGTGGCAGCTGCGTCGCTGAGGCACTGGGCTGGACCTGTTGGGAGGCGGCGGCGCTCGCGCTGGGCGCGGTCGCCTGGTTATCGCCCCCGTTCCACTTCCAAACGCTCATACCCGCGCCAAAGACCAGGCCGCCCACAAGGCAGCCGATCAAAAGCGAGACCACGACGTAGAGCCAGGTGAAGGAGCGCTTTTTCCTGGGCGGGCGCGGCGGCGGGGCCGCGCCATAGCCGTCGTGCGCATAGGGCGCCTGCGGGGGCGTTTGGCCCGCGCCGTCGCCCGCGCTGTAGTGGTAGGTGCTGTAGCCGTCCATCGCCGCTGCGGGCGTCTCCTCGCTACGCACGCTTTGGGCGTCCGCCCCGTCCGGCTGCGCCGCCTCTTGGGGCGCGTCCTCCGCGCCGGCGGAAGCTTGCGCGCTCTGGCTCTGCAGGGCGGCCATATCCTGCATGTCCGCATCTATATGCTGTCCGTTGGGTTCGGCGATGTCTTCGGGCTTGTAAGAATAATACCGATCCATAAATCCTCGACTCCTTTATCTATACCTATCATCAGGAAGTATTCTTCCCTGTGATTGTTACTTTAACGCAGGTTTTTGAACGAAGGATGAACAAAGTGTTAAGCATTTGTTTTACTTGATTCCAGAGGTTTCCCATGGAAAACCAGGGTAAACTTCGTTCCCTTGCCCAGCGCGGAGTGCACATAGATTTCGGCGTCGTGCTGGTCGATAATCTTTTTGACGATAGACAGGCCGAGGCCGGAGCCGCGGCCAGGCGTGTGTGCCTTGTCCACTTTATAGAAACGGTCGAAGATATAGGGCAGGTCCTTTGGGTCGATGCCGCAGCCGTGGTCCTCCAAGGTGGCTGTCACGCGGCCGTGGCGGTCGCGCGCAAGGGTGATATCGATGACGCCCTGCTCGGGCGAAAACTTGATGGCGTTATCCAGCAGGTTGGCAAACACCTGCTCCAGCCGTTCGGGGTCGGCATAGAGCACCACCGGGTTTTCCGGCAGCTTGGTGTGCACCTCGATGCC
The DNA here is from genome assembly GCF_900604345.1 of Maliibacterium massiliense. Lineage (GTDB taxonomy): Bacteria > Bacillota > Clostridia > Christensenellales > Maliibacteriaceae > Maliibacterium > Maliibacterium massiliense. Next base: position 143,067 of record NZ_LR026983.1, read on the forward strand.
GCGCTGCTCCATCATCCCCTGCCGCTTGATGAGGATGCGGCAGATCAGCTCGGATAAATCAAAGCTTGATTTGTGCAGCGGGAACTGACCCGACTCGATCTGTGAAAGATCCAGCAGCTCGCGGATCAGATTGCTCAGCCGCTTGGTCTCCTGCAGCACCAGGTCCATATACTGGGGCTGCTCCTCGGGCGGGATCACGCCATCGCGCATGCCCTGGATAAAGCCCTGCACGCTGGTCATGGGCGTGCGCAGTTCGTGCGATACGTTGGCCACAAAGTCCCGGCGCATCTGCTCCAGCCCCTCCAGATCGGCGCTCATGCGGTTGAAGCTTGCGGCAAGCTCACCCAGCTCGTCGCGCGAGGAGACCTTGACGCGCTGAGAAAAATCTCCCTGCGCGATCTTTTTCGCGGCACCGGACATCTCGCGCAGAGGGCGCGTCATGTGGTCGGCCATCAGCAAAATCAAAAAGATGCCGCTCACCGCGGCGATAATGCCAGAAATCCACAGCTGGCGGCCGATAGTGCCCACCGTCTTTTTCAGCTCGCTGACTTTGGTGTGCATAAACACCGCGCCCACGATCCTATCGTCGCGCCGGATGGCCGTGGCCACCGAGAGCATCGGGTCGGTGAAGCGCCCCCCGAAGGTGCTTGACGAGAGCACCAGGTCGTTGCCGCGCAGCACGCTATCGAGGTACTTGGCCACTTCCTCCTGGGTGAAGCTGTCGCGCTCGTCCTGCTGTACGGGGCCCACGCGCACCATGAGCCCCTGCGTATCCACAATCCAGATGGTGGCATTGTTGTGCTCGGCCACGTATTTGAGCTTATCGCTGATGCGCAGATCCATCATGCTCTCCAGCAGCGTGCCCTGCACGGTATCGGCAATCAATGCCGCCTCCTTCTGCAGCGCTGCAGTGCGCGATTCCAGGTACTCGTTGTTGTTGATGGCCATAAAGGTGCTGCCCAGCACCACTACCGCGATCAGCAGAATGCCCAGATAGATGGTGATCATGCGCATGCGCAGGGAATGAAACAATTACTTCACCTCGAATTTATAACCTACACCCCACACGGTTTTGATCTGCCAGCTCTGCGAGGCGTCACCGATCTTTTCGCGCAGGCGCTTGATGTGCACGTCCACCGTGCGCGAATCGCCGAAGAAATCAAACCCCCACACCTGCTCGAGCAGCTGTTCACGGGTGAAGACGCGGCCCGGATGCGCCGCCAGATAGTACAAAAGCTCAATCTCCTTGGGGGGCAGGTGCTGCACCTGGCCGTTGTAGAGCACACTGTAGGTATCCATGTTGATCTCCAGATTGGGATACTCCAGCTTTTTACCCACGTCCTCGCTGGGCTTGGTGCGGCGCATCACCGCGCGCACGCGCGCCACCAGCTCCTGCGGGTCAAAGGGCTTGGTGACGTAGTCGTCCGCCCCCAGCTCCAGCCCCAGCACCTTATCAAATGTCTGGTCCTTGGCGGTGAGCATGATCACTGGCGCGTCGCCCGCCTTGCGGCACTCGCGCAGCACTGCAAAGCCGTCCATGCCCGGCAGCATCACGTCCAGCAGCATCAGCGCAGGCATCTCTCTCTTAAAGGCCTCCACCGCCTCGTCCCCGCGCAGCACCGTCTCGGTCTCGTAGCCCTCCTTGCGCAGGTAGAGCGAGATGAGATGGCCGATATTGGGATCGTCGTCCACGATGAGGATTTTTTCTTTCTCTTCCATGGTGGTATACACTTCCTTCTTTTCCCTGCGTGCAGCGCCGCGCACGATAGGGCTGTTTATATGCAGCGGGGCGCGCTCTGCTTTTTATAAAAAGCGTGCGCCACGCAAGGATTTGTTTGCCGCGCCGAGGATGCAGTTATCCCCCACGGCATGTCCGCCCGGCGGCATTTTTGCACGCCATACAAAAGCAGGCCTTCGACCGTTTGGTTCGTAGCCAAACGGTTCTTGCGCATTTGCGCGCAAGCAGGCAGGCCCGCTTGGGGCATTTTTTTGCCCCCTTTTTGCGCAAACGCGCGGGACTACGCCTGCTGCGCCAGAATCGCGTCCACCGCGTCAAAGCTGGGCTTGAGCGCATGGTAGAGCTGCTGGTAGATGGGGTAATACCGCGCGTACACCGCCGCGTTCTCGGCAAGGGGCTGCTGCCGCGATTTTTCCTGAATCGCCGCGCTACACGCCTCGGGCACGCTTGCGTACACGCCCGTGCCCACGCCGGCCAGCAGCGCCACGCCCAGCGCCGGCCCCTCGGCCGAGTTGATGGTGGCGATGTCGCGCCCGAACATATCAGCCAACATCTGGCGCCATAGCGGGCTTCTGCCCCCGCCGCCCGAGGCGCGCACCACGTCCGCGTCGCAGCCCAGCTGGCGGATGATGTTCAGGCAGTCCAGCAGGCTGTAGCCCACCCCCTCCATCACGCTGCGGATCATATCGCAGCGTCTGTGCGCCGCCGTCAGGCCGAAGAACACGCCCTTGGCGCGCGCATCCAGATGTGGTGTGCGCTCCCCCATCATGTAGGGCAAAAACAGCAGGCCGCGGCAGCCCGCCTGCGCGCGCGCCGCCTCCTGGTTGATCAAGTCGTACGGGTCGATGCACAGCGCGCGGGCAAGCTCCCTCTCCTCGCCTAAAAACGCATCGCGCAGCCACTTGAGCGAGAGGCCCGCCCCTTGCGTGACGCCCATGATGTGCCACGTGCCTGGAATGGCGTGGCAGAAGGTGTGCACGCGCCCCTTGGGGTCGATGGCCACCTTGTCGGTATGAGCAAACACCACGCCCGAGGAACCGATGGTGGCCGAGACGATGCCCTGGCGCACAATGCCGTTTCCCACCGCGCCTGCGGCCTGGTCGCCGCCGCCGCCCACCACCGGCGTACCTGCGGCAAGGCCGGTCGCGCGCGCGGCCCGCTCGGACACCTTGCCCGACACCACGGGCGACTCGTACACCTGCGGCATCCAGCTTTTTTGGATCTCCAGTTTCTCCAGCACCTCGTCCGACCAGCGCCGGTTGGGCACGTCTAGCAGCTGCATGCCGCTTGCGTCGGATACCTCTGTGGCAAATTCCCCCGTCAGGCAGTAGCGCACGTAATCTTTGGGCAGCAGGATGTGCGCGATTTTTTCGTACACCTGCGGCTCGTTCTGCTTGACCCACATGATCTTAGAGGCCGTAAAGCCCGTGATGGCGGGGTTGGCGGTGATCTGGATCAGGCGCTCGCCGCCGATGATGCGGGTGATGTCGTCGCACTGCTTCTGGGTGCGCTGGTCGCACCAGATGATGGATTTGCGCAGCACCTGCCCCTGCGCGTCGAGCAGCACCATGCCGTGCATCTGCCCCGAAAGGCCGATGCCTGTCACATCGTGCGGCCTGGTACCGCTCTTGTGCAGCACCTCGGAGATGGTGGCGGCCGTCGCCCGCCACCAATCCTGCGGGTCCTGCTCCGCCCAGCCCACGTGCGGCTGGTAGAGCGGGTACTCCGCCGTTGCGCTGGCAAGGATCCGTCCCGCTTCATCAAACAATACCGTTTTGGTGCCCGATGTACCGATATCCACGCCCAGCAATCTCGCCATGTTCCTTCGGCCTCCTTTACGCCTTGTTTTTATTCGTAGAGCTGCCCGCATCCTCCGGCGAACAGTTTACAGACCGGTTATTTGAGCGTCACCACGCTGACGCCCGCATCCCCCTCGCCATACTTGCCCTCGCGCACCGATTGCACGAGCGGATGGGTGCGCAGGTACTCCCGCATGCCGGCGCGCAGCGCCCCCGTCCCCTTGCCATGGATGATGCGCACCTCGGTCAGCCCCGAGAGCACGGCGTCGTCCAGGTATTTGTCAACCTTCTCGCGCCCCTCATCCTGCCGGCAGCCGCGAATGTCCAGCTCGGCGGAGATGGCGCGGGTATTGATCTGCACATTGCGCCGCTGCGGCGCGGAAGGCTGGGGCATGCCGCCCCCCAAAACCATGGCCAGGTCCTTTTTCTGCACCATCATCTTCATCGCGCCCGCCTGTACCTGCACCTCGCCCGCCTCGTTGGGCAGGGCAAGCACCGTGGCCTTCTGGTTGAATTTTGTCAGCAGCACTTTCTGGCCCACTGCCAGGATATCCACGCTCTGGTGCGCCTGCTGCGCCTTGGGCGCGGCGACGCGCCGCTCGCCCAGCTTTTCCGACTGCGTGCGCAGCTGCTTTTGCAGCGCCTGCATCTGGTGGGGACGCACGGCGGCCCCCTCCTTGAGCAGCTGATGCATCTGCGCGATCAGTGCGCGGCTCTCCTGCTGGGCCTCCTCGACAATGCGCTGGGCCTCCTCCTGCGCGCGTGCCAGCATCTTATCGCGCTGGTTGATCCACGCGTCGCGCGCCTTGCGCGCCTCCGCCTGCAGGCGCTCCGCCTCCAGTTTGGCGCGCTGCGCCTGGTCGCGTTCCGCCGCGGCGGCGCGCTTTTCCTGCTCCGCGGTGGAGATGACCTCCTCAAAGCGGCGGTCCTCGTGGGAGACAAGCGCGCGTGCGCGCGCAATGAGCGCCTCCTCCAGGCCCAGGCGCTTGGAAATTTCAAAGGCGTTGGAGCTGCCCGGGATGCCGATGGACAGCCGGTAAGTGGGCCGCAGGGTGGCGATATCAAACTCCGCCGAGGCGTTCTGCACCCCGTCGGTGGTCATGGCGTAGGCCTTCAGCTCGCTGTAGTGGGTGGTGGCAAGGGTGCGCACCCGCAGGGCGCGCAGGTGCTCCAAAATGGCCATGGCCAGCGCCGCGCCCTCCACGGGATCCGTGCCCGCGCCCAGCTCGTCGAGCAGTACCAGCGCCCTGTCGCTCACCTGCGAGAGGATGCGCACGATGTTGGTCATATGCGCCGAAAAGGTGCTGAGCGATTGCTCGATGGACTGCTCGTCGCCGATGTCCGCAAAGATGTCCGCAAACACGCATAGCTCGGTGCCCGCCTCCGCGGGCACAAAGAGGCCCGACTGAGCCATGATCGAGAACAGGCCCACCGTCTTGAGCGTGACGGTCTTGCCGCCGGTGTTGGGGCCCGTCACCACCAGTGTGGTAAAATCCTTGCCCATCCAAAGGTCGATGGGCACCACCTGCGCGCGGTCAATGAGCGGATGGCGGCCGCGGACGATGTTGATCCAGCCCACGTCATTGAGCTTAGGCTGCACTGCGTCCATGCTGCGCGCAAGCTCCGCGCGCGCAAAGATGGCGTCCAGCTCGGACATGGTTTCGATATTCTGCGCCAGATCGTCAACCACTTCGTTAACCTGCGCGCTTAAGGAGGCCAGAATGCGCGCCATCTCGCGCCGCTCGTCCATGACAAGCTCGCGCAGGTCGTTATTGATCTGCACCACTGCCATGGGCTCGATGTAGAGCGTGGCGCCGCTTGCGGACTGGTCGTGCACCATGCCTGGGATGCTCGCGCGGTACTCCTGGCGCACGGGCAGCACATAGCGGCCGCCTCGCTGGGTGACGAGGGCGTCCTGCAGGCACTTTTGTATGGAGGGCGAATGGATCATGCTCTGCAGTTTTTCGCGGATGTTACTATTGCACTGGCGGATGCGGCGGCGGATGCTGGCAAGCTCGCCGCTGGCCGCGTCGCTCATCTCCTCGGGGCTGAGGATGCAGCGGGAGATCTCTTGTTCCAGGTGCCTGTGCGGCGCGAGAAACGCCGCCTGGCTGGTGAGGTTCGGCGCGATATCCTGATGCCCCTGCATGCCTTGGGCGATCTGCCCGCAGGCCCGCAGCATCTGCGCGAGCTTGAGCAGCTCCTCCATGGAGAGCACGCCGCCGGCGCGCACGCGCCCCATCAGCGAACGGATATCTTCAAAGGGCTGCATGGGGTTATCCCCGCGGCGGTAAAGGATGCTCTCGGCCTGCAGGGTTTCCTCCTGCAGCGCGCGCGCAAGCGTCAAATGCTCCGTGGGCGCAAGCGCCATGGCCTTCTCCTTGCCCATGGAGGATTTGGCGCAGGACGCCAGCATCTCTTTGATTTTCGGCCACTGGAGCGTGGCGGCTGCGTGTTGACTGAGCATATCTATCTTCAACTTCCTTAACAATTTCAATGATGGCCTCGTGGGTATTTACTGTTATTATAGCAAACATGCGCGCACAACAAAAGGCGGGCAGAAGCCTGCCCGCCTGATTGTTACAGAATATTCATCTGCCCGTCATGGTTCGTTTACAAACCATCGGCTATTTGCGCGCTGGTGCGCTGGAGGTCTGCCGTGCCTCGCGCAGCAAGATGTTCTCCTTCTGCAGGCGGTTGGCCTCGGTGGAGAGCTGCTCATTCTGGCGCGTCAGGGTGGCCACCTGCTCGCGCAGGGAGGCAAACTCCTCCTTCATCGCCTCGCTCTCGGACTGAATCTTGAGCAGTTCATCGGCAATGTTCACGCTGGTAAGCACCGCCAGCATGGTGGTGGAGAGATTGTTGTTCGCCTCGTCGATCTGCGCCATTTTGCGGTCGACGTAGATGGCAACGCGGTGAATGTACTCCTCCGTGTCATTGCCCGACAATGTATATTCCTTGCCGCCAATGCGGACCGTGGTTTTCACTTTCGCCATGACAATCGCCTGCCTTGTATGCTTGTATTTTGATTGTAAACGCTAACGTTTCGTCGTCTTCAGCTTTTATTATACATAATGCGCCGCATTTATACAAGACGAAAGCGAAAATCCTTTACGCACGCAGGGCCGCGCCAAACTGCGCACCCAGGCTGCGCACGGTTTTGTCAAAGAGCTTCTTCACCTCGTCGTCCGTCAACGTATGGTCGGCGGCGCGCAGCACCAATGTAAACGCAACGGATTTACTGTCTGGCGCCACGTGGTCACCGCGGTAAATATCAAATACCTGCGCGCGCTCCAGCAGCGCCCCGCCCGCCCGGCGGATGGCGCCAAGCATATCGCCCACGGCCACGGATTCTTCCACCACCACGGCCAAGTCGCGCGTGACCGCCGGCATGCGCGGCAGTGCCACGTAGCGCCGGTCCTCGTTGCACAGCGCGATGAGCGCCTCCATGTCCAGGTCCGCGGCATAGACGCGCTCGCTGATGCCGAACGCCTCCAGCGTATCGGGATGCACCTCGCCTATCTCGCCCACCAGCTTGCCCTGGCAATAGATCTCCGCCTTACGGCCCGGGTGCCACATCTGCGCGCCGCCCGCCTTGTATTGGCCTTCACCCGCGCCCAGCGCGTCAAACAGCGCCTCGACGATACCTTTCATATCAAAGAAATCGCCCACATTGCTGGCGATGCACAGCCGCTTGACCTCGTCGGGCTGCTGGGCGAGCGCGTCCGCCCCCTTGGGCAGGTACACGCGGCCCGTCTCAAACAGAGAAACCTGCGCGTTGCCGCGGTTGAGGTTGACCGCCATCACCTGCAGCACGCTGGGCAGCATCTCGGTGCGCATCACGCTGAGCTCCTCGCCCAGGGGATTGAGGATGCGCATCACGTTGCGCTTGGGGTCGTCCGCAGGCATGCGCAGCGCGTCAAGCCAGCGCGGCGTGATAAAGGAATAGGTGGTGATCTCCTGCAGCCCCTTGCCGCAGAGGAAGTCCTTGATCTTGAGCGCAGCGCGCTGCGCGGCTGAACGGCCGCCCGTCATCAGGCCACCCTCCATGAGCGTGGAAGGGATTTTATCATAGCCGTAAATGCGCAGCACCTCCTCGGCGATATCCGCCATGCCCTCCACATCGCCGCGCCAATCGGGCACGGTTACCGTGATGGCGTCCCCCTGGTGCTCCACGCCGAAAAAGAGCGCCTCCAGTATCTGGCACATGCGCTCGGCGGGAATCTCCACGCCCAAAAGAGCGTTGATCTTCTGCACCGATACGGTAAACGTTTTGGGCGGTTCGGGATTCGGATAAACGTCAACCACGCCGCTGACCACATCGCCCGCGTCCAGCAGCTCGAACAGCTGCGCCGCGCGCTCCAGCGCCAGCGCTACCCCCGCATCGTAAACCCCCTTTTCAAAGCGTGCGGAGGCCTCGGTGCGCATACCCAGCGCGCGCGAAGTGGTGCGGATGGAGGCGCCGTCAAAATGCGCGCTCTCCAGCACGACCATTTGGGTTGCCTCCGTGATCTCGGAATTCTCGCCGCCCATCACGCCGGCAAGCGCAATGGGGCCCTCCGCATCGCAGATGGCGAGCATGCCCGCCTCCAGCGCGCGCTCCTTGCCGTCCAGCGTGCGGATGCACTCCCCCGCCTGGGCCGGGCGCACGGTAATCTTGCCGCCGCGCACGCATGCGTAGTCAAACGCGTGCATGGGCTGCCCCATCTCCAGCATCACGTAGTTGGTGATATCCACCACGTTGTTGATGGGCCGCACCCCGCAGCCGATGAGCGCCTTCTGCATCCAATCGGGCGAGGGGGCGATGCGGATATTTTTGACCACGCGTGCGCTGTAACGGGGGCACAGCTTGGCGTCCTGGATGGTTACCGACAGATATCTTTGGATATCGTCTCCGCTCTGGCGCACGTGCACGGCAGGCAGCATCAGCGCGGTGCCCAATGTGACAGCCGTTTCCCGGGCAATGCCCACCATGGACATGCAGTCGGGACGGTTTGCCAGCGTCTTAAACTCGATGATGGTATCGTTGACGCCCAGCACATCGCGCATGTCCGTGCCCACGGGCAGATCCTGCGCGAGCAGCCAAATGCCGTCCACCGCCGAGGCGGGAAAACGCTGCGCATCGGCGTTCAGCTCCGCGCCGGAGCACAGCATGCCCCATGACGCCTCCCCGCGCAGCTTTCCTTTCTTAATATGCACATCCCCCGGCAGGGTCGCGCCGTCCAGCGCCACGGGCACCTTGGCCCCCACGGTGACGTTCTGCGCGCCGGTGACGATCTGCACGTCCTCCCCTTGGCCCACGTCCACCTGGCACACCCACAGGTGGTCGGAATTCTGGTGGCGCGCCATGCACGTCACCTGTCCTACGACCACGCGGTCAATGTCCCTGCCCAGCTGCTCGTAGCCCTCTACCTCAGAGCCGGACATGATCATGGCGTCGCTGTATGCTTGAACGCTGATATCCTCGGGGATGACGACGTATTGTTTTAACCACGAAAGCGGTACATTCATGATGTTCTACCTCCTTTTCGCTCAGAACTGCGCAAGAAAACGGATATCGTTTTCAAACAGCAGGCGCAGGTCGGTGATGCCATATTTGATGTTGGCCGTGCGGTCCAGGCCAATGCCGAAGGCAAAACCGGAGTATTCCTCCGGATCGATGCCGCAGGCGGCCAGCACCTTGGGGTTGACCATGCCGCAGCCTAGCACCTCGATCCAGCCGGTGCCCTTGCACACGCGGCAGCCCTTGCCACCGCAGAGCGAACAGGAAAAGTCCACCTCCGCGCTGGGCTCGGTGAACGGGAAGAAGCTTGGCCGGAACTTGGTGCGGGTATTCTCGCCGTAGAGCTGCTTGGCAAAGGCGTCCAGCGTGCCCTTCAAATCGCTCATGCGCACGTTCTTGTCCACCACTAGCCCCTCCATCTGGTGGAAGACCGGGCTGTGGGTTGCGTCCACCTCGTCTGCGCGGTACACGCGGCCCGGGCACACGATGCGAATCGGCGGCTTGTGCGTGGTCATGTAGCGCGCCTGCACCGGCGAGGTGTGTGTGCGCAGCAGGATGTTGGGCGTGAAGTACAGGCTATCCTGCATATCGCGGGCCGGATGGTCCTTGGGGATGTTGAGCAGCTCAAAGTTGTAGTGGTCCTGCTCCACCTCGGGGCCCTCCACTACCTCAAAGCCCAGGCCGATGAAGATATCCTCCATGCGGCGCTGCACAATGGTCAGCGGGTGCAGGCTGCCCTGGGACGGCACGCGCGCAGGCTCGGTGACGTCTATCGTCTCTGCGCGCAGGCGCGCCTCCTTCTCCTGCTGCCCCAGCGCGTCCAGGCGCGTTTCCAGAGCCTGCTCGATACGCCTGCGCGTATCGTTGACCATCTGGCCGAAGGCGGGGCGCTCCTCCTTGGGCAGGCCGCCCATGCTGCGCAGCACCTGCGTCAGCGCGCCTTTTTTGCCCAGGAAACGGACGCGCACCTCGTCCGCATCCGCCACGCTTGCGCACGCTGAAAGGCCTGCAAGCGCCTCCTTTTCCATCTGCATCAGTTTTTCCTGCATGATATTCATCGCTCCTTTTTGGTTTGAACGCCTAAAAAACGCCCCTGTCGCATTTGACAGGGGCGAAAAAAGCAATCGTACTTTCTGCGCGGTACCACCCAACTTCACAAGACTCCGCGCATGCGCGGTATCCTTGCCTCATTGTGGCCCGAATAACGACGGGCCAGGCCGTCCGCGCCTACTTGTCCTGCGGCGTTAAGCGCGGAAGCTCCGAAGCGAACACGACGCCTGCAGCACCACACCCGCGCGGACGCTTGCAGCCCATGGCCTCCGCTCTCTGGAAAAATGGATGCGCGCGATAAGAAGGCGTCTCTTCTTCATCATCGCTGATAACGGTTCTCAGTATAGCACCCGTTCGCACAAAAAGCAAGCGCGGGGGCGCGTGTACAGCTTTTAAATGGCATGCTTCTTTGGTAGCGCAGATATCCGCGGATAAGTCCATCCAACACATACCTGTTGACAGCCCTGAAAGTGGCGCGCTGCTTACGCGGCGGCGACAAAGCGGCATCCAAGCCCCATTTCCCACGTTACGACGGTAAAACCCGCATCTTTTACGCGCGATTACACTGTGGAAAGTGTTGAATATACGCGGGAAAATTGCTATCATTTTACTGTATTTCTTTTTCGGCAATACAAATTGTACAAAAAAAGGGGATCACGTTTATGCAGATGTCTTGGGGGATTCTTATTGCCTTTTGTCTGTACCTGCTTGTGATGTTGGGTATCGGCGTCTACTTTTACCGGAAGACGACCGGTGTGTCCGATTACATCCTCGGCGGGCGCAAGCTCAATTCCTGGGTAACGGCGCTCAGCGCCCAGGCCTCCGATATGAGCGGCTGGCTGCTGATGGGCCTGCCCGGCTCCCTCTACGCGGCCGGTCTGGGCCAGGTGTGGGTGGGGCTGGGCCTTGCGCTGGGCACCTACCTCAACTGGCGCATCGTCGCCATGCGCCTGCGCACCTTTACGCAGGCCTACGGCGATTCGCTGACGCTGCCGGAATATTTTGAAAACCGCTTCGGCGACAAGACACGCATCCTGCGCACCGCATCCAGCGTGTTTATCACCATCTTCTTTCTGGTGTACACCGCCTCTGGCCTGGTGGCGGGCGGCAAGCTGTTCGCCACCGTGTTTCACCTCCCCTACATCGCGGCCATGTCCATCGGCGCGCTGGTGATCCTGCTCTACACCTTCCTGGGCGGCTTTATGGCCGTGTGCTGGACGGACTTTATCCAGGGCATGCTGATGCTGGTGGCCATTGTCATCACCCCGCTTGTGGCCATCAACATACTGGGCGGCTGGGACAACGTTTCCGGCAACCTGCTCACCCAGGGCGGCGCGGGCTTCCTGAACCTCTTCAACGACGCGGCCGGCAAGCCCATGACCTTTATCGAAATCATCTCGCAGCTCGCTTGGGCGCTGGGCTACTTCGGCATGCCCCATATCTTGGTGCGCTTTATGGCCATCAAGAGCAAGGACATGATCAAAAAATCCCGCATCATCGCCACCAGCTGGGTGCTCATCTCGCTGGGCGCTGCCTGCCTGGTCGGCCTTGTGGGGCGTGCGCTGCTGCCTGAACTGCTCGCATCGGGCGCGGGCGAGACCGTGTTTATGCAGATGGTCATCAAGCTCTTCCCCTCCTTTATCGCCGGCATTCTGCTTTGCGGCATCCTGGCGGCCATCATGTCCACCGCCGATTCCCAGCTGCTGGTGACGGCGTCCTCCATCTCCAGCGACCTGTACAAGGGTCTGATCAACAAAAAGGCCTCCGACAAAAAGGTGCTGGCTGTCAGCCGCTACGCCGTGCTGGGCGTGGCGCTGCTCGCCTTCGTCTTTGCGCTGGATGAGAACTCCAGCGTCATGGACCTGGTCTCCAACGCCTGGGCCGGTTTCGGCGCAACCTTTGGGCCTGTTGTGCTGCTCTCCCTGTTCTGGAAACGTGTCACCCGCAATGGCGCGGCCGCGGGCATGGTGACGGGCGGCTTGACCGTGATCATCTGGGATATGATCCAATTTGGCGGCCAGACGCTGGGCACGATCACCGGCGTCTACTCGCTGCTTGTGGGCTTTTTGCTCTCCCTTGCGGTGATCGTTGTGGTATCGCTGGCTGGCAAGGCGCCCGCCAAGGAGATCACCGATACGTTTGAGCGGGCCAAAAAAATCACGTTGGAATAATCGACGCGCACATTCGCCGCCGGGACATCTCCCGGCGGCGTTTTTGTTGCTTGACAGCGGCCCGCAGGCGGGATAAGATACATCTATGTAATATATTACCTAAAGGAGGCCAATGCGCATGGATATGGACGCAATAGGCGCGCTGCTGGGTACGCGCAGGATGATCTTCGGCGCGCTGTTTCGCATCGCAACGCGCCTGGAGCACATCGGCAGGGACTATCTGGGGGAGCTGACCACCAAGCAGTGGTTCTTTCTGGCGGTGCTCACCAGCTTTTTTGCGCATCCCCCCACGCTCAGCGAGCTCGCGCAGGCCATGGGCACCTCCCACCAAAACGTCAAGCAGCTGGCGCTGCGGCTGGAACAAAAGGGCTTTATTCGCATCACACCCGATGCGCGCGATGCGCGGGCGCTGCGCCTGGAGGTGATGCGCCCGCGCGCAGACGCCTACGCTCGCGCGCACGAGGCCAGGGACGCAGCGTTTATCCAGACGCTCTTTGCCGGCATCGATGCGGACGCCCTGCAGACCACCCTGCGCGCTTTGACGCGGCTGGACGAAAACCTGAGCGCCATGCAGGCCCACCGTGGAACGGAGGAACAAAGCCATGAAAACACGTAATATTTGCGTGGTCTACCAATCCAAATATGGCGCGACGCAGCGCTATGCGCAGTACCTTGCCGGGGCACTCGGTGCGGATATGCTTTCGTGCAGGGACGCGTCTGCATCCACGCTCGCCCCATATGATACGCTGCTCTACGGCGGCGGCATTTATGCCGGAGGCATCGCGGGACTGAAGCGCTTTAAAAAGACGCTGCGTGCGCTTGCCTCCCCGCGCCTGGTGCTCTTTGCCTGCGGCGCATCGCTCCCGCAGGCGGAGACGGTCGCGGCCATCCGCAGGCAAAACTGCGCGGACCTGCCTGGCGATACGCCCATCTTTTATTTGCGCGGGGCGATTTGCCCGCAGAAGATGCGCAGCGCGGATAAGCTGATGATGCGCATGCTCATGCGGATGCTGCAAAAAAAGCCCCCCGAGCAGTTGGAGCCTTGGGCGCGCGATGCCCTGACGCTGGGCATGGACACGGACGCGGACTGGGTGGACCCGCAAAACATCGCGCCCATCGTGGCATGGGTAAAGGCGCCGTAACGCCATGTAAAAGAAAAAGTGGCGCGTTACAGACCAAAGAGAATATACGCGCATTGCTGGTTGTACTTCTTTAACAGAAAGGCGTTGGAATCCATGGATTCCAACACCTTTGTTTATATATGCGCCAGTGTCTCTCTACCTATGCGGCCGCTTGCACTGCGCGAAGGCGTAAGCCTCCTGCAGCCAGCCGGCAAGCTCGTCATCCAGCTGCGATGCCTCCGCCAGCAGCACGTGATGGGTCCAGCGGTTTGGATACGGTTCCACCGCCTGCACGATGCGCGGCGCATCGACCCTGCGCGCAAGGCCAAAGGATAGAACGATGCAGTGCTCCGGCCAATCCTTCAGCCGGCGGACGGGCAGCGAGACGCAGGCGTACATGTGCCGATGATAAAACGAAATCTGCGACTTTTTGACCTGAATGGTCGTTTGCGGGAAGCGCTGCAACACAAATGCCTCCGTCTGCCTGTAACGCGCATATGCAAGCGGCCTGCCCGCAAAAAAGGACAGCAGCGCTTCCTGTACACAGGGGTCCCCCATCTTTCGCCCTCCCATCGTCCGCACTTCTCTTAGCGCGTTTTCTTTTAAGAAAAAGCATGGAGACGTTTTACACGCCTCCATGCTTTTGGTGGACCGCCAGGGGCTCGAACCCTGGACACCCTGATTAAGAGTCAGGTGCTCTACCAGCTGAGCTAGCGGTCCGCATGATTCTGGAGCGGGTGATGGGAATCGAACCCACGTAGCCAGCTTGGAAGGCTGGAACTCTACCATTGAGTTACACCCGCAAAATGGAGCGGAAGACGAGATTCGAACTCGCGACATTCGCCTTGGCAAGGCGACGCTCTACCACTGAGCCACTCCCGCATAAATAAATCCAGCAATCATGTTGTTTTCAAATGGTGCGGGCGAAGAGACTTGAACTCTTACGCCGCTGGGGCACTAGAACCTAAATCTAGCGCGTCTGCCATTCCGCCACGCCCGCTTGCTCCATGAGCAAATGGTGATCCATCGGAGACTCGAACTCCGGACACCCTGATTAAAAGTCAGGTGCTCTACCAACTGAGCTAATGGATCATAACTGGCTGGGGTGGCAGGACTCGAACCTACGCATGCGGGAGTCAAAGTCCCGTGCCTTAACCAACTTGGCTACACCCCAACGTTGGGCCACGGAAATAAATGGGGTGAGTAGTGGGAGTCGAACCCACGACCTCCAGAGCCACAATCTGGCGTTCTAACCAACTGAACCATACCCACCATACATGGCGCGCCTGAAGGGATTCGAACCCCCGGCCCACGGCTTAGAAGGCCGTTGCTCTATCCAACTGAGCTACAGGCGCAAGCACCGAGGCCCACCGGGGGCGGCCTTTTGCGGCGTTTTGCCAACGCCCAGAACCCGGCTGACAATATGGAAGTTTATCACAATCGCACAGGCCTGTCAACCATTTTATGCAGATTTTATCGATTATCGCAGCGGCAGGATGGCGGGCACACAGCGCCCTTTTTCCAGCTCCAAAATGGCGCAGGATGGGGCGCTCCCCTGGCGCGGCAGGGCGGGGCTGCCCGGGTTGATGAGCAGCACGCGGCCCTGCATGGTGATATCCGGCACGTGCGTGTGCCCGTAGAACGCGACGCGCGCGCCCTTCTCACGGGCAAGGCCCAGCAGCTGCGCCGTTCCCCAGCGCACGCCCTGCGCGTTGCCGTGCACCGCCAGCATTGTCATGCCCGCGCATGTAAACACCGCCTCGGCAGGCGCGCTTGCCCCCGAATCGCAGTTGCCGCGCACCTGTACATAGGGTATCTCCTGCCCCAGCATTTCATGCAGGCACCTGCCGTCGGCTACGCAGTCGCCCAGATGCACCAGCATGTCCACCTGCCCCGCGCGCGCAAGCGCCGCGTCGGCGGATGCCTGCATGTGATGCGTATCGCTGATCACCAGTATGCGCATGCCTATCGCCCCGCCTCCTCGCGTTGGAGCGCCTGCAGCATTTTGGCAAGCGCGATCGCCCGGTGACTGATAGCGTTTTTATGTTCCGGCGCAAGCTCGGCAAAGGTCACGTCCCGATCGGGCAGCAAAAACACCGGATCGTACCCGAAGCCGTTTTCCCCGCGCGGGGCGCGCGCAATGCGCCCGGGGCAGCGGCCCTCTACCACCAGCGTGGGCAGGCCGGGGCGCGCAAGGGCGATGGCGCTTGCAAAATACGCGCCGCGCGCGGCGTCAGGCACGTCGCGCAGGGCAGCGAGCAGCTTTTGCGTATTGGCGGCGTCATTGCCGTGCTCCCCCGCGTAGCGCGCGGAGTACACTCCCGGCGCGCCGCCCAGCGCATCGACGCACAGGCCCGAATCATCCGCAACCGCCGCGCACTGAAGCAGTGATGCGATGGCCTCCGCCTTTTTAACGGCGTTTTCCTGGAACGTGGTGCCGTCCTCCTCCACCTCCAGATGCACGCCCGCCGCGCTTTGGGACAGAATTTCCGCAAAGTACGGGGCCAGGATGGCCTCCATCTCCCGTATCTTGCCTTTATTATTGGAAGCTACGATCAGTCGTCTCGTGTTCATAATGCCATGCTGCGGCTGATGCGCGCCCACGCCTCGCCCAGCGCCTCCTTTTGCTTTTCCATGATCTCCTTAAGGATGGCATCCTGCGCCATATCCAGGATGCTTTCCAGCTGCTGGCGCGTATAGGGCGCGTGCTCAGCGGTGCCCTGCACCTCGATGAGCGCGCCGGTATCGTCCATCACGATGTTAATATCCGCATCGGCAATGGAATCCTCCGCGTAGCAGAGGTCCACCATCATCTCCCCCTGCACGATGCCCGCCGAGATTGCCGCCACGATGTGACGCATGGGCGGGGTGACGATCAGCTCGCGTTCCACCAGCTTGTCCACCGCCAGGGCCGCGGCGACAAACCCGCCCGTGATCGCCGCGGTGCGGGTGCCGCCGTCTGCCTGGATGACGTCGCAGTCAATGGTGAGTGTGCGCTCGCCCAGCGCCTTGAGATCCATGGCGGCGCGCAGCGAGCGGCCGATCAGCCGCTGAATCTCCACCGAGCGGCCGTCCACCCCCTTGCGCCCGTCGCGCATCTTGCGCTGGGGCGTGGAGGCGGGCAGCATGGCGTATTCCGCCGTGAGCCAGCCCTGGCCGGTGCCCTGCAGAAAGGAGGGCACCCGGTCCTCCAGCATGGCGGTGCAGATCAGGCGGGTTTTGCCGAAGCAGACCAGCACCGAGCCGTGGGCGGTCTCGATGAAGTTGGGAATCATGTCAATGGGGCGCACCTGCGCCGGCTGGCGATCGTCAATACGCAAGATATTCTTCTCCTTTTATATCTGCGTCGCATCAGCCGGCGCAGGCCGTCTCTCTGCACAGCCCCGGTTGCTGCGGCGCGTTATTTGCGGACATCCTCCAGCGGTTCGATGTCCGGCAGCGGTTCCTGATCCAGAATGGATTTAACGCCGAAGCGGTCCTCGGCGCGGTTGAGGAAGGTGGGCAGGCTCTCGCCCATGACGTCCTCGCCCAAGGGGTTGCCCTCCACCTGCAGCACCACGTCTAGGCAGTCGTCAAACTGCATACAGGTCCAGATGATGGCCTGCGCGCTGTTTTTCACCTCACCCCGCGTGCGGTTTTGGGTAAACGCGCCCGATAGGTTGATCACGGCCGTGTCCCCGTCCAGCTCCGCGCCCAGCACCTTGCAGTCCTGCGGCAGCACCGCCTTGAGCGAGGCGGTATCCAGCGGCCCGCGCTTGAGCTCGTTCATCGCGCTTTTGAGCGAGGGCGTGCCCGCAACCATGCGGGTGACCGGCACAATCATATTGCCGGTGGTATCGCTGAAATACACCTGCATGCGCGCGGTATTGGTGCCGGCGGACACCGCCTGTTCCATGCTCTCCAGGTTGACGTCCACGCTGGTGATGGGATCCCCCACCGGCGTGCCGTTGGGCAGCATGGCCACGTGCTGTTTATCCACCGTAAACTGTACCACTTCCACATTCGGCATGGCAAGCAGGGTGCTAGCCACCGAATCGACCATGGTCCGCTCCGCGATCGCGTCGCTGCACTGGGCGCCCGTCAAATCCACCTTGGCAATGCCGCCCGCCACCGCCACGCCCACCTGGGTGTTCTCCGGCAGCGTCGTGGTCACGCCCAGTGTGCTTGCATCAGCCATGTTTTCCGCGTTTGAGACCAGCTTGGAGAGCGCCTCCTGCGCGATGTCGCCGTCCCAAGCGAGCTTACGCGCGATGGGCACCAGCAGGTTATCGCCCAGCTTGTAGTAGATCGATACATCCCGCATCTCGGCGTTGCGCTCGGCCACCGTGGGGATTTCCTCCTGCGGCGACTCCGTTTTGGGCACCCCCGCCTTGCAGCCCGCCATACACACGACAGCCAACGCCAGCGGCAGAATGCCACACCATTTCTTCGACATACTCTTCCCCCTCTTTTCGCAAAAGACACGAACTTTGCGTGTTTTCGTTGTCGCTTCATTCTATGTCCTGAAAAAAGGGAGTATGTGCCTCCATTGTATCATATCCGCGCCAGGGCGCATCGGATTTTTCTACATTTGCCCTGCCCCTTTGTGCTATGCGGCGCTTTCGCGTATAATAGAGGCATTGTATGTGAGAAACGAGGGATTGCTATGCCACTTGACGGCGTGATGCTGCGCGCGGTGACGCAGGAGCTTGCCGGCTCCCTGCCCGAGCTGCGCATCGACCGGGTGCTGCAGCCGGAAAAAGACGAGATCGACCTGGTGCTGCGCGGATTTGGCGTGACAAGGCGCCTGGTGCTCTGCGCACACCCGCAGTACGCGCGCATTCATTATTCCGATATCGCCAAGCAGAATCCGCCCCAGCCCCCCATGTTCTGTATGCTGCTGCGCAAACATCTGCAGTCCAGCCGCGTGACAAGCGTGTGCCAGCAGGGGCTCGACCGTGTCGTGACCATGGAGCTGGAGGGCTACACCGAGCTGGGCGAAAAGACCACCCGCCGTCTGGTCATAGAGATCATGGGACGGCATTCCAACATTATATTGGTCGACGCGCAGGGAATGGTCATCGACGCGGTCAAACGCGTGGGCGCCTCCCTTTCGCGCGCGCGCCAGATCCTGCCCGGCCTGGCCTATCAGGCGCCGCCGGGCGATCCCCGCCCCAATCCCTGCGAGATGGACGAGGATGCCTTCGTGGCGCTGCTTCAATCCTGCGCCTCCCTGCGCTTGGAAAAACTGCTCACGAGCCGCCTGCAAGGCGTCTCGCCCGTCACGGCGCGGGAGATCCTGCTGCAGGCAGGCATCACCGACGGCGACAGCGTTGCCGGCGCATTGGACGATGCGCGCCGCGCGGCCCTGCTACAGGCGCTTACGCGCTTTTTTGGGCGGGTGCGCGCCGGCGGCTTTGCCCCTGAAGTGCGCTACGACGCATCCGGCAGCCCGCGCGACGTGCACCCCTTTCCCTATTTAATCGACGCCGCCTGCCAGAGCCGCGTCTTTGCACAGCCCAGCGCGGCGGTGGAGGCATTCTTTCAGGAGCGGGACCACAGCGTGCGCATGCAGCAAAAGAGCGCCAGCCTGCACCACCTACTGCGCACCCAGCTGGAGCGTGGCGAGAAAAAGCTCGCGCTGCAGGTGCAGGAGCTGGCCGACGCGCAGGCGGGCGACGTCTACCGGATACAGGGCGAGCTGCTGAGCGCCTCCCTGCACGAGGTGCCCAAGGGGGCAAGCGAGGCACGCGTCATCGACTACACCGATCCCGCGATGAAGCGCGTATCGATCGCGCTGGACCCCGCACTCTCCCCCGCGCAGAACGTGCAGAAGCTCTTTAAGCGCTATACCAAGGCGCGCTCTGCCTGCGCCACGCTCGAGCAACACATCGAGCGCACCCGCAAAGACATCGCTTACCTGCAGGAGCAGCTCTACAACCTGGAGCAGTGCACCGACGTCTTTGAGCTGGAGGAGGTCCGCCGCGAGCTTGCCGAGGCGGGCGTCGTCAAGCGCGTCTCCCTGCGCAAAAGCCGGGGCAAGGCGCCCAAACCCTCCCAGCCCGAGCGCTTTCTTTCCACCACGGGCTTTCCCATTCTGGTGGGCAAAAACAACGCCCAAAATGACCGCATCACGCGCGCGGCGGAAGGGGATGACCTCTGGCTGCACGTCAAGGATCGCCCCGGCTCCCACGTGATCGTCAAGACGGGCGCGCGGCAGGTGGACGCAGACACCCTGCAGCAGGCGGCAATCCTGGCCGCATACTACAGCACCGCGCGCGCAAGCGCAAACGTGCCTGTGGATTACACCCTGCGCCGCTACGTCAAAAAGCCGGGCGGCGCCGCACCCGGGTATGTGATCTACACCCACCAGAAGACCTGCGTGGCCACGCCCGACGCCGCGCTGTGCAGCGCCCTGCGCGTCACGGAGGATGTGCAGGCGTGACGCGCCCACTTTCCATCGCAAGCGGACATCCGCGCCAAATGCCTTGGCGCGGATGTTTTTTCGCCCGCGCTGCACTTTTGCCCATCTGGCATCAGATTGACAACCCCACACCATTTTCTATATAATATATATAGTATATGTTATATAATCTCTGCCCTGGAGGTGGAACATGGATATTATCCTGTTTAAGCGCCGCTCCCTGGAGCTGATGCGCAGCCTGCGCCGCAAGACAAACGCCGCCCTGCGCGCGCTCTACGAGCCCTATGGGCTGACCGCCATGCAGGCCATGCTGCTGCTGCACCTGGCGCAGAGCGGCCCGCAGAACATCGGCGATCTGGGCAAAACCATGGACATGGCCAGTGGCAATATGTCCAGCCTGTGCAAGCGCCTGGAGCGCGACGGGTACCTGCGGCGCGAGCGGGACAGTAGCGACGAGCGCATCGTCCGCGCCATCGCCACGCAAAAGACGCTGGATATCTTTGGCAGCATCGACCAGACGCTGCACGCGCGCTTTGCCGCCCTGGCCGAGACGCTCAGCGAGGAAGACCTGCAGTGCATCATCGACGGCATCACCAAGCTGGATATGCTGCTGGACAGGCTTCCCCTTACAGATGGAAAGGAGTAGCCGTCCCCCATGAAGGAAGAAAAAAACCATAAAAAGCCGTTTATCTACTACTATGTGCTGGTGCTGCTGGTGGTCATGCTCTTCAATGCGCTGGTTATGCCGTTGTTTAATCGCATGCGCGTCAAGGAAGTGGACTACAGCACGTTTTTGACCATGGTTGAGGAGGGCAAGGTCGCCCAGGTGGAGGAACAGGAGACCAAGCTGGCTTTCACCGCGTCAGACACCGATGACAAAACCATCTACATCACCGGCCTGATGAACGATCCTGAAAGGGTGACCCGTCTGCGCGAGGCGGGCGTCTCGTTCGGCAGGGTGATCCCGCAGGAGAACTCCCCGCTGCTGAACTTTTTGTTGACGTGGATACTGCCCGTTGCCCTGCTGGCGTTTTTAGGCAATCTGTTCATTAAAAACATGCAAAAGCACATGGGCGGAAGCAATGCCATGACCTTTGGCAAGAGCAACGCCAAAGTATACGTATCGGCGCAGACAGGAAAAACCTTTGCGGACGTAGCGGGGCAGGACGAAGCCAAGGAAGCGCTTACGGAGATTGTAGACTTTTTGCATAACCCCGCCCGCTACACCGCCATAGGCGCGGCCATGCCCAAGGGCGCGCTGCTTGTGGGGCCTCCAGGCACCGGCAAAACCTTGCTCGCCCAGGCCGTTGCGGGCGAGGCGCAAGTGCCTTTCTTCTCCATCTCCGGCTCGGAGTTTATCGAGATGTTCGTGGGCATGGGCGCGGCGCGCGTGCGTGACCTCTTCAAGCAGGCGCAGGAAAAAGCGCCCTGCATCGTGTTCATCGATGAGATCGACGCCATCGGCAAAAAGCGCGACACCACCGGCATGGGAGGCAACGACGAGCGCGAGCAGACGCTTAACCAGCTGCTCACCGAGATGGACGGCTTTGATTCCAGCAAGGGCGTCATTATCCTTGCGGCCACCAACCGGCCCGAAATGCTGGACCCCGCGCTGCTGCGCCCCGGCCGCTTTGACCGGCGCATCCCTGTGGAGCTGCCCGATCTGCCCGGCCGAGAGGCCATCCTTCAGGTGCACGCCCGCCGCGTCAAGACCGCGCCGAATATCGATTACAACGCCATTGCGCGCGCCACCAGCGGCGCTTCAGGCGCGGAGCTGGCCAACATCGTCAACGAGGCCGCGCTTCTGGCAGTCAAAAACAACCGTGACACCGTGCTGCAGGAGGATCTTGAGGAATCCGTTGAGACGGTCATCGCAGGCTACCAGCGCAAGGGCGCGGTGATCTCCGCAAAGGAAAAGCGCGTCATCGCCTACCACGAGATCGGTCACGCGCTTGTCGCCGCCATGCAGAAGCACGCCGCGCCCGTACACAAAATCACCATCGTTCCGCGCACCTCTGGCGCGCTTGGATACACGATGCAGGTCGCCCAAGAGGAATCCGTGCTGCTCTCCAAACAGGAGGCCTTTGATAAGATCGCCACCTTCACCGGCGGCCGCGCGGCCGAGGAGATCGTCTTTGGCACCTGTACCTCGGGCGCGTCCAATGACATTGAGCAGGCCACCAAGCTGGCGCGCGCCATGGTCACCCGCCTGGGCATGAGCGAAGATTTCGACATGATGGCGCTGGAGACCACCAGCGGCGCCTACATGGGCGGCGACGCCTCGCTTACTTGCTCTGCTGACACCGCAGCGAAGATTGACGCCGAGGTTCTGCGTCTCATCCGCCGCGCACACGAAAAAGCCGCCGCCATCCTCCAGGACCATCTTGACGTGCTGCACCAGCTGGCTGCCTATCTGCTGGAAAAGGAGACCATCACCGGCGAGGAATTCATGGCTATCCTTCGCGCGCATGAGGAGGCTGCCCCTGCGCAGGCGTGATGGGGAGCATTCTCTGCATGCGTCGTCGCGCGCAGACACGCGCCCGGAAGCCCGCCGCTTGACAGCGTGCCCTGCGGGCATATATAATCTCTGTACATCCAAGAGAGAATGGGAGGTTGACCAATGCGCAATTTCACCTGCTAACCAGTAATTGAAAAGGGGCGCACATCCTTCGCCAAAAAACTGGCGTTGTTTTGTGTGTGCTGCAGGGGAAATTGCATCATAGGTCTTTATGGCGCTCCTTTTGGCGCGGGTGCTTTGAACGCCCGCGCCTATGCAAGGGGAAATGCGCGTGCAGTTTTCTGCGGCGGCATTCCCCTTTTTTCTTCCCGCTATGGAGGTGCCTTCCCATGTCTTTAATCGATATTGCCGGTTTAACTTTTTGCTACGAGGGCAGCTACGACAACGTCTTTGAACACGTTTTTCTGCAGCTTGATACCGACTGGAAGCTGGGCTTTGTGGGCCGCAACGGGCGCGGCAAAACCACCTTCCTGCAGCTGCTTCTGGGCAAATACGCCTACCGGGGCAGCATCAGGGCGCAGGTTGCCTTTGACTATTTTCCCTACGATGTGCCCGACATATGTGCGCGCACGCAGCAGGTGCTTAAGGGTGTCTGCCCCGACGCACCGCTGTGGACCCTGCGGCGGGAGCTTTCGCTGCTTAAGGTGCGCCAAGACGCGCTTGCGCGCCCCTTTGACACGCTCAGTCACGGCGAGCGCACCAAAGTGCTGCTGGCCGCGCTTTTCTGTAACGAGGGCCGCTTTCTGCTCATTGACGAACCCACCAACCATCTGGATATGGCTGCGCGCGCGTTGCTGGGCGACTATCTGGCCCAAAAGAAGGGCTTTATCCTGGTATCGCACGACCGCGATCTGCTGGACCGCTGCACGGATCACACCCTCGCGCTCAACCGCGCGGATATCCAGCTGCAGCACGGCAATTTCTCCGCGTGGTGGCAAAACAAGGCGATGGCCGACGCCTTTGAGCTGGACCAGGATAAAAAGCTGCGCAGGGACATCGGTCGGCTTGCCCAGGCCTCGCGCCGCACAGCGGGTTGGTCCGCGCAGAGCGAGCGGACAAAGTTCGGCCAGGGGCCGGTGGACCGCGGTTTTATCGGGCATAAGGCCGCCAAAGTGATGAAGCGGGCCAAGGCCATCGAGGCGCGCCGGCAGCAGGAAATCGCGCAAAAAGCGACGCTGCTGAAGAATATCGAGCACGCAGACGCCCTGGCGCAGCATCCCCTGCCCCATCCCAAGGCCGTGCTGGTTCAGGCCACGGACCTGTGCATCCGCTACGAAGAGCAGCCTGTCTGCGGCCCTTTGCGCTTCACGCTGCGCCAGGGAGAGCGCCTCGCGCTGTGCGGCGGCAACGGCAGCGGCAAATCCAGCGTGCTGAAGTTACTGCTGGGCCAAAGCGTCCCCCACAGCGGCACATTGCAGTGCGCATCGGGCTGCAAAATCTCCTACGTGGCGCAGGATACCTCCTTTTTGCAGGGCACGCTGCACGCCTATGCGCAAGCGCGCGGGCTGGACGAAAGCCTGCTGCTGACCATATTGCGTAAGCTAGACTTTGCCCGCGTCCAGTTTGAAAAGGACATGTCCGCCTTCAGCGCCGGACAGAAGAAAAAGGTGTTGCTGGCCGCCAGCCTCAGCGAGCAGGCGCACCTTTACGTGTGGGACGAGCCTCTCAACTTTGTGGACGTCTACACCCGCATGCAGCTGGAGGACCTGCTGCTGCGCGCGCGGGCCACCCTGCTTTTTGTGGAGCATGACCGCGCGTTTGTCGATCATGTTGCCACCGGCCGCATTGAATGCTAGCTTTTGGGCCGCGGATATACTACAATGTGTATTGTTTGCAAGTACACGTATGCATTAAAGGAGATTTGCCCACATGAAAAAATGGCTCCGTTTCATCCCGCTGGCGCTGCTGGTGGCCGTCGCCATCGTGCTGGTGCCCAAGGCCTGCAGCAGGCAGGTCAAGGAAAACGACCCTGATAACCTCAGCCAGCTGCCCTACAGCGTGGGCGCGCAGCAGGGCGACTGGGAGGTCTATATGGACGTGCGAGTATCCAACGAGGAGGACCGCGCCGCCATGCAGGCCGTCCCCGAGGGCACGGACACAGCAAAGCTGCAGGACGGCTACCGCACGCTCTTTCGCATCAAATACAACGGCGCCGAGCAGATCACGGAGCTGGAGTACACCTTTGCCAAAGGCACCCAGTGGGGCTGCAGTGGCACGCTCAAGCCCGTGGAGGGTGAATCCAGCATCAACAAGGGGCTCAACGGCAAGGACGATATGGGCGGCTTTTTCTTCAGCAAGGACGCCAGCATCGGCGGACCCATCCCCCCCAAGGCGCGCGAATACAAGCTAACCCTCAAGGGAAAGACCGCCTCGGGCCAGAGCATCAAAGAAAATCTGACCCTGCGCGCCCAATAGCCACAGCAGCTTTGCCAAAGAGAGCCGCCCGGCAGCCTGACCTGCCGGGCGGTTATTTTTGTGGGATGTTCCTGCCGCGCATTTGGCGCATCGGCGGGCATGCGCGCCTTACGCCAGGCAGCGCGTGTGATGTGCACGACGCTTTGCCGGATGCCGCCAGGCGCAATGCGATTTTTCATCTAACCGCCCACAGCGTTTATGTAATAAAAGCCTGCCATCTCCTGCAAAACGCACGCAAAGAGAGCAGCGCATGCGCGCTGCACAAGTCCAAGCTACCCGTGGATGGGTGGTCTTTTTGGGCCTCTACATAAAGCAACGGTGTCCCGCGCGCCGCAGCGCTGGCGCAGCCCTGAAAGTTCGACCGAAAATTTGTTTTGCCTGTGACGCATAGCTCAAAACAGGGCCCTTCGGCCCCCAGGGGCGCGCGGGCGCGTATTCCGATTCTGCACACTGGCGAGCGCAGACTGGCGTGGACACACGCGCTGAAAACGCGCTACGCCTTCCCTACCCGCGTACCGCGCACATTAAAAAAGCGCGGCACTGTGTGCGCCGCGCAAAAAACGATTTAACGGGGTTTAAGCCGCGTTCTTATCCTTGGTTTTGTCGATGTTTTCCGGCAGCAGCTTGTTGAGCACAATGCCGATGATCGCTGCCAGCGCCACGCCCGAGATGCTGACGATGTCATTGATCTGGAAGGCTGCGCCGCCCAGGCCCATGACCATCATCACCGCCACAATCAAAAGGTTTCTGCTCTTTTTAAAGTCCACCTGGTTCTCCACCAGCGTGCGCAGGCCGACCGATGCGATCATGCCGTAGAGGATGATGCTGATGCCACCCAGCACCGCGTGCGGCAGGGTGTTGATAAAGCCGCCCACCTTGCCGAAGAAGCTCAGAAAAATAGCGAAGATCGCCGCGATCTCCAGCGTCACGGGGTTATAGTTGCCGGTGGCCGCAAGCACGCCGGTGTTCTCGGAATAGGTGGTGTTGGCGGGGCCGCCGATCGCGCCGGCCAGCATGGTGGCCAGGCCGTCGCCGATCAGGGTCCTATGCAGGCCGGGGTCCTTGATGAAGTCCTTGCCCACCACAGCGCCGTTGGCCGACACATCGCCGATGTGCTCCACAAACGTCACGATGGCCACGGGCGCGATGACCGCAATGGCCTTCCAGTCAAACAGCGGCAGGGAGAATTTGGGAAGCTCCACCCATGCGGCATCTGCGATGGCCTGCGTGCTTACCAGGGGCACGCCGCACCAGGTGAAGATCCACGCGGTGAGGTAGCCCGCCGCGATGCCAAAGAGGATGGGCACCAGCTTGAAGAAGCCCTTGGCGAATACGGAGACGCACATCATCACACCGATGGTCACCGCCGCGACGATCCAGTTGGAGAGCAGCGGCATGCCTGAAAGCGCCACGGCGCCCGCGCCGTTTTCCGTCACAATATTGTTGATGGCGGTGGGCGCGAGCATCAGACCGATGATGATGATGATGGGGCCGGTGACCACCGGCGGGAAGAAGCTGCGCACGCGATCCACGCCGAAGACCTTCACCAGCAGCGAAAGGATCAGGTACATGGCGCCCGCGGCGATGATGCCGCCGCCCGCATACTGCAGGCCCACGTTATACTCCGGCGTGCCGATGGCCGCGCCGCCGGACATCATGTCCGCCACCACGATAATCGCGGTGATAAACGCAAAGCTGGAGCCTAAAAATACAGGCACCTTGCGCTTGGTGATCAGGTGGAACAGCAGCGTGCCCAGGCCTGCGGCAAACAGGGTGACTGAGACGTCCATGCCCGTCATGAGCGGCACAAGCACCGTTGCGCCGAACATGGCAAAGACATGCTGGATGCCCAGCACCACCATCTTGCCCGTGGATTGGTTCTTCTCCATGATGATACCCCCTTCGATGTTGCGGTAAAAATAGATGTATTAGAGCAAAAGCCGCCGGATGGTATGCAGCTTCAGTTCTCCCTGTTGGTATCGCACAGCGTCACGCGGCTGACACCATCGACAGACGCCACCTGCACGCGGATCAGCTCGCTGCGCGCGGTGGGCACGTTTTTGCCCACGTAATCGGCGCGGATGGGCAGTTCCCGATGCCCCCTGTCCACCAGCACCGCCAGATGGATGGCGCGCGGGCGTCCCAGATGCATCACCGCCTCAATGGCGGCGCGCGCCGTGCGGCCGGTGTAGAGCACGTCGTCCACCAGCACGATGACCTTATCGCGCACGTCAAAGGGCACGTCGCTGCCGGTAAGGGTGGGCTGCGCACCGCGTTCGGACAGGTCGTCCCGATACAGCGTGATGTCCAGCGCGCCCACCGGCACGCGCACCTGCTCCACCTGCTGGATGCGCGCGGCAAGCGCGCGGGCCAGCGGCACGCCCCGCCTGCGGATGCCGATGAGCGCCACGTTTTCCACGCCGCGCGCCCGCTCGATAATCTCATGGGCAATGCGCGTCAGCGCCCGGCCCATCGCCTTTTCATCCATCAGGCAGGTTTTCTCTCGCAGCACCGGCACAGCGCGCGCTCCTTTCCACAAAAAAAGTGCCCCACCGCAAGGCGAGGCACACGTATACCCTCAAATCGAGCATCACCTTGCCAGTCTCACGGGACGAGCGTTAAAGGTTGACCCATCTGTATTAGGATAGCATAAAGAGGCAGGCATGTCCACGACAAATTTCTGAAAAAGGCGCACTTTAAGGATACATTTTGCGCAGCGTTTCGAGCGCCTTTGCAAAATCGGGGAACAGCGGCGCCTCAAAGGTCATCTGCACCCCTGTGCGCGGGTGCGCAAAGCCCAGCAGGCGCGCGTGCAGCGCCTGGGCCTCCAGCATGCCCAGCTTGCATTTTTTTGCCCCGTAGAGCGGATCGCCCGTGACGGGATGGCCGATGCTCGCCATATGCACGCGTATCTGATGCGTGCGCCCGGTGCGCAGGTGCAGCTCCACAAAGGTATACTGCCCGCCGAAGCGCGCCAGCACGCGGTACTCGGTGGCCGCCTCCCGCCCGTTTGGCACAACCGCCATTCTTTTGCGGTGCACGGGATGCCGCCCAATGGGCGCCTCGATCAATCCCTCGTCCTGTTTGATGTTGCCGTCCACAATCGCCCAGTAGCGCCGAAGCACGCTGCGCTGCTTGATCTGCGCCGAGAGGGACTGGTGGGCCATGTCGCTTTTCGCCACCACAAGGCTGCCGGTCGTATCCTTGTCGAGCCGGTGCACAATGCCCGGCCGCAGCGCGCCGCCGATGCCCGACAGGTCCCCGCAGTGGTAGAGCAGCGCCTGCACCAGCGTGCCCGTCTCATTGCCCGCGGCGGGGTGCACCACCAGGCCACGGGGCTTATTGATGACGATCAGGTCGCTGTCCTCGTAGAGGATCTGCAGGGGGATATCCTCCCCCACCAGCGCCATCGGCGCCGGCGGCGGAATGATTGCCGTCACCTGCGCGCCCGCCTTTAGCTTGCAGGAGACCTGCGCGCACGCCTTGCCCGCCACCTGCACGCAGCCTTGGCGGATCAGGTGCTGCGCCATGGAACGGGTGGCCACGCCATGGGCGGCCAAAAAGACGTCCAGGCGCGTGCCTGCCTCCTCCTGCGCCACGCAAAGGGCGCGCGTCTCTCCTTGGCGCGGCGCGCCTGCGTCACACATCGCGCGCATCTCCGGTTTTTTCCACCTCCGCGGGGGGCGTGGAGGCGTCCTGCTTGGTTGGTGCCTCTTTATCCGGCACGCTGGGCGCCGCATCACATTCTACCGCCGCGCCCTCTACCTGTGCACCATCCGCCCCAGTGTCCTTGCGCGCCTTTTCCGGGAAATGCCTGTCGTGCAAAAACAGCACGTAGATGCACACCAGCACCAGCCCCACCGACAAAAAGCAGTCCGCCACATTGAACACGGCAAAATCAAAAAGCCGGATCTCAAAATAGTCGATTACGTACCCCAGGCGTATCCGGTCGATGGCGTTGCCCAGCGCGCCCGCAGTGATGAGCATCAGCGTAAAGCGCAGGAATTTGGGTGTTGGCCGGTATTTATAGAACACAAACAGCACTGCGGCAAGCATCACCGCCGTGACGATATAAAACAGCACGTGCTGCCCCTGCAGCAGCCCAAAGGCCGCGCCCCGGTTCTCCACATACGTCAGGTGCAGCACATGGGGCCACAGCGCGTACGATTGCCCCGGCAGTGCGCGCAGCGCCAGCGCCCATACCTTTGACAGCTGATCAAGCCCGACGAGCAGCGCGATACCAAGCACCGTCCACAAAAGAACATTCCTCCTTTTACATGCGCCCTGCGGCACGGCACAAAGGCGCGTCCCGCGAACCTGAAAAACAGGCACCCGCCCTATTGCCTGTGGCGCGTGCCCGCTTGCATCATTCTTCGCTTGTTTTATTCGATGACCCAATCCTCATCGTTGCTGATGCGCTCCTGCACATCCTGCACCACGCTCTGCTGCGCCTGCAGCTCCTGCTCCAGCGAGACCGGCTGTACCTTAAAGAGCGGGTCGCTGGCCAGCACCGCCATTTCGGCCTCCAGCGCCACACGGATGCGCGCGCCGTACTCCGCGATGCGCTCGCGCGCCTGGTCGGACTGCATGATGATATTCTCCGCGTCCTTGCGCGCCTTTTCGATAATTGTCTCGGCCTCGCGCTTGTTGGCGTCGATCTTGACCTGGGACTGCTCCATCGCCATGGCCACCTGTTTGTCCACCTGGGCCTGCGCGCCCATGATGATGCGCTGCGCCTGGAGACGCGCCTCCTCAAGCACCTTCTCCGACTCGCGCGGCGCGGCCGATTCAACCACCTTCACCTGCGGCGCGGGCACTTCAGGCGCTGCCGGGGCCTCGGCCTTGGGGGCCTTTGGGGCCTGCTCCAGCTGCGCCTCCAGCTGGGCGGCGCGCTCCTTGTAGCGGACGCTCTCGCGCTCTGCCTTGCGGCAGTTGTTCTCCAAATCCTTGCACACCTGCAGGATTTCCTCTAAAAAGTCGTCCACCTCTGTGGTGT
Source organism: Maliibacterium massiliense (assembly GCF_900604345.1). GTDB lineage: Bacteria > Bacillota > Clostridia > Christensenellales > Maliibacteriaceae > Maliibacterium > Maliibacterium massiliense. Next base: position 172,781 of record NZ_LR026983.1, read on the forward strand.
TGTAGCCACGAAACGAGGTGGCGAACTGTTTTTCTTCGATCATGGAAGGATCAAACGCCATCAAAAAACACTCCTTTTTACGCTCATGCGACTTCTATCCATCAAACACGCTGCCCCACCACGATGTGCGTGCGGCCCTTTCGCGTAAGTGATCCAACTTCAAGGATATCGTACCTGCCAAATCCGCGCAGCGAGAGCGTGTCGCCCTGCTGCAGGCGCGCATCGGCGCGCAGCGTTTCGCAGTGGTTGAGACGCACGCCGCCCGAGGCGATAAGCTGCGCGCACTTTTCCCTGGAAAGGGGGAGCGCCACCGACAGCGCCGCGTCCAGCCGCAGCGATGCCACCGTGCCGCGGTGCAGCGTATAGCGCCGCTCGGGCGGGACAAAGGGCGCATCCGCCCGGCGCACCGACACGTGTGCGCGCCCCACGCGCAGCAACTGCCTAGTGATGTAATCGGCCATGGTATCCGTCACAAATACATCGCAGCTGTGACTGTGCAGCACGATATCCCCCACCTGGACGCGCTCAATGCCCAGCCCCAGCAGGGCCCCGAGCATGTCACGGTGGCTGAGGCCCGCCGCCTCCGGCCAGCTGACGCACAGACGTGCCATGGGGTAATCTTCCGGCGCGGGAGGCGCGTCAGCGCAGCACACCATGCAGCGCTCCGCGTCATCGTATCCCCCAAAGGGAAACGCGCCCACACCCTCCTTCGCGGCGGCGGTGGCGGCCCAGGCTGCCTGTTCCTCATCCAAAAAGGTCGTGTACTGGGCGCGGCCGCTGCGCGCAGCGCGTCTGGCCGCATCCCGGGCCATGGCCATGAAGGCCGTCTGTTCACGCACAGGCGCCATGAAAAAACTCCTTAATACACCCGCATCATGCTGAGTATGAGCATCTGCAGCAGCTGCTGGACCAGCAACAGCGCCAGATACGCCAGGATGGGCGACAGGTCAATGGGCAGGCGACCCTTGCTAAAGCGCATAAAAAGCCTGCGGAATGGGTTCAGGATGGGCGCGACGATTCGGTCGAGCGTGACGCGCACCTTGTTAAACGGCGGCAGGATCCATGAAAGAATCGCGTTGATAAAGATCACCGCGACCAGCACGCCAATGAAGATATTGACGCCCTGCAATATGGGTACAACTACCGCGGCGGCGCCGTTCATGCCCGCTGCTCCGTGCGGCGGCGGCCGCTGCCCAGCGCGTAAAAGCTGCTGCCCTGCATCTCATCGGGCACGTTGCCGCTGATATCGACGCTATTGGGCGCGAGCACAAAGATGCCGTTGGCCACCTTGAAGATGGAGCCGGAGAGCGCATAGACCGCGCCGCTCATAAAGTCCAGCACGCGCTGGGCGACGTCCAGCTCCAGTTCCTCCAGATTGACAATCACAGGCTTGCCCTGGCGCAGGTTATCGATGATATTCTGCGTATCATCGTAGGACATGGGGCGGTAGACCAGCATTTTCATCTGGCTCATCGACGCGCGGGGCTGAGGCATTGCAACCACCTTCCCATGATTCTTACGCTCCGCACGCGCGCGCTTGCGCTCTACGCGCGGCTCGTCCTCATAATCGTCTTCCTGATAGTCGTCGTACTGCTGCATACGCCCCCGCACCGGAGGCGCTTCATCGTATACGTCGTCATCCTCCATGTATTCATCATCATCGACGTCGGTTTCCTCCAGGCCGATGATATCAAGCATCTTGCCGAAAAAGCGATTTTTCATTGTGTTTCCCCTTTCCCCTATTTCTGCTGCTGAACATCGCGCGGGCCGAACAGTGCCGTGCCGATGCGCACGTGCGTTGCACCCTGTGCAATCGCAATCTCAAAGTCATGTGTCATGCCCATGGAGAGCCAGCCCAAATCCGCCTCGGGGTACCTGGCCTTGAGCGCGTCGCGCGCCTGGCGCACCTGGGCAAATGCCGCTGCAGGCGCCACATCAAGCGGGGGCACGCACATCACGCCGCGCAGGCGCAGGTGCGCCTTGGCAAGCACGCACTCCAGCAGCGCAGGCGCCTCGTCCAGCGCCGCGCCGCCCCGCTGCGGGGCGTCCTCCAGGCGCAGCTGCAGCAGCACGTCCACTGTACGGCCTGCGCGCGCGGCCTGGCGCTCGATTTCCTCCGCCAGCGCAGCACGGTCCAGCGAATGAACCGCATCCACGCATGATATGATATATTTTACCTTGTTGCGCTGCAATTGTCCAATAAAATGCAGCCGGCTGCGCCCCAAAAGCGCAGGCGCGTGCCCAGCCAATTCCTGGACGCGGTTTTCCCCTACATCTGTGATGCCCAGCGCAAGCGCCCGCTGCACCGTGGCACAGTCCTGCGTCTTGATCGCGGCAATCAGCGTAATCTCTTGGGGGTCACGCCCCGCGCGCGCGGCCGCCTGCGCGATGCGCGCGCGCACCGCTTCGATCCTATCCTGCAACTGCTCCATGCGCTCAACCGCCACTTTTCCTTCAATAATATAGCGTGTGTTATGTGCGCACCGTCTGCTTGACCTCCAGCGCACCCTCTTCTTTGGGCTGCACAATGGCCGCGCTCTTATCTTCCACCAGCACGTCCACCGGCACAAAAATGCTCTCGCCGCCATCGACGCGGTACACGCCGCGCTGCCCGTCCCTGGTCTTAAGCGCGGAGGCGGGCACCTTGAGCCCCTCAAAGCGCTTGCCCACCGTGCCGTTGATCTGGCGCACGCTCAAAAGGGGGCCGATATCCTGCGTCACCTCCAGCACCTCCAGCAGCTGCTTGCCCTCGGCGCGCTGGCCCACAAGCTTGCCGGTAAAGGTGGTATCGGGGATATCGTCAAAGACGATATCGTACTGCTTTTGCAGCACCAAATCCCGCGACGCGCCCTCAGAGAGCACGAGGATATACCAGTGCGTGTTGTTGACGATGCGGAACATCGGCGTGTACAGCTTGGCTTCCTCGCTCTGCTGCACGTCACTTGCCTGCACCGCGTTTTTAACCGAGGAATACGTCAGCCCCTCCAGCGCGTCCATGCTTAGGGAAGCCTCGCAGCCATCGGTAAAAAAGCTCACCACGCCGGAAAAGGGGGCCTTGACGTCCACGCGCCACTGCGCGATCTGCTCGGTAAGGCTTGTCTGCCTGTCGTAGAGCTGCTGCAGATGCTCATCTGCAGTGGCCACGCGCGTCAAATATGCCTGCCGGTCGCGCAGCAGGGGTTTCAGCTCCGTCTCCAGGCGCAGCACCTGCGCGTCGTTCTCCCCCCGCACCGCCGCGGCGATCTCATCGCCCTTGGCCTTGATGGAGGCATCCAGCGCCGCAAGGTCCGCATCCACAATGTCTTTGAGGATGTTGTTGCGCTGGTAGTCGACGATCTCCTCCTGCACGCGTGCAAGCTCGGCCAGCGTCTTTTCGCTGTAGCCGGATTTATATACCTGGGCGATGAGCGTATCGGTGCTGACACGCTCCCCCTCGGGCACCATGTACTCCAGCTTGCCGGTGGCCTCGGCGGCCACCACCTTTTCATCCCGCAGAATCACGCAGGAGATGGCGCGGCCGTCCTCCATCGTGCCCCACTGCACCGCGGCGGTGCGCTGCCTGCCAAACAGCGGCAAAACAAGCGCAACAATCACAAGGACGACCACGCTGATAAATACGATAAAACGCGGTTTGATTTTCCGCCTACGGCGTCTCAAGAATGCCCACCGCCTCACGCACAATACTTACTTTTTCTATTCTAATGCATCGGGCAGCATCCGTCAAAACCGCCGGCGTAAAAAGAATGGCTTTTTGCCGCTTGTTTTGCGGCCTGACGGTATTTCTCCCAAATATGTAATGCGCCCTGTCATGTGCCGCGCACGCGCGCAGGTTGAAATTTCCACGCAAAAAAGCTTGACAAACAGATGCGCAAAAGACATATTGTATATATGCGCTATATACAATATTGTCAGGGGGCCCCCATGAACATCATCATCAGCAACGCCAGTGATAAGCCCATCTATGAGCAGATCACCAACCAGATCAAACAGGCCATCATCGCAGGAGAGCTTCGGGCAGGCAGCGCGCTGCCCAGCATGCGCCTGCTTGCCAAGGAGCTGCGCATCAGCGTAATCACCACAAAGCGCGCCTACCAGGAGCTGGAGCGCGACGGGTTCATTGAAACCGTCACAGGCAAGGGCAGCTTTGTATCGGCCACCAATACCGCATTTATCCGCGAGGAGCATCTGCGCCAGATCGAACAGCACCTGCAGCAGGCAGCCGCGCTTGCACACACGGGCGGCATCTCCTGCAAGGAGCTGCAGGACATCCTCGCGCTGCTGTACGAAGGAGAGTGACGCATCATCATGGACGCCATCAATGTGCAGGACCTGTGTAAAACCTATGCGGGCTTTACACTGAACAACATCTCCATGCGCCTGCCCATGGGCAGCATCATGGGCTTTATCGGGGAAAACGGCGCGGGTAAGACCACCACCATCGCATCGATGCTGGGCCTCATCTCGTCCAAAAGCAGACGTCTGGAGCTGCTGGGCGAGCCCGCAGGCGCTGACAACCGCGCGCTGCGCGAGCGCATCGGCGTGGTGTTTGACGATTGCCGCTTCCCCGAGGAGCTGCGCGTGCGCGATATCAACCGTTTTATGGGCAGGATATACGCCCGCTGGGACGCGGACGCCTTTGGCAAGCACACCAAACGCTTCAGCCTGCCGGAGAACAAGCCCATCAAAACCTTTTCCAAGGGCATGAAGACCAAGCTTTCCATCGCCGCGGCCATGTCGCACCACGCCGAGCTGCTGCTACTCGACGAGGCGACAAGCGGCCTGGATCCCGTCGCCCGCGACGAGCTGCTGGAGATGCTGCAGGCCTTTATCGAGGACGAGCGCCACGCGGTGCTGCTCTCCTCCCATATCACGAGCGATTTGGATAAGATCGCCGACTACATCACGTTCATCCACGAGGGCAACCTGATCTTTTCCCAGTCGCGCGACGCGCTGAGCGATAACATGGGCATACTAAAATGCAGTCCGCAGGAGCTTGCGGGCGTGGACGCAGGTGTCGTGCTGCGCGTGCGCAGGAGCGCTTTTTCCACAGAGGCCCTCATCACCGATCGGGCGGGCTTCCTGCGCCGCCACCCCGGCGCCGTGGTGGACCCCGTGACGCTGGAAGAAATCATGCTTTTTTATGTGCGAGGTGACAGACAATGACAGGGCTTCTTCTCAAAGACCTCTACAACCTGCGCAAATCGCTGCGCACCATCGGCCTGCTTATAGTCGTGTACGCGGCCATCTTCATCCATCAGGGCGTGGACTTTCTGCAGCCGCTGCTCATCCTTTTGTGCAGCATGATGGTGATCACCTCCTTCAGCTACGACAGCCAGTGCAAGTGGGACGGCTACGCCATGGCCATGCCCCTTTCCCGCGGCCAGATGGTGGGCGCGAAATACCTGCTGCTGCTGTTTTTTTGCCTGCTGGGCGGTGCGGCCGCCCTGGGCGTGGGCGCGCTGAGCGGTGCGCTGGGGCAGCCGGTGAACTGGCCCGAACAGTTGACGTTTGTGGCGCTGCTGCTGTGTGTTGCCATCATCTTCAGCAGCATTGCGCTGCCGCTGCTCTACAAATTTGGCGCGGAGCGGGCGCGCCTGCTGCTGGTTATGTGCTACCTGCTTCCCATAGCCGCGATCATGCTGCTTGGCAAAATCCTGCCCGCATACGTGCTGGAGGCGCTGCACGGCCCGATGGATTACATCAACCAGAACATCACGTGGCTGCTGCCCGCCGCCAGCGCGGTGGCGCTGGCGATCTCCTACGCCTGTGCGCTGGCCATCTTCCGCAAAAAGGAACTACAGTAGCATACGCCGTTAAAAGGGAGCGTGGTAAGCGGTGCTTACCACGCCCCCTTTTTTGCCCGGGCCATAACCGTTGTATTGCAGGGGCAAAACGTGCTATAGCCGTTTTACAAGCATGTAAACAGGAACTCCCCCGCCCAGTCAAAGTCGCCGCTGCGCTCCACACACGCCGGCCAGTGTGCGCACCAGCGCGGCACCTGTGGGCGCTCCACGCGGTCCAGGCTGGGCGTATAGGGCTTGATGTCCAGCAACGGGCTTGCGTCGTCCGCGTCCACGTACGCAAGGCCTATGACACCGCGTTGCGCGTCGATATACGTGACGCGCGCGCAGGTGATGCCGATGGGATTGGGCCGCGCGGGCGATCGCGTGGCAAAGGTACCGAGCGTGTCGGGCGCGCTCCGATATGGCTTGCGCTCCATCAGCCTGCCGCGCGAGCGCGCATTGTCGCATCCGTCAAACCACCAGAGCAACTGAACATGGTCAAAGCCTCCAGCCCCTGTAGCGCGGGTATGTACTGTGGCAGCAGCGCCGCGCAGTAGCCCTGTGCGTCCGCGTGCAGCACGCCGATCTGTGTAAGTGTGTATGGTTCCATCATATTGTAACCTCTCTTGTCGCTCTATTTACGGTACCGTGCCTTCCAGTATAGCGATAGATAGGGATACTACAAGCGTTTTGCCAGAAAAGATATATGCAAAACTGCCGCGGTGCGCCATCAAAGGAAGCCTGTGCGGCGCAGAGGCCTGCGAAAAAGGCGCGTGCCCCGCCTGTTTGCGGTAGCTACGCGTCTATCTGATACCCTTATGCCGCCCTGGCGGGCGTTATCCGTTATCTTCGGGTCGCCATGCGGGACAGGAAAAAAACGCCCTTGTCTCCCGGGGCATCAACCCGCCAAAGGGGCGCCGCCTGATCCCCGCCACGCGCGTTTCGCTGACCCATACGGTTTGCCTGCACTTGGTCGCCCGCCTGTTTGCAGCGCGCTCTTCCGCCTATCCCCAGAATTTGACGATCACCATCGCCGCGCCCAGCACGCTCAGCACCACGCCGGTGACGCGGTTGAGTTTTTTGGGTGTGGACTTGTTGGCAAACAGCGCCGCCACGCGTGCCCCTGCCAGCGTGGCCACCACGCACACGATAAGCGCCGTCATATCGGGCAGCCCGCCGATGAGCATATGCGACAAGGCGCCGGTAAACGCGGTAAATGCCATGATGAACACGCTGGTGCCCACGGCGGTCTTGAGCTCATAGCCCAGCACGCTTGTGAGGATCAGCAGCAGCATCATGCCCCCGCCCGCCCCGATAAAGCCGCAGATAAAGCCGATCAGCACGCCGCAGAGCAGCGACTGTACTACCTTTTGCCTGGCGCTCTTTTGCGCCAGCGCCTCCTTGGTAGTCATCACCGGGCGCACAATGAACTTCAGGCCCAGCAGCAGCGTCATAAACACTGAAAAGCCGCCCATCATGGTGTTTGGCACCAGGGATGCGACATAGCTGCCCACCAGGGTGAACACAAGCACGCTGGCCAGCATCACCAGCCCGTTTTTAATATCCAGATTCCCATGCCTGCCGTACGTGTAGGCCGAGATGGCCGAGGCCAGCACGTCGGATGCCAGCGCGATGCCCACCGCCGCATAGGCGTCAAAGCCCAGAAAGGTGATGAGCATCGGCGAGATGACGGCCGCTGCGGAAAGCCCCGCAAGGCCGGTGCCGATGCCGGCACCCAGCCCCGCGATGATGTAGATGACGATTGCAAATATGTCCATTTCCCCACTCCCCTTACGTGGCAAGTTCCTGCCCGATCATACGCGCTGGGCCACGCGGCGCAACATCTGCGCAAACTGCGCGCGCTCCGGCGGGCTGAAGTCCACAAAGAGCGCCTCGAAAAACGCGCGCTGCATCCGTTGCCCCTCCGCAACCACGCCCCCCGCCGCAGCTGTCACGGATAGGCGCATGCAGCGCTTGTCCGTCACATCGGGCGCGGCGTCCAGATAGCCGCGCGCCAACAGCGCCGATACCCCCTGCGAGACGTGCGATTTGGTCAGGTTGCGCAGCGCGACGATGTCCCTGGCAGTGTCGCACGCGGGGTTGTTCGCCAGAAAGAGCAGAATCTCCAGCTCAATGCGGTGCATCCCGTGCACATCGGCAATCTGCTGGCACTGGCGCTGGTAGCGCCTGCGCAGGCGCTGCGCGGTCGCGAGCAGTTCCATCGTCTCCAAGCGCTTTCTCCCCCAATCCTGCGTACTTCCAAGAGCACATTAGTTCAAAACAGAACTATTTTAACAGAGTGCAGGATGCCTGTCAACAAGAGGGTTATTTTGTAAAAACGCGTGCTGCCTGCAACTGCCTGCGGATCGCCGCACGCACGTTGCAAGCCCTCTGTGCGCGTACAAAAGCGCGGCATGCAGGGCGGCCTGCGCGATGCGGCAAATTCCTTTGTGCGCGCCAGGGAACAGGCATTGGGGTAAAAGTACAACACCGCCCATCCCACGCTATGTCACGTAGGGGTGTCGCTGCGCGCGGTCCATCGTGCATGGCCCCCCGCATGCGTCAGCGTCTGTGCAGGCGCGCGGCACAGCGCTTTTCGAGCGGTTTGGCGCGTATCCCTGTGCCTGCTGCACGGGCATGCTGGCAACGGTGCCCGTGGGCTGCCGCGTCCCGCGCGGTTGCGTTGCATCGTAGGGATGCGCAAGCGCCCCCCACGCACCTGTCTGCATACCGCATATGCCAGTGCGGGTGCGTGGCGGGGTTTTTGCGACATTTGTACAGGGGCAGCATACGCGCTCGCCGGTCGGGGGCGCCCTGCGCATTTGCAAACAAAACAAAAAGAGGCGCCGACGTGCGCCTCTTTTTTGGTTGAAAGCTGTCCTAGACGTATGCGGATCATCCGCGCAGGCGTTGCACCGCTTCCGCCAGCGCCTGCGCGTCTGCGGATTGGATGACGGGCAGCAGCGCCTGGATCTGCGGCTGTGGCAGATCCCACCAGCGAAGCTGCTGGAGCAGCGAAACCGTCTGCGCATCAAAGCGCCTGCGGATGGGCTTGGCAGGGACGCCACCCACAATGGTGTAGGGCGCGACATCCCGGGTGACCACGGCCCGCGCCGCGACAATCGCGCCGTCGCCAATGTGCACGCCGGAGAGGATCACGGCCTCGTAGCCGATCCACACGTCGTTTCCAATGACGATATCCCCCCTGTTGTCCCAGGCCGTGGCAACCTGCGATGCGGGCAGATCCCACGCCTCATAAAAGAGCGGGAACGGGTAGGTTGAAAGCGAACCCAGCGCGTGGTTGGCGCTGGTAAAGAGAAACCTGGCGCCGCAGGCGATGGAGCAAAACTTGCCGATGATCAGCCGGTCCCCGTTGATGGGATAGTGGTACAGCACGTTGTTGTGGGCAAAGTCCACGGGATCGTGCACAAAGTCGTTGTACATGGTATAGGCGCCGACCGAGATGTTGGGATTTTGAACCACCGCGTCCAAATAGACCGTATGGCGGTCGCCTACGCGTGGGTAAATGGTTTTTTCTGCCGGAATAGACATGGAATCCTCCTACATGGATATCAGGTGTATTGCGTTGCTATTCCGGCGCAGGACAATGCAGCGTTTCATACTTACCCACCTTCCTTTTCCCTCCATGATACACCACACAGGCGCAGATGGGAAACGCTCATTCCACGCTTTTAAGCGCCTCCACCATGTCGATGCGGTTGAGCGTGCGGTTGGTCAGCAGGTTGACCGCCAGCGCAAAGGCGAGGGAGAGCGCCGCGGCAAGGAAGTAGCTCTGCGGATGGATGGACACCGCAAAGTAGATAGAGGGCATCTTGAGCACGTACGTCAGGCAGCTGCTCAGGCCCCAGCCAGCCGGCAGGCCCAACGCAATGCCAAGCAGGGTCAGTATAAGCGTCTCCTTATTGACGTAGCGGTGGGTCTCCCTGTCAAAAAAGCCCAGCACCTTGATGGTGGCAAGCTCGCGCACGCGCTCGGAGATATTGGTGGTGGAAAGCGTAAAGAGCACGACGAACGCAAGACCCGCCGCCATGACGATGATAATGTACACCACCGCGTTGATCAGTGAAAACGCGCTGTAAAAGTCCCGCTTGAGCGCCTGGGTGCTGACGCTGGAGCGAATGATGTCCTCCCTGCCCAGCGCATCGGCATAGGCGGCCTGGTTTGCACAGGCATCCGACAGGTGCGCGTACACGCCGTTGGGCGCAAAGGATGTAAAGGCGTTTTCGTAGACGCGCTGGGTCATGTAGACCGCGTTGCCCAGGTAGTTGCGCACAATGCCCGCAACCGGCATCTGCCGCTGCTCCAGCAGCGCGTTCTGTACAAAGACGCCCTCCCCCGTGCCAAAGCCCAGCACCTGCGCGGCGTTCTGCGTGACGTAGATGCCGTCATCCGCCAGCGCCACCTGCGCGCCGTGCGCATCCTTTAGATGAATATAGCGCGCAAGCGACACGCCCTCGGGCACCACGACCAGCTGCACGGATTCGCTGTCCCCCTGCGCGTTTTTCAGCTTGACCATCTCCAGCTGGACGTTGATAAAGTCCGCAACATTTGCATCATTCTGCAAAAGCGCGCACATCTGGTCGTTATCCTCGGGCGCGCAGCCCACCATCAGGTCGTACTGGTAGGTCTGTTCGTACTGGCGGGGCATCAGATCAGCCACGGAGTTTTTAATGGCAAACCCACAGAGCAGCAGCGCCGTGCAGCCCATGATGCCCGCCACCGTCATAAACAGCCGCTTTTTGTAGCGGAACAGGTTGCGTGCGGTGACCTTGTTGAGGAAGGACAGCCGGTTCCAGAGCAAGGGGATGCGCTCTAAAAATACACGCGAGCCTGCGCGCGGCGCGCGCGGGCGCATCAACACCGCGGGCATCTGCTTCAGCTCGGCGCGGCATGCAAGCACGGTTGCCCCCACGATGCCGAGCATAAACAGCAGTATGGCGCCCACGCCGCGCCCCAGCTGGAACGCCAGCTGGTATGCGGGCAGCTGGTAGAGCGTGCGGAAGATGGTAAAGACAAACTTTGGCAGCAGGATAAACCCGCAGATATCGCCCAGCACGCCGCCGATCAGGCAGGCGGCAAAGGCGTAGAGCAGGTATTTGGCCAGGATCTCCCTGTCGGTAAACCCCAGCGCCTTATAGGTGCCGATGAGCGCGCGTTCCTCCTCCACCATGCGCGTGATGGTGGTCAAGCTGATGAGGATCGCCACCACGAAAAACACGACGGGAAAGGCCGTGCCCACCGCCTCGATGGAAGCGGCGTCGCTCTGCACGTTGACGTAGCCGCTGAGGCTGGTTCTGTCCTGCACGTACCACTGGGTCATGTCGATGTCCGCAATCTCTTTGCGCGCGTCCTGCAGCTTCTGCTGCGCGTCAGCGCGCGTCTCTTCAAAGGTGCGCTTCTCCTCATCCAGCGCACTTTGTCCCTCCTCCAGCTCCCGCTGGCTGTCCTGCAGCGTCCTTTTGCCGTCGGCAATCTGCCGCCGCGCGGCGGCCTGCTCGCCCTGCAGGGTGCGCGCGCCTGCATCAAGCTGGGCGCGGCTCTCCTTTAAGGTGCCGCACCCCTGCTCTAGCTGGCGTCTGCCCTCTTTGAGCGCCGCTTCTTGCGAGGCGATCTGTTCCCATGCCGCCTTAAAGGTCGCCTCCGTCTTCGCCTGCTGCTGGGCGAGTGCTTCGAGCTGGCCCTGTACGACGTCCTGCGCCGCCTCCAGCTGGCCTAATCCCAGCGCAAGCTTCGGCAGCGTTTCCTCAAGCGTGTCAAGCGCCCCGCGCTGCGCCAGCAGCGCCTCCCGCCTGGCCGCGTCCTGCGGCGCCTGTAGATCCAGCGCGGCAATCGCCGCGTCCAGCTGCGCCCTTGCCCCCTGCAGCACAGGCGCAAGGGCATCGAAGAAGGCCTGCTGATGCGGGGCCAGCGCTTCGGGCAGCGCCTGTGTCGCCTGCTGCACGTCCGCTTGTACCTGCGCAAGCTGCCGCGCCGCATCCGCATACGCCGCGGTATCTGGCGCAAGCTGGGCCATCTGCTGCTGGAGTGCGCGCGCCTGCGCATCCCCTTGCGCAATGGGCAGGGCGGCCTGCTTTGCGGCGGCCGTCCAGCTTTCCCACGCCTGCGCGGGCCATAGCGGCCCGAAGGGGGCCGAAAGGTCGTCGCACTGCGCCATAAGCGCCCCGTGCTGCTGCGCGCACTGCGTTTGTTGCTGCTCCAGTTGCGCGCGCGCATCCTGCAGCGCGCCCTTAGCCTGCGCTTCCTGCTGGGCAAGTTCCTCCTTGCCCTGCGCCAGCTGCGCCGCCCCTTGCGCCAACTGCGCCTCCTGCTGGGCAAGCGCGCGCTCCCCCTGCGCAACGGAGGCGTAGCCATCGTTGATCGTCCGCCATGCCTGCTGGAACTGCGCGCCCGCCATGCGCTCATTTTGCGCAAGCGCGCGGCCGCCCTCCTCCACCTGTCGCTGCCCGTCATCCAGCTTGGCCTGCGCGTCGGCAAGCTGCGTATCTGCCTGGGCAAATTCCCCATCCATCTGGCGCTGCGCGTCGTCCACCTTGGCGGTGGCATCACCCACCACCGCCACATAGCGCGCACGTTCACGCTGCTGTTTGATCTGGCCTTCAATGGCGTCGATCACTCCCGCGACGCGCGCGTCGTAAGCGCCGCTGTAGCAGAGCAATCCGCGCGTTGTATCCAGCGTCAAGTACACCGCGCTGTATACGTCGCTCTTGACAGCCTGGGGCGTCACAAAAAAGATGTAGTCCGCATTGGAGCTGGCCCGAAACGCCACCGCGCCCTCGGCCCGGTTGACGTCCATGGGGTCTACCACCACGCCGCTAATGGTGAAGGACGTGCGCGTAAAGTTCGGCGTCTCCTGCTGCTGCAGGTCCTGCGCCCACGCCTCGTCCGTCTCCTCCTCTGCGCGCCGCTGCACATCCTCCGCGATGGTGAGGGTATCGCCCGGCGCCTTGCCCGTCTCATTGATGTAGTTTTGCGTGACGGCGATCTCGCCCGCGCTTTGGGGAAGCGTCCCCTCCAGCAGGTAGGGCGCGTTGATGCCCGCGTCGCTGAGCATCTTTACCTCGGCGCTGCGCTGCTGGTCGCGCACCTGGGTGGTCACCGTCTCGCTGTAGCTGCCCTCGGCAGCCTCCACGCCCTCCAGCGCGGCGAGCGCCCGCACATCCTGCTCGGTAAGGCCCAAGGTGGACACCACCGCCACATCAAAGAGGCGCTGCGCATCGTAAAAGCTGTCCGCCGAGGCCCGCAGGTCCACGCACGCCGCCTTGAGGCCGGTGAGCATTGTCACGCCCAGCGCGGTGATGAGCATGATGGAGAAAAACCGTTTGCGGCTCTTGCTGATGGTGCGCCGCATATCCCTGTGAAACGCCTGCTTCTTCATCCGCCGTCACCACGCAATCTCCCCGATGGGTACGGGATGCGGATTGCGCGCAACGTCGACAACCCTGCCGCTGTTAAAACGGATGAGCCTGTCTGCCATGGGCGCGAGCGCCGCGTTGTGCGTGATGATCAGCACCGTGATCTTTTCCCTGCGGCAGGTGTCCTGCAATAGCTGCAGAATCTGCTTGCCCGTGCTGTAATCCAGCGCGCCGGTGGGCTCGTCACACAACAGCAGCTTGGGGTTTTTGGCAATGGCGCGCGCGATGGAGACCCGCTGCTGCTCACCGCCGGAAAGCTGCGCCGGAAAGTTGCCCATGCGCGCCTTGAGGCCCACCTTCTCCAGCGTCTCGGCCGCGTCAAGCGCGTCAGCGCAGATCTGGGTGGAAAGCTCCACGTTCTCCAGCGCCGTCAAGTTGGGCACGAGGTTGTAGAACTGAAAGACAAACCCCACGTCGCTTCGACGATAGCCGACAAGCTCTTTGGGGCTGTACTGGGTGATGTCGTCTGCATCGACCAGGATTTGGCCGGCTGTGGCGGTATCCATGCCGCCCAGCAGGTTCAGCGCCGTGGTCTTGCCCGCGCCGGAAGCGCCCAGGATCACGGCAAGCTCGCCTTGCTCCACATCAAAAGAGGCGTCGTCCAACGCGCGGATGGACGTCTCTCCCGCCTGGTATTGCTTGATGATATGCCGCATAGCGATGTAGGCCATGGTGGATTCCCTCCATTACTAAACAACTTGTTGATCAATGGTATTATAAAACGACGCTATTTCGACATCAATAAACAGTCCCCGCGCGCGTGTTGAGCAACTTGAAGACATCGCGTTGCCGTGCTATTGTAAAGCAAAGGAAGGTGCTTGCCCATGAAAAAGCAGCCCGAGGTCACCGAACAGACCAAGCGTAACCTGCGCGACGCTTTCTGGCGGCTCTACACGCAAAAGCCGCTGGATCGCATTTCCATCAAAGAGATTACGGATCTTGCCGGCTACAACCGCGGCACCTTTTACCTGTACTACAGGGATGTGTACGACATCTTTGAGCAGATTGAGGACGATTTGCTGGGCCAGGTGGCGGATTTGCTGCAGAGCGCCTGCACGGAGGAAAACCTTTTTGACCTATCGCGCCACATGGGCTACATTGTGCAGATGGCGCGCACGTACTCCTCCCACGTTACCGTGCTTTTGAGCGACCGGGGCGACCCGCGCTTTGTCACCCGCCTCAAGGAGCTTGTCTGGCCGCTGCTGCGCCGCTATGTGGTGCCCTCGGCAGGGCGCAGCGACTATGAGATGGCGCTGCTGGCCGAATACTATCTCTCCGGCCTGTTTTCCATCATCACCAAGTGGCTGGCGGACGGACAGCCCATGCCCATCGACCAGCTGATCGACTTTGTCATCGCGCATGTCTTTGCCATGTCCACGCCCGCCCCGCCGGTGGACGATCTGGCATAAAGCAGTGCGCGGCACCGCGCGAGAAAAGGGCGTGCACACGTTTTTGTGCACGCCCTTTTATATTAAGGCAAACGCCCCTGTGCGCTTTCTTGATCAGCGCGGCTACTTTTCCTCGTTATAGATGCTGTATCCGTTCTTGCCCCGCTTTTTGGCCTGGTAGAGTGCGGAGTCCGCCTGGCGGTAGAGCGTTTCAAAATCCCTGCCCATCTCAGGGGCGAGCGCCACGCCGAGGCTTACGGAGATTGCACAGCTGCCGCCCTCCCCCTCGACGCGCTGGCGCAGCGCGGCCACCAGCTCCTGCGCCTTCTTCTCGGCGATCTGGCGGCTGGGCACCGGCAAAAAGGCCACAAACTCATCGCCGCCGATGCGGCCCACAATATCGTTCGAGCGGAACTGCGCCTGGACGGCGCGGGCAAACGTGGCCAGCACCGTATCCCCCATCGCGTGCCCCAGCTGGTCGTTGATTTGCTTGAAGTTGTCGATATCCAGGATAAAGAAGGCGTAGCAGGCATCCGGATGCTGCATCAGCATGGCGCGGATATTTTCCTGCGTGGCGGCCTTGTTAAACAGCTCCGTCAGGGAATCTTTCTGCATCTGGTCAAAGAGGTAGAGCTCCCGCTTCTTCTCCGCGTCGATATTCTGCCGGTACACCAGCAGCCGTACGGAATTATCGTCGTCCCAGTAAAAGATGTGCGCGGTGATGCGTATCCAGTGGTAGTTCTGCCCATCCGTGCTGATCATAAAGTCGTAGCGCAAATTCTCCACCCCGTCGTGATAGGCGGCAAGCACCGCCTCGGGCGAGAACATGGCCAGATACCCCTGGCGGAACTCCTCCTTGATCTGCCTTTGGGCGATCATTGCAAGCGCCTTATCAAAGGGCATGTTCCCCCGCGCGCCCAGGCTTTCAAAATACGCCTCGGTGGCCTCGCTTGCGGCGCGGTTGTGCGTGATATCGATCTCATAGATGTCCTCGTACATCTGCTCGGTTGCCTCGCGCAGCACGTTGCGGTGCTCCTGTTCCCGGGCGACGGTCAGCTCGATAATGTGGCGGTTGTACTTGCGCATCACGCTTGTGATGATCACCAGCACCGTAGCCACAATCACCGCAATGATCAGGATCTCCCGCGCGAGATCCAGTGCAAGCGCCTTATCCATGGCGGTGGTATCGTTCTGCACGATCAGGTGCCAGTCCATGTTCTGCACGTACGCGCTGACCAGATACCCGCTCCCCGCATCGGAATCATACCAGAAGGTCTCGGCATCCTCCCTGTTCTGCAAAATGGCATCTTTCAGCTCCGTAAAGGCACAGCCGTCAAAGAGGTTGGACGCCTCGTAGCCCGTCTTTTGTGTGGAAATCTGCACCACACCCTGCCGGTCCACCAGGCAGACGTCGACGCCGAATTTTTCTTCGTAGCTTTGGAATAGGGCCTGCAGGTCGTTGACGCGAAAACCCACCCCCACCACGCCGATGGTCTTCCCCGCAGCATCCCGTATGCGCGCGTTGATAAAGACGGTGATCTCGTTATTTGCCGCGCCCACCTCGTCGTTGTCGATGTTCAGTTCGTAGTCCCTCTCCCCTTGGAGAAACTGGTAGAACCATACGTTTTCCGGGTCGTCCGGCAGCAGGGTGCGGTCCAGGCCGTTGTAATAGTAGTACTGGTTGGTCTGAGCGGAAGCCAAAAACACGGAATCGTACTGATATTTATCGCGGTACGCCGCAAGATATTGGCGCATCCCTTCCACAAAGCGCGTCTCATCGGCGTGCTGCTGTTCCTCGCGGAGGAACGCCTTGAGCAGGCTGTCGTTGGCCATGGTGAGCGAAATGTTGACGGGTTTGAGAAAGATGGAATCGATCTGGTGGTAGATGCCCTCGGATGTCAGGGTGGTGACGCTCTCCACGTCCTTGCGGATGATGCTCTGGTTGGAGCGGTAGCTGATGATGGAGGTGGTTGCAAAACCCAGGATGATGACGATGCAGACCAGCAGGTTGGTGCGCATCAACACATTTTTCTTCATAATCAAAACCGCCTCCATCACAAGTGCTTTCTTTTTATCTTGCGCTTTGCACACGTCAATGTCCACTAAAACTTTCATTGCACGGACGTTTTCTTTGCAGGGACGTGGGACGTCGCATATTACAGACGCTCCGCATACCAGAAAACATTTTTCGCAGAGCTCAAACAACAGGTTGCTTTTCGGATGTATTCATATATATGCCTGTTATAGAATATGGACTGGTTTTTGTTATTGTTTATATTTGAATTTCCTGCACAGGTTCTTGGTGCCCAAATAGTGCCCGGTCTCACAAAACGACTTTGTACAGAGATACGGCAAGACAAACGACGATTTGCTGAAAGCCCCGATTTTAAGCCACTTTTTCATGGTGCCTTAAATATTCGTGAGGCCTTGCAAGAAGATTTTGGTCTATCAAATCAATAAAAAATCTACTTAAAAGCTTTTACCCCGCAGTCAATCGATGTATAGGGCTAAACATACTACAATCATACACCCGCGGCAATGTTGTGATAACCGCTGGTGCATGTGGACGTTGTGCCACTTATGGCACGCATGGCAGCCAACCATGCGGCGGGTAGAATCAACGTCCCTCCTTGATGAAACCACTACTCGACGATGCTTTTATCGTTTTCTAGTTGTATGATAAACCTTAAGAAGGACCCTGTCGTATACACTAGATACTCGATTTCAGCCGCGCTAATCACATCCGAATGGTCGTTATGCTTTATATGTTGGTTATTATAAGTCGTAAAGTAATTCAAAAGCTTCACATACATATTGCAGACTTCCACAGTTATGTTTTTTTGTTTTAAGTATTTACCTACTTCCCTTTGCTGGTTTTCTAATGAGGAATGATTATTAAACACCTGTCTGAGGAACAATTCAACCGAAAGACGCAAACTATCAATAACGCTTCGAGTACGATCGCCTTTCAAACAGGCTCTCAGGGCTACATTGTATTGTTCCTTAGCTGCAGGGTAACTACCAAGCCAGTTCAGAATATCAACGACTAGCTTTTGATCCAACAGTTCCGCATTCGCTGGATAAAACAGGTATCCGTCGGCAGTATCACATAATACAGCGTTAATGCTGGAGGCCTTTAACGATTCCGCAATTTTGAATGCTAATGCTTTCCGTCTATTGTCCTTTATTGTGTCACTATTCAATATGTGTTCCATCATCATCAACCAGCGAAAAAGCGTTTCATCATCTTTTATATTCAAATCATCCTGCGTCAGTAGTCCATATAACTTAGTTCTGGAAAATACATCATTGTTGAAACTAAATAAACTCATTGAATCATCAGGTGTATAAACCACTCCCATTAAATTAAACGCTTCTGAGGATATGCGGTTAAGAATTGCTGAATCGTCTCCCACAAACTCTCCAATAGCCGAAATGCACCGATTTTTAAAGTGTGTTTTTTCATTTTGCGGCATCACTATATTAAACCGCTGAGAAAAGCCTTCTGTTCTACTTATTAGTTCAGAATTCTCCGCATTTGCTTCCACAACTGTTACTTTTTTCTTTGCCATGAACATTCTCCTATAAGCTTATAGAAAGTACGTTTTTCTTATTTTAACAGAAAACCGTAGAAAAAGCTTCACTTGTCAAAATTAAGAAAAAGTCAAGAAGAATCGTCGCAACAACACATCATCCCCAGCGACCCGGCCGAGTTTGATCATATGGGTTGATCATATGGATACCTATTCTCGGGACATAAAAGCTCGCAAATCACCAAAGCCGTTTGAGAACTTGGGGGCAGGCACTGCCTGCTGGCAGGGCTTTACAATATGGATGCCTCGCACCGGACAACAAAAAATCGCAATCCACTAAAGTGCATTGCGATATTGGGTGCAGCGTCACGCTGCTGGCAGGGTTTGATCGTATGGATGCTACATTCAGGACAACAAATGATCCCATCCTCACAATGGAATATGCGATGCTGGAAGCAGCAACTTGCCGCTGGCAGAGCTTAACGATATGGATACTTCATTTCGGGCATAAGAAAGTCGCACCTTCGCAGAAGAAAGTGCGACTTTAGGTGCGGCAACTTGCCGCTGGTGCGAAGGACGGGACTTGAACCCGTACGGTTGCCCGTGCGCCCCTTAAACGCATGCGTCTGCCAATTCCGCCACCCTCGCTTATGGATGCTCACCTGCCCATGCCGGCCTGAGAACAAACATAATTTTATCCCATGGTATATGGTAAAGTCAAGCCGTAAGCTAAAATTTCTGCCAAATCCATATGCGCGGCGCGTCACTGCGCCATGTACTGCTGCACCTTTTGCGTGAACGCCTGCCAGCGCCCCTGATCGCGGATGTGCTCCGGACAGTTCTTTTCGGTAAAATCCCCGTGCATCTTCAGCGCGCTGATGGGCAGCTTGTACTGCTTGAGCAGCTTTGCGGCCAGTTTTGCGCCGTTATCAAAGGTCTTTTCAAAATTGCCGTCCTGGTTGACGCACAGCTCCACGCCGATGCCGCCGTCGTTGCCGCCGCCCGGCTTCTGCAGGTCGCCCGCGTGCCAAGCCACCTCGTCATCGGGAATGTGGTGGTAGATCTCATGATCGTCCACCGTGTAGTGCCAGCCCGTCTCATCATCCGTATTGGTGGTGAGATAGTTGCTGTGGTTGGCCGCGTTGGTGCCCGCGGCGGCATTGCCCGTCTCGTGAATGACCACGTACTTGATCTGGCGCTTGATGCCCGGCCGCCTGGGAGAGGACTTGTCCACATACAGCGTGCGGATCGGAATGCCGTAGGCGTCCCCGCTGTCGGCGGCCTGCACGGTGCCGCCTCCCTTGCCGTCGCTTGTGGGCACCAGCCCCCCCTGCTCGTTTTTATCCAGCGCGCGGCACAGGAAGATCATGCCTGTGGTTAGCAGCGCCACAAGCACTACTGCGCGGATGCGCTTGAACCATACCCTCCGCCTGCGGGCGCGCTGCAGCTTGCGCCGCTGCTCGGGCGTCATGCGCCGGCGTTGCGCATACATGTGCTGGGTTGTCGGTCTTCTCGATGGCTGCAACTTTACGTCAACTCCCTGTCATCCGGTGCGCCCGCAGAAAAAAAGGCGCATTTCTGTCACCAGCTCTTATTCTACACGATTCCTGTGCGCGATGCGATACCTGTTTATGCCAGCGGCGAAACCGGGCGATCGCCGGCGCATCCTGTCAATACGTATCCTAAGCATACCATGTAACGCAAATGTATCAACACCCTTACAAAAATCGGTCGATTAGCGCACGTTGTTGAAACGCCGCCTGTTATGCGGCTTTTTATCGCTTTTTTTATGGTGGCATACTGGCAATTTATCGTAAATACGATATAATAAATATGAAGCATGAATCGGTGATACAATCATCTTCAAAACCATAAAAGGAGACGAAATCATGTCAGAGTTCAAAGGCAAGCTGCACGAGACCGTCGTAAAATTCCCCCAGACTGATATCTGGAACGATTCCTGCGCACTGGATGAATTGCAATACGCCATCGAGCGCGGCGCGGTGGGTGCCACCACTAACCCCACGATCGTCAAAAACGTGCTGAGCAAAGAGTACGATATGTGGAAGGACCGCATCCTCGATATGGCGCTGGCCAATCCCACAGCGTCGGAGGAGGACATTGCCTGGCAGGTCATCGACACCTTTGGCGCAGAGCGTTCCAAGCTGCTGCTGCCCACCTTTGAAAAATTCAAGGGCAAAAAGGGACGCCTTTCCATTCAGACCAATGTGAAAAACTACACCAACGCGGATAAAATGCTGGAGCAGGCGCTGCACTTCGATACGCTGGGCCCCAACATGCAGGTGAAGATGGCGACCTCCAAGGCCGGCGTCGAGGCCATGGAAGAGGCCACCTACCGCGGCGTGAGCATCAACGCCACCATCTCCTTTACCGTGCCCCAGGCCGTGGCCGTGGCAGAGGCCGTGGAGCGCGGCCTGAAGCGCCGCGAGGCCGAGGGCAAGCCTACCGACCAGATGAGCCCTGTGTGCACCATCATGATCGGCCGCGTGGACGATTGGATGAAGGCCATCGCAGCCAAGCGCGGCACGCTGGTTGATCCGGAGTGCCTGGAACTTGCCGGTGTGGCCGTGTGCAAAAACGCCTACCGCATCTACAAGGAGCGCGGCTACCGCACCCGCCTGCTGCTTGCCGCCTACCGCAACCACTATCACTGGAGCGAGTTTATCGGTGGCGACATCTGCATGACCATCCCCTACCCCTTCCAGCGCCGCATCAATCCCAGCGGCGTGGAGGTGAAGGACCGCATCAACGATCCTGTGGATCCGGCCATCATTAAACAGCTGCGCGACTACTTCCCCGATTTTATCCGCGCCTACGAGCCGGACGGCATGAAGCCCGAGGAGTTCCAGCGCTACGGCGCCTTTGTCGAGACCCTGCACCAGTTCCTGCAGGGCTACGAGGACTTTGTACACATCATCCGCGGCATCATCGTGCCCGACGCCTTTGCGGACTGCAAATAAGCGCGTAAACACAGCTGTACGCTACAGAAAAAGCCCTGCAAGCGGTTCTGCTTGCAGGGCTTTTGCGTTTTGTTTTGCTTACAGGGCCGTTTTGGCCAGGCCACAGAGGTAGCACGCCTCCACCTGCTGCTGGGGAAGGTTTGAAAAGGCAATGGGGTCTGCAGGCTCCCCCTCCATGGCGCCAATGCACTTGGCCATCCAGATAACGTCGTGCCACTGCCCCATCTTAAATCCGCATTGGGGGAACCTGCCCACCTGCGCAAAGCCGCGCTTGGCGTGCCACTGCAGGCTGCGGGGGTTCTCCGCGCTGATGCAGGCGTACACATTGCGGTATCCCTGCAGCTTGAGCAGCGCAAGCAAGCTCGCGTAGAGCGCCATGCCGATCCCTTTTTCCTGAAACGCCCCCTGCACATAGATGGACAGGTCCGCATCCCAGCGGTACCCCGCGCGCTCAAAGGCGGGCGAGGCGTAGGCGTACCCCGCGATCACCCCGTCGATCACACAGACGAGCACGGGAAACTGCGCCGCGTACCCATCCAGGCGCGATGCGAACGTTTCCAGCGTGGGCACGTCATATTCAAACGTCACCACCGTCCCCGTCACATAGGGCCGGTAAATGGCAAGCATTGCCGCATAATCCCGCATCTGCGCCGCACGAATTGCCATGCGCATCCTGTTTATCCTCCTTTATATCGCAAAGGGTACACGTAGCCCATGGGGTGGTACAGTCACATTATATACCAGCTGCCTGGCAGGAAACAACAAAAAAAGACGCTTTTTGCCGCCCTGGACGCGCAAGGCGCATATCCCCCCCGCGCGTCCACTAGCGGCCAAAGGCGTCCATGGGCCATATCCTGTCAACTCGCCTGGCGCACCTTTGCCAGCAGGGCTTCGATGTCTAAGTGCAGTTCACTGCGCCCCATGGCGAAAAAGTCGCAGTTGTACACCGCGCTGGCCCATGCAATGACCGATTCGGTCATCGGCATGGGTATGCCCAGCCGCCTGCCGATGCAGGCCATAGGCACGCAGCCGGTGGGAATATCCTCAAACACGTAGCGGGTATGCACGTCCGTGGGCGCGTACACTCTCGCGTAGGCCTGGGTGTTCTGCAGGCATTCGTAGAGCGTATCGCCACTGGCCCCGTATTTGTCCGCCAGCCAGGCTTTGACCGGCTGCGCCTGGCCCAGGATGCGCTCCGCCACCGACACGCGCTCCTGGTCCAGCCGCTCGATCATATCGGCCACCATGGGCGAGATGGCGTTGTGATAATAAAGGAACTTCTCCCCCGCCTCGATGCGCGTTAGATTCATCAGCACCGGCAGGGGGTGAAAAATCATCCCGATGTTGCCAAAGCCCGTGTGCAGCACGCTGGGCGCGGGCGCAAACGTGGGAAACGCACCCTGCAGCAGTTCCACCACCTGGGCCGTCTCGTGGGGCTGGTGCGCCGCCACGCCCACGTTGTCCTTGACGTGGTAGATCTCCACCTGCCCGGGCGCGGGGCAGCGGCAGGTCAGGATAAATGTCTCCGCCTCGGCGACGGTCACCTTTTTCTCGCAGCCCATCCGCCGCAGCACCGTCTCAAAGGCGTAGGTGCCCAGCGTCCGCCCCGGGTTGAGCACGATCACCTGGCCGTCTTTGAGATGGGGCGCCATCTCTCTTGCCACCACGTGGTGGTACTGGGAGGGCGTGGTCACCATGATCAGGTGCGCGCCCGAGATCACCTGGCGCATGTCGCAACTGATGCATCCGATGCGCGCCTGCCCTTGCAGCACGCCCGATAACTGAAACACCGGCGTGGGAAACATATCCACCCGCTCTTGCTGGCGGGCGTAGAGCGCGGTTTCATAGCCGCGCATGGCAAAGCACGCCGCAAGCGACTGCCCGCCGTTGCCGGTTGAAATAACCGCCACCTTTTGCTGGTTTCTCATAGATTTCTCCTCCTTATCTACACGCCCGCGGCGGCGCGCCCGCATGCAGGTGCCTCCGCCAGGCCTTCGAAATTGCCCGCCTGTGCAAGGCTATCCAGGCGCGCTTCTTCGCTGAGGATGCGGCCGTGCGCGCGGTCGTATGCCTCGCACCTGCCATCCACCATGCGGGTCTGCAAAATGCCGCGCACCGCGGCGGTCCTGACGATGTGGGGGGCGTCGAGAATGCCTCGCCGAATGCAGTCGGACAGGACGCGCGCGTCGGCCAGCGGGTCAGCGGACACGGACGCGTAGCGCGTGCGGATAAAGTCAAGCAGATAGGATGCCTCGCCCAGCAGCTGCGCCTTGCGCTGCAGGACGCGCGCGTCCTGCGAGGCCTGCACGTTGCCGTGCAGCACTGAGCGCACCACGCCGCGCACGATCTTGCAGCTCTCGATCACCACCTCGGGCGTGGCCGCGTGCTCCGCCTCGCTGTAGCCCACCACGTGGATGATGTGCGGCGCAAGCGCCATGGAAAGCTGCGTAGAGGCAGCCAGCTGGCCCTTTGCGACGTCCAGATCGCTGCTGAAAAAGGGCAGCCCCGCGCGCACCTGCCGGTACGTGCGAAAGCCGCTGTCCGCCAGGCTTTCCACCAGCGCCATCTGCGCCAGCGCCTTGGCAAGGTCCATGGCAAAATGCATCCCCGCCGGCACGTTGAACATGTACTGCGCGATATAGTCCCGCACCCCGCAGCGCTTGGCGTTGTAGGCGCTGATGTAGGCCATCGCCACCGAGATGACGTCGTGCGCGTCGCGCAGGCCCCAGTGGTGGGGCTCGTTGACTTCAACGGGGATGTTTTGCCCCGCGTGCCAGCGCATCAGCTGCTGCGCCTCCTGCATGGATTGCTCCAGCGTGCGCGTGCCCCGTCCGTCCAGCTCGTTGTACCAGCACAGCGGCACCGCGCACCACGCGTTGTTGATCGTCTCGCGCAGCAGCGGCGCAAAGGCCATTACGTCCGCCGTGCCGCTGTAGCAGCGCATCATGGGGTAGTTGCCGCGCTGCGAAGCCTCCTTGAGCCGGATAAAGTCCTCCCGCGTGCGGATGGGCACGCCCCCCGCCCCGTCCATGCGCACATCGCGCGCCTCGGGATGGAAAAAGTACTGCTGGGTATTCTGGTCCGGTCCCAGTGAGATTACGTCCAGCACGCCCGCCTCGGCAATGCGCGCCACGCCCCGCCGGGTATCCGCAAACGATGGCAGGCCGAAGTGGTGGCGCAGCAGCGGATAGGGGCGCTTTTGCGCCATGCGCGCGCGCACATCATCGGCAAGGCGCTGCTGCCGCTGCCCCTGCTGGGTGTTGCGCAGGTAGGCAAGGCAGGCGTCGATATCCTCCGTGCCGTCGAATACCTGCTGAAAAAACCCTGTAGCCTGCGCGGCGGCGGCCACGGGGCGCGTGCCCCCAAAGACCCACTGCGGCTGCCTCGCAAGGTCCGCGCTGCGCGCCTGAAGCTGTGCGATGATGGGCGTTACGTTCTGCGGCGTGAGCCGGTAGCCCAGCGCGACCATATCAGGCTGCTGAACCCGCACCGCCTGGATGATCTCTTCCACAGGCACGGCGGGTCCCAGAAACAGCATCTCATACCCCGCCTCCTGCGCCAGTTGCAAAAAATGGATGACACCGGCCACGTGTACGCAGTTGCCGATGGAAGCGCCGATGATTTTTTTTGTAGCAGCCATAGACGGCCTCCTTTCTTATGCAAAAACCATTTGTTTGTTTTTCAAGTATACTGCCGCATCGTTAAGGACGTATTAACCTGCGCAAAAAACAGGGACATGCGTAACTGTTGTTATGATGATTATACCTGTTTTTGCACGCTCTGACAACTTATTTTTTCATTATAGGTTGCACTAATGTTATGCGCGGATAAACTGCATCAAAAAAGCACCGGCGCAAAAGGCACCGGCGCGGACACAGCGCGCTTAACCAAGCATCTTTTTATAGGATTCCCCCCACTGCCCCATAGCATCCAAAATGGGCTTGAGGCTGCGGCCCAGCGGCGTGAGCGCGTATTCCACGCGCGGGGGAACCTCTGCGTACACCCTGCGGTTGACCAGGCCGCTTTCCTCCATGGCGCGCAGCTGGGCGGTGAGCACTTTCTGCGAGACAGTGCCGATGCAGCGGCGCAGCTCCCCAAAGCGCTTGGTGCCCCCCATCAGATCGCGCAAAATCAGCACCTTCCATTTGTCCCCAATGAGCGTCAGCGTGGTCTCCACCGGACAGGCCGGCAACGTTTTATCCATAACCGCTCCCCCCTTTGTGTGCGCAGAGCGCTGCTGCCTGGCGCATTTGTTACTAAAAGATACTAACATGCCAAAATGTATACTGCATGCACTTTTGCCGTTGCATCTTTATTGTAGTCATGCGCCCTACCAGCTGTCAAGCACCCGCGCGTTTGGCGCGGATGGTAACCGCCGGGTAACCAGCCCACTGCAAAGTGCGTACTTTACAGGACGCCGCCGCGGCGCTATGGTGAAATAAACGCGTATGCCTCTTTGCAGGGCGGCGCGCATCTGCGAAAAGGGGAGGCGCATCATCTTTGAATACGCAGGACTATCTTGCCTGTATCGTGCGCGACATACATACCACCGTGGTTGCCACGCTGGACGCGGACGGTCTGCCCGTTACCTGCGCCATCGATATGATGGATTACGACGCGCGCAGCCTGTACTTTCTCACCGCGCGGGGCAAGGACTTTTACGCGCGGCTCAAGCGCGGCGGTTATCTGGCGCTGACGGGCACCCAGGGCGCGGATACCCTGCAGCGCGTATCGGTCAGCGTGCGCGGCAGGGTGCGCGAACTCGGCCCCCGCCTGCTGCCCTGGCTTTTTGCCAAAAACCCCTACATGCACGATATCTACCCCAACGCCGCTTCCCGCGCAGCGCTGACGGTGTTCCAGCTCTACGAAGGGACGGGCCAGTGGTTTGACCTGTCCACCTCCCCCGTCACGCGTGACACCTTCGCCTTTGGCGGAGCCACCCCGAAAGATGCGCGCTATGCCGTCACCGGCGCGTGCAGCGGCTGCGGGGCCTGCGCGCGCGTCTGCCCGCAGGGGTGCATCGATACCGCCACCCTTCCCGCGCGCATCGACGCGCGCCACTGCCTCTGCTGCGGCCGCTGCCGCGTCATCTGTCCGCGGCAGGCCATCTGTTACACACAAGGGAGCTGAAAAAAACCATGGACCAGCAACAACGGCGCGTATACCTCATCCAAGCGCTGCTCAGCGAGCGCCCCGACGGCGCGCAGTGCCCCATTCCCGACGGGGCGCAGGCGCAGCGGCGGTTGCTGCGCGCGCTGATGAACGTGCGCCCACCCCAGCGGGCAAGCGAGGCGTTCCTCGCCGTGCAGGACGCTTACCTGCAGCAGGCGCTGCGTGACAAGGGCATCACGGACATAGAAAGCCTTGCACCCGCGCGCGATGGGCTCTATCTGTGGCGGGGCGATATCACCACGCTCAAGGTAGACGCCATCGTCAACGCGGCCAACGCGCAGCTGCTGGGCTGTTTTCAGCCCTGCCACAGCTGCATCGACAACGCCATCCACACCTACGCCGGCGTGCAGCTGCGCCTTGCCTGCGCGGCGCTGATGCGCGCGCAGGGGCACGACGAGCCCACAGGCCAGGCAAAGATCACGCCCGCGTTCAATCTGCCCAGCAAGTTTGTGCTGCACAGTGTAGGCCCTATCGTATCAGGTCCCCTCACACAGCGGCACTGCGACCAGTTCGCCTCCTGCTACCGCGCCTGCCTGGCGCTTGCCGCCCAGCATGGAGCTGCGTCCATCGCGTTTTGCTGCATCTCCACCGGCGTATTCCACTTCCCAAACGAGCGCGCGGCCCAGATCGCCATCGATACCGTGCGCGCCTACCGCGCGCAGACCAAAGACCCGATGAAGGTGGTATTCAATGTTTTCACACAAACCGATGCGGACATCTACCGACGCCTGCTGCGCGCAGATTGACCGGCTTGCAAAGGCCCTTGCGCACGCGGAGGCCGTCATTGTCGGCGCGGGCGCGGGCATGTCCGCCGCCGCGGGGCTGACCTACGACGGCGCGCGCTTTGAGGCGCTCTTCGGCGATTTCCGCGCCAAGTACGGCATCCAGGACATATATTCAGGCGGCTTTTACCCCTTTGCCACGCCAGAGGAATGCTGGGCGTGGTGGAGCCGGCACATTTACTACAACCGCTACGACCAGAACGCGGGCGCGCCCTACCTCCTGCTGCGAAAGCTGCTGGCGCAAAGGGCGTATTTTATCATTACTACCAACGTGGACCATCAGTTTCAGCTGGCCGGCTTTGATGCGGACCGCCTGTTCTGCACCCAGGGTGACTACGGCCTGTGGCAGTGCGTCAAGCCCTGCCATGACAAGACATACGACAACGAGGCTGCGGTGCGCCAGATGCTCGCCGCGCAGCGCGATATGCGCATCCCCTCCGCGCTGGTGCCGCGCTGCCCCGTCTGCGGCGGGCCGATGGCCATGAACCTGCGCTGCGACCTGCACTTTGTGGAGGATGCGCACTGGCACGCGTCGGCGCGCAGGTACGCGGATTTCCTGGGCAATCATGCGCAGGCGCGCGTCCTCTATTTGGAGCTGGGCGTAGGCGGCAACACGCCGGGCATCATCAAGTACCCCTTTTGGCAGATGACGCTGGCCAACCCACGCGCCACATACGCCTGCATCAATTTGGGCGAGGCCTGCTGCCCCGACGAGATCGCGCAGCAGGCCATCTGTCTGGACGCGGATATTGGCGATGTGCTGCGCGCGCTATGCGAAAGCGCGGGCTGAACGCCCGCTGGCAGGCGCCATGCCGCAATGAGAACCCAACATGCGCGCCTCAGGGGCGATGTCTTGCGCCCGCGTTCCGTTGCCCTTAAAGTGTGCAGGAAGGCCCCGCTTTGGGCGCGCCGCGCTGCAGCCGCATCTGCGGCGGGCGTTGTTCGCAAGGTGCGCGTCCGGCAGCATGCCGGCAGCCTCAAACATAGCACACGCAGGCCGCTTCCTTTTGCGCGGTGCGGTGATAAACCACATTCGCATAGCCAAGAACCAGCGCTGTAACTACCTGCTCCCCGCGCGCCAGCCCGAGCATCCTGCGCAGCGCGCGGGAGCAGTTTGCGGCCATTGCGAAAAAGCCGCTGTAGAGCACCCCCAGGCCGCAGGCTTCCGCCATCAGCGCCATATGCGCTGCGGCAAGCGCGCCATCCACCTTGCTACGCGATACGATCGCAAGCGCAGCCGGCGCCCCTTTGAAAAAGAAATGCACGTCTATGTCGATCCGTCTTGCCGCGGGATTTACCAGCTTTGCCAGCGGGCGCAGCCGCCGGAACAGCCGCACCGCCCGCGCTTCAAAGCGGTCCATATCCTCTTTGAGCACAATAAACCTGCAATCCTGCGCGTTGCCGCCGGTTGGGGTCAGCCGCCCCGCCTCGATGATCTGATCGATGCTATACCTGCGGATGCTTCTGCGCGTCTTGATGGCGGCAAGCAGCTGGTCCGGATCCAATGTGGTGCGCTGTTGTATGGCTTCGGGCGGCGCATCAAAACCCGTGATCGAGACGGCGGCCCTGGGACAGATCGCGACGCAATGCCCGCACTTGATGCAATCCTGCGCGATCACTTCCGCCTTTTTGCGCTGCAGCGATAGATTGCCTGCGGGGCAGTCGCCTGTGTACAGGCCGCGCCCCACGCATTTTGCGGGGTCGATTTGTATGATATGCTCATTCCGCATCGCTGCGCGTCTCCACTTCCCAGCACAGCGCGTCATCCATCATATAGTGGCGATGCCTGCCCGCTGACCTGTCTTTATATGCAATCGCCCCGGTGGGGCAGCCTGCGATGCACGCCATGCAGTGCGTGCAGTTCCCCTTCCATATCGGCCTGCCTTTTGGCAGGTCGATGTTGTTCATCGGGCATCTTCTGGCACATTTTCCGCAGGACACGCAGCTTTCCGAAACCCGAAAACCCCTGTCGTGCACAAAAAGCGCGTAAAAAAGCGGGTTGACCGGACCGCTCTGCAGCTTGCCCAGCATGGAAACCGGCGGCGTGTCCAAGCGTGCGCCCGCGCGAATCTGCTCCGCAACCGCTGCGATGCGCGGCGCTGCATGTTGTATGATCGCCTGGCACTGCGCCTGACTGGGCGTCGAAAACAGCGCCTGGTAGTTTTCCGGCATGACGATGGGGGCAAGCCCGCAGAAGCGCAAGTTCTTTTTTGCGCACAGCCGCCGCGCGTAATGGGCGGCGTTGCCACAGCTTCCGCCGCAGGTCAGAATAAAATAGGCGCTTTGGCTACCTTTGAAGGTGGTGCGCATGATCCAGCGCACCACCACCCTGGGCAGGCGCCAGCAATACGTCGGCGCCACAAACAGCAGCGGGCGCTTTGACGCTAGGGTCGTCTCCCCGCCCGCCTTCAAATACCGGTTGATGGATATAACGTCATCATCCTGCAACAGCTTTGCGATTTGGCTTACCACAAACTGGCTGTTGCCGGTGCCGCTAAAGTACAAAACCATGACCATCCTCCTGTTGACAGATGCATGCACATCCCATATGATACAAATTGTATCATATGCTACCTTGCTGTCAATCCGCAGGCATGAGACAAAACGGGGAGATGTGTATTATGGACAAGAGAAAACAGGCCAACCAAAGGGTGAAAGACCGCCTGCTGGACGCGCTGATCGCGTTTGCAGGGAAAAAAGAGTGGTCTCAGCTGACGGTGACGGAGCTGATCCAAAAAGCCGGCGTCGCCCGCGCATCCTTTTACCGCAATTTTTCATCTGTGGAGGACATCATCAATTATGGCATTGCGCAGATGGCGCAGCGCTATCATGCAGAAAAACCGTACACGGATGAAGCGTTTCACAGTCGAGAGGCGATGCTGTATAAATTCCAGTTTTACAAGAGATATGCGGATCTTGTGCTGGCATTCCACCATGCCAAAGTGTCAACCACGCTGCTGGATGTCATTACCGACTGCGAGATCGACGCCTGCGGCGATATGTCCATCCATGCCATATCGCGCTACGGCCTCTATTACTTTTCCGGCGCGTTTTACAACATGATGCTCTGCTGGCTGCAGGGCGGCGCCAGGGAGACATCCGAGGCCATGGCGGATGCGTTTTTGGCGTTTGCCTCTTCCCCCCAAAGCAGGCACGCATTGCGCGATACACCTTGAGCGTTACCCTTCATACCCTAAAGACGCGGCACGGTCAAGCGCGCCTCTGCCGGCATTTGTAATGCGCGCCAGGGTGTTTTTTTTTGAAAACACGAAAAAACGCGCCGTACACAAGCAGCGCGCTTCTTTTTAACTTATGCCACGCTTACAAATCACAACATCTTGCGCAGTTCGTGCGTGCGGACTGTTTGATGGGGCGCAAAGCCCGCGCCTGCTGCCTGCGTTTTTTCGTCGGTCGCGAGCCGTTTGCTGTGCCTGTCCGATCCGGCGCGCTGTTTTTAAACGGCGCATTACTGCCCTTTTTTTACGGAGGGGATGATTTGCTCGTGGAAAAAATAATTGACGACAATGGGCGGGGCCTCAAAGGGCCGCTTGATGGAATCATCGTCGCGCACGTAGCAGAGGCCTTGCTCCTGCGCAAACTGGCGCAACTGCGCATCCAGCGCGGCCCAATAGCTCCTGTCCTTCTGCTGGTAGATCGCCTCGTAAAGCGGCACAAGCGATGGATTTTTCTCCGCGATATAGGCCAAAATGGCCGACTTGTAGCTGCCGCGCAGATTCAAATTCTCCAGCCACACCAGGTTGCACTGATCCTTCGCGCGCCGAATAATGGCAGGCACGTCCGTAATGCCGGGAAAGATGGGCGAGATAAAGCAGGTGGTCCGCACGCCCGCGTCATGGAACGTCTTCATAGCCTGCAGCCGCCGCGCAATGCTCACAGCGTCGTCCATGTCCCTTTGAAACGCCTCATCCAGCGTATTGATGGACCAGGACACCCGCGCGTCGGGAAATGTTTTGATCAAATCCAGATCGCGCACCACCAAATCGGATTTGGTGGCGATGCTGATCTTGCAGCCGCTTCCCTGCATCTGCTCTAACAGCGCCCTTGTACGTCCGTAGGTTGCCTCAAGCGGCTGGTAGGGATCGGTGACCGAACCAATGAACAGTTCCTTGCCCGCATACCGCTGCGCATTTTTTATCTGCGGCCAATGCTTCACGTCCACAAACGCGCCCCACGGCTCCGGATGATTGGTAAACCGTTTCATAAATGAAGCGTAGCAGTATTTACAGGCATGGGTGCAGCCTACATAGGGGTTAACAGAAAAGTCGCTGACCGGCAGGTTGGATTTTGTCAAGATACCTTTTACATCCACGTTTTGTATGATAGCCCCCATGCATAAGCCTCCCTATGATTGCCGGCATGCTATTGCCGGCTTGGCCGCTTCACCCAATTGAAACGCGCCGTCTTTCGCAAAAGCACCCTGTGCAGCGTATCTTCGCATGCCGTCAAACCGTTTGTGCGGGATGCTCCTGCCCAATGCGCGCAGAATGCACAGGGAAGCGCAGGCGCACGCTCTGGGCGCGCGCTTTTAGGCATTCTTCGCCGCGTCACTCCCACTCGTTGTTGGGCATCGTGTTTAACGGATTTTGCTTCATAAATTTGATACCTCATTTTTTTGATTATTTGATGTGTCCATATTATCCAGCCTATACGATGGGCTGTTATCAAATTGTTATCGGTGGTGATAACGGGGGGTAGCAGGGTTGTTGTTTTCTCTGGTGGTTTACAACTACATTTTACCACGAAAGGCAGGGAAATGCAATAACCATCCTTGCTGTGGCGTATCAAGGAATCTTACTGAACATATGGCGCACCTTATCCAAACGGCTGTTTGGACGACGGGGCTGGATGACTGGCTCGCCGACAGTGGCCTGATACCCTTTCAGTTCCGTCAGGCACACGCTCCGCCCGTTGGTGTAAAAGGCCAAATCAGTACGGTATGCCTGTATGCAACGGGCGGGAATCTCGCCAGTAAAGACAACTTCATCCTTTTTTATCTGGGCCGTTTCGATGGTGGCACAGTATTTCGGCGCATCATGATAAGCCCTGGAAAGGTATTCCTGGGGCGCATAGAGGGTGAAGGAGAGATAAGGTTCCAGCAACTGCGTCCCAGATTTCTTCAATGCCTGTTCCAATACAATCGGGGCCAATGAGCGGAAGTCCGCCGGCGTACTGACCGGGCTATAGTAAAGTCCATATTCAAAGCAAATCTTACAGTCCGTTACGTTCCAGCCACACAAGCCTTGCCCCAAACCGTAACGGATACCATCCATGACAGCGTTTTGAAAACTCTGGTTCAGGTATCCCAGGGAAACCCGGCTCTCGTATTTTACACCGGAGCCAAGCGGGAGCGGTGTAACAGACAGTCCGATAGATGCCCAAAACGGGTTAGGCGGCACCTCGATATGGATGGTGTGACTGGCCACTTTGAGCGGCCGCTCTAAATAAATGACGGTGGGTTCCTTCACTGCTGTTTCAATCTTGTATTTTTCCGTCAGCAAAGCGGAAACAACCTCCAACTGCATCCGACCCAAAAAAGAAAGAATGATCTCATGGGTGGTGGAATCCACCTCGTAGTGCAAAAGCGGGTCAGTATCCGCAATTTGCGTAAGAGCGTCCAGCAACCGGTCTCTTTGCTCTGCCGTTTTTGGCGTAATCGTCGTCCGCAGCATAGGGAAGGGAACATCACTCCACATTTCACGAGGAAGTTGGGTTTTGTCCCCCAATATATCGTTTAATCTCAAGCTGTCGCTGGGAAGGATGACAATTTCGCCCTTATGGGCGGTATCTGTCCGAACAATCTCCCCTTTGGATGGAATACGCATCTCTGTGATTTTCAGCTTTTCTCTCCCGGCCAGGGCCACCGTATCCCGCAGACGCAGCGTTCCGCTGTATAGCCGCAGATAGACAAGCCTCTGGCCGCAATCTGTATACTCCACCTTAAAAACTCTACCGCACAGGGCGGCGCTCCCCTGTTCCTTGGTCGATTGGAACAGCCCTATCACCGCATCCATCAACTGTTGAATGCCAAGGCCGTTTTTGGCGCTACCATGATAGACCGGGAGCAGGGAGGCGTCTTGAACTCGCCGCTGTTCTTCTTGCGCAAGTTCTTTCTGACTGATTGATTCTCCTGCGATATACTTTGCCAATAACTCATCGTTATTTTCGATGACCGAATCCCACACCTCTGCACTAGTGTTTTCTGTCAGAGTTATTTTCGAGGACAGCGACACTGTCTGCTTGATGATAATATCAGCGGAGAGCTTATCCCGAACAGACTGATATACGCTCTCCAAATCAATGCCAACCTGGTCGATCTTGTTGATAAAGATAATGGTGGGGATGTTCAATTTCCGTAGGGCATGGAACAGAACACGGGTCTGGGCCTGCACGCCATCTTTAGCGGAGAGCACCAAGATGGCCCCGTCCAAAACAGCCAGAGAGCGGTATACCTCTGCCAAGAAATCCATGTGGCCGGGAGTATCCACAATATTGACTTTACAACTGTGCCACTGGAAAGAAGTGACTGCCGTTTGAATGGTAATTCCACGCTGCCGCTCCAAAAACATAGTGTCCGTTCTCGTTGTCCCTTTTTCGACGCTCCCCGGCTCTGAAATGGTTCCGCTGGCATACAGCAGGCTTTCTGTCAGTGTCGTCTTGCCCGCATCTACATGGGCAAGAATCCCGATATTGATAATGTTCATGTCTATCCTCCATACAAGGCCCAAAAGGGCGCAAAAATCCCCAGCGGCAAATACTTTTACCGCTGGGGATCATGACTTCGGATACATAGAAACGCATTCAGCTAACATGAGCCGTTATCCGTCACGATATTTGATAAAAAGGCAAAAGCATTCTTAAATTGGGTACAAAAACCAAGCCCCTGCAAGGGGCAATTATTTTTGTGCCCATTATCAAATTTTATTTAAGAATACCTTGCCGCATGTTGAATAGACTCCTCAAATCAGGATGACAGCAGTATAGCATAGCACACTCTAAAATGCAAGAAGTTTTTACCCGCTGTCCCAAATAAATCAGGAGGGCATTCACCGGGACACCCTCCGATTTGGGGCCTCATGCGCAAATAATTTCTGTGTCCACGATTTCCGCCGCACACGCCCGAATATTGTTAGTCCCTCTGCAACTCATACCACAGACCGTTGCCCTCGTCAAAGATGTACTTTTCCATGAAATTACCTCCATTTTTTGTGATTATCGTGCGCCTACCCTCATTTTTGACCTTGCACCCCATTTCCGCTCCTTTTCGACCTGTTCCTGCTGGTAAGCTGCCTCCAGTATCCTGTCCGCCTGTTCCGGGCCAATGGCCCGTCTGACCCGCTCATAGTCCCTGACTTGCCCTTTCAAGCCGTCCCTCTCGGCACAAACCTCATAAATCCTGGCTGACAGGGAGCCGTTCTTACTGACCTCACGATCATAGGCGCTCTGCAACCGCTCAAACTTGCTCTTGAGGTCGAAGTAGGCCCGGTAGACGGAGCGCAGCACCTTGACGATCTTCTCCCAAAGGGGCTTGGCCTTTTTCTCCCGGTAGGACTTGGCCGATTCCAGCGGCCCCGCCTCCGGCAGCGTCCGCTCCGGGTCGTCGGAGAAGTCCGCCGCCAGTTTCTCCATGCCCTTGAGCAAGGGCGCTACATCGTCCAGCTTAGCCCTGGCCTGGGCCGCTTTCTTCTCAGCTGATGCTGCCTCCTTATTCTTTTTGTCGGCCTCAACCTGGGCCAGCGCCGACACCTCTTGAAGCTGTGCAAGCCGTTCCTGCTCACGCTCCGTCTTGAACTGCGTAACAGTCAAATGTTCTTCGGAACTACCACGTTCCCCACGCTCTACATCGTCATAGCCAGCGGAGCGCATATGCTCAAAGAAATCATCTTGCAGGACACTGTACGACTTTCGTAGAACGGGTTTGCCCTTAGCTGTGCGTAACGGCTCCCCGGTGGTTTCGTCCAGAATGGGCTTGGACGCCCACTTCTTGCTCATGCTCACCTGCATGATCGTTTCCTTGACCTTGCCCACCAGGGACTTGTCCTTGCACCGCTTTGTCCAGCGTATCTCCTTCTCCACTACCGGGATATAAACCACATGGAGGTGGTAGTGGTACACGTCCTCCCCCAGCGCCTCGGACATGGCCCGGTTGCGCTCGTCAGCGTGCATGACCGCCGACAAAATATACTGCTCTCCGCCCACGATTTTGATTGCGGCTTTGTATGCTTCGGTGTAAAATTGTTTTGCAAAGTCATAGCCGCCGTGGTTGTAGAAGTAAGCGGAGTTTACGTCAAAGACCAGCTCACCATATCGAAAGGCATCCTCCTTGATACCACGAGTGGAAATCACGCCATCAGCCTCCATTCGAGCAAACATCTCTCGATACCCGGCAGACGGGGTTTTGAAATGGACATTGAGCGGCGTCCGCTCCAGTACAATGTCCTGATTGACATAGGAATCCTTCTCACGCTCGTTGTGCTGCTGGGTGTTACCGATCTTGGTTTCGGTCAGCCTCATATTTCTTGCGTTGGTACGGTCAATACCGTCGCCTCTCGCCATAGGCAAAAATCCTCCTGTTTCAGATGTTGGGTTGTTGAAAGAGGACGGGGGTTCGGGGGAGGCACTTCCTGCGGGAAGTGTAATAACCCACTATGACACTTTCATCCCTTCGGTCTGCAAAGTGTCGTGGGCTCTCCGAGGGGGTGTGGGGGCTTTGCCCCCGGCAACTGCGGTTGCCTCCCCCAGCAGGGCCGCCCTTTGAAAAGGGCACCCTGCACCCCGCCTAAACTTTGCTGCTCCCCGTGACAGCCGTGACGACCGTGACGATGTTTCAGACACCGCCGCCACTCTCAAAAAAGCCGTCACAGCCGTCACGGTCGTCACGCCTGGGACGGTTCCAGCGTCAGGCTGATACTTCTCCCGGCGTGGCTCCTGCTGTTCTCATAGCGGATGTGGTAGTCTGTCAGCAGCTTCCCGGCCCGGACGTTTAGCCGCATCGCCAGGGCGTTGGGCTTCATGTCAGTCTGGAGCGCCGCTACCAGCTCGGTGGCCGTACCACCCCAGGTCGGCTTCTCCACCGTCACAAGGGCGGCTATGGCCTCCAGCACCGGGTCGGGCGGCTCTGTCCATGCCTCCGTTTCCGTACGCTCCAGCGTCCATATCAGCCGTTCCTTGTCCTTGGTAAGATAGAATCGCTGGTCTTGCTGGTCACGCCCGGCCACGTCCAGAACGGCGCTGCCGTCTGTCCGCTTCTCCTTTTGAAGAAGAAAGGCCCCGTCCGCCGCTCCGAGCAGGCCGTTGGTGCCGGAAATCATATCGAACTTATCATCGGCCTGTTGTTTGCGGGTGTGATGTACCAGCAGGAGGCAGACGCCGCAATCATCGGCAAGGCGTTTCAGTTTCCCCACCACTTCGTAATCATTGGCATAGCTGTACTTATCCCCGCCAGCCTCCCGGATTTTCTGGAGAGTGTCAATGATAATCAGCTTGGTGTTCGGGTGTTCCCGGACGAACTTCTTTAGCTGTTCCTCCAGGCCAACGCCAAGCTGTTTGGCGTAGACCGCAAAGAGCAGATTGTCGGTGCCCTCTGTGCCGAACATTCGGTATAGCCGCCCCTGCAAGCGGCGGTGGTCGTCCTCCAACGCCAGGTAGAGGACAGTCCCCTTGTGAACAGGATAGCCCCACAGGGGGAGGCCCATGCTGACATGGTAGGCAAGCTGAGCCATCAGGAACGACTTGCCCACCTTGGGCGCTCCCGCAAAGAGGTATGTCCCAGGGTAGAGCAGACCGTCAATGACGGGCGGTCTGCTCTGGTAGATGTTCTGGTAAAGGTCGTTCATAGAAACCGTGTGGAGGTAGGCCGGGTCGCTCATGCGCCGCATATCTCGGAGCATTTCTTCCAAACTTTCCTCTTGGGGGTTGTTTTCAGCCGTTTCCTCTGCTATACTTTTGGCAGTTGTTTGTGAAATGGGCTGTTCCCCGTCTGTTGGCGCAGACGGAACCGGGACAGTCCTTTTCGTTTCTCTGGAATCCATCAATCTATCAATCCTCCTTCATGCCGCCCATGATAGCGGCGATCATCCGAATGGTGTCCAGCAGCTCGCTGTCCACGTTGGCCCCGTCCCTGATCCGCCACAGCTCGGCCAGCACAGTGGCCAGTTCGTCCCGCAGGGCCTTATACACCCTGGGATTGCCCTGCACTACCACGTCCCGGCACAGGAGCCGCTTGGTGATGTAGTCTTGCTTCGTCAGGCCAGAGAGCCGCACAGCGGCGTCGATCTGCTCGTTTTCCTCCGGGGATACCCGGAAGGCCACGGTCTTGTTCCTCCAGCGGTTGTGAGTGTCCAAATTCTTAGCTGACATTACGCTCCCATCCTTTCAAAGTCCAGTTTGTCCGCCATCTCCGTCTGCTTGGACGGAAACAGGTGGGCGTAGCGGTAGGTGATCTCGATACTCTCATGCCCCACGCGGTCAGCAATCGCCACAGCGGAGAAGCCCATGTCAATCAGAAGTGAGATGTGCGAATGCCGGAGGTCGTGGATTCTGATACGCTTGACCCCTGCCGACTTCGCCCCTCTGTCCATCTCATGGTGGAGATAGCTTTTCGTGATGGTGAAAATGCGCTCCTTCTTCTTGATGCCGTAGAGCATCCCCAGGTAGTCCTTCATCTCGTCACAGAGGAAGTTGGGCATTTTAATGGTGCGGTTGCTTTTCTTCGTCTTTGGCGTGGTAATGACGTCCTTGCCGTGGAGCCGCTGATAGGACTTGCTGATTTTCACCGTCCCGGCCTCAAAGTCAAAGTCTGCCGGGGTCAGGGCCAGCAGTTCCCCCTCCCGAATACCACACCAGTAGAGCATTTCAAAGGCGTAGTAGGAAACGGGCTTGTCCAT
Organism: Maliibacterium massiliense; assembly: GCF_900604345.1. Taxonomy (GTDB): domain Bacteria; phylum Bacillota; class Clostridia; order Christensenellales; family Maliibacteriaceae; genus Maliibacterium; species Maliibacterium massiliense. The sequence goes on from NZ_LR026983.1 coordinate 210,757, forward strand.
CATGGCGTCCGCAAACTTCTGGTACTCCGCTTTCGTCCAGAACAGCATTTCCTTCCGTTCCTCTGACCCCATGTTTCCAGCCTTGGCGGCGGGATTGGAGCGCAGCTCATAGAAGCGGACGGCGTGATTGAAGATGGCGCTAAGCTGGTTGTGCAGGGTTTTGAGATAGGTAGCCGAATAGGGCTTGCGCTTCTCGTCCCGGTAGGCCAGCAACTCGTTCTGCCATGCGATCACGTCCTTGGTGGTGATCTCGCTAATCTTCCGCTTGCCAAAGTAGGGCAGAATTTTCTTCTGGATGATGTTCTCCTTGGTCAGCCAGGTGTTCTCCTTGAGCCGGGGTTTCACATCCTTGGTGTAAAGCTCGGTAAAGGCTTCAAAGGTCATATCCAGGTCGCCGGAGGTCTGCATCTGGAAACTGCGCTCCCACTCCTGGGCCTCCCGTTTGGTGGCAAAGCCACGCTTGCACTTCTGTTTGCGCTCCCCCGTCCAGTCCTGATACCGCACCATGACGTACCATGTTCCTCTTGCTTCGTCCTTAAAGACTGGCATTTAGTTCCCTTCCTTTCTGGCCCCGTAGAGCCGTTCGTTGAAATACTGGCGGTTGACCCGCCCTGCGATGGTGATGAAGCCCTTGTCCTTCAATTCTTCGTTGAGCTGCCGGATGAGTTTATAGGCGTAGGGCTTCGATACACCCAGCTCGTCCGCAACTTCTTCCGCCCGGATGAATCTGTTCTCCATATGGATTCCTCCTTTCTTTTGATTTAACGCTATTTGCTTAACGTAGTCCTATTATACTAACTCTATTCCGTTATGTCAAGACCTTCCAACGAGAAAATATAAACAAATTTATTTATTTTTCTCTTGACTGGTCTAAACATATCTGTTATACTTCAAGTGTCCCCATTACATAGATTGGAGTTGGCAGTTATGGCGATTGGTGAACGTATTCGTTTCTTCCGCAACATGAAGGGCATCACACAGAAGTATCTTGGCATGGTGGTGGGTTTCCCGGAACGCTCCGCCGATGTGCGTATGGCACAGTATGAAACCGGGAGCCGCACCCCCAAGGCCGACCTGACAAAGACACTGGCTGACTTCTTTGATATTTCCCCTGATGCCCTGACCGTCCCTGACATAGATACCGACATCGGCCTGATGCACACCCTCTTTGCTTTGGAGGATATTCGGGGGCTGACTATTGGGGAGATTGACGGCGAGGTTTGTCTGCGTCTGGACAAATCCAAAGGCAAGACCTATACCAATATGCTTGATATGCTGTCCGCCTGGGCGGAGCAGGCCAAGAAGCTGGAGGCCGGGGAGATCACCAGGGAAGACTATGACCGCTGGCGGTACAACTACCCCAAGTACGACACCACTCACCGCTGGGCCAAAGTCCCCTCCAAAGAGTTGAGCGATTTTCTGGTAGAAGCGTTCCGGGACAGGCTTGACATAGACGAATAGACAGCAAAAGCCCTTACCGACGTTGCCATCGGTAAGGGCTTTCTAATATGGTTGTCCTCACTTATAAGCCGTAAAAAAGCATTCTTTACCCGCAATCCAGTGGGAATATAGAATGATACGGTATATGGGGAGCGTTATCAAATCGTTATCAAAAGAGAGATATAAAACCGTAAAATCGTTGTGCCACAACGGGTTCGGAGTTTCAAAAAATCACTCCCATTCAATGGTGCCCGGCGGCTTACTCGTGATGTCGTACACCACGCGGTTGACACCCGCAACCTCGCTGATGATGCGCGAGGAGAGCGTGCGCATCAGCTCGTAGGGCAGCGGCGCAAATTCCACGGTCATCGCGTCGGTGGATGTCACCGCGCGCACCGCGATGCAGTAATCGTACGTGCGCTCGTCCCCCATCACGCCTACCGACTGTACGCCGGTAAACACGGTGAAATACTGCCAGATGTCCTGCTCCAGCCCCGCGCGGGCCACCTCTTGGCGCAGGATCGCGTCGCTCTGGCGCACCATGCGCAGGCGCTCCTCGGTCACCTCGCCCATGATGCGGATGGCAAGCCCCGGCCCTGGGAACGGCTGACGCCACACAAGCTCATGCGGGATGCCCATATGCTCGCCCAGCGCACGCACCTCATCCTTAAAGAGCATGCGAAGCGGCTCCACCAGCCCCTTAAAGCGGACATTTTCGGGCAGCCCGCCCACATTGTGGTGGCTCTTGATCACAGCAGCCTTGCCAAAGCCGCTCTCGATGACGTCGGGATAGATGGTGCCCTGCATCAGGTAATCGGCCCCTACCTTGGCGGATTCCTCCTCAAACACGCGGATGAACTCCGCACCGATGATCTTACGCTTGGTCTCGGGGTCGATCACGCCGCGCAGCTTGGAGAGGAACCTTTCCTTGGCGTCCACCATAATAATATGAAGACCCAGTTTACCCCCGTAATAGTCCATCACCTGCCTGGCCTCATCTTGGCGCAGCAGGCCGTGATCTACGAAAATGCAGGTAAGCCGCTCCCCAAGCGCGCGGTGCACCAGCACCGCGGCAACCGAAGAGTCTACCCCGCCCGAAAGGCCCGCTACCACGCGCCCCTGAGGCCCCACCTGCGCGGCAATACCCGCGATCAGCGCGCCCTCGGTATCTGCCACGCGCCAGGAGCCGGTGCATTTGCAGATATTGCGCACAAAGTTCTGCAGCATGCGCGCGCCATGCGCGGTGTGGTTGACCTCAGGGTGGAACTGCACGCCGTAGAGCATGCGCGCGTCGTCCGCCATGGCGGTGTGCACGCAGTGCGCCGTGGAGGCGATGCCGCAAAACCCCTTTGGCAGCGCCAGTACGCGGTCGTGATGGTTCATCCAGACCACGCTTTGACCGGGCACGTCTTCAAAGAGCGGATGCGCCCGGCAGGTCATATCGGTAAAGCCAAACTCGGGCACCTCGGCCTGTCCCACCGCGCCGCCCAACATGGCGGCCATCAGCTGCATGCCGTAGCAGATGCCCAGCACCGGCACGCCCAACTGGAAGATCTCCATCCCGCAGCGCAGCGCGTCCTGCGCGTCCACGCTGTTGGGGCCGCCGGTGAGAATGATGCCGCGCAGCGCCGCATCGGCGTAATCGCCCGCAGGCGTATCACAGGGCAGCACCTCGCTATACACACCACACTCGCGCACCCTGCGCGCGATGAGCTGGTTGTACTGCCCGCCAAAGTCCAGCACGATGATTTTTTCCTGATCCATCCTCTACCCCCTCAACTTGGCAAAACGCTTTGCTGGCGTTTCCTGGCGTTATTTTAGCATAACATTCGCCTTTTTCCCATGAAAAAATGAATCACAGCCGCATTGGACGCGTTTGAGTTGCTCAAATATAGAAAACGTGCTAAAATAGCACACGATATGAAAGGGCGCGTTCGCCCTTTTACCATGTACATAAACGGAGGGTTTCGATGGAACTTTCGTTTCTTTTACAGAAAAAATGGGGCACGCGTGCCTGCAAGCGTGCGCTGGATATGCTCTTTTCTGCCGCGCTGCTGCTGCTGCTCTCACCCGTGTTTGCCGCCATTGCGCTATGCCTTGCCTGCCAAAGCGACATGCGTGTGATCGCCAAACAACGCTGCGCCGGCAAAAACGGCAGGCTGTTTGACCGCTATTACTTTAAGGTGCTCGCGCAGGATTTCGACGCGGCGCACTACCCCAGCGTGCCCCAGCGTTTCCCCGCGCGCGACGGACTGTGCCGCTTTTTGCAAAAGCACCGGCTGGATCGGCTGCCCTGCCTCTACAACATCCTGCGGGGCGATATGAGCTTTGTGGGGCCGCGCGCAGAATCGCGCGCCTATGCGGAACTCTATACGCCCGAGCAGTGCGCGGTGCTGCTGGTGCGCCCCGGCCTGCTGGATATGATGGATCTTGTGTACCCCAACACCAGCCGCTACCTCGCCCCGGGCGAGCATGCGCGCCGCCGCTACATGATGGAGCTGCTCCCCTTGCGCGCGCAGATTGGCAGCGATTATATCGCGCACCTATCGCTCGGGCTGGACGCAAAGCTGGGCCTTGCCGCGCTGCTGCGCCTGATCGATTGCCCCCTGCATCTGCGCCTGCCGGTGACGCTCAACACCAACGCCGCTTAAGCATCGCATTGCGCCGTCCCGATGGGGCGGTTTTTTGATGGCATTTTGCCGCCACCGCACGCGCCGCTGCACTTCACAACACGCGCGTTTTTGTGCTATAGTAACAGTACCTGACAGGCAGGCGCACGTTTTGCGCCGCCTTTTTTATGGAGATTCTACGAAAGAGGTGGTTCGCAGTGGGTAAAGCCACGCCCAAGTACAACAAGGAGGAGTTGCTGGCAAGCGCGCCGGTGCCCGTATCCATCCGCACGCTCGCCATACCTGCCATCATCGGCATCATGATCATGGCGATCTACAATTTTGTCGATACCCTCTTTATCGGCATGCTTAAAAGCGCAACCGCACTCTCTGCGGTGGGCATTGCCTTTCCCATTATGGCGCTGATGACCGCGGTGGGCCAGGTGCTGGGCGTGGGCGCGGCCGCCTCCATCGGCCGCTATCTGGGCGCCCAGCGCAAGGATAAGGCGGATCAGACTGCCTCCACCGTCATATTGACCTCCTTTGCGATGGGCCTCATCTTTATGTGCGTGGGGCTGCTCTTTCAGGATACCATCTTCCGCCTGTTCGGCGCCTCGGACGCTGTGCTGCCCGACGCGCGCCGCTACGGCGTGTGGATGTTTACAGGCGCGCTTTTCTCTATCCCCAACCAGAGCCTCAACAACATTGCCCGCGCTGAGACCAACGTCAAGCTGAGCATGATCGCCCTGTCGGTGGGCGCCATCCTCAACGTGTTTCTCGATCCGCTGTTCATGTTCACCTTCGGCTGGGGGATCGAGGGGGCGTCCATTGCCACGACGCTCTCGCAGGCGGTGAGCTTTGCCTTTATCTTTTCCTACTTTGCCCGTGGCAAGTCGCTGGTGCATCTCTCCATCAAAAACTTCCGTTTCAGCGGCAGGCTCTACGGCGAGGTGCTCAAGACGGGCGCGCCCATGGGTGTCTCCCAGGCGTTGACCGCCGTGGCCGTGTCCATCACCAACATGATGGCCGCCACCATGGCCGGCGGCATCGGCGATAACCTGGTTGCCGCCTACGGCGTGGTGCTGAAGGTATTCACCATCGGCCAGTACATCATCTTCGGCTATACGCAGGGCTACCAGCCCATTGCCGCCTACGCCTACGGCGCGCGCAACGGGCAGCGCTTCTGGAATTGTTACCGTACCTCCAGGCGCTTTTTGCTGGCCTACGGCGCGGTGGTCACCGCGCTGTACCTGGTGCTGGCAAAGCCGCTGATCGCCATATTCACGCCCGATCCGCAGATCATCGAATACGGCCGCTGGATGCTGACCGGCCAGAGCGCCGGCTTTATTATCATGGCCCTTGTGACGCTTCAGACCACCTGCTTTCAGGCCATCGGCCGGGGCACGAGCGGCATTCTACTCTCCTCCACGCGCCAGGGGCTGGCCTACATCCCGCTGATCATGCTGCTGCCGCCGTTTTTGGGCGTACTGGGCTTCTACATCACGCCCGCGCTGTGCGACGTCATCTCGCTTGTGGTATCCACCGCGCTCTTCGCGCACCAGAAAAAGCGGCTGGAGCAGGAGTTCGCCCAGGCCGCCTGATTGCAGGCAACGCCGAGAGCACCGATGCCATTGGCCCAAAAGCCGCACCCACACGCTTAGGCGCGGCTTTTCCCTTGTGCAGGCGCTGTTGGGCGGCATTTGCGGGCATAAAAAAAGGACCCGAGCAATCGCTCCGTCCATCCTTTGCACGTTCTTACAGGGAGGACGCCCCCTTTTTTGTATGGCAACGCAACCTGCCCATGCGAACGGTTACTTGTTGCGCTCAAGCTGCAATTCCGATCGGCTGATCTGGTAGCGGCGGCGGAAGATGCCGTTGCCCACCATGACAGTGACATTGTGCATATCCCCCGTTATCATCATCCGGCCCGCGTTGCCCTTGCCCGAGACAAACAGCGCGGTAGGTCCATCGTTACAGGCGCGGATCGGTTTCATCTCACGAAGCATGGCGACGATGTCGTTACGTTTCATGTACGCAAAGCCTCCCACAAAAGAGATCATTTTCACACACGTCGAACTCACTCTTCTTTTATACCACATCGTACGCAAAAAGCAAGGACAAAAGTGAAGATTTTCCTGAAAAAGTACGGTTTTCTTACAACTTTAACGCCATCTTAATACGAAGTGGATTTCTGCAAATTTATGGCGTTTTCTGGCGCAAAAAGGCGCGGTTTGATGCAACCGCGCCGGATAAACACGCCGTTTTACTCCGCCTGCGCCGCCGTTTCCTCCGGCGTGCGCTCTGGCATCTGCACATGCGCCCAGCTTTCCGCGCCCATAAACATGGACAGCTCCCTTGCCGCGCGCACGTTCTGGATATCATCGCGCACAAGCAGCGCGTCGTTGTGATAAAAAAGCGGCATGGTGGGCGCCTCGTCCATGATGCGCGCGCAGGCCGCAAGCACCGCGCTGCGGTAGCCGCTCTCCCCCTGCGCCGATGCGACTGCGCCCAGCGCCTCATCCACGGCGGCACTGGAAAAGCCGTTGACATTGCTACTGCGCGGCGCGCCCGATCCGTAGAGCAGCTGCAGGTCGGGCACATCGTCTACGACAATGCCGGTGAGAACCGCGTCGTAACCATTGCCCGCCAGCTTGGTTTTAACCTGCTCGATATCCACTACTTCGATCTGCATGTCGATGCCCACCTTTTTCAGCTGCTCGCGCATCAGCTTGGCCGCCTCCACGCGCGGCGCCTCGTCCGTGGCCCCGTTGGTGGTCAGCTTAAAGGAGAAGGGCACGCGCGCGCCGCCGATGTCCTTCTCAACGATGCCGTCGCCGTCCGTGTCCGCCCATCCCGCCTCGCGCAGCAGCTTGTTTGCCTTATCCAGGTCAAGATCAAAGCGGCGCAGCTGCACGTCATAAAGCCAGCTGTCGCGCGGGATGGGCACGTCCACGCCGCTTGCGCGGCTCAAATAGACCTGCGACATGATCTCGTTGCTGTTGGTGGCGTAGCACACCGCGCTGCGCACACTGGGATCGGAAAAAAAGGTGTTGCCCAGGTTGAACACCACCTGCTCCAGCGTGCGGGTGCGCACGTCGATCACCTGCGTGTCGCCCATGGAGCGGTACTTGCCCGCGGTGATGTCCGCGCACAGGGCCATATCGATCTGCCGCAGGCTGAAGCTGGCCAGCACTGCATCGTCGTCAGGAAAGAGCTGCACCACCACCCGCTCAAGCGTGGGCGCGCTGCGCCACCAAGCGCTGTTGGCCGCAAGCACTATCTGGGAAGCGTCGCTTGCGCCCAGCTGAAATGGCCCCGAACCCACGCTCTGCGGGTTGTCCGCCTCCTTGCCCTGGTAGACGGCCGCCGGCACGATGGGGCAGGTGAGCGCCTCAAGCAGGCTCAGCTGTGGGGAAGCTGTGCGCAGCACCAGGGTGCTTGCGTCCGGCGCCTCTACCGCACTGATGCCCGCCCGCTTGAGCGCGGGCGCATAAATGCTGGCGTTCCCCGCCTCGGATAGCAATGTGTTGATGGTGTATGCGGCGTCGGAGGCGGAAAAGCTTCCCTGCCCGCCGTGCCACTGCACGCCCTGGCGCAGCTTAAACGTCCATACGCACGCGCCCTCCTGCTGCTCCAGCGCATAGCTCTGAGCAAGGTTGGGCTCGGGCTTTCCCTGCGCGTCGAGGCGGAACAGCCCTTCAAAGAGCATGCCGTTGATGCTTGCCATCTGGCGCGTCTCGGGAAAGAGCGGATGGGCGCGCCCCAGCGCCTGAGGCATGCCGATGCGCACCTCCCCGCCCGCAATCTGCACGGGCGAAGGCGTGGCGCTTGCAGAGGACGAGGGGGACGGCGCGTGCGACATCTCGCCGCAGCCGGCCAGCGCGCACAGCAGCAGGGCGCACAATAGCGCCAGACACGCCCGTTTACGCATGTTCCTCCCCCCTTTGATACAGTCCCCGCGCGATCAGCAGCGCGTCCAGCGCATTGCACGCATCCTGGACGGTGCCGCCATTGTCGATCACAGCATCGGCGCGCATGCGCCGCACGCTGTCGCGCATTTGGGCATTGATGCGCGCGATGGCCGCGCGCTTATCCACGCCCTCGCGGCGCATGATGCGCGCTGCCTGGATATCCTTGCGTAACGTGATGGCCCACACCTCGTCGCAGAGCGCGTCCGCGCCCGTCTCAAACATCAGCGCGGCGTCCATCACCACAAAAGGCGCGCCCGCATGCAGCGCCGCGTCCCGCCTGCGGGCCATCTCCGCTAAGATCAACGGGTGCAGCAGCGCGTTGAGGTCTTTGCGCGCCTGCGCGTCCGCGTAGATGTGCTCCGCCAATGCGCGCCGCTTGAGCGCGCCCTTTTCATCAAAAAACGCGTCCCCGAAGCGTGCGCGCACCCGGCGCGCGCCCTCGCTTTCGGGCAGCACCACATCACGCGCCACCACGTCGGCATCCACCACCGCGCCGCCGCGCGCGGCAAGGTGCGCCACCAGCGTGGATTTGCCGCTGGCCATGCCGCCGGTGACGCCGATCACCCGCACGCTACTTGGCATCGAACCACGTCCTTCCAATGCCCACATCCACCACCATGGGCACGTCCAGATGCACCGCGTTTTCCATCAGCGCGCGCACGCAGGCGGCCACCTCATCCGCGCAGCTGCGCGCGGCATCCACGATCAGTTCATCGTGCACCTGCAAAATCAGCTTTGCGTCAAAACCCCTTTGAGCCAGCTCGCGGTGCACCGCCACCATCGCAAGCTTGATGATGTCCGCGGCCGTGCCCTGGATGGGCATGTTCATCGCCACACGCTGGCCGAAGGAACGGATGTTGTAATTGCCGCTGGCAAGCTCGGGCAGGGCGCGCCTGCGGCCGAACATCGTGGCCACGTAGCCCTCCTCCTTGGCGCGCGCCACTACCGCGTCCATGTAGGCTTTAACGCCCGGGTAGGTCTCCAGATACCGCTGGATAAACGAGGCCGCCTCTTTGCGGGAGATGCCGATGTTGCGCGCCAGCCCAAAGTCCGAGATGCCGTAGACGATGCCGAAGTTGATCGCCTTGGCGGCGGTGCGCATATGGTCCGTCACCGCGTCCATGGATACGTTCCACATCGCGGCCGCGGTGCGGCGGTGGATGTCCTCGCCGTGGTTGAATGCGTCCATCAGGTGTTCGTCCTGGGAGAAATGCGCCAGCACCCGCAGCTCAATCTGGGAATAGTCGGCGTCCACCAGCACCCGGTTCTCGCCGCCTGCGCAGAAGATTTTGCGCAAAGGGCGGCCCAAATCGGAGCGCACCGGGATGTTCTGCAGATTGGGCTCGCTCGAGGAGATGCGGCCCGTGGCCGTGATCACCTGGTTGAAGGTGGAGTGGATCTTGCCATCGGAGGGACGGATCAGCGGCAGCAGGCCGTCCACATAGGTGTTTTTGAGCTTGCTCACCTGCCGATAGGCAATGATATTGGGGATGATAGGATGCTTGTCCTGCAGCTGCTCGAGCACGTCTACATCCGTGGAGTAGCCGGTGCGCGTCTTTTTGACGACGGGCAGCCCCAGCTCCTCAAAGAGCACCACGCCCAGTTGTTTGGGCGAGTTGATGTTAAAGGAGTGGCCCGCAAGGTCCGTGATGGCCGCGCTGTAGGCGTCCATCTTGCCGCCCAGTTCCGCGCCGATGGCCTCCAGCGCCGCTTTATCCACGCGGAAGCCCTCCTGCTGCATATCGGCAAGCACCTGCACCAACGGCAGCTCCACGCTTTCGTAAAGCTCGTCCAGCCCCTCCTCCACCATCTGCGCGCGCATGGCGCGCGCAAGCGCAAGCAGCAGCGCCGCGCCGGTATCGCCACTTGCAGGCGCGTACATCCCGCGCAGGGTGGTCAGCGCGTAATCGCTGCTGGTGGCGTCCAGCAGGTACGCCGCGATCATCACGTCAAAGGACGCGTTTTTCAGCTCAATGTTGTGCGCGCGCAGCCGCACGATCCAGCCCTTGGCGTCATAGAGCACCTTGGGCACATCGCTTTCAGCCAGCGGCGCGAGCAGGCGCAGCGCCGACTCCTCGTCGATCCCCTCGCCCAGCAGGTCGTTGTACAGCGGCACGCACGTCTCCATGCCCTCGGGCGCGCAGAGGGTGAGCTGTTCCTGTTCAAGGCAGATCGCCACCCGCTCTCTTTGGCACAGCTGCGCCACGCGCGCGCGCAGGGCGTCCGCATCGGAGACGGTTTCGCGCTCTCTGGTGGGCAGCGCCCCTGTTTTTTCCGCGTTTTGGGGAGGGCCGTCGTCCTGCGCCACCCACTTTTTGAGCGAGCGGAAGCCCAGTTTATCGTAGAGGGCCAGCAGCGCGGCGCCGCGGGGCATGGTAAAGCCGATGTCGTCCCAGTCCTGCGCCAGCGGCACGTCCGTGCGGATGGTGGCCAGCGCCTTGCTCATGCGCGCCTGGTCGGCGTACATCTCCAGCGAGGCGCGCAGCTTGGGCCCCTTTGCCTCCCCGGCGTGGGCCAGCACATCCTCCAGCGAACCAAACTGGTCCAGCAGCTTCAGCGCGGTCTTTTCCCCCACCCCCGGGATGCCCGGGATATTGTCTGAGGCGTCGCCCATCAGCCCCTTTAAGTCAATCATGCCCGCGGGCGTGCGCCCGTACTGGGCCTGCAGCACCTCCGGCGTGTAGACGGCAAGCTCGCTGATACCCTTTTTGGTGAGCCACACCTCGGTGCAGGCACTGGCCAGCTGCAGCGCGTCACGATCCCCCGTCACCAGCACGGCGGGCACGTCCTGCGCCGCGGCGCGCGCCGCCCACGTGCCCAGGATATCGTCCGCCTCAAAGCCCTCGCTGTCGCACACTGCCACGCCCATGGCCTCCAGCACCTGCCGCAGCAGCGGCACCTGGGGGCGCAGATCATCGGGCATGGGCGGGCGCCCCGCCTTGTACGCCTCGTACTGCGCGTGACGGAACGTGGGCCCCTTTAAATCAAACGCCACCGCCAGGTGCGTGGGCTGGGCGCTGGATACGATTTTATAAAACATCGTCAAAAAACCGTACACCGCGCCGGTTGGCGTGCCGTCCTGGCTCGTCAGGGGCGGCAACGCGTAAAACGCGCGGTGCAACAGGCTGTATCCGTCGATGACGACCAGCTTTTTATCCATGAAAAACTTCCTTTCACGCTCAAAGCGCATCCCGTATAAGGAAGCGCTTTTTTACCAGTAATATCTATTAAAATGTACCATAGCCCCCTTAAAAAATCAAACGCGCGACCGGTTGCTTGAAATTGCCATCAATCTGTCCTGCGCACCAGCACAAAGGGCGTCTGCTCCGCCCCGTTGCCCAGCGGATTGTCCGCCACGATCTGGACGAGCTGCGCGCGTGAAAAGGCGATATCGCGCGATGCGCCCAGCACGCGCACCGAAAGATCGTTGGCGTCCGCCAGCATGCAGGAGATGCCCTGCTCCTCATAGATCGCATCGCAGACCGCCTGCGGCTGGGCGCATATGCGGATGCACATGGAGGCGTACGCGGCAAAGTAGTCTGCGTACATGCCGTCCAGGCCGCTAACTTCGCGACCCGCAATGCAGTAAAAGAGGCCGCGCACGCCCACCAGCTTGCCCAGCGCGCCCAGCAGCACCGCCAGCAGGATGCGCGCCCTGCCGCACAACGTAATGGCCGCCTGCATTTTATAGGGATTGTGCACCCCTGGGCCGGCCGCCGAGGGACGCGCCATATGCGCAAGCACGCGGGCGAGCCGTCCGGGCGCAAGGTCTTTCTTATAGAGAACCCGCCCCTGGCAGAGCGAGACGATCTTTTCCCCGATCAGAAGGATGTCTCCAGGCGCGTAATGGGGCGCAACATATCGTTTGACCAGCGCCTGCAGATCCTCGCCCACCGTGACGAAATGCGTGCGGATCGGGTACCTGTTGTAGTGTGCGCCATACGCACTGCGCGCAAGCACGCGTGTATCGTTGGCTTCATATAACAGCATCATTTCGCCTCCCTTCGTGTTCTATCTTTGGCGCGTGCGGCATCACAGTGGCATCATTTTTATTACATAAGTAGGGACATTTGTTTACGAATATCTTTCTTTTTTGTAAAACAATGGACATAAAAGAAGCGTGCCGCTTGATGGCACGCTCCCTTTTACAATCATTTACAATAATCGTACTTTTTGTTATGTTGCCGGTACGATGTGCAGCAGCTTCCACGCCTCCACGCCGGATGGCGCGCCGTCCTCCGACTTTCCCTTGTCCACGTCCTTCACAGTCCTCTCCAACACTTCAGGCTCAGGCGCGTCCTGCGCGCTGACGGCGTAGCCCTGCTCCTCCAAATACGCGCATGCCGCCTGTATCGACTGCTGCGGCACCAGCACCTTTATAGTGCTGTCATCATGAAGACTGTCCTCCACCTGCAGCGCGCCAAATGCCTGTTCGAGATGCGCCAACAGGGCCGCATTCTTCTGCATGGCCGGCGCGGATTGGTCCTCCTGTGCGGCGCCCGCGGGCATCGCCGTCTCCGCGCTGGCCGCTGCCTGCTGCGATATCGCAGCCCCCTGCGCTGCGTTGCCCGTCACCATATCCGCGGAGGACGCGTTCTTCATGCCGTGGGCAAAGCGCTGCAGCATGGCGCCAGCTACAAAGAGCACCAGACAGGCCGCCACCGCGCCGCCCGCCCACAGTGCGGCGCGCCTTTTGCGCGCCTGCTTCTGCCTGGGCAGACGCGCCATGACGTGCGCAAGCAGCGCCTCAGGCGGCGCCATCTCCTCCCACGCCCGCAATCCCTGGCGCATGGACTGCAGCAGGGCAAATTTCTCTCTGCAGGCGGCGCACTGTGCAAGATGCGCCTCCAAAAGCGCGCGCTGTTCATCCTGCAGCGCGCCATCCAGCGCCAGGTTCATCCATTCCCATGCCTGCTCACACACGTGCGTCACCCCCTTCATCATCCCTTGGACGCGCCTTGGCATTCGTTTGTTCCATCTCCAGATACATTTGCCGCAGCGCGGCGCGCGCGCGAAACAGCCGGGACTTGACCGTGCCCACGGAGATATCCAGCACCTGCGCGATCTGTTCATAGCGCAGATCCTGCATATCCCGCAGCACGAGGATCGCGCGGGCGTCTGCAGGCAGGGCCGAAAGCGCGCGCTGCAACGCCTCGCGCTGCGCCCACTGTTCCAGCGCGTCGTCTATGCGCGCATCGTCCGCCACATCGCCGCCCGCCTGGCGCCACTGCTCCATGGAGACGCCCGCGCGCACCTTCTGCTTGCGCAGCATGTCCAGGCAGGTGTTGACAACCACCCGGTGCAACCAGGTGGCAAACTGTGCCTTTGCCCTGTAGGAAGGTAGCGTGCGGTACACCTTGAGCATGGCCTCCTGCGCGGCATCCATCGCGTCGTGCGGGTTGCGCATCATGCCCAGCGCCACGGCGTAGATGCGCCCCTGATATTGCTGCATCAGCGCCTCAAACGCATCTGCATCGCCGCGCGCGGCACGCTTGACGAGCGCGCGCACCTGGTCGCTCTCCTTTGCCATGCGCTCCCTCCTTCCCACTGGAAAAATTCTTGCATTTCCACATGCTTTATGCTACCATTATTTTTGTTTAAATGTGCCGGAGTGGTGGAATGGCAGACGCGCTGGACTCAAAATCCAGTATGGGCAACCATGTGTGGGTTCAAGTCCCACCTCCGGCACCACGTCGGGGCAAACTGCGCTCACTCCGCTTCCGGGCATCTCCTTCGGAGCCGCCCGAAAGCTGCGTATCGCTTCGTTGCTCCTCCTTTTCAGCCGCGACCCACTTCGTTGGGCTCGCGGCTGATTTGATTTTGTTGTCCGCGCTCTGTTTGTCCTTATGAATATTCGTACCACGTCGGAGCGAGCTTTGTATCGCTTGCTCCGACTTTTTTTGTAAAAGACAGAGCGCTCACGCCGCTGCGCTTCCTTTTCCGCAAACGGTCACGTTTGGCCCGCCCGCTCGATTGGAAGCGCCGCACGAAGCCTCCGCCGCGCTACCAGCTTTTTGCGGCACGCCCCCTTTGGGCCGCGTCTCTTTGGTTCGCAGAAGTATCGATATTAACCTCCACTTCTATCGGAGCGTGTCCGCACCCAAAGTGGCACCTTTCCTTGTGATGGTGCGGTTTTTCGTTGCCTCGAAACAAGCATTCATATCAGCAAGCCCTGCCGGCGGACGATCTCCGCTTCCGATGCCGCGCTTCTCTTGTAATGGCACGTTTTTTGTTGCCTGAAGGGCGTCCATGTCACGAAAGCCGCCCAACCGCCTTTTACATTTGGCTGCACACCTTTTGCGTATCAAACGCGCCGCCTGCCCGCAAGCCCGCGGGCTTGCCTGTATCCCAACGGCCTTTTCTTATTCTCCCTGATTGCGCACGCATTGTCAAAGCTTTTGTATTCGGCCACAAAAATGCCGCGGCATCAGGGGCAGCGTCTTTGGGCCAGGGGTGCATCCCTGCCCAAACGTGCCCTGTGCCGCGGCATCGCCGTATGCGCAATCACTTGGCGCTACGCTCGAGCTGCGTGCCAAAGTAGAACGCCACCACCATGGTGACGATCTGCATCACCAGCTGCGGCTCAATCGCACCACGCAATGCCAGCACCGCGAAGATCGCGATCACCACAAACGTCACAATGGTCTTGACATTAATTAGTTTGGCCAGGTTTCCCCAAAAGCGTTCCAAAGCCTATTCCACCTCCTCCAGTTTGTTCAGCCGCTTGTGCGCCTGCTTTACGCTCTCCTCCACGCGCGTCACCCGCTCCGAGAGCCGGTCGTGCTTGTCCGTCTGCTCGCGCTGGATGCGCTTGATTTCCTCCACCCCTTCGCGGATGTAGCGCAGCTCCATCATCATCACGCCGCCATCCTTGGCCTCTGCCGCGATGTCCCTGCGCGCGTTGCGCCGGTAGCCCAGTATGCCCAGCACCGCGCCGATCACCGTGCCGCATACGCCAATGAGGACCGTTAGTTCCACATTCATAGCAGCCACCCTTATGCCCTGCACGCGTACACGCCACCGGCATTTTCAAGGCACACCCAGCCCGATGGCGTGCGCGCCCACCAGCCGCCCGTCTCACCTTGCCGGATCTCCTGGGCCGTGAACACCACGCCCGTCCTGTACCCACCCTGCCGGCGCGCCGAGGTGGTGAGCGCCGAAAGCGGCTTGACGCTGTGGTTTGTGCCCGGGCCGCTGCGCACGCGCAGGTTGGGCGAGGCCGTCACGCGGTAGTCCCCCGGCGCATAGGGGCAGGCGGGCTGCGGCGCGGGTTCAGGAGCCACGCTGCCTGCAGGACGCAGCTGGCCCGCGCGCAGCAGATCGAGCATCCGCGTATTCTGCGCGGCCGTGCCGGTGTAGTTTGCGATGCCGTTGGCCGTCGCAAGGCGCGCGCGGTTGGCGCAGCTGTTGTCGATGCCGATCTGTGCAAGCGCGTCCGCAATGCTGCTGCCGCTGTACGTGGGGTTGCTGAGCATGCCCTGCTGCGGCACGGGAGCAGGCGCGGGCGTGGCGCCCGAAAGGTGCTGCTGCACCTTTGCCACAAAGGCATCCCAGCTGTAGGGCTGCCCTGCGCGCAGCTGCGCCGGACAGTTTTTCCCGCTCCAGTCGTGATGCTGGAACAAATGCCCCGCTGCCGTAGTCATCCCATGCCTGCGCAGGATATCCGCCGCAAGCTCCGCGGTGTTGTCCGTGGCGCGCGCAAGGTCGCTCTCGGGGTTGATGCAGATTTCGATGGCCACCGTGGCACGGTTGCCATCCCCGTTGCCGTCCCCCGCGTGCCAGGCTACTTCGTCTTCAGGGATGGACTGGGTAATGGCTTTGTCGTCCACCGCGTAGTGCCACGAGGCGGTCTTGTGCTGCCCGCTCCCCTGCAGGTAAGCCGCATGGTTGTCCGCCCCTGCCCCCGCGCCGGGGTTGCCTGTATTGTGTATCGTCACACCGCGAAACGCGCGCAGCTTTTGCCCACCGCGCGCCGCGCTGATTGGCGACAGGCATGTCCTGGTTGGAACCATATGACGTCTCTCCTCTCTTATCGCAAAGTCTGTTTGAAGCGCTGTATCCCCGTGATAAGCGTACCATTGCAGCGCGCGCGACAACTATCACGCCCATTGACGCAGCCTGCGCGGACGAATTACAATGGGTTTGCGGCAATAAAAACACAGTCCGGTTGGTAGTCCGGGCCGCATGCGTGCGATGCGCGCATGCGCAGTAACCTGCCCCTCCTTGGGTTGTCCGTTTGCCGCCGTTGTACCTACTTTGCAAGGAGGGATGTTTTTCATGGACACCGTTTCCAGCACGCTGACGGTCACCTTTCAGGCCCCCTACTGGGTGGGCATCTGGGCGCGCACGTCGCAGGGCGTCACCCAGTACGCGCGCATTGTCTTCGGTGCGGAGCCGCGCGATTATGATGTGTACGCCTGGGTGCTCACAAAGCACCGCACGCTGCGTTTTAGCGATGCGGCGCCTGCCGATATGCCGCGCGCATGCGCCAACCCCAAACGCCTGCAGCGCACCATTGCGGCCCAGATGGCCCAGCGCGGCGTATCTACCAAGGCTCAGCAAGCGCTGCAGCAGACGCGCCAGCAGGCCGCGCTGCAGCACAAACGCGCCCGCAGCGCCCAGCGCAGCGAGCAAGCGCAGCAGCGCTATGTCCAGCGTCAGCTGAAAAAGAAACAAAAACGCAGGGGCCACTAATGCGCAAAAAGAGGACAGCGAGTCCATCGCTCGTCCTCTTTTTGCATGGCGGCGCACACGCTTCAAACACGCAGACCCCGCTCCATCGCAAATAAGCGCCGCGCATGCGCAAGGTAGCGGTACACACTCGCCTCGCCGGCGGGGATCAACAGCGCTGCGCGCTGCACGCGCGCGGAAATATCCCCGCGCGCAACCGGCGCGCCTGGGTGCAGCATGTAGACCAGATGCACCGCCATGACGGCCTCCCTGCCGGCGGGCAGACGCGATAGCTGCTGCAGCGTACGCTCCACCGCCTCGAGGTCCTGCAGCTCGGCAGCGCGCTGCGCCATCGCCTGTTTTTCCTGCTGTGCGCCGCCGCCCTGTTCGATGGTCTGCGCCCACATCTTGCGGCGGTAGGGCTCCGGCCCGCCCGCCGCCGCGTAAAACGCAAAGGCCGCGGCGGCATAGTCCCGCGTGGGGTTCTTTTTCACACGCGCACCCCCTTTACACCAACAGCGCGTAGAGCAGCAGCGCAAGGCACGCGGCGCCCAGCACGCACAGCGCCACACACTGCGCGCGCACACGCAGGCGCAGCTGGTTGCAGGTGTTGCGCAGCGCCGCAATGCGCGCCCGCTGGCGGTGTTCATCCGCCCACAGCAGCGCCGTGCGCTTCTCAAAGAGGTTGTCCAGCGGCGCGTCCGGCAATTTGGGCACTGTCTGCATGCTACGCCTCCGCTCCGCGCCCCACCAGCTCATCCAGCGACACCTCCAGCGCATCGGCAAGCAGCCATGCGGAGTAGAGCGAGGGCATGCGGCTGCCGCACTCGTAGAGGCTGATCTGGCTCTGGGGAATCTGTGTCATTTGCGAGAGCGCCACCTGGGTCAGTCCGCGGGCCTTGCGGCACTTGCGGATGGTTTCATTTGCCTGAATTTGTAGCATACGTTGCTATCCTCCCATCGTATTTTGTGTAACAGAGGTTGCTCCGGTTGACCCCATGACCCATAACGCGTACAATATATTGTAGAAAATGAACGAAAGCGCATGGGGAACTTCTGTTCGCTATGGCCACACTATACTTGATTAGTTTCAAGTAGTCAAGTGCTTTTCTGTGATTATTATCCCGTATTGATTGAGGTTGCTATGGAGTTTTCCGCACGTATTCTGCAATACATGGCCGAGCGCGGCACGTCGGCCTACAAAATCGCCAAGGAAACGGGCATTTCGCAGAGTACCTTCAGCAAATGGAAACGCAACCCCACATCCAAGGTTTCGATGGAGGTTGCGGGCAGAATTGCGGATTATTTTGGCATCACCATCCAGGAGCTGCTCGATCCCGCGCGTGCGCAGGAGCTGGCCGCGGCGCAGTTGCAGGATGGTTTGGATTACAGCGGCCTTTCGGAGGAATCCCTGGCAGAGGTCAAGCGCTATATCGCGCTGTTGCGCTTGCGCGATGCGCAACAGCGCAAATAACGCCCGCCCTTTCAGCCGTTTATGGGAGCGTTCGCGCAACGCGCGCACCGCTTTTTGATTTTTTGTGGATCACGCACCGTCCTTTGCACTGTGAGGGCTTTGCCGCCGGCGCATGAGGAGCGATGTTTTCAAATAGCATTTCAGATGGATTTGTAAGTGAAGGAGACGATTGTATTGCGTAAGAGACTCTGGGCGCTGCTGCTTGTGTGCGCGCTGCTTGTTGCGCCCCTTGCCGGCTGCGGAAAAAAAGACGACGCGGATCGCGTTCCCCTTTCGGCCAGCGGCGTCTACAACGCCCTGCTGGATGCTGGCATGCCGATGGACGGCGCGGTGGTCTACGACGAGGACACGGACCTCAACGAGCTGCTGGGCGAAGCGGGCCAGTACTTCAGCAAAATGAACTTCTACGATACCCGCCACGTCCCCGCGTTTTATGAGACGCCCGATGACAGCAACTGCAGCATCGAGGTCTTCAAAAAGCCCAGCGAGGCGAAAAAACGGCAGGCGTACATAAACGGGATCCTCAAGGAGTACAGCTACACCAACGGCCCCGTGCTGCTGCGCCTGAGCAAGGATCTCAGCTCAGATGAGGCCGAGGCGTACGAAGAGGTATTTTCCAGTATGCGCTTTGCGCGCACGTATACCGGCGAGGAATCCGTGCCCACGTCCGGCCAGGCCGCTAAGCCCAGCGCTTCCGCTAAACCGTCTGCCTCTGCCAGGCCGTCTGCCTCCTCCAGCGCGGGGCTGGTGACAAAGACGTACGGCGCGCTCACGCTCAAGATGCCCGATAACTGGGAGCTGCACACGGAGTCTGATACCCAGCTGAGCTATAGCACAACTTCTGGCGCTGTATTTGCGGTTCTACATGCAGCCATGCCAAACACGGATGTTACCGACACAGTCATGCAGGACCTGCTTTTCAATATGATTGTCTCCTCCTATACAGATGTTGAGGAGTTGGGGCGCCGCAATACATCGGTGGATGGTGTGCCCGCCTTTGAGACCATCTTCACGGGGAAAGACAATGATCAGTGGCGACGCGTTTCCCTCATCTTTTTTACGGTTGAAGATGAGCTTTACATTTTCACATGGATGGAAAGTAAAACGCATGACAATTCAGGCACTAGCCTGCTGCGCGCCGTTGCGGATGCCGCCAGGATCAACGGCAGCGCAGGCACACCCTCCCCCTCCGGAAGCGCCGCGGCGGCCACTTGGAAGAGCGAGGGCCAGTATCTGGTGGGCCGCGACATTCCTGCCGGGGAATACTATGTGGAATCCGACAGTAAATACGGCTGCTATATCGCCATCTGCAAGGACGCGACAGACGAGCTGGACAGCATCATTGAAAACGACAACTTTGATAACTTCAGCTTTGTGGCGGTGTCCGACGGACAGTATTTCAACGTGGAGCGTGGCCGCTTCTGTCCGGCTGTGAACGCGCCCAAACGGGAGATGGTGGGCGGCAAGTACGTTGAAGGCACCTACCGCGTGGGCATCGATATCCCCGCGGGCACCTACCGCCTCACGCCAAACGGCAAGTACGCCGGCTACTACGCGGTGTGCGACGGCCCCTCCTCCTCCATTGAAAGCATCATCGCCAACAAAAACTTTGAAACCCCCGTGGATTTGAAGGTGTCCGCTGGGCAGTACCTACGCGTCAACCGCGCGGATTTTATGCCCGCCAGCTGATATTCCCATCCAATGATAAAAAGCGTGTGTATGCCAATATTTGGTACACACACGCTTTTTTTACTTCACAACCCTGCATATCTGTGCTAAAATGCAAGCAGAAAAACAAACATATGTTCGTATTTTATTCCCTTGGAGGTGTATTTCGATGGCCTGCCTTTCCCTTTCTGAACAGCTTGATCAGGAGGTTTACGACAATCACATCACCTTGGTGCGCGAGCCGCTTCCCTGCATGCTGCGCGCCCTCTACTACAAGCCCGCCGGCAGCGGCGGCGGCTACATCGCGCTGGATACAAGCGTGAAGACCGCAGGCGATTACAACGTCTGTCTCTCCCACGAGCTGGGGCACTTCTACACGCTCTGCGGGGACGTTTTCAATATGCCGCAGGTGATGCGGCAAAAGTGCGAACACCACTCCGACGTGCACGCCGTATCCCGCCTGGTACCGCTGCGGCGGCTTGTTGCCGCCTACCAGCACGGCTGCCGCTGCCTGGAGGAGTTTGCCGAGGAGCTGGAGATCACGCCCGCGTTTCTGGCGCACGCACTGCACATCCACGCCACCAAGTACGGCGCGCCCGTGCAGTGCGCCGGTCATGTCATCACGTTCGACCCCTTTGATATCAAGCCCCAGCGGCGCTAACGCGTCTGCAAAAAGGCGCGCACCCGCGGCAGAATGTCCCTGCCGTCAAAGCCGCCCGCCTTGGTCACAAGCAGCCGGCTGCCCAGGTAGGATACCGGTACCCCGTCACATATCTCCATGATGGGCGTGATGCTACCCCCGCCCAGCTTGCGGTGCAGCGCGCAGGCCGTATCTCCGCCAAAGACAAATACAGGGCTGTGCGGCATCCGCTCCAGAATACCCGCGGCAATCTGGGCCAGCGCCTGCTCGGGCGCGGGCTGACCCATCGGCGCATCGGGCGTGCGCAGCACCAGCACGCCTTCCTGGCGCATCTGGCGCAGGAGCGCATCTATAGGCGGCAGGGCATCATCCACATCCACGCACGGCCACCCCGCCACCTGGCAGGCCTGCAGCTGCGCCCGGCTGTGCGGATGCATGCTGCCCCCCACCACCAGCAGCGGCGCGGCGCTGGCAGGCGGCGGGAGAATCGCCCGGCGGGGCGCCTCATCAAGCATATCGGGCAGGTACATCGCAAGGCCCGCGCAGCCTGCAAGCACCTGCGCCCCACGCGATTGGATGATCTGCGCGTTGCGCGTCATATCCGCCTGGCTGCACGCATCATAAAACGTATAGGGAATGCCGAATTGCAGCAGCATGTCGCGCAGGTTCCCCTCCCGCACTGGGCAGCGTACGTCGCGCGCAAAGGCGCTCTGCTCCACCGGCAGGCCCTCGATATACTGGTGCCCATTTTGCGTGATGCGCCGCAGCGCAGGATACGCCGGGGCCACATGCACATTGGCGCCGCACACCTGCGCCATGGCGGCAATCTCTGCGGCGCAGTTGCCGCGCAGCGCAGAGTCGATCTTCTTAAAAAAGACATCCGCCCCCCAGGCCTGCGCCAGCGTGGTCGCCGTGCGCACCCGCCACATCGCCTCGCGCTGCTCCAGGTGCCGGCTCTCGGTATCGATCACCCAGACGCTAACGTCCGACGATTTGGGCATCACAAGCAGCGAGCCGTCGGCCGGCAGCACCTGCATCACACAGGAGAGTCCCGCCTTGGCGCACTGCACACCCGCGTCGAGCGCGCCGGTGAAATCATCCGCAACCATTGCAAGATGCCGCATGTCAAATCCCCCCGCTGTTCTAGCATTTCCTGCGCCGCACTCGCCAAAGAAAAAAGGCGCGCCCACACGGCTGATGCGCACTGTTCCCATCGGCCCATTGCACCCGTGTTTACGCTCCTTCCAACAATCGGCGACGCGCCTAAATGGTCAGGCGCTCCACCTGCGCGCGGCTATAGAGTTCCTCATGCGTGTGGCGGTCCTTATGCAGCGCAACCTGCATGGTGGCGGCCGCCACGCCGTGACCCAGCACATCCTCGAGCGATTCGCCGCGCATCAGCGATGCGCACATGCCAGCGACCATCGCGTCGCCCGCGCCCACGGTCGATCCCAGCGCCACCTGCAGCGCATTGGAGACGTACGCTTCCTTTTGCGTTACCAGCATCGCGCCGTCCTGGCCCAGCGACACCACCACGATCTGCGCGCCCTTTTCAATGAGCGCCCGCGCCGCGCGCGCCACATCACGCCTGCCAATCAGCCGCGCGCCCACAGTCATTTCCAGCTCGCTCTTGTTGGGCTTGATCAAAAACGGCCGCTCTGCCACGGCCAGCTGCAGCATCTCGCCGCCGGCATCCACCACGCAGCGCGCCTTGTCGCGGCATGCGCGCACCATGCGCGCGTACAGGTCCGTTTTTGCCTCAGGCGGCAGACTGCCGGAAAACACAATGATATCCGATTCCTCCGCATGCTTCTGTGCCGAGGCCACCAGCGCATCGAGCAGCGCCTCATCCACCGCATCCCCGCGCGTGTTGAGCTCCGTCACCTGGCCGTAGCGCATGTCGTGCACCTTGATGTTGATGCGCAGGTTGCCCTCGTAGCGCACAAAGTCCGTGCGGATGTTGCGCGCAGCCAAATCCTCGATCATGAGCGTGGTGCCGTGCGTGGGCATCAAGCCGATACAGGTGACGTCGCTGCCCAGCGCCGCAAGCGTGGTCGCCACATTGATCCCCTTGCCGCCCGGCATGTCCACGGTGTTGATGACACGGTTGGTCCCGCCCACCTCCAGCCCCTTGACACGCAGCTCGCGGTCAATGGACGGATTGGGACATACAGTCGTAATCATCCCTCTAGTTGCCTCCTTCATCTCACAAAAATATGCCTATGTGTTTATTGTACAAAACAACACAGGGCAATGCAAACAAATAAACGTTTTGATGCGGGATTCACCCATTTTTACAGGTATTTTTGTCGCCCACGCAATACAAATAAAAATGCAGCCACATACAAAAAAGGCCCTGCACAGGCATCTGCCTGTGCAGGGCCGGTATCTCTGGGGCGGATTACTCTTCTTCCATTTCCTTTTTGTGCTGCTCGATGATCTTGGCCGCAGACTGCGCGGGCACCTCTTCGTACCGGACGAACTCCATCGTAAAGCTGCCGTGCGCCTGCGTCATGGAGCGCAGGTCCGTGGCGTACTTGAACATCTCGGCCAGGGGCACCTCGGCGTCGATCTTCTGCGTGCCGTCGCCCTGGGGGTCCATACCCATGATGCGGCCGCGGCGGCGGTTCATATCGCCGATGACGTCGCCCATATACTCGTCGGGCACGATGACCTCCGCGTGATAGATGGGCTCCAGCAGCACGGGATTGGCCTCAGCCAGACCCTTTTTGAAGGCCAGGTTGGCCGCCACCTTGAACGCCATCTCGGAAGAATCAACGCTGTGATAGGAGCCGTCGTAGAGGGTGCAGCGCAGGCCCGTCACCGGGTAACCCGCAAGCACGCCCTTGGTGATGGCCTCGCGCAGGCCCTTTTCCACCGCAGGGATGAAGTTGCGCGGCACAGCGCCACCCACCACTTTATCGACAAACTCAAATTCCGTGCCGTCGGATAGCGGGGAGAACTCGATCCACACGTGGCCGAACTGGCCGTGACCGCCCGACTGCTTCTTGTGGCGGCCCTCCGCCTTGACCGTCTTGCGGATGGTCTCGCGGTACGGGATGATCGGGTTGGAAAGCAGCGCCTCAGCGCCGAACTTGTTCTTGAGCTTGGCGGTGATGATCTCCAGGTGCAGCTCGCCCTGGCCGGAGATCAGCGTATCTCCGGTATCCGCCTTGCTGATGGTGAAGGAGGGGTCCTCCTCCGCCAGGCGCGCAAAGCCGGAGAACACCTTATCCTCCTCGCCCTGCTTTTTGGCCGAGACCGCCAGCGAGATGGCGGGCTTGGGCATGCGCAGCTCGGGATAGCGGATGGGCTTGCTGCCGTCGCACAAGGTGTCGCCCGTCATGGTATACTGCAGCTTCGCCATGGCGCCGATGTCACCCGCCACCAGCTGCGGGGTGGAAATCTGCTTTTTGCCGCGCATCACGTAGAGCGCGCCGGGCTTTTCGGTCTTCTCCCGATTGGCGTTGTAGAGCGCCATATCCGGCTTGAGCACGCCGCTCATCACCTTGAACATGGAAAGCTTGCCGACAAAGGGGTCTGCCACGGTTTTAAAGACAAACGCCGAGAAGGGCGCATCGTTGCTGCAGGGGCGCTCCTCTTCCTCGTTTGTTTTGGGGTTGACGCCCTTGGCGGGCGCGCGATCCGCCGGCGAGGGCATGAAGTTGATGATGCTGTCAATCAGCGCGGTTACGCCCAAATTGGGCGCCGCAGCGCCGCAGAGCACCGGCACCACGCTTGCGTCCACGGTGCCCAGGCGCAGGCCGCGGATGATCTCCTCGCTGGAGAGCGCACCCTCGTCGAGGTACTTCTCCATCAGCGCGTCATCGTTGGTGGCGGCCGCCTCCATCAGCTGCTCGCGCAGCATCTCGGCGTGCTCGGCGATGTCCGCAGGGGGCTCCACCTCTTTGGTGCCCTTGCCCTCAAAGAGATAGGCCTTCATGTCGATCAAATCCACGTAGCCTGCGAACTTTTCCCCCTGCATGATAGGCATCTGCACCGGCGCCACGCTCGCGCCGAACTGCTCCTGCAGCTGGGAAAGGACTTTGTCAAAGTCCGCGTGCTCGCGGTCCATGTTGTTGACAAAAAAGAGCCGCGCGTTGCCATAGCGCTTGCAGTAATGCCACGCCTTTTGGGTGCCCACGGCCACGCCCGATACGGCGTTGACCAGAATCACCGCCGAGTCGCTGACCGAGAGCGCCGCCACGGTCTCGCCCATAAAGTCAAAGTAACCGGGCACGTCGATGGCGTTGATGCAATAGCCCTTGTATTCAAAAGGCGCCATCGCAGCGCTGATGGAAACCTGGCGCTTGATCTCTTCGGGATCATAATCGGTCACGGTGCTGCCGTCTTCCACGCGGCCCATGCGGTCGGTAATGCCCGCGGCGTAGAGAATCGCTTCAGCGAGGGTCGTCTTGCCCTCGCCGCCGTGGCCCACAATGCCAAAGTTGCGGATTTGGGTGGTCTGGTAGGATTTCATAAACCTTGTGTCCCCCTTATTTTGTTTTATTCCCCAGCACGATGTCAAAATCGTTCATACTTGTTTGCATTTCTCTGGAAAAGAACAATTGTCCGTGCGCCGTCTTTCTCGCGCCGTGACCGCAGGCTGCATGCACCCCTCTGTCGGCGCAGCTGCAAACTACGATATCCGTACACATCAACAGGTAATATTATAACAGATATCGCACCCCTTGCAAAGAACCAATTCGCGCCGTGCAGGGCGCACGCCGGAAGGCGCGGGTTTTTCGGGCAAACGTGTGGGAGAGCTTCTGCGCCGCCGTGTGCCGATGCCTGCACAGTGTTTGGCGCCACCGGTATGCCTTTGGCGTGCATATGCGCCGCACGATGGCGCCCGTCTCGCGCAGGGGGTTGCTGCGTTGCCGCTTCGCACGCTGGGACCGCCCCGCGTTGTCGTTTTTTCGCAAAGGGTACGCAGGCGCATCAAAAAGCGCGGCTGAGGGGCAACTTTGCCGCCCAGCCGCGCAAATGCAGGCGTTCTCCGCCTGTTTATGCCAGCAGGTCCATCATCAGCGCGCAGGCCCGTTGCACGCACGCAAGGCACACCTTTTCCTTGCCGTTATGCTGCTGAAAGGCCCCCTGCCCCGCGGCGTCCCCCTTGGCAAAGGTCAGTTCGCTGCACAGCACGCTGCCGCACGCCTCCGAAAACATCGCCACAAAATCCGATGCGACAGCCCCGGCGGCGGCGTACGTTTGGGCGTCGGTGGCGCGCCCCTTGTCGCTGCCCTGGCGCGCGCCCAGCACCGCAAGCGCGCCGCTGACCGCGCCGCAGACGTTCCTCTCAGCTGCGATCCCCCCGCCAAAGCAGGTCAGCATGCGCGTGATCGCGGACGCGTCTAGGTCGTACGCCTTCGCAAGCGCGTATGCCGTGGCCTGCGCGCAGTTCATGTTCTCCTGCATAAAGCAACGCTTCGCCTCGTCCAATACCTGTTGCTGTGTCATCAAAAACCATCCTTTCGTTTGCATAGCGCAGGAGACGGCCCCTTTGGCCGTCTCCCTCCCTATCATTGATCGATCAACCGCACTTAGAGTAGCCGCAGTTGTGGCACACCACGCAGCCGCCCGCATGCTCCAGCGTGTTGCCGCACTCCGGGCACTCGCCCAGGAATTTGTTCTCCGCCTCGGGCGCGACCTCCTTGGCAATGGGCAGATACACGCCGTTGTTCTCGCGCTGGGGATTGCTGCACTGGTCCTTGATGGAGCACAGCGAGCAGTTGCCCAGGCACTTGTGCTTATCCACGTGCGCGCGTTCATCCAACGAAAAATCGTCCACATTGGCGGGCGCGCCGCCGTCGAGCGCCTCAAACGGGCGCGCCTTAAGCACCTTTTCGATCACGCGACCGATGGCGTCGGGGCAGGAGAGCACCTTGAGGCCCTTCTGGCGCATGGTGGAGTGGCAGCGGATGCCCTTGAGCTGCTCAACGATGCTGTCGGGGTCCATACCCGAGCGCAGCGCGATAGACACAAGCCGGCTGGTCGCCTCGGACTGGGAGGGGCAGCCGCCCGCGCGGCCCACGTTGGTAAACACCTCGCAGATGCCGTGGCTGTCGTAATTGACGGTGATAAACAGGGTGCCGCAGCCAATCTTCACCTTTTCGGTGATGCCGGTGGTCACCTCCGGACGGGGGCGCGGGGTCACCTTGACGTTGACGGACTTATCCGCAAAGCCACTCTCGCGCACCGGCGTGGCCGCGGCCTGCTCCACGGATTTGTTCTCCCCATCGCGGTTGACGCTGCCCACGTTGAGCACCTGCGCCTGGCGGCTGCCGTCGCGGTAGATGGTCACGCCCTTGCAGTCCATCTTGTAGGCCAGCCAGTAGACGTCCGACACCTGCTGGCGCGTCGCCTCGTGGGGGAAGTTCACCGTTTTGGATACGGCGTTGTCCGTGTATGCCTGGAAGGCCGCCTGCATGCGGATGTGGTATTCCGGCGTGATATCGTGCGCGGTCACAAACAGGCGTTTGATATCCTCGGGGATGCCCTCGATCTCGTGCAGCGAGCCCTTCTGGGCGATTTCGCGCATCAGTTCATCGGAGTAAAAGCCCCGCTCCTGTGCCACTTTTTTAAAGTAGGGATGCACCTCCAGCAGCTCGTCGTTGTCCATGACGTTGCGGATAAAGGAGATGGCGAACAGGGGCTCGATGCCGCTGGACACGCCCGCGATGATGGAGATGGTGCCGGTGGGCGCAATGGTGGTGGTGGTGGCGTTGCGCACCGAGATGCCCTGCGCCTTGAGGGTGCTCTCCTCGTACATGGGGAAAGTGCCGCGCACGGTGGCCAGCTCCGCTGAGGCGATCTTGCTCTGGTCCTGGATAAACTGCATCAGCTTGCCCGCAAGCTCGATGGCCTCATCCGAGTTATAGGGGATGCCCAGCATAAAGAGCATGTCCGCAAAGCCCATCAGCCCCAAGCCGATCTTGCGGGTTCTGCGCGTCATCTCAGAGATTTCGTCCAGCGGGTACTTGTTGACGTCGATGACGTTATCCAGGAAATGCACCGCCGATTCCACAATGCGCGCAAGCTTGGCGTAGTTGATCTCGTAGGCCTTCTTCTCCTGATTGTACTCCACCACCTTTAACAGGTTGATGGAGCCCAGATTGCAGCTCTCGTAGGGCAAGAGCGGCTGCTCGCCGCAGGGATTGGTGCTCTCGATCTCGCCTAAGGAAGGCACCACGTTGTCCCGGTTGAGCCGGTCTAAAAAGATGATGCCCGGCTCGCCGTTGCTCCAGGCCATCTCCACGATGGTGTCAAACACCGTGCGCGCGTCCAGCGTACCTGTCACCTGCTTGGTGCGGGGATCTATCAGATCGTAGTGCTCGCCCGCCTCCACCGCCTTCATGAACGCCTCGGTGATGCCCACGCTGATGTTAAAGTTGGTGATCTCCCGCGTGTCCTTTTTGCACTGGATAAAGTCCATGATATCGGGATGATCGATGCGCAGGATGCCCATGTTGGCGCCGCGGCGGGTGCCGCCCTGTTTGACGGCCTCGGTGGCGGCGTTAAAAACCTTCATAAAGCTGATGGGGCCGCTGGCCACACCGCCGGTGGAGCGCACCGAGGCGCCCTGCGGGCGCAGGCGGGAGAAGGAGAAGCCCGTGCCGCCGCCGCTCTTGTGGATCAGCGCCGCGTTCTTGACCGCGTCAAAGATCTTGTCCATCGCGTCTTCAACTGGAAGCACAAAACAGGCCGACAGCTGGCCCAGGGGCTTACCCGCGTTCATCAACGTGGGCGAGTTGGGCAAAAACTCCAAATTGGTCATCAGGTTGTAAAACTCTTTTTCCGTGGCCTTGACGTCGGCATGTGCGTCGTAGTTGGTATCCGCCTGTGCGATGGCCCCCGCCACGCGGTGGAAGAGATCATCCACCGTCTCAAGCAGGTTTCCGTCCTCATCGCGCGACAGGTAGCGCCGCTCCAGTACCTTGATTGCATTTTCGCTCAGCAAGACAAATCCCCCTTATCGCCGCGCGGAAACGCTGGCCTGGTTCCACGGGCTGTTTTTACATATATTGTGTTTTATACCCTATAAGTACGCAACATATTGTATCACCGCCCCCTATGGCTGTCAACAATGCTTCAGCTCTGGCAATGCTGCATTTTCCGCGCATTTTCCTGCATATATGCAGCGCAGCGCCCGTTTTTGATGCGCAAAAATGCTGTGGTAAAAATTTCCGTGCACGCGCGGCCCCATCCCGCTACAATAATACAATAAAAGTACACGATACATCATGGGAGGTGTTTCTTATGTCCACTGTGCTTTGCGCGCGTCCCCTGCCCCTTGCCGGCGCAAGCAACGCCCGGGACCTGGGCGTTTATCGTGCTTGTGACGGAAAGCCCCTTGCGCCCAACAGGGTATTTCGCAGCAACGCGCTGGCGGGCCTGACCCCTGCTGACCGCGACCTGCTCTACCATGTGCACGGCGTGCGCCTGGTGATCGACCTGCGCACCCAGCTGGAGATCGATCGCGCCCCTGACGCGCTGGACGCACGCTTTATCTATCGAAACGTCCCCTTGATCGACAACGTGCAGTCCATCATGGCTGCGGGCGATCTTGCGGGCGCGCTGCCGCAAAGCATGGGTCAGATGTACTGCGGCCTGCTGCGATCCAGCGGCGCACAGCTGGCGCGCGTCTTTTCGCTGCTACTGGAGCATCAGGCGCACGCGGCGCTCTTTCATTGCACAGCGGGCAAGGACCGCACGGGCGTGGTCAGCATGCTGCTTCTCAACCTGTGCGGCGTGGGCGACGACGTCATCATCGCGGACTACGCGGCCACGCAGGCGTATATGGGCCAGCGCCTCCATGCCCAGCGCGCGATGCTTGCCCAGATGGGCTTGGGCGCGCTGCCCGATTATCTCTTTGAGGCGCGCGCAGCGGACATGGTCCACACACTGCGCTTTCTCGCGGATACCTATCACGGTGCGGCGGGGTATCTGGCGCACATCGGCATGACGGGTGCGCAGGTCGCCGCGCTTACAGCGCTGCTGCGCGCTTGAAGCGGCGCAAGGATCGTGCTACGATAAAGCTAGCTTCAACCAGCTCTGTTCCCATACATTTACCCGGACACTTTTTTCATGCGACATATTAAGAAAGGTGGAAAAAACATGCGAAAGATCAATGTCGGCATCGTGGGCGTGGGCACCTTTGCCCGCGGCTTCATTCGGTGTTACCTGCGTCACCCCAGCGTGGGGGCTGTCTACGTATGCGCGCGCAACAGGGAGCGCCTGGACGCGCGGGCGGATATGCTGGGCATCGACCCCGATAAGCGCTACACGGACTTTGACGCCATGCTTCAAAACCCCGACATCGACGCCATCCACGTGCTGACCCCCACCTTTGAGCACTACGATCAGCAGATGCGCGCGCTTGCCGCGGGTAAATACGTGGCGTGCGCCGTGGCCATGGGGCAGACCATTGACCAGCTCAAGGACATCGTGCGCCTGCGCCGCAGGATGGGCAAAACCTTTATGTTGATGGAGACCAGCGCCTACTCGCGCGACATGCTCAAGGTCAAGCGCATGATCGCCGCGGGGGAACTGGGGCGCGTGCAGTTTATCAGCGGTTCGCACATGCAAAACACCCAGTTTTCCCAGCGCGACCCGCGCTGGCTGGGCTATCCCCCCATGCTCTACGGCTCCCACGCCGCGGTGCCCCTCTACGCCATCACGGGCAAGCTGGCCGAATCGGTGGTGTGCTTCGGCTCAGGCAACATCGGCGCGGAGCTGGCCGCGCACTACAACTGCCCCGACGCCTACGAAGTGACGCTCGTCTCCCTCAAGGACAGCGACGTGCGCGGCGAGGTGCACCGCAGCATGTTCTACGCGCTGCGCCAGTTCCGCGAGCATTTCGACGTCTACGGCAGCAAGGCCAGCTACGAGTGGGAACAGGTCATCGGCGAGGGCGCGGCCATCCACTACGGCGAGGGCCAGGTGCGCCGCGAGATCGCCAAGGACGATACCGAAGGCCTGCCTGAAAGCCTCATCTATAAGGGCGAGAAGACGCGCGACCTGCGCGACTGGCTCAGCATGCCCGTCGACAGTGAGGAGTACGCGCTGCGCATCGGTCACTACGGCTCCTACCCCCACCTGGTCCATGAATTTGTCTCCGCCTGCATCGAGGATCGAGATTCCTACTTGGATGCAGAGGTCGCCGCAAACATCACCGCCATCGGCATCCTGGCGGTGGAATCGGCCCGCCGCAACGGCGAGCGGATGTTCGTGCCCGATTTTACCAATGTGTAGGCGCCCCCCTGCGTATAAGGCGCCTTTCTCCAAGGGACAGGGCCAGCCTCCGCTTGCGCTACTTGTCTGCAGCATGCACGCAGGCCGGTGCGGCGGGCGATATGGCGGATATCCGCGCGCTTTTGCCGCCGGATACGGACAAAAGCATCCCATTTTGGTTGCATCCCCGCCCCCGATGTATTGACGCGGGATAGCACAGGGATTATCATTATTGTAGCAATCTTCCTGTTATTCTCAGAAAAGGAAAGGTGGTTCCCATGAAAAAAGGTAATTATGGTATCTATCTGTGGTTCTACGCAATGCTTGCGTTCCTGCTGGCGTTTCTGGGGCAGGTGCTGCTGGGCGGCCTGCTGCTGGGCTTCGTCATCGCGGCGGAAAAGGACGCGTGGCTCACCCGCCAGGTAATGCAGGCGTTTTTCCTGTCCATCTTCGCCTCCTGCATCAAGGCGGTGCTGGGCATCTTTGACGTGTTTTCCAACGTGCCCGTCGTCAACATCATCACCGGCGGCGTGTTCGGCTTTATCAACTCGGCGGTCTCCATCGTGGTGCTGGTGTTTGTCATCATCGCGATGGTGCGCGTCTGCAAGGGCCAGGAGGCGCGCATCCCCGGCCTCCACAAGCTGGCGCAGCGCGCCTACGGCATTGTGGAGCGCAAGGTGTATAATACCACCCAGCAGCCCTATCAGCAGCCGCAGGCTCCGCAGCAGCCGCAGAATCCCCAGCAGCCCCCGCAGAACCCGCAACAGTAACCGTGGGCATTCCCCATGGGGTTATCCAAATAGGAAAAGAGCATTGGCGAAAATGCCAATGCTCTTTTTTGTTGCGCTACTCTCCCTGCAGCCTTGTAAGCGCCCGGCGCATGTGCGGCACGTCGCGCGCCGCGTCGCCCGTGGTGGTCAGCAGCAGCCTCGGCGGAATGGGGGGCCCCTCCCACAGCAGGTCGTTCTGTGCAAGCACGCGCGCAAGCTGGCGCAGCGTGCCCTCGTTGCCATCGATCACCGGCACCCCCTGCCGAAAGCAGGAAGCCACGATGCTGCGGATGTGCAGGTAATGCGTGCAGCCCAGCACCACCGCCCCCGCCCTTTGCGCCTCCGGCGGCAGGTTTGCCATGATGCAGGCGCGCAGGGCGACCGCGTCCGCCTCCGCGTCGATCAGCCCCGCAAGGCCCGGGCAGGGCACAGGCAGCACATGCACTGTGCTGCCGATATCCTGCACCAGCTTTTGGAACTTCTTCAGCTGCAGCGTGGCGGGCGTGGCCAGCACCGCCACCGGCGCGCCATGCGCAACGCCCGAGGCGGGGCGCACCGCGGGCTCCATGCCCACTACCGGAATGGCCAGCTGGGCGCGCAGCAGGTGCACCGCGGCGGCCGTGGCCGTGTTGCAGGCCACCAGCAGCGCCTTGATGTGATGCGTCATCAGCTGCCGCACCGACGCCAACACCAGGCGGCGGATTTCCTCCAGCGGTTTTTCGCCGTAGGGGGCGTTGGCAAAATCGCCTAGAAAGATGAAACGCTCCTTTGGGAACGCCCGCATCGCGTCCGCCAGCACCGCGACGCCGCCCAGGCCGGAATCATAGATGCCGATGGGCCGCTTGGAATCGTTCATATGGTCATGCCTCCGCTCTGTAACGCTATCATGACCATTATTATAGCCTGCTTTGGCCTTCCGCTCAAGATGCGCCCAGCACCTGGGCGATGGCCTGGGCTACGATCTCCATAGCATTGGCCGCCTCGGTGACGGTGTTCTCGTTGTGGCCCACCTCCATCAGCAGGCAGCCGGTGGCCACCTGCTGGTTGTAGTGGCCGTTGACCACGCGCACCGGTTTTGCCATATCTGGCGCGATGGCGTTGATCTCGTTGGTCAGGCGCACGGCGATCTTATAGTTCTCCTTCCAGTTGGGCACCTTGGCGCTGGAATCCACCACAAACATCACCCGCGCCATGGGCTTGCCGTTCACGGTGATATTCTTGCTGTACTTGGTGCCCTCAATCCAGGCGTCGCGATGCAGGTCGATAAAGTAATCGGTATCCGGCGAGGCGTTGTAAGCCGCCTGCAGCGTCTGCATGGAGCGCTCGTAGGCCGTGGGCTGGGAGGGCGGCTCATGGTCGGTCATATTGTGATCCACCGCGATGCCAAAGCGCGATTCCAGCTGCTTTTTCAGCTCATCCCCCACCCGCATGACGTTGTAGTTCTTATCCGCGGTGCGCCATGTGGAGGTCTCCACGTAATCCTGGTCTCCCTTGGTGTAGGCCTCCCTGCTGTGGGTGTGATAAATAAAGATTTTTTTGCCCGAGGCGTTGACCTGCGCGTTACCCGAGGGCTTGGGCTCGTTTGCGATCTCCTGGTCCAGCTTCTCCACCTCGATGCGGATGTCACTTGGCAGGTTCGCATACTGTTCATCCCAAGAGGGCTCGCCCTCTGCCGGCGCCATGGCGCTGATGGCCCCGCCGCCGGCGTAGGTCACGCGCCCCGCGCCCGGGATCGCGCAGGCCACAATGCTGCGCGCGTCAGTGGGGTCCGCGCCAAAGAGCACCCTGCAGAGCCAGCCCAGCGCCTGCGTGCGCCAGGAGCTGTCCTGCGGGCTCTCTGCCTGCAACATCTGCGGATTATCGCCGTTTGCCGGCAGGTTGGACAAAGCGGGAGCCTGTCCGCTGGAGGAGGCCATTGCCCCCCCGTTTGCCGCAGGCGCCTGCGGCTGGCTGGGCGCAGGCGCGCCCGTTGCCTCCGGCGCCTGCGAGATCTGCGGCGCTTGCGATGGCTGTGCTGTCTGTGTTGACGGAAATGGCTGCAGTACATCCTGCGTATCGTCTCCCGCGCTGGTGATCCACCCGATCAAAAGTACGAGCAGCACAATCGCCAATATGACCGCCAACGCGGCAAGCAAAATCTGTTTGAGCGTCAAAACCTTGATGCGTATCACGAACTGTCCCCCCTCTTCGCCTGGTATCTACCCCAATATATGCGATGCTTCGAAGGGTTTATGCGCTTAATTGAGCCGGCGCAGCGACATGATGTCCATTTTGGGGTGCAGCGCCAGGTTGATGCCGTCCGCGATCACCTGCGACACCCGCGCCACGGCCTCGTCCACCTCCTTGGGGGTGACCACCAGATCGCCCATGTGCTCCGAGAGCACCTGCTGCATCAGGGCAGTCATATCACGCTCGTCCATCTGCTCGAGCATATCCAGCACGCCACGTGCCTGCGTCCTGTCCGCCTGAACGCGGATGCCCTCCACCAGCATCGAGAGGGCGTCTTGGGCGATGGTCATGGCATAGACCACCATGGGCACCCCCAGCGCGATGACCGGCACGCCCAGCGTCTCTTCGTTGAGCGCGTTTCTGTGGTTGCCCACGCCCGCGCCGGGGGCAATGCCGCTGTCAGCCAGCTGAATGGTGGTCAGCACGCGGCTCGTTTTGTGGGAGGCAAGCGCGTCGATGCAGATCACGCAGCGCGGCTTGATGCGCTGTACCACGCCCTGTACCACCAGCGCCGTCTCAATGCCCGTGATGCCCAGCACACCCGGCGACATGGCACACACGTCGCCCAAGTCCAGTTCCTCGTGGTCCATCCCTGCGTGGGGCAGGTGGTGTGTGACAACCATCTTGCCCGCCACGCGCGGGCCCAGCGAATCGGGCGTCACGCGGCGGTTGCCCAGCCCCACCACCAGCGCGGGCGCGTCGTCCTGCTCCTTGGGCAGCAGCGCGGCCAGCTCGCGGGCAAGTACCTGGCCTGCCTGCTCGCGCAGGGTAAAGTCCTCCCCGATCAGCTCCGGCGATTCGATGGTGATATAGTGGCCGATGGGCTTGCCCAGCACCTGCTCGCCGCGCATGTCTTTGATATGCACGCGCGTGAGCGTGAGATCCCCCTCCAGCCGCTCGGTGGCGTAGGTTGCGCCCGGCACCTCGCCCTTGTCCCCGCCTGCGACCGCCGCATGGGCCTCCATTGCCAAATCCGTGCGGATTGCCATTTACAATCATCCTTTCCATGTTGTATCCTTATAAACAGAAGTGTATGGGTTTTAGCATCACCCAAAGCGCCTGTTTGCATACGGCGCGCGGATCCTGGCAAAAATACCGCTTGCAAAGCGCGCTTGATTATGGTATGATAATCAGCGTGTTAATCCCGGCTATAAGGGGGTGAAATTTGTGCCGAATATTAAATCTGCAATCAAACGCGTCAAGGTTTCCCGTTCGGAAAACGCGCGCAATCGTTCCATCAAATCCAGCGTGAAGACGGCTGTTAAAAAATACGAAGGCGCTCTGGCTGCCGGAGAAGCAAACGAACAGAGTCTCTCCGCGGTAACCGCCGCAGTGGACAAGGCTGTGGCCAAGGGCGTGATGCACAAAAACACCGCCAACCGGAAAAAAGCGCAGTTGGCCCGTCATCTGGGCAAGGCCGCGCAGAACTAAACATCGTCTTTGAAACAAGGCGCCCTTTTATAAAAAGGACGCCTTGTTTTTTTTGATTCGCTCCCCTTTTACAGACAGCGCAGGCGCTTCAGCCCCGCACCATGATGCTTTGCAGCACCATATCCAGCGCCAGCTCGCTCTGGCGCCACTGGCCGCTCTTGATCATCCACTCCGCCTCCAGCAGCTTGGCCAGTGCGCGCTCGGTCTCCTCTGGCTTGAAATAGCGCGCCTGTGCGCGCACCTTGCGCGCCACAAAAGGGGGCACCCCCATTTTTTTGTCGATGGCCGCAGGTTGCATGCCATCCTGCTGCATCAGCTGCATCTTTAAAATCAGCCGGAACTGCCGCGCGGCCAGTGAAATCACGTGCAGCGCGTCCTCCCCATCGCTGCGCATGGCGGCCAGCAGCCTGCCCGCCTTGTCCACCTGGCGGGTTGCCACCTGCTCCACCCATTCAAAGACGGTGTATTGCACCCCTTGCTGCACCAGCCGCTCCACGTCATCGAGCGTGATCTCGCGGCGGGGGGCGACGTACTGCATCAGTTTCTGCAGTTCGTTGTTGACGTCCGCTACCATCGGCCCCGCGTAATAGGCCATGGCCGAGACCGCCTGCTGGTTGATGGAGAGGCCTTCGCGCCGCGCGGCGGCGTAGATCCATTTTTCCAGCTCCGCGCTGGAAAGCCTGGCAAAAAGCACCTCCTGGCCGTATTTGGCGATGAGCGCGCGCAGCTTGTTCTTGGCGGCTACCTCCCCGCGCTGGAAAAATACCAAACAGGTGTCCGATTGCATGCGGGCAAAGCAGGCCTCCAGCGCCTTAAGCTGGGCGGCCTCCTCCTTGGGACGACCGCCTGAGAGCAGCGCGTAATCATGCACCGCCACCAGCTTATGTTCCGCCATCACCGGCAGCGTCTCCGCCGCCGCGACGATCTGCGAGGCGTCGGGCGCGTTTAGGATATGCTCGTTGAGCTCGGGTAGCGTCTCGGGCACCGCGCAGGCGCGCAGGCTCTCCCACATGCGCTCTTTGACGTATTCCTCCTCGCCGTGCAAAAGATACACCCGCGCAAGGCTCTTTTCCCTGATTTGTTTATGGAGCGCCTGATAATCCAAGGGCGCTTCCTCCCTTCTGCGCATTGGACGCCTGCACGCCCGCGCGCGTGACGCGCAGCGCGCCGTTGTCATAGGTGGTGTAGAGCGCGACGCCCGCCTGCTGGAGATGCGCGATGACCGCGTCGTCGGGGTGTCCGTAGCGCGAGGGCGATCCGCACGAGGCGATGGCAGATTGCGACCGCACCTTGGCAAGCAGCACCTCGCCCGTGGCGGTTGCCGCGCCGTGGTGGCCCACCACCAGCACATCGGCCCGGGGCAGCTCGGGCAGCAGCAGCGCCTCTGTTTCCTGCCCCACATCCCCCATGATAAGCATTGTACCATGCTTTGCGCGGATAAAAAACACCGCGGCGTCCTCGTTTGGGTCGCCCGACGCAGCGTTCAGATTGAACGCCTGCACGCGCAAGTTCCCTGCAAATGTCCAGGTATCCTGCGCAAGGGGCGTCACAGGCGCGCAACCCGCCCGTACGCAGGCCGCCTGCGCTTGCTCCTCCAGCGGCTGGGCGCTGTACACCGCCCGCACAGGCACGCGTTCCACCAGCTTTGCCACGCCGCCGGCGTGGTCGCTGTGGCTGTGGGAGACGAACAGCGCGTCAATCTTGCGGATATCCAGCGCCGCGCAGGCGTTTTCCACCACGCGCGATGCGTCCACGCCATAGTCTGCCCCACAGTCAAACAGCAGGTTGGTGTCGCCCTGCTGTACCAGGATGCACTGCCCCTGCCCTACGTCCAGCACGGTGGTGCGGCTGCGTGTGGCATACGCCTGCCAGCTCGTCAAGCCCAGCACCATCAGCGCCGCGCCCATGGCGCAGAGCGCTGTCCTTTTGGCGCGGCCGTTCAGCCGGCAGTAGCGCGACAGCACAAAGAGCAGGCAAAAGAGCAAAACCCCCATCAAAGGGATACCTGCATGCGGCCAAAAGAGCTGCACGTCCAGCCGCGTGGCAAAGCGCGTCGCCTCCAAAATGCAGCGCAGCAACCCTGCGCATCCCTGCGCGAACAGCCAACCAAGCGGCTGCGCAATGTAGCTCAGCAGCAGCGCCGCCCAGCCCAATAGCAGGGCTACGCCCGCTACCGGCACCAGCAGCGGGTTGAGCACGAACGCCACGAGGGGCACGCCCCCGAACCAGTAGAGCGTGCAGGGCAGCACGCCTACCTGCGCGGCCCAAGACACGGCGATCGTGCCAGCCAGCCAGTCGGGTAGGCGGTGCATCCACCCGCCTAGCACGGGCGCAAGCAGCAGGATGCCAGCCACCGCGCTGAACGACAGCTGGAAGCGCACGTCCAGCAGGTTGGCCGGGTCTGCCAGCAGCAGGATGGCGAACGCCAGCGCCAGTGTGGAGGGCATGTCATTGCGGCGGCCCAGCAGCGGGTAGATGCCCGCGCAGCACGCCATGACGCAGGCGCGCACCACCGAGGGGGAAAATCCGCACAGCGCCGCATAGAAAAACAGCAGCACGCCCGTAAGCAGTGCCCGCGCAAGGATGGGCAGTGGCGTGCACCGCATCAGCAGTTGCAACGCAACAAATACGTACCCCACATGCAGGCCCGATACCGCGAGCAGATGCAGCAGGCCTCCGCGGGTAAAGATATCGTAGGTTTCCTGCGTGACGCCCTCCTTGTCGCCCAGCAACATGCCGAAAAACAGGCCGCCCTCCTCGGGCGGAAAGAGCGTCTCGATGCGCGCCTTGAGCGCAGCGCGCAGGCGCGTCAACACGTCCGGCGCGCTGTCCCCGCGCGCCAGCACCTGGATTTCCCCCGCATCCGCGCGCACATTGGCCGACACACCGCTTTTGAGCAGGTGCGCGCGCGTCTCGCCCGGGTTGTCCACCCGCCCGGCAGGTTTGACGCTTCCTGTAAACTCCAGGCGCGCGCCTGCGCCCAGGGACGGGTCCAAGTTGCCCGCTACGTACAGCCGCATGCGCATGCGCGCGGGCTTCTGCTCCAGCTGGGATACGTCCAGCACGTAATACGCGGGTGCGCCCACATCATCCTGCGCCACGCTGCACACCTGGGCGGTGATCTGCATCCTGCCGTCGCGCAGGGCGTCCGCCGCGCGCAGCGGCGCCATCTGCGCGTAGATGCCCAGTGCGCCCAGCATGAACGCGAGGCCATAGACGATTGCCACGCGCTTTTTTCGCAGCACCGCAAGCGTAACAAGCGCGGCAAGGGCGATCCACACCCATACCAGGCGTGGCAGCGCGTACGTCAGGCCAATGCCGCATACAAGGAAAAAGGCCAGTGCTGCCATTGGCCTTTTGTTGCAGAGTATCTGCGGCAAAGCCCCGTTTTTATCCGATATCGATTGCACTGCCCCGATTTGCCAGCTCCGCGTGCGCAAAGGCCGTCCGCGCTTCGGCTAGCAGCGCCTGCGGCTCCAGATACGGCGCAAGATGGGTCAGCACCAGGCGCTTGACACCCGCATCCGCCGCAAGTTCCCCGCAGCCCCGCGCCGAAAGGTGGGGCGCATGGGGTGTCCAGTACTCTTGCGAGAGTCCCGCGTCTGCCAACAGCACGTCCGCACCGCGCGCAAAATCCGCCAAGGCGGCAAACTGGTTTGTATCGCCGGTGTAGACGAGTGTACCGTGCCCATCGCTGATGCGCATGCCGTAGCTGGCGATGGGGTGCGCCATCGGCGCGAAGGTAAAGCACAGCGCGCCAATGCGCACCTGCATGTTGTTCTCCAGGCAGGAGAAGGCAAACACCTCCTTGTTGTGGCAGGTACTGATGGAGGCGTACTCCTCCTCCGGCCGGGCGGGCAGGTAAACGGGCAGCAGCTTTCTGCGCAGCGCGCCCGGGTATCGCTTCAGCTGTAGGGCGTAGCGCAGCAGCGGCACCTCGCAGCAGTGGTCCCCGTGCAGATGAGAGAGCACCACGGCCGTAAGCTCGCCTAAAGGGAGCGCCTGCATCAGCGCTGCGAGCACGCCGCTGCCGCAGTCCAGCAGCACATGGGTGCTGCCGCTGGATACCAGATAGCCCGACGTTGCGCCGCCCGGCGATGCATACGGCCCTTCGTTTCCCAAAATGCGCAGTTGCATGATCGTTGGCCTCCTTGCTTTTATGCGCGAACGCTGCGCTTGTTCGATTGATTTATTATAGCACGCAATCTGGAAACAAGAAAAGCAGTGCGCAGGAAAGCAACACCGCTTGAAACGTATTTTTGTTAGCGTGGGCGCTGTGCGCGGGATGCGCGCAGACTGTTGACCCACGGCACTTTTTCCAGCATCGCGATCACCGCCGCGCCCAGCACGATGGAGAGGCCCGCCTGCAGCAGGTTGAAGGGCAGCGAGGTGATGGCGAGCCCCCAGCCGAAGGCGAAGCCCTCATAGACGCCGTAGCCGGCCACCATACACAGGCCCGCCGCCAGCATCAGCGCGAGCGCCCTGCCCCAGTGCCCGTAGAGGCCGTTTTTGCGGAAAGCTAGCCCCACCAGATAGCCCATCAGCGCCTTGACCAGCAGCGTGGGGATCACGTACAGGTACGCCTGCAGTGTCATATCCGCAAGCGCGGAGCCCAAACCGCCCACGGCCGCGCCGCAGAGCGGCCCCAGCAGGTAGCCCGCCACAAAGATCAGGCTGTCGCCCGGATGCACATACGCACCCGGGATAATGCCCAGCGGCACGCTGGCGACCGCGGTAAGCACCGCCACCAGCGCCATCATCAGCGCGCACAACACCATGGTGCGCGTCTTACTGTTCCTCATCGATGCAGCTTCCTTTCGTCTGATCTATGCGTTTGATACATCATACTGTTTCATCTTATTTGTTCGCCCGCGTTGTGCGGTTTTGCGCGCAGCCAGTCATACAGGAACACGCCCGCCGCCACCGCCGCGTTGAGTGACTCTGCCCGGCCGGGCATGGGCAGTTTTACCAGCGCGTCGCACGCATCGCGCAGCAGTTCGCTCATACCGCGCGCCTCGCTGCCGATCACAAGCACGTTACGCGCTGTAAACACATCGCGCCCGCTTTGGTAGGCGTCTCCCGCAAGGTGCGTGCCGATCAGGCGAAAGCCGCGCGCCTTGAGCAGCGCGATATCCGCCTGCACGTCCAGCGCGCCGCGCACCGGCACGTGGTAGAGCGCCCCCATGGTGGCGCGCACCACCTTGGGGCTGTACACATCCGCGCACGGCCCCCACAGCAGCACCATCGCGGCCCCTACCGCGTCCGCCGTGCGGATGATGGTGCCCACGTTGCCGGGGTCCGATACACCGTCGAGCAGCACCACCAGCCCTTTCTCGGGCAGCGGTGGGATCTCCTGAGGGATGCGTACCGCCGCGGCCACGCCCTGCGGCGTCCTGGTGTCGCAGATGGCGGCCATCACGCGCTCCTGCACCTGGTAGAGCCGCACATCGCTTGCGCGCACCTGCCGCTGCTCGGGGGTGTCCCGCTCCAAAAAAGCGGGCGTGGCGATCAGGCACGCGATATCCGCGCCCCCCTTCAGCGCCTCGCCCACCAGATGCGGGCCGTCTGCCAGGTACAGGCCGCTTTCCCTACGCCCCTTTTTATCCTTCAGGCTGCGCATGCGCCTAACAAACGTGTTGTTCACGCTGGATAAAACCTCTCCGATCAACTGCGCCATGCGCGCCTCCTTTTTTCCGCCCCCAATAAAAAACGACCGCTGCGCTAACGATGTAGACACACGGCCGCTTTCTCCATGCAAGTTGCGCTTTATGCCAGCGCCTTTTTGGCAACGTCCACCAACTGGGCAAACGCCGTCATATCGTTGACGGCCAAATCGGCCAGAATCTTGCGGTTGACCTGCACGCCGGCCTTTTTGAGGCCATCCATCATGCGGGAATAGGAGATATCGTTCATGCGGGCGGCCGCGTTAATGCGGACGATCCACAGACGGCGGAATTCACGCTTGCGAAGCTTACGGCCGACATAGGCGTAAGACATCGACTTCATCACCTGTTGGTTGGCAGCGCGGTAATGCTTGCCGCGGGCACCGAAGTAGCCCTTGGCGAGCTTCATTACCTTG
Organism: Maliibacterium massiliense; assembly: GCF_900604345.1. Taxonomy (GTDB): domain Bacteria; phylum Bacillota; class Clostridia; order Christensenellales; family Maliibacteriaceae; genus Maliibacterium; species Maliibacterium massiliense. Next base: position 251,971 of record NZ_LR026983.1, read on the forward strand.
CGGCGCTTTTTCATGCCATTGACAGAACGTTTAATGCGAGCCATGGTAATTTCCCTCCAATTTCATCAAATAGGCTACTTATTTATAGGGAATCAGCTTGCGGATATTGCCCTCCACAGTCTGATCGACGTACGTTCCCTTGCGCAGGTTGCGCTTGCGCTTGGTGGTTTTGCCATTGAGCAGATGGCTTTTGAACGCCTTGGCGCGTTTGATTTTACCGGTACCGGTGAGTTTGAAACGTTTCGCCGCGGCTCTGCGGGTTTTCATTTTAGGCATGGCTTTGTTCCTCCTCCCTATTTTGCAGCTTTCGGCGACAGGATCATGACCATGGAGCGGCCCTCCATCAAGGGTTGGCGCTCAATGACGTAGACATCGCCCAGCTTTTCAAGGAAATTCTTCATCACACCCCGGCCCACCTCGGTATGTGCGAGCTGGCGGCCGCGGAAGCGGATGGACACCTTGACCTTGTCACCATCTTTCAAAAACTTCAACGCGTTCTTCACGCGCACGGAGACATCGTGCTCCTCAATCGTCGGCGAAAGGCGGACTTCCTTCAGGCTGACTGTTTTCTGGTTCTTGCGCGCTTCCTTCTCCCGCTTGATCTGCTCAAAGCGGTACTTGCCGTAGTTCATAATTTTGCACACCGGCGGCGCCGCGTTAGGCACGATCTTGACCAGATCCAGGTTGCGCTCCTCAGCCAGACCCATGGCGCGTGCCAAAGGCACGATCCCCAGCTGTTCTCCGTTTTCGTCGATCAAACGCACTTCGCGATCACGAATCTGCTCGTTGATCATCAGGTCGATATTAGCGATTGAGATACACCTCCATGTCGTCATTCAAAAAAGATGCGGGCAGCGTTGCTGCCCGCATCATGCAATACCATCCAATGGGCGCATGCACCCTGTGCAGCCCCACATCTTTGCGTACGACCCGCGCTGGCATAATAAACCGCGAAGGTGAGAAGCGAGCAGCTTCCGCTTTCAAATACTGTGTAACTATAGCACACTGCCCGCCGGTGTGTCAAGCGTTATCGCATTTTCTCAGCGTTTTCCTTGAGCAGGCGCGCGATAAAGTCCTCCTGCGGCAGGACGCCCTCGTCCCCGTTTTTGCGCGAGCGCACCGCCACGGTGCCGTTTTCCACTTCCTTATCGCCCAGCACCACCATGTAGGGCACCTTCTCCATCTGCGCCTCGCGGATTTTAAAGCCGATCTTCTCATTACGCAGGTCCGCTTCGGGCCGCAGGCCCAGCGCGATCATGCGCTGCTCCAGCGCCTTGGCCGCCGCCTCCGCGCGCTCGGTGATGGTCAAAATCTTCACCTGCGTGGGCGCAAGCCACACTGGGAAGGCGCCGGCGTATTTTTCAATCAGCAGCGCCAGCGTGCGCTCGTAGCAGCCGATGCTGGTGCGGTGGATGACGATGGGATACTTCTTCTGGCCGTCCTTATCCGTGTAGAGCATGCCGAAGCGCTCGGCCAGCTGGAAGTCGATCTGAATAGTGATGAGGGTATCCTCCTTGCCGTGCACGTTGCGCACCTGGATATCCAGCTTGGGCCCGTAGAACGCGGCCTCGCCCTCTGCCTCCACGTAGTCGATGCCGATATGGTCCAAAATGCGGCGCATAAAGTCCTGCGTCTTGTTCCACTGCTCGGCAGAGCCGATATACTTTTCGGTATTGTTGGGGTCCCACTTGCTGAAGCGGTAGGTCACGTCCTCATCTAGGCCGAGTGTGCGCAGCAGGTACTGCGCAAGGTCTAAACAGCCGCGGAACTCCTCGTCCACCTGATCCTCCCGGCAGGCAAGATGGCCCTCGGAGATGGTGAATTGGCGCACGCGGATCAGGCCGTGCATCTCGCCGCTGGACTCGTTGCGAAAGAGCGTGCTCGTCTCATTGTAGCGCAGCGGCAGGTCGCGGTAGCTGCGCGTGCGGTTGAGATAGGCCTGGAACTGGAAGGGGCAGGTCATGGGCCGCAGCGCGAACACCTCGCCCTCTGCCTCGGGGTCGCCCATGATAAACATGCCCTCGCGGTAATGGTCCCAGTGGCCGGAGATCTTGTACAGGTCCCGCTTGGCCATGTAGGGCGTTTTGGTCAGCAGATAGCCGCGACGCTGCTCCTCATCCTCCACAAAGCGCTGCATAATCTGGATGATGCGCGCGCCCTTGGGCAGCAGGATGGGCAGCCCCTGGCCGATGATATCCACGGTGGTAAACAGTTCAAGCTCCCGCCCCAGCCGGTTGTGGTCGCGCTTTTTGGCATCCTCCAGCGCCTCCAAGTGGGCCTGCAGGTCCTCCTTATTGGCAAAGGCGGTGCCGTAGATGCGCTGCAACATTTTGTTGTGCTCGTCGCCGCGCCAGTACGCCCCCGCAATGGAGAGCAGCTTAAACGCCTTGAGCTTGCCCGTGGAAGGCACGTGCGGCCCCGCGCACAGGTCCACAAAATCGCCCTGCCTGTAAAAGGAGATGTGCTCCCCCTCGGGCAGGTCCTGTATCAGCTCCACTTTGTAGGGCTGGTTTTTCTCCTGCATAAACTTGATCGCCTCGGCGCGGGGCAGCTCAAAGCGCTCCAGCGGCAGGTTCTCTTTGACGATCTTTTTCATCTCTTTTTCGATGGACGCCAGGTCCTCCTGGGTAAAGGGTTTTTCCACGTCAAAATCGTAATAAAAGCCCTTTTCGATGGCGGGCCCGATGGCCAGCTTGGCGTCAGGGAACAGTCGCAGCACCGCCTGCGCCATGACGTGGGAGGCGCTGTGGCGCAGCGCGCGCACGCCCTCCTCATCCGCGCCGGTGACAAACTGCACGCTACAGTCCTGCGCGATGGGGGTGGCAAGGTCGCGCGTCTCACCGTCGATCACCACGGCCAGCGCGGCGCGCGCAAGGCCCTGGGAGAGGTCCTTTGCCACGTCGATGGCGCGCTTGCCTTCCTCTACCTGGATGCTCGATCCATCCTTGAGTGTCACTTGAACCATTGTTGCTTCATCCTTTCTAAGACGAAAGAGGCGTTCAAAGCCGTGCAGACGCTGTTTTTGCGCAAATAAAAACGCCCCTGACCGCATTGAACGATCAGGGACGACAAATACGCTTTTGCCGCGGTTCCACCCTGTTTGCTTTGCAAAGAAAGCCGCTTCATTTGAGCCTGGCAGGATGCGCCTGCGCGCCCTGGTCGCAGGGTGGTACCCTTCCTCGTAAACCGATGCCCCGGCGCGCTCTCAGCCACGGCGCGCCGTCTCTTATGGCGGCAGGAGGAAGGACGTGTCCCCGGTCTCTCCAAGTACCCCTATTATAGGCGCTTGCGCACGCAAATGCAAGCGCTGTTACGCGTTTTTGTGTGCCAGCGCCTCCACCGCAAGGCTGTACCCCTGCGGCCCCAGCCCGCAGATCATCCCATCGCACACCGGCGAGAGCGTGGATTGGTGGCGGAAGTCCTCTCGCTTAAAGATGTTGGACAGGTGCACCTCGATGCAGGGCAGCGCCACGGCGGCCAGCGCGTCAGCAATGGCGTAGCTGTAGTGGGTGTAGGCGCCCGCGTTGATCACGATGGCGTCCGCATCTTCGCGCGCCTGATGGATGCGGTCGATGATCGCGCCCTCGTGGTTGCTCTGAAAGCACGTCACCGTGCAGCCCAGCGCCGCGCCGCGCGCCACAATTTCGCGGTTGATGTCCTCCAGCGTGCGCGCGCCGTAGATGCCCGGCTCGCGCGTGCCCGTCAAATTCAGGTTTGGTCCGTGGATCACCAGGATGCGCATATTTCCTCTTCCCCCTTGATGTTTTTTGTGTAGGCGCGATACAGCGCGGCCATGCGCGCCGCGGCCTGCGCCATATCCGCATCGTTTTTTACCGCAGCGAAGCTTGCGCGGGCGTACTGGGGCCTCCGCGCCTCGTAGAGCGCCCGCATGCGCAACTCGCCCCCCTTGAGCATCGGCCGGCTTGTCATGTCGATATCGCGCACGATGTCCTCCAGCGGGCGGTCCAGATAGAGGATCACGCCGCTTGCGCGCATGATCTCTTCATTGCCCGCAAAGGTGAGGATGCCCCCGCCCGTGGCTACCACCGCCGGACGCGTCTGCGCCACGCTGCGCAGTGCCTGCTGCTCGCAGCGGCGAAACGCCAGCTCGCCGCGTGCCTGAAAGATCTGCGGGATGCGCGCGCCCTGCTGCGATACGATCACCTCGTCCACATCGATAAAGGGCATGCCCAGCAGGCGCGCGGCCATGCCGCCCACAGTGCTCTTGCCCGCGCCGGTATTGCCTACAATATATAAATGCCGCCTATGCTTTGCTTCCATCCATAAACCCCCGCCCTTTGCTGGCGCAATAGCTGCCCATCAGCCGCACCTCGCCGTGCGCGGCCTGAATCTGCGCAAGCGCCTGCTGTGTGCGCGTCTTCTGCGCGCCGCCCGCGATCTCCATAAAATAGCGGTAGCCGAACCGCCCCCCGCCCGGGCGCGCGTGCAGCGCCAGCAGCGGCACCCCGTACGCGGCCAGGGTGCGGATGGCGTCCGATACGCCCGCGGCCGCCTGCTCCCCGGTAAAAGCAAGCGCGGTCTTCTCTCCCGCGGCGCGCGGAGTGTGCGCAAGGATGCAAAAGCGCGTGCTGTTGCCCGACTGGCTCTGGATATCCCTTTGCAGGATATCCAGTCGATAGATGGCCGCCGCGCGCGCCGAGGCGATCGCCGCGCAAGCCGCGTTGCCCTGCTGGGACACCATCTGCGCGGCCAGCGCAGTGTTGCGCACCGGCACGCACTGCCATGCAGGGTGTTCGGATAAAAAGGCGCGGCACTGGGCAAAACCCTGCTCGTGCGAGTACACCGTGGTGATATCCGAAAGCGCCGCGCCCGGCACGCCCAGCAGGCAGTGGGATACCGGCAGATTGTATTCCCCCACGATGTAAAGGCCCGCGTTTGCAAGCAGCAGGTCCATCACCGCGGCGATGGGACCGGTTGCGCTGTTTTCTAGCGGCAGCACGCCATAATCCGCGCGGTTGTCCAAGAGGGCCTCCACCACATCCGCAAACGTCGGATACGCTACGCGCTGCGCCGCCTGATCAGGGAAATTGACGCTGGCGGCCTCCTCCCCGTAGCCCCCCTCGATGCCCTGGTAGGCGACGCGCAAGTCCTGCTTTTTCTCCAGCAGCGCGCGCTGGGCCTGCTTGCTGATTTCCATCAGCGTGCGCACAAAATCCTGCGCATAGGGGCGCCAGCTTGCGTCCTCAAGCAGCGCCAGCCGGCTTTCCAGCACCTGCGCCTCACGCTCGGGCTGAAACACGGGCAGATCGTTTTCCGCCTTGTAGGCGCCGATGCGTACGCACAGCGCCATGCGCTGTTCAAACAGGGCGATCAGCTCCCGATCCAGCGCGTCCAGTCGGGTGCGCAGGGTATATAGGTCTTCCATCCTTTTATTTCCCCCCAAGCATCAAATCGGCGATGGTAAGCGCCATGCAGGCCTCCAGCACCGGCACCGCGCGCGGCACGATGCAGGGATCGTGCCGGCCGTGGATCTCCAGTTTCTCCATCTTTCCCGTTGCGAGATTGACGCTGTCCTGCGCGCGCGCAATCGAGCTGGTGGGACGGAAGGTGACGCGCGCCACCACCGGCATGCCGTTGGTAATGCCGCCGTTTACGCCGCCCGTGTGGTTGGTGCGCGTGGCGACGCGCCCCTCGCGGACGATAAACGGATCGTTCGCCTGGCTGCCGTGCATCCGGCCAAAGCCCTCCCCCGCGCCGAACGCCACCGCCTTGACGGCAGGCACACTGTAGGCCAGATGCGCAAACACGCTCTCAAACGAATCAAAAAACGGATCGCCCAACCCCGCGGGCACGCCCAGCGCCATCACCTCGATTGCGCCGCCCACGGAATCGCGTGCGCGGCGTGCCTCCTCGATACAGGCCTGCATGGGCGCGGCCTGTTCCCGCTCCAGCACGGCAAAAGGCATGTGGGTGAGCGCCTCCAGCGTCTCTTGTGGCGTGTCCACCGGATCAAACGCGCTGTCGGTCACCCCGGCGATGCGCGCGATGTGCGCCCCGATACACACGCCTTCCTTCGCGAGCAGCTGGCGCGCCACGCTGCCTGCAAAAAGCAGCGGCGCGGTCAATCTGCCGGAGAAGTGCCCGCCACCGCGCACGTCGTTGTGCCCCTGGTATTTGATGTGCGCGGCGTAGTCCGCGTGGCCCGGGCGGGGCACCACGTCCAGCTTTTGATAGTCCTGCGCGCGGGTATTGGTGTTTTCAATGATACCACAAAGCGGCGCGCCGGTGGTATGCCCGTCCAACACGCCAGAGAGCACGCGCACCTGATCCGCCTCCCTGCGGGGGGTGGACCAGGCGTCCCTGCCGGGCGCGCGGCGCGCCATGTGGCGGTTGATCTGCTCAAAATCCAGCGCAAGGCCCGCGGGCAGCCCGCCGACCACCACGCCGATGCCCGCGCCGTGTGATTCGCCAAAGATGCTGATTTTCAGGTTGTTTCCCCATACGTTACTCACAGCAGTTTCCCTCCCAGCGCCGCAAAGTGCTCCCAAAATGCCGGCGCGCTCTTTTGCACACAATCGCAATCGTCGATCATCACCGGCCCTGCGCAGATGCACGAGGCGACGGCCAGGCTCATGGCCATGCGGTGATCGTGAAACGTCTCGGCATAGCCGCCGCGCAGGGCACCCATGCCGTGGATGGTGAAGTCGTCCTCCTCCAGCGTGATGGACCCGCCCAGCGCCTGCATGGTGCGCGCGATGGCGCTTAAACGGTCGCACTCCTTCATGCGCAGGCGCGCGGCGTGGGTAAAGCGCGTATCGCCCACCGCGCCGCAGGCGGCGATGGCAAGCGCCGGCCCAAGGTCCGGGATATCGGCAAGGTCGATGTCCGTGGGCCGCAAAAGCGCGCCTTGGCAGCGCACTGCGCCTTCCTCCCAGGCAACCTGCGCGCCCATGCGCGCCAGCACGTCCAGCACCGCCCTGTCGCCCTGCAGGCTGTCCGGCGCGAGGCCCTCCACCGCTACGTCGCCACCCAGCGCGCCCGCCACCAGCGGAAACGTCGCGTACGACCAATCCCCCTCCACGCGGTAATCGCACGGGCTGTAGCGCTGGCTGCCCGGCACACGGATTCCCCCCTCGTCCAGCGCCGTCTGCACGCCGAAGCGCGCCAGCGTGCGCATTGTCATTACAATGTAGGGCATGGACTGCATGGGCGTGTCAAAGACGATGCGCGAATCCCCGTCGAGCAGCGGAAGCGCGAAGAGCAGCCCGCTTACAAACTGGCTGGAGACGTCGCCCCGCACGTGGAAGGCGCCCGCCTTGAGCCGCCCCTGCACGCGCAGCTCGACGCCATCCTGGTGCCATGTGATGCCCTGCGCCCGGCAGATCGCCCTGTAGGGCGCCAGCGGCCGCGCAAGCAGCCTGCCCTCGCCGTGGAAGGTTGCCCCTTCCCCCAGCGTGAGGGTGAGCGGCAAAAGAAAGCGCAGGGTGCTGCCCGACTGGCGCGCGTTGACGCAGGCGCCTTTGCGTACATTGCCGCCGCCCGTCACGCGCCCGCCCGCCACCTGGGCAATACCCAGCGCCTGCACCGCCTGGCAGGTCGCGCGGATGTCGTCGCTCTCCCCCAGCGGGTCGATGCAGCTTGCCCCGCCTGCAAGCGCCGCGGCGATCACCGCGCGGTGCGCGTCGCTTTTGGAGGGCACCGCGTGCACGCGTCCCCGCCATTTTCCATGCATCATCGTGGCTGTGTTCACCTTAGATTTCCTCCAGCATTTTGCAGAGCGCCGCGCGCGGCGTTTTGTAGAGCGTCCCCTCGCCCAGCGCGCGCAGCAACACCAGCGTCACGTCGCTGCCCATGGTTTTTTTGTCGTAAGCCAGGTGTTTGGCAAGCAGCGCCTCGGCGTCCTCGGGCAAACCGCAGGGCAGATCGTATTTAGCGAGCATCCGCTGCATCTTCTGCATGCAGCCCGCCTGCGTGACGCCCATATGTTCCCCCCACTTGCACGCGGCCACCATGCCCAGCGCCACGGCCGCGCCGTGCGTCAGCACGCCGTAACCCGCGTCCGCCTCCAGCGCGTGCCCCAGCGTGTGGCCGAAGTTGAGCATCATGCGCGCGCCCGTGTCAAAGGGGTCTTCCTCCACAAAGCGGCGCTTGATGGCGCAGTTGCGCAGCACAAGATCGGGGGCCTGGTCAAAAAACGCATCGCGCGGCATCTGCGCAAGCTGCCGCCACATTTCTACGTCCGCGATGGCCGCGTGCTTGATCACCTCGCCCATGCCGCAGGCCAGCTGCTCTTTGGGCAGCGTGCGCAGGCACGCGGTGTCGATGATCACCCGCCTGGGCTGGTGGAACGCGCCCACCAGGTTTTTGCCGCGCGGCAGGTTGACCGCCACCTTGCCGCCCACCGAGGAATCCACCTGCGCAAGCAGCGTGGTGGGTGCCTGGATAAAGGGCATGCCCCGCAGCAGCGTGGCCGCCGCGTATCCGGCCAGATCCCCCACCACGCCGCCGCCCAGCGCGATGATCGTATCCTTGCGGGTGACGCCGCAGGAAAGCAGCCGGTCGTAGAGATCAAAGAGCGTGCGCTCATCCTTGCTCTGTTCGCCGGCGGGCACCACCAGCTTGTGCACCTGCGCGCCCGCCTGGCGCAGCGTGCGCGCCAGCGCTTCGCCGTAGCGCGCGTCCACGTTTGTATCAGTCACGATCACCGCCATGCCCGAGAGCGCCTCTAAAAACAGCTCCGCGCGCGCCAGCAGATGGGGCCCCGCGCAGATGGCGTAGCTGCCGTTGGAAGCGTTTACCTGCAATGTCTGCATGCTCATGAGGCCTGCACCTCCATGGTCTTGCCCATCACTGAGGCGATGGAGTGCAGCTTGGGCGTCAGCGCGGCGAACTGCTCGGGCGTGATGGACTGCGCGCCGTCGCACAACGCCTTTTTCGGGTCGTTGTGCACCTCGATGATCAGCCCGTCCGCGCCCGCGGCCACCGCCGCGATGGCCATGGGCTCCACCATCCAGCTCATGCCGCAGGCGTGGGAGGGATCCACCACCACGGGCAGATGGCTCAGCCGCTTGACCGCGGGGATGGCGGAAAGGTCCAGGGTGTTGCGGGTGTACGTCTCAAAGGTGCGGATGCCGCGCTCGCACAGGATCACGTTGGGGTTTCCCGCCGCCATAATGTACTCCGCGCTCATGAGCCACTCCTCGATGGTGGCGCTCATACCGCGTTTGAGCAGGATGGGCTTGCGCGATTGGCCCACCAGCTTGAGCAGGTCAAAGTTCTGCATGTTGCGCGCGCCGATCTGGATGACGTCTACCATTTTTTCAAAGAGCTCCAGGTGGTTGGGGCTCATCAATTCGCTGACCACGGGCAGGCCGGTCTCCTCACGCGCCTGGTCCAGCAGCTCAAGGCCCTCCCACTCCATGCCCTGAAAGGCGTAGGGCGAGGTGCGGGGCTTGAACGCGCCGCCGCGCAGCATGGTGGCGCCCGCCGCCTTGACATCCCGCGCAACGGAACAGATCTGTTCGCCCGACTCCACCGAGCAAGGGCCCGCGATGATAGTCAGCCCGCCGCCGCCCACGCGCGCGGCGCCCACCTGTACCACGGTATCCTCCGGATGAAATTTGCGGTTTGCCTTTTTGTAGGGTTCCTGTACACGCATCACGCGCTCCACGCCTGGGAACATCGTCAGCTGCTCGCGGTGGACCTGCTGGGTATCGCCCAGCACGCCCAGCACCGTGCACTGCGTGCCGGTGTTGACCTGTACCTGCAGGCCGTTATGCAAAAGCTCCTGAATCACCGAATCGGTCTGTCTTGCGGTTGCGTCCTGTTTCATGATCACGATCATTGCTACCATCCTCCATCTTCTTGCTTCCTTAACGCCTGTTTGCGGGAAAAAGAAAAGCGGCCTCGCGGTAGTAACCGCGAAGCCGCTTGCACACGCTTCCTTTGCTTGCCCCAAGCCCGCCGTTTAGCAGGCCATGGCATGGCACCCGCGATCACCCGTTTTACCCAAGCCGAAAAAGCTGCCATAAAAGTAATAGCAGCCAAAGCTAAAGTAAAACTGTGTGGACAGGTTGACCATTTGGTTTCTCCTTTTCCTCGAAACTAGGGGTAGTATACCACTGCAGCGCGCGGCTTGCAAGTCTTTTTTCGGCGCAGCCCGTCAGGCGCGCCCGCCGTCGGTCGCAGCATCCCGCACCATGCGGGCGAAATAGGCGTGCCAGGGGGTGTCATGCGTCAGCTCCGGGTGGAAGCTGGTGGCCAGCATATGCCCCTGCCGCGCGGCCACCGCATGGCCCTGTACGCGCGCCAGCACCTGCACGTCCGCCCCTGCCCGCTCGATCCATGGCGCGCGGATGAACACCAATTCCAGCGGCTCGGCGGCCACCTGCGGCACCGCCGCGTGCGTGCGGAAGGAGTCCATCTGCGTGCCGTAGGCGTTGCGCCGCACGCGGATGTCCATCACGCCCAAATGGGCGGGTTCGCCCACAATCTCTTTGGCCAATAGGATCATCCCTGCGCAGGTGCCCCACACAGGCATCCCGCCGCGGATGCGCGCGGCAAGCGGCGCCATCATGCCAAAGTCGCACAGCAGTTTCGCCATGGCCGTGGATTCGCCGCCCGGCAGAATCAGGCCATCTACCCCTTCCAGCTCCCTTCGCGTGCGCACCCTGCACACCGTTATGTCCTCCAGTGACGCAAGGCGGGCTAGGTGCTCCGCCACCGCGCCCTGCATAGCCAGCACGCCGATGCGCGGCACGCTCACCACCCCCGCGCGGCAAACTGCGCGCTTTCCTCCAGCGTGCGCACGTCCAGGCTGTCCATCGCCGCGCCCAGATCCTGCGACACCTCGGCCAGCACGTCGGGATTGTCGTAAAATGCGGTCGCCTTGACGATGGCGCGGGCGCGCTTTGCCGGATCGGACGACTTGAAGATGCCCGAGCCAACAAAGACGCCGTCGCAGCCCAGCTGCATCATCATGGCCGCGTCCGCCGGCGTGGCGATGCCGCCCGCGGCAAAATTGACCACCGGCAGCCTGCCGTGCGCGTGCACGTAGGCCACCAGCTCCACCGGCGCGCCCAGCTCCTTGGCAAGCGTCACCAGCGCTTCGCCGCCCGCCGCCTGTACCCTGCGGATGCCCTCGTTTACGCAGCGCATGTGGCGCACCGCCTCCACCACGTTGCCGGTGCCCGCCTCCCCCTTGGTGCGGATCATCGAGGCGCCCTCAGCGATGCGGCGCAGCGCCTCGCCCAAATCCCGTGCGCCGCAGACAAAGGGCACATCGAACGCTTTTTTGTCCACGTGGTACTGCTCATCCGCGGGGGTGAGCACCTCGCTTTCATCGATGTAGTCGATGTGCAGCGCCTGCAGGATCTGTGCCTCCACAAAGTGACCGATGCGCACCTTTGCCATGACGGGGATGGTCACGGCCTGCTGAATCTCGCGGATCATTTTGGGGTCGGACATGCGGGCCACGCCCCCCGCCTTGCGGATGTCGGATGGGACTCGCTCCAGCGCCATCACTGCCACCGCACCCGCTTCTTGGGCAATCACCGCCTGCTGGGCGTTTACCACATCCATGATCACGCCGCCTTTCAGCATCTGGGCCAAGTTCTTGTTGTTTTCGCCGCGTTCGTTCATGCCGCACACTCCTTTACCTTTGCGGGATCACCTGTTATACTGATTGTACCGATACACTTTGCAGGTATATGGGTGATCCTTCGGGCATTATCATGCCACACCGAGGTTCATAAGGCAATAAAGGAGCGCTTCTTTTGAAAAGTGTATCCATACAATTAGAATCATTTTCGCAGCTGCCGCGCTATCTCGCGCTCGCAGAGGCGCTCAAGGCAGCCATCCTGCAGGGCAGCTATGCCCCCGGCGACAGGCTGCCCGCCATCCGCACGCTGGCCGACGCGCTGGGTCTCAACAACGGCACCGTGGTGCACGCGCTGCGCACGCTTGTGGAGGCGGGCTTCCTGCGCGCGGTGCGGGGCAGCGGCTACTACGTCTGCGCGCCGCAGGACGCCCACCCCGCGCTGGAGGAAGATGCGTTTTGCGCGGAGACCGCGCCCGTGGAGGTGGCGGCAGGCGCCATCAACTTCGGCAGCACCACGCCCGATGCACGCATCTTCCCCATCGCGCCCTTTAAACAGGCGCTCGATGCCGTGCTGGAGCGCGACGGCGGCTACGCCTTCGGCTATCAGGACAGTCACGGCTACGCCCCCTTGCGCGCCACACTGCGGGAGATGACCGTGCAGCAGATGGGCTACGATATCCCGCATGAGCGCGTGCAGATCGTCTCGGGCGCGCAGCAGGGTATCGACGTGGTGAGCAAGGCACAGCTGCTGCCCGGCGATTACGTGCTGTGTGAGACGCCCACCTACACCGGCGCGGTGGCGGCGTTCACCTCGCGCGGTGCCAAGGTGATCGGCGTGCCCATGCAGCGCGACGGCATGCACCTGGGACTGCTGGAAAAATACATCCGCGCCTACAAGCCCAAGCTGCTCTACCTGATGACCACCTACCAAAACCCTACCACCTACTGTTACAGCGCAGGCAAGCTGCAAAAGCTCATGGCGCTGCTGCGCAAATACGACCTGCTGGCGCTGGAGGATGACGCCATGAGCGGCCTGGACTATGAGGGTGCGCCCCCTGCAGGCACCCTCAAGGCGCTCGACCGGCAAAACCACCATGTGATCTATATACGCAGCTTCTCCAAGCTGCTGATGCCCGGTCTGCGCATCGGCTATCTCATCGCGCCCGCGCGCTGCAGCGCGCACCTGGCGGTTGCCAAGCATACCACCGATATCTCCACCTCTGGTTTGATCCAGCGCGCGCTGGACCTGTACTTTGCGCGCGGCCAGTGGCAGCGCCATACTGAAACCATGCGCGCCATCTACCACGAAAAATACTGCGTGATGCGCGAGGCGCTGCGGGCGCTCGCCCCCCTGGGCGTGACCTTTCACGACGCGCGCGGCGGCCTGCACTTCTGGGTGCGCCTGCCCGAGGCGCTGCAGGCCGCGGCGCTGGAGCAGGCCTGCGCTGCGCAGGGGGTGCTACTGGCGCCCGGGACCTATTTCTACGTGGGCGCGGCGGATGCGCACACCCTGCGCCTGAGTTTCGCCGCCATGGACGCCCCCCAGATACGCCGGGGCGTGGATATCATGGGTGGATGCATCCAGGCGCTGCTGCGCGCCCCGCGCAGGCGCGCGCCTTTGATCATCTGATAGCGCTTGCTGCCACCATCCCCAAGGGGCGGCTTCAGCACGATATAAGCGCAATAAAAGCGCCGCTTCACCGTGATAAAACACCGCAATTGAAGATTCGCTTCATTAATTTTCAAGAAGGATAAGGAAATGGACTATACTATTAGAGAACTAAATTCAAACGAATATAAAGTGTTGGAGGATTTTTTGTATGAAGCAATCTTCATTCCAGAGGGTGTGGATTTACCACCGAGAGAAATTATAAATCAACCTGAATTACAGGTTTATATCAATGCGTTTGGTAAAGAAGATGATAATGCATTTGTTGCAGAAATTGATGGAAAGATTGTCGGCGCAGTCTGGACTCGCATAATGAATGATTATGGGCATATTGATGATGACACGCCTTCCTTTGCAATATCATTATATAAGGAATATCGAGGTCTTGGGATTGGAACAGAGATGATGAAACAAATGCTTGCATTTTTAAAGGACAAGGGGTATGAAAGAGCATCTCTTGCTGTGCAGCAAGCAAACTATGCAGTGAAAATGTATCAGCAAGTTGGTTTTGAAATTGTAGATAAGAACGAAGAAGAATACATCATGATTTGCAATTTGAAGTAACCACATTCGTATTTTTAGCCATTTTCTTACGGTGTCTTACACATTAATGTGGGCTTGTAAGATGATTTTCATCTATATAATCAACAAAAAATCCGGTTTAAAACAGTAAATGCTTTGCCGCGATAGAACAACCGCCTTATCGGCATTAAAACGCCGCGACTGCAAATTTACTTCACCTAATTAAAAGATCAGCAATAACCGCTCCGCTTTGCAGCAATAATTGCTTTGCGTTGCCGCGATAGGACAACCGCTTTACCGCGATCAGAGAATTGCACCTTTCATGCCAATCAAAACCCACCATTAAAAAACTGCATTCAAGCCAATCGATGACCCGCTTCACCATAACGAAAACAGGGCAGCCATAGGCTGCCCTGTTGCATTGCGTTTTGCCCTGCGGGAATTTATTTTTCCGCCGCGGCTGCTTTCTTCCGTTTCACCACCAGCACGATGGTGAGGATGCCGGCTGCCAGCAGCGCAGCGCCGCCCACGATCCACCACAGCAGGCTGTGGTCCGCCGCTGTCTGCGCAGGCGCGGCTGCGGGCACCTCTACCTCGGGAATCTCAACGGTTTCCCCGTCGTTTTTCTCCGGGGTGTCCGACGCGGGCACCTGGATATCGTCGATGTTGACCGGCTCCTCCACCGGCGGCGCCTCCACGATATTGCCCTGGTTATCCGTCACCACATTGGTGGTGCCGCCCGGGGTAATGATGGTGGTCTGGCCCGTGGTGTTATCGGTGATGACCGTGTTTTCTGTTGTATCAGCCGCATTTTGGTAGAACACCGAGTAGACGCGGCGCGGCAGGTAGAACGCGTGGCTGATGCGCTGCCCTTGGCCCGAGACAAGCTTATAGTCCGTGCCCCCCGCGCTGTAGGTGGCGGGCACATCCAGCGTGATGGTCTGGCCGCTCTCCACGCGCTGCTGGGTGCTGAAAAGCACGATGTTATCGGCAATGTTCACATACTGCAGCGTCACCGCGTAGGCGGCCTCCTGCTGGCCCTGCGCGTTGTAGTAAAAGTTGTAGACGCGCTGGCTGGCAGCGAAGGGGTGGCTGATATTGCGGTTCTGCCCCGCGGCCAGATGATAGGTGATGCCGTTGTGTTCAAAGGAGGATACAGCCTCAAACGTCGCGGTGGAGTTGCGGTTGACCGTCACGTTCTGCGAAGCGAGCGTCGCGCCGTCTGCAGAGGACAGATAGTTGACGGCGATGGTGTAGGGCTCTGTCGCCGCCGCCAGATCGAAACGCACGCTGTAAGTGCGCTGCGTGTTGGCGTACGCATGGGTAATGGAGTCCGGCTCGCCCGCAGCACGGGTATACCGGCTGCCGTTGGCGGTCGCTATGCGCGCAGGCACGTCGATGCGCACCGTCTCATTTACGGGGATGGTCACGCGCTTGTAGTTAAGCATGTTGCCCGCTGCGTCCACATACTGCACGTTGACATTGTAGGCGGTGGGCTCGGGCGCCTTCACCAGCGCATAGTAGACCTTATAGCTACGGCTTGCCTCCCCGTAGGCGTGGCTGATCGTGGTGGGCTGCCCCACCATCAGCTCGTACTGGCGGCCGCCAGCCGTGATCTGTTTGGGAACATCGTGCGTGGCCGTGGCGCCCACTGCCACAGGGAGCGTCACGCCGCCGAGCTTGGTCTCGCTCCCGTCGACGTAGGCGACGGAAACCTCGTATGGCTGCTGCACCACCTGGTTGTACTCAAAGGTCATGGTCGTGCCGCTCTTGCCGAATACGTGGGTCTGGTTGGCGGCCGAGGCAAGCTGGTAGGTCTTGCCATTGTGCGCAAAGGTTGCGGGCGCGCTGTGGGTGTAGTTGCCCCCCACGCTCACCTTTTCCGCATGCAGCAGCGTCCCTGCCGACATATACTGAACGGTGATATTATACTTGTTGGCGCCGATGGCGTAGAGCGTTTTGGGCGCATCGTCCAGCGTGTAGCTGACGTAAATGCGCACGCCCTGCATCTGCGCGTCAGGATAGCGCAGCGTAATGGACCCGCCCGCGGGTACGACGTCCTCTTTGGTGATTTTGCCGCTGACGTCACCCCACGTGATGTTTTTTGCCGCCGCGTTGGGGTTGGTCACCGTAAAGATCTGCACGCCCGGCTCGTTGGCGGTCTGCGCGGCAAGGCGCAGCGGGGCTTCCCCCGCCATGGCTGTGGAAATGCCGCACAGCAGCAGCGTCAAGACAACGGCGCATGCCGTAAGCGCACGCAGCATCGTTTTCTTCATCACATTCACATCCCTTACTGGCTTGTGGATCGGTATTGTGCAGGCGAACTGTCGCCTTACAACTTTATGATAGGCATTGCAAGTCACATCCGCGTCACACAGCACTGCATTCCGGTGAAATCAAGTAAAATTTCTGTGACCGTGCGCGCACATTTTTACACGCTGTACGTTTACATGGGGCACGCCTGCGGCGTGCCCCATGTAAACATGATCTTTTTAGTTGTATCTCTCTTTTTTGCCCTGGAAGATGGACACGCCCATGCCGGTAAGCGCCAGCAGCAGCAGCGCGAGGTACCCGCCCGGCGCGCCTGCGTCGCCCGTGCGTACGCTTGCGCCATCATTCAGATACACGCCCGCGTCCCACGTCATGTCAAAGCCGCCCTGTTCCAGGTAGAAGGGCCTTGCATAATAGGCGTTGCCGCCCGCGGCGCGGCTGGCGTCCGAATCAAGCACGTAGGCATCGGCAAAATCGCCCGCGTTTGGCGTCGTCACCTGGTACATGGCCGGAATGTTGAAGCGCACGCGGTAGTAGCCCGCGTCCAGGTCGTCAAAGCGATAGTAGCCCGCCTGGTTGGTGACGGTGGCGCCCACCACAAGCCAGTTGCCCTCGCCGATAATATCATCGCTCGCGCTGTGCTCCAGCACCACCTCAATGCCCGCGATACCGATCTCCGTGTCCTCCTGCAGGCCGTTTTGGTTGGCGTCAAACCAAACGAAATCGCCCACGCTGCCCCGCGCTGTGACGATGCCCGCATCCCACGTCATGTCGCTCTGGCCATACCCCAGCGCGATGGGCGCGGTGGCAAATCCCCAGCCGGGCAGGTAGATGGGTATGGCGTCCGAATCGAGCGCGCCGTTACTGCCGGCACCCGTGACCGTCAGCGCGGCGTCCGCCTCAAAGCCGAAGATCACCCGGTATGCATAGCCGCTATCCGGCCCGCATTTGAGATTGTCAAAGCGGTAATAGCCGCGCGCATCCGTGGCGGTCTCTTCATAAAAGCGCCACAGATCATCCTCACCCCGGCGCTGCTGCAGCACCACCGGCACATCTGCGATGGGCGTCTCGTCCGTGCCTTGGATGCCGTCCTTGTTGCGGTCGTACCACACGTAATCGCCGATGCTGCCCAGCAGGCAGGCGCCCGCGTCCCAGGTGGTATCTACCGTGTTGTAACCCAGGTTGATAACGGGCGTATAGCCCTGGTTCAAATCCTGCGCCAGCTCCATCTCCACATCGGAATCCTGGGTATCATCCAGGTCCATGTGCGCTTTGACGGCGCGGTAACCGTCCGGAAAATCGAAGTGCAGCTGGTACTGCCCCTCCTCCAGCCGGTCAAAGAAGTAGCGGCCATCCGCGCCCACCGTCACGGCGGGACGCAGCGGCGTCTCTTCACGCAAGCCATCCACCACGCGGTAGAGCGTCACAACCGTGCCGGGCAAAGGGATGCCGATGCTCTGCACGTCGTCATAGTCGCGGTCGTCAAAGGCGTAGCCGCCCAGCGCGCTATAGGTGATCAGGCCCGCGTCCCACGTGCCGTCTCGGGTGTTGACAGGCAGGTCGATCACCGCGCTGCGGCGGATACGGTCGCTTTGGTCGGTGACGATGTCCGCGTCGGAATCGTCCACGCCGCTGCTGCCCTGTCCCGCGTCGGTAAACGCAAATTCGTAAATGCCCTGGGTATTCTTCAGGTGCGTGATGTCAAATTCCACCGCGTACTTGCCGGGGAGCAGCCCCTCAAACCAGTAGACGCCCGCCTCCCCATCCACCGTTTGGGTGGTCGTGCTCCTGTAGATGACTGGGCCTATATTGCCCTGCACGTCGGCGCGGTACAGGTTGACCGTCACGCCGTTTACGCCCGGCTCGCCGGGGTCCTGGATGCCGTTGCGGTTCTCGTCCATCCATACGCGGTTGCCCAGCGCCGAGGCGGTGATAAAGCCCGCGTCGATGGTGTCGTTGTCCTCGCCGTGCAGCACGCCCAGCGCGTCGAGCGTCACGCGCAGGGTGATCTCCTCGGAGAAGTAGTTTTCGTCGATGTTGGAGTCGATCGCGCGGTCGTCCCCCGCGTAGCGGGCGGTGACGGCGTAGCCCGCATCAGGGCTGGTAAATTCCACGCGATAGCTGTAGTAGGTCTCGCCCACGTAGTCCCTGGGGTCGGTGGAGCCCTGCGGCGCGCCCGTCTTGAGATAGTTGCAGGGCAAATCCGCAAAGAGGTACTTGCCGTTTGCATCCGTCATGGTCGTTTGGGTCGTCTCGGTGGTGCCGCCGACTGTCGTCTTTTTTTGATGCAGGAGGACGGGCGCGCCCGCCACAAAGGTGTCCCCATCATCCTGGATGCCGTTGCGGTTGTTGTCCAGGAACACGTAATCGCCGATGCTGCCCAGCGGCAGGTCCAGGTTGCAAAGCACCTGCACGTTCTCCACGCGGTCCTCCATCTGGATGTCCGTGCCGGTGTTGCCGCTGCGCACCACCGCGCCCATGGCGGAGTTGGCGATCAGCTTGCCGATGTAATCGTCGATCTGCTCGCCGGTAAAGCCGGGCGCCTGCATGTGCACCTCGATCTCGTATGCGTCGCGCTCCTTCATCAGCGCGTCGTCCGTGAAAGTAATCTCCACGCCGATGGCCGTCACCGCGCCCATATCCGCCGGCGGTGTGGTGCTCCAACCGCTCCAGTCCGACGCGGCGCCAAAGGCCATGGGCAGCTCCTCAGCGGGCGTCTTTGCATTGCGCGCAGCCGCCGACCAATCCGCCGTGGAATAATAGATGGTGGCGCCCGGGGCGTTTACGCCCTTCAGCAGCATATCGCCGGGGATATCTGTGGCGCGCGCCACCGCGTCCTGCACGTTGCGCAGCGCGTAGGAATCCCCCGTAAAGGGCAGGATGTCGATGATGCGCGCCGTCTTGATGGGGCTGGTCGAGCCGTTATAGAGGCGGATTTTGTAATCCACGTCGCCGCCCGGGTACGTGCTGGCCACCTGGCCCAGAGGCAGGTAATCCGCGTTTAAAGGGCCCTTGACGAACTTGTAGATGTTGAGCACATTGTTCTCGTGCACAGTGATGTTTGCGTTGGCGTTGACGTACTGGTTCTTGCCCGCAAGGCCGGTCTCGTCGTTGACCTTGTCGTCCAGATCGGGGTTCTCCACAAGCGCGCCCAGGTGGTTCTCAAAGCTGACGCCCGTGGGATTTTCCGCCGAGAGCGGCAGGCGGTAGGCGCTGCTCAAATAGGCCGGGCTGAGCAGCTGGGTCACCTCCGCAGGCTTGTCGACCGCGATATACACTTGGTATTTTATCTCGATGTGTTCGCCCGGTTGCAGCTGCACATCATCAAAGGTAAAGACCGCGCGCGTGGTGGTCACGCCGGCGGCCTCCACCACGTTGCCGGTGGCAGGGTCCAGCTTGGAGGCGGGCACGTTGTATTCGTAGGAGATGCGCGGCGTAAGCGGCCTGCCCATGCTGCTGCGGAAGGTAAAGGTCTTGCCGCCGGCATAGAACTGGTCCAGCGACGTGTACCCCGGCAGGTCCATGGAGATCACAGGGTCCTTAAACGGGGTATCCGCACTCTCGTTGGTTGCAAGCAGGGTGTACTCCACTGGGTTGCCCGGGAAGAACATGGAACCTGTGGGCGTGTTGGTGAGCGACACGCGCGTTTTGGCCACCTCCAAGAGCGGGATGGTGGCAACTACCTGGTTGCTGCTGCGCACCGTCTCGCGCCTTGCCGGCGTGCCGAAAGGATCAAGCTCGCTGTAGTTGTAGCTGAGCTTTGCCACGTTGGTCACGCGGCGGATCTCGTGCTCGCTTGCGCCGCCCGCGCGCTGGGCGAAGGTGACGTCCAGATCGATGCCCTCGGCGCTGAACGCCTTGCCCACACCCTCGTACACCACGCGCACGCCCATGGCTTTGACGCCTTGGGGCAGCGCGCCGTCCAGGCTCACCTCTTCAAAGTGGCCGCTCTGCAGGTTCTGCAGGTCGTCCTTGGTGTAGGATGCAGAAAGTGGCGTCCAGTCGTCCGTGCCCAGCTGGCTGAACGTCTGGTATTCCACGCGCGCGCGCACCGCGCCGCCCGCGGCGTTGCCCGCCCTGTAAATGCGCACCGTGTTGAAGGCATAGTCCCCCGCCGCAATGGTCTTATTGACGGGCGTGACGCTGTCCACGCTTTCGTAATACTGCATGGCAACCGCGTTATCCGTTACCGTGAAGCTGTCCATGGGCACGTTGTTCTCGCCGTGCGCGTAGTCGCGCAGGGAGAACGTGGTGGTAAAGGGCTGCATCAGCAGGCTGTCCTGCGCGGCATCGTCCGCGATGCTCTTGTTGATGACGCCGGTGAACGCTGTGATATCCGCGATGGGCACGTTTTCGAACGTCACCTTGTTCTGGTCGTTCTGCGGCGCATGCAGGGGGTAGACGGTCACAAGCTTGCTGGTGGGCTGGAAGCGGCCGTCCAGCGTGTAGCCGTCGGGCGCCTGGATCTCCTTGACAAGATATCTGGTGCCGTCCTGCGCTGCCGGCAGCAGACCGCTCATGGCAATGCCGCCCGATGTTGTGAGGGGCCCTGCCACCTTCTCCACCGGATCGTTCTGCGCGTCCACGCGCCACACCTCAAACACCGCGCCCGAGAGGGGCTGGCCCAGGCTGTTGACCTTGCTGATGACCACGCGTCCTTTGTCCGAAGCGTTGGTGGCGGCGGCGTCATAGGTGACGTGCGTGCTCGCCCCGGGGGATACGACGATCGTCTTATCCGTATCCGAAATTTTGTAGCCGTCCGGCGCGCTGACCTCGTGCACCACGTAGGTGCCCGCATCTAGGTTCTTCCAGCTAATGACGCCGTCTGCGGTCGTCTTTTCGCCCTGCACCTTGTTTTCGGCAGCCACGCTGCCCTTATAGAGCTGGAACACCGCGCCTGTGAGTAGCGGGCTGCCGTTTTGCGCGTCGCCCCGCTTGGTCAGCTTGATGACGCCCTGCGCATCGTTGTACACTACAAAGCGCACCGTGGCGCCGCTTGTGATGGTAAATGTGTGCTCCGCCGGCGATGTGATGGTGTACCCCGCGGGCGCCTGGACCTCCTTGACCATATAGTTGCCCTGGGGGAGCATGCCGGAGGTATAGCTGCCATCCACCGTAAAGGTGGGGTTTGCCGGATCGTAGAGCGTATACTGGCCGGGCGTGGCATCGTCCTCTCTATAAAGTTCGAACACCGCGCCGCTGATGGGTGTCTGCGTGCCCGTGATGTGCTTCTCTAGCGTGAAGCGCCCGCGGTTGGGCACGTTGTAGATCGCGTTTGCGTCGCCCACGTACGTCTGGTCAACCTCGCCCGCATCCACCTGTACCTTGTAGGAATTGGGTTTGTTCGGGTCAAAGTCAAAGCCCTCGGGCGGCGTCTGCTCCACCAGCTCGTAGGCGCCGGGGTCCAGCCAGCCGGAAAGGCCCACCCCCTGCGCGTCCGTCGCGATGGTCATGGCAAGCTTCTCGCCGCGCGTGCCGGTGGCCACATCCCCGTTCCATTTGTAGATGTCGAACACCGCGTCCTCCACCGGCACGGTGACGTGGACGTTTGCCGCGTCCACCCAGTGCGCCAGCTTTTGCAGTTTGATCTTGCCCTGCGGGATGTTTGCGATCTCCACGCGCTTGGCGCCCGTATTATCTGTGGTGACGCGCACCGGCGTTGGGTTGGCCACATAGCCCTGCGCCGGCTGCCGCTCCACCAGGTAGTAATCGGTCAGGGGCTTGAGCTTGGCAAAGGAGACGAGGCCGTTTGCATTGGTCGTCTGATCCTGCGCAAAGAGCGGGTTCGTGCCCGCCAGGGCGTCCGCCTGCGTGGCGTAGAGCTGGAACTTGGCCCCCTGGATCGCGTGCTTTGCCAATGCGGCGTCCTCGTAGTATTTGTAGATTTCCACCGTCTGGGCCTTGTCGTTTTTGATCGTATACGCGGCAAGGCTGTTGGCCGCCACGCTGTAGGGGCCGTTGATGGCGCCGTCCGTGTACATGTATCCCTGGGGCGCGCGGGTCTCTTTGAGATAATAGTTCTTGCCCGGATCCAGCAGCGGCGAGGTCGCCTGCCCCTGCGCGTCCGTCTCCAGGGTACCATACTTAACGCCCGTGCACTGGGCGTTATCAAAGATATCAAACTTCGCGCCGGCAAGCTTGACTTCTGATGCGTGGGCGTCCTCCTTGATGATGCGCAGCTTTCCGTAAATGGTGGTGTTCTCCACGGCGCTATCGCCCGTCAGCGCCGTGGTGGCGCCTGCCGTGATGTGCACAGGTATGGGCGCAAGATTTGCCGCGTAGGCGCTGTTGCTTCCCACGCTGTGCTCCTTGAGCCAGTAGTCGCCCTCGTCCAAGTTACTGATGGTGGCCTTGAGGTTACCGCTCGTGGTCGCCTCGCGGTAGGCTTTGTCCGCGCCGCAGTCCACAGCCGCGTCGCCCGTCTCGCTTTTGTACAGCCGGAAGGTGACGCCGTTGAGGAAGCCCTCACGCGCGTCCATCCACACGCCGTATTTCTCGATCTCCAGCTTGCCCTGCTTGGCATTGGCCACGGCGATGGGGTCGATGGGGTGCGCATCGTCCACCACATCACTGCGCACACCCGAGGCATCGGTGATCTTGCCCCCCTCGATGGTGATATCAAACGCCGCGCCTGCGTTGGTATAGCCTGCCTCCACGCTCTGTTCGCTGATGCGGTACGTGCCCGCCGGCAGCAGCGCGGAGAGATAGTAGTCCTTGGTTTTATCCGTGGTAAAGGTAAAGGGCGCAAAGGCGCCGTCCCCCACCTTCTCCACGCGGAAGGTGGCGTTCAGCTGCGTGGCGTTGCTATCGCGGTCCACCTTTTTCAGCGCGAAGCGCCCGTAGGAGGCCACGTTGACAACCGGGGTATCCACAAGGTCCGTGTTGTCCTGCGTTGCCTCCAGCGTGACCACGCGCTCGGTTTTATCGATAGTAAAGCCGTCCGGCACAGCCGTCTCCACCACGATGTACACGCCCGGGGGCAGCAGGATGGACTTGTAATAGCCCTCCGCCTCGCCGCCCGTGCCGGTGACGCCGCTTGCGACCTGCGCGCCGCGCGTGTATACGCCGGGCACATCGGTGGGCACGGCCTTATAGACGGTGAACGTCACCCCGTTTACGTTGTAGGTTACACCGGAAAGCTCCGTTACCTTGCGCACCAGGATGTGACGGTAGGCACTGTTGACAATGGTCAGCGTGGCCTCAAAGCCATCGCCGGCGCCGTTGACCTTAACTGTGTGGATGCCCGCATCCCGCACGTAATTGGGCGTGGTGGTGATTTCCAGCGCGTAGTAGGTTCTGGTCGGCACCAGGTTTTGGAAGGTAAAGGCGCCGTCCGGCTCCGTGGAGCGCGCCAGACCCGCGATGTTGTGTGTCTGGGCCAGGTTGAGGCGAAAGTCGACGCTCTGCATCTGTTCGTCCGTGATGGTCACGCTGGAGAGGAACTGCTGCATGTTCTGTGCGTCGGCCACGCTTGCAAAGACGCCGACCCACACGCCCGCCATGCCGTTACCCGCCTCATCCTGCTTGTAGCCCGGGGGCTTGGCGGGTTTATAGTTGTCGACGTCCACCGGCGTAATGGCGCCGGCGGATACCTGGATGGGGCCGGTCCATTCCCGCACCATCAGGTAGCCGTCCTGCAGCAGCGGGGAATCCTGCAGCTCGCGCAGGTAATAGGTCTGATCGGGGTCCAGCTCAATGGTCAGCGCGGTGCCCGTCTCCCCCTCGATTGTGCCCGTCTGGATGTCGCCGGTGCCCTGCACCATGCTTAAATACTTGGTGACGCCGTCAATCACATAGGCCTGGCCCGCGGGGTCTTCCTGATAAAGTGCAAAGTTCGCGCCGTCCAGCGCCCGCTTTGTGCCCAAATCCCACTTGTAGATCTTGATGCGGCCGCGCGCCGGTGTGTTATCGAAGGCATGCTCCACTGTCGCGCCGTCCACGCCTACGCTGACCACGGCCGGCTCATTGGGCGAGGGCAGCTCGTAGTTTTCGGGCGCCCTGGTTTCCATCACCCAGTACGCGCCCGGCGCAAGCGGATCGGAGAGCGCCTGGCCGTCTGCGGTGCTGGTGGTCAGCGTCTGCACAAAGTTGGGGGATTGCTGCCCGCCCGCCGCGTCCTCGGCAAAGGTGCTGTCCGGGCCGGTTTTTTGGTAGATTTCAAACGTGGCGCCGCCCAGCACAAAGCGCACGTCCTCTTGCGCGCCGCCGGTGGGCGTCAGCGACCACTTGGCATGTTTTTGGATGAGAATCTTGCCCTTAGGCACATTTTCGATGGTCAGGGGCGCGCCCAGATGCGCGGTCTTCCCCTCCTCGATGAGGACGTCGTGATAGCCCTCGTCCATCACGTAATCGCCGGTGACGCGCGTCTCCTTCACGCCGTAGGTGCCCGGTTCCAGCCAGGTCGAGACGCCCACGCCGTCTGCGGCGCTGGTGGCGATCTGTCCGGAGGATTCCACGACATAGCTGCCGTCTGCGTTCTTTTTGTAGAGGTCAAACACCGCCGCAAGGCCCGCGCCGGTATAGCTGTTCACCTTTTTGACCGTCACCTTGCCCATGCTGGCGGTGTTGACGATGTTGTGTACGTTTGCGCGGTAACCCGCGGTGTTCTCGCCCGATGAGACGATGATCGCCTGCGCGGCGGGCGCGGGCAGTGCATAGCCATCGGGCGCGCGGAACTCCTCCAGCCAATAATCGCCCGGGGCCACATTGTCCTTGCTGGCCGTGCCGTCCGCAAGCGTGGTCAGCACGATGATCTGATCCTGCAGCACATTGCCCTTATCCGCGGCCGCGTCCAGCGTCCTGCGCGGGTACAGGTGGAACACCGCGCCGGCCAGGTTGGCGTTGGCGTTGTCCATCTGACCCGTTTTGGAGAGCTTGAGCGTGGCGTAATGTTTGTTGGTCACCGTCACGTTCTTGACCGCGTCCTCACTGGCCAAGGGCGCCTGTATCTCCGCCACGCGCCCGTCGAGGATGTAGCCCTCGGGCGCGCTGGTCTCCTTATAATAATAGGTTTTCCCCGGCTCCAGCCCATCAAAGACGAGCACGCCGCCGTTTGCCGTGGTCTTTGCAATGCCGTTTGTATCATTTTGCGCATCCTCGCGCGTGGGATACAGCTTAAACGTGGCATTGTCGATCAGAATCTCCGCGCCCGCAGCGCTGGTATCCTCGTCCTTTTTGGTGATGCGGATGCGCACGGCCGGATCGTTCTTGACAGTGACCGTGCTCTGCGTATCGGCGGCGATATCCAGGCCGTCGCCCGCGCCGGTGGCCAGGCCGCCCGCGTCCACGCCGCGGATGATGTCAATCCCCTGATAGTAGCCCGCAGGGATGGTGGTCTCCTTCACCCAGTACTTGCCCACCGGCAGCAGCCTGGAGACGCCCTTTCCGCCCGCGTCCACCGCCACGGTGTCCACCAGGTGCGCCGCGTCGCACGCGGGGTCGGAATACACGGAGAACACCGCACCCGCAACGCCCAGATTCGTGCGCGCGTCCACCTTGTGGAAGACAAACTGGCCGTAATACGTCGCGTTGTCCACGGGGATCGTCAGGTTCTGCCCCGCAGTCAGTGTAAAGGACGTGCGCCCCGCAATGGGCGTGTAGCCCGCCGGCACGGAGCTTGCAACCTCTTCGTACCAGTACGTGCCCGCCGGCAGCTCGGCAAAGGGGGTGTTGGGGTTGCCTGT
The DNA here is from genome assembly GCF_900604345.1 of Maliibacterium massiliense. GTDB lineage: Bacteria > Bacillota > Clostridia > Christensenellales > Maliibacteriaceae > Maliibacterium > Maliibacterium massiliense. Next base: position 277,676 of record NZ_LR026983.1, read on the forward strand.
CGCGTCCACCGAGGTGACCATGTCGCTGTCAAGCACCATGCTACCGCCGGTCTCCGCGTCAAAAATCCGAAAACGCACGCCCGAGAGGCCCACCTTATAGAGGCCGCCGCCCAGCACGCCGTATTTGTAGATGGCCACGCGCGCGTACGCCTCGTTGTAGGCGGTCACAGCCGCAGTGCTGTTTTTAACCACCGTCACGCCGTACCATGTATCGTCCAGCTTGTAGCCGGAGGGCGCCTGGGATTCCCGCAGAAAATACTTGCCCTGGGCAAGCGCGCCGGAGGTATAGGTGCCGTCGCTGCCCACGGTGACGACGCTGTACTTGCCCGCGTCCGCGATATCCGCATCCGGCGGCGCAGCAAGGGTATCGTCGCTGTACGGGCCGTAGAGCTGGAACTTGGCGCCGGCCAGCTTTTTGCTTGGTTCGTTTACATCCAGCTTGGTGAGTTGGAACTTGCCCTTCTCCGATTCGTTGAGGAACACCGCGGGCATCTGGGGCGTAGCGCCCGCGTCCGTGGCGGGGTAGTTGATCTGGTTGCCCACCACGGTGACGGTCTTTTTTGTATTTGAGATGCCGTACTCGCCGCTGTGGCTGCCCACGCTTGTCTCCGTGATCTCATATACGCCTGCCGGCACGGCGTCAAAGCGCACGTAGCCGTCTGCGTCCGAGGTAGCCTCTTTTGTCTCGCCCGTGGCGGTGTTGCGCAGCGCAAAGGTGACGCCTGCAAGCGGCGCGGTGTCCGCGCCGCCCGCGCCCCGGCCGATCTTCCAGAACGCCACGATGCCCATACCATCGGGCGTGGCCTCGTTGGTGAGCACCACCTGCTCCTGCGGCGTGCCGCCGCTGCCGTAGACCACCTTGCCATTTGTCTGCAGGGCTACCTTGGTCACCCCGCCAGAGGGCGCGGCAAAGCCTTTTGGCACAACCTCTTCTTTCAGGTAATAGGTGCCGTAGCGCAGGTTTTCAAACGTAACCGTGCCGTCGTCGGCCGTCTGTACGTTTGAGACCAGCGCAGGGTCGATGGTATCGCCGTTGATGTCGGTGGCCGGCACGGTGCAGCTCTCGTCCATGTAGAGGGAGAAGCGCGCGCGTGCGTAGCCCCTGTCAACCGCGCTTTTATCCAGGGTAAACGTCTGGTCGCCGAGCTTGAGCTGTTTTTTCACCGTGATGCGCTGCGCGGCGGTGGGCGGCTCCTTTTCGCCCAGCTCAATGGTCGCGTTTGCCGTGCGCGTGACGATACGCGCGTCCGTCTCCAGGCTGTATTCAAGTGTTGCGGTGTTGGTCAGTTTTTCCTTGACCAGCGGGATGTTGGAAGGCTTGTAGTAGGGCACGCGGGGGTAGCTCACCGTGACGTAGTAGTCGCTGTCCACTGAGGCGTTGAGGGGCACATTGTAGGTCTGCCCCGCCACCTGCTGGGTAAATTTGGCGTAGGTGGTGATGGCGATGCTTTTAAGCGATCCGTCCGCGTTGTCCGGTGGTGGTGTAGTCCGCGCCCGCCGCAAGCGGCCTGCCGTCCTTGTCGGTGATGCCCACCAGGGTCGCGCCCCCGTTTACCAGATAGTTGGCAGGCAGCGTATCGGTCAGCACAAAGTGATCCAGCTCCAAGCGGCCGAAGCGGTTCCAGTCGTTTGCAAGCTTGGCCGAGAGCTTATAGGTCACCTCGTAGGTGTCGTCAGCTGTGTTGGGGGTGGGGCCGGAGGTCACCTCCTTGGTGACGTTCCATGCATCCGAAGCGGTGCTGGCAATGTTCACCGCCGGAGACTCCACGCCGATATCCTCATTGGGCTGCCCCTCCACCGGATAGGTGCCGCCCATGGCGGCCTGAAAGGTCACGCCCTTGCCGTTGGGCGTGACCATATTAGCAAACCTGCACGCAATGCTGATGTTGCCCGCGGCGCCCGCGTTGAGGTTGGGGTTGAGGATAAACGCTACGTGCGGCTTGACGGGAGGCGTCGGGTTTGTCAGCGCCTCCACGCTCGTCACGATGTTGCTAGGCACAAAATCCAAATACTCCACCCCATCGGGGATGGGGATGGTGATCAGCGGGTTTTCGTACGTGCCGCTAGAGCTTGTGGGCGCGATGCTGTAGGACACCTGCACGTAGAATGTCTCGCCCGCCGGTACGCTGGAGATGGGCGTGCCCGCCTCGGCCGCGTTGAGGATCTTGATGCCCAGGCTGATGTTTGCCGCGGGCTCCGCCCAGGCGGCGTTCATCTGTATCATTGGCAGCGCAAGCGCAATGACCAGCAGCCATGCGATCAGTTTTGTTATCCAGTTTCCACGCCGGCAAATCTTCAGCATCTTGTTATTCCCTCCCACACGCCGCAAGCGCGCGTCATACGCTGTTTACATGGTTGTTTACTAAGGGCATACACGTCCGTGGTCATACCCCTACGAGAATATTATAAGTCGACAGCGTCACAGCAGTATCATATATCCCACCTTATTGCATGAAACGGATGAAAATGTGACTTTATCCCTCGATCTGCTTGACGTCCCACAAAATGCGTATGTCCGCGCACTTATTCTTGTGGTTGTACCGCTCCACGATGCGGTTGATGGCAATCATGCAATTATCCTGGTTCTGCGCCGACAGGATGACGGAGAACTGCGTGGCGCTAAAGCGGGTAAAGACATCATTGCGGCGCAGCTGCTCAAAGATGATCTGCTTGAGCATCTCCATCTGCTGCGCCATCTCCTCGCCCTGGTGGCTGCCGGCGCGGCGGTCCTCCAGCGACAGCAGAATCAGAAAGCGCGCGTTGCGCGCGCGGCGGATGGAGCGCGCGTTGAAGCGGTAGATGTTTTTAAACACCTCATAGTTGCAATAGAACGAGCCGCTGGGCTGGGTATCCTCGCGCAGGCGATCCTCCAGGTTGCGTATGCTGACCTTGTAATCGGGAATAACCTCAACGATCCGCGTGTAAACGTCGTGCAGCGCGCCGGTGACGTCCACGCCCAGCTTGCAGTAAAACAGGTCCACCACGTAGTAGTAATAGTCCATTGCGCGCTGGGACTGACCCGTGGCCAGCAGCGCCTCCAGGTAATACTCGTGGATTTTTTCGTACATCCGGTCCACCTTGCCGATGCCGTCCACCAAATCGAGTATCTCCTCGTAGCGCGCATGCGCCTTGAGGTAATCGCAGATGCACAGGATGCACTCCATGTACTTGCGCTGGTAGTACATGCTGGCGAAGGCTACCCACTCGCTCTCCTGCATATCGGCCAGAAAATCGCCCGCGTAGAGGCGCGCCGCCTCCTTAAGATAGGCGTACTTCGCATCGTCGTCCGTGGCCGCCGTGGCCTTGCGGTAATTCTCGTCAAACGCGTCGATGTCCAGCGTGCAAGGGATATCGGGGTTCCAGGCGTAGGTGTTGTTCTTCAGCAGAATGCAGTCCACCTTCTCCCCGGGGAAAAAGGGCGCAAAGGCCTGCCGCGCGCGGTATACCAGATTGCGCAGCGCCCCGCCGGAGTTGCCCTCCTGCGGCCACAGGACCTCATAGAGCTTTTCCCGGGAAACCTCCACATTGCGGTTGGCAAGCAGATAGGCCACCAGCGTGGTAAGCTGCCGGTTTTTCTTGGTACCCGATGGGTATTGAAAGTGCGCGTTTTTTACGGAAAACTCGTCAAACATTTTGATTTGTAGCGGAGATACATTCTGCAGCATAGCCATTACCCTTTCCGTACGCATCGATATAAAGCTACTCTACTATTATAATACGACAATTACCATGTACATATATGTTATATCGCAAAAAACACGCATGTCTTTTGTCCCGTAGCCGTCACATTTTTTGCCTTCATGCCATTATACTCCGTTTTGTGACGCATCACAACGACCAATCGGCATGCGGCCATCCTATTTTATGCCATGCTAAACACAAAGCGTCCCATCCGCTTTGCGGATGGGACGCTCTTGCACATGGGCGCTGCACCTTACTGGGCCTCCGCCTGGCGGCAAGCCTCCTCGGGCGATTGAACGTCAAACATCACAGCTACCAGGCCGTCGCCATAGCGCTGCAGCATGGCCAGCGCAATGAGAATGCCCCGCTCGATGGTCTCCCGCTCGGGGATGAGGGAGCCGCAGTGGGTGTAGGTGCGGTAGCGGATCTCGCCATCGTTGAAGTCCATCTCAAAGCAGCCCTGCACCAGGCCGTAGTTGGCGCGGCACAGATACTCCGCCACGCGGCCGCGGTCCGCTTCCCCCGCCGCGACCTCGGTGCGCGCGATCATCAAAAAGGCGTCCGATCGAATCTGAATCGTGCACAGCGCGCGTGGCACCTTGCCGTTGAGCTTCATATTGAAGCGGAACCAGTTTCGGTCCGTGTTCCACTCGTAATTGTAATCCTCTGCGTCCAAGTAGTTTTTGACGGCGGCGTAAATCGCTCTGGAATATTCCTCTGCCATATGTCTGTTCGTCTCCTTTCCATATACATGCTCCTACGATATACATGCTCCTACGATGTTTTTATGTATCGTCAGCCGGCGATTATACCGCCGGCATTTGCCTGCGGTTATCTTTCTGCGCCCGGGTATACACGGTAGTATCAATGCGCACCATACCCGCCTGGAAGTAGATGGCAACATCCACCGTGCGGGCCGCGTCATAGCGCAGCACATACCCGTCACGCGCCCTGTCGTGCAGTACAAAACCCACGTCCTGCAGTGCGGCGCGGTACGCCTCCGCGTCCTCTTCGGGCGTATTGGTGCCGTATTCTCGCGTGGTCGTGACCACGCCGTTGGTCGTGTTTACGCTGACATTGCGCACCGTGCGCTTGCCCACCACGTCCGTAAAGCGGGGCACGTTTGCATTATTGAGGAATTTCTCCACGTCCGACGCCGCGTTTTGCACGGAAGAAAATAGGCTGGTAAAGCACAGGATCACACCCACGATCAGCACCAACACGCCCGCGCTGACGCCGCCGATGATCCAGCCCAGGCGCCCCTTGGAACGGTTGCGCGGCGGGGACGCCTGGCGCGCGGGCGCGGCATCCTCCAGCGCGTCAAAGCGCGCGATCCACGCCTGGTCCTGGTGCAGATGCTCCTGCCTCGGGCGCGCCGCGCCCTGGGCAAAACGCGCATCCCGCTGCAGAAACTGTGCGCACAGCAGGCAAAGCAGCGGCAGCAGCGGTGCCTCCTGCGCATAGATCACGGCCTCCACCGGCGCCTTGACGTCCACAAGCGCCACCTGCCGCCCCTGCGCAAGCACGCGCACATGCATGCAGCGCTGGCCCAGGTCCGCCACCTCCAGCGTGAGGTCCTGGTCAAAATAGCGCGCCGTCAGCAGCCCCTGCCCCTGGAGCCCGCCCACCTGCCGGCCCTGGCAATAGAGCGCGCCGTCAGAGGCACGCATGCACAGCACCTGCCCGCCGTCCGGGGCAAAAAGGGCCGTCGCATCCGCGTCGGCCGTCGCCTTATACTGCAGCACACCGGCCTCCCAGGCCACATAGTATCCTGCCGCCGCGGGCGCGCCCGGGGCTTGCTGAAACAAAACCGTAAGCTTGCGCATAGAGACGCCTCCTTTATTGACTATTGTCACACAAAAATGGACGGGGAGCAACGTCTCCCCGTCCGTTTTTTCTACTTTATGTACGTAATGCGCAGCGGAGGCAGTGCAAAAGCCACATTCTGCCTCCCGCACACGCGGGCTTCCGTGCACGCGCCGCATGCCAGGCGCGGTATCTGCCAAACGGCGCACCAAACGCTCCGGGCTGATCTTGATCCACGCGCCTGCGGCAACGCTTATTTCCGATAGGCCTGCATATCCTTCTGGCGGATCTCCACGCGGCGGATCTTGCCGCTGATCGTTTTGGGCAGCTCCTCCACGTACTCGATGACGCGGGGATATTTGTAGGGCGCGGTCACGCGCTTGACGTGGCTCTGCAGCTCCTTGGTCAGCGCCGGCGTGCCCTCGTAGCCGCGCGCCAGCACAATGGTGGCCTTGACTACAAAGCCGCGGTCCGGATCGGGCACGCCGGTGACCGCGCACTCCAGCACGCTGGGGTGCTCCATCAGCGCGCTCTCCACCTCAAAGGGCCCGATGCGGTAGCCGGAGGATTTGATGACGTCATCAATGCGGCCCACGTACCACAAAAAGCCCAGCTCGTCCTTGTAGGCCGTGTCGCCGGTGTGGTAGAGATCGTCGTGCCAGCGCTCGCGCGTCAGTTCCTCGTCGCGGTAGTAGCCCGAAAACAGGCCAAAGGGCTTGCCGCCGCCCGCCTCGTCGGTGCGGATGCAGATTTCGCCCGTCACGCCCGCGGGCACCTCCCTGCCGTCAGCGTCCACCACCGCCAGCCGGTAACCGGGCGCGGGCAGGCCCATGGAGCCCAGCCGGGGCTGCATCCAGGGGAAGGCCGTCAGGCAGCAGAGGGTGGTCTCGGTCTGGCCAAAGCCCTCGAAGATCTTCAATCCCTTCTTTTTGAGCCACTGGCTGTACACCTCGGGGTTGAGCGCCTCGCCCGCGGTGGTGCAGTGTTCCAAACTTGAAAGGTCGTACTGGCTTAAATCCTCCTTGATCATGTAGCGGTACATCGTCGGCGGCGCGCAGAAGGTGGTCACCTTGTACTTTTCCATCATGCGCAGGATATCCTGGGCGTGGAAGCGCGCAAAGTCGTAGGTAAACACCGCCGATTCCCCCAGCCACTGGCCATAGATCTTGCCCCAGAGTGCCTTGCCCCAGCCCGTATCCGAGATGGTGAAGTGCAGGCCCCCCTCCTTGACGCGGTGCCAGAAGCAGCCGGTGAGGATGTGGCCCAGCGGATAGAAAAAGTTGTGCCACACCATTTTGGGGTACCCCGTGGTGCCCGAGGTAAAGAACATCAGCATCATGTCCTCGCCGCGCGTGGCCTCCGCGCCGGTGGGGCGCACAAATACGTCGCTCGCCGCCGCCACGCCCGCGTCAAAGTCCAGCCAGCCGCCCTGCGCCTTTTCATGCGCGGTGACGGCGCGCAGCGCCAGCGTGGTGCATTCGTTCAGCGCCTCGTCCACGTGGCGCGTCACCTCGCCGTAGCCCGTGGCCACCAGCATTTTGATGCCGCCGGCGTTGCAGCGGTATACGTAGTCCTTGGCCATCAGCTGGTCGGTGGCGGGCACGGCTACCGCGCCCAGCTTGTGCAGGCCCAATAGCGCGTACCAGAACTGATAGTTGCGCCGCAGCACCAGCATTACCTTGTCCCCCTTTCGCACGCCCACGCTGCGGAAATAGTTCGCCGCCTGGTTGCTCAGGCGCCGCAAATCTTCAAAGGTGAAGACGCGCTCCTCCCCCTCGTTGCTGACCCACAGCATGGCGGTGGCGTCCGGCTTCTGCGCCGCAAGCACATCCACCACGTCAAAGCCGTAGTTAAAATCGTCGGGCGCCGTCACCTTGTAGTTGCGCGTAAGATCGTCCAGCGTGGCAAAATCATCGCGCGAGCGGCCCACATATTTTTCATACAGTGCCATAAATCGTTGTTCCCTCCTACCGGCTTATTTCATCACGACCGCAAGAAAGCGTGCGCGCTTGTTCTTCAGGGCGCGCATGGCGTGCGGAATGCCCGAATCAAAATAGACGCTGTCCCCGGCCTCCAGCGTGTAGCACTGCGTGCCAATGTAAAAGGCCATCGACCCCTCGATCATATAGTTGAGCTCCTGCCCCGCGTGGGCGTGCAGCTCGGGCGTCTCTTCCTCCCCCTTGGGTTCCACCGTTACCACAAAGGGCTCGGCTTTTTTCTTGCGGAAGGTAAAGGCGATGTGCTTGTAATCGTACGCCTCGCGGCGGTTGACCTCCAGCCCCTCGCCGCTGCGCACCAGGCAGCAGGTCGACAATTTGGGGGAATCGCCGCTCATAATGTCCACGACGTCCACACCCAGCCGGTTGGCCACATTGTAGAAAAAACTGAAGGAAAAATCCTTCTCCCCGCGCTCATAGGCGCGGTATTCCTCCAGCGTAACGCCGCAGCTTTGGGCCATCTGTTCTTCGGATACTTCCATAATCTCGCGCAGCTCCCGTATGCGCTGGGCAATCTCCATCAACTGTTCCGTAATCATGCTCAAGCCTCCTTGTCAACTTTGTGCCACGGTTTTCGCGGCAATAAAAAACGCTGCCATCCCTTCATTGGGACGCAGCGGCTTTCACCAGCAATGCTACGCGGTACCACCCAGTTTGGCTCCCCGTTTTCGGGCAAACCCACCTTAGCAGGGCTCCATCAAGCCCTCTGCCTGTAACGGGGCACGCCGTACGCCCCTACTGTTGCATCGATCAGGGCGTCTGCTCCGAAGGGATCGCCTGTTGCGCTGCCGCCGGCTCGCACCACACGCCGGCTCTCTGAAAAGGCAGGATTGCAAAAGGCACGCTTCATCCTTGCATTTTGGTTCGCTGTTGTATGAAATTGGTATCACTATACACGACGCGCAGGCCTTTGTCAATGCGTTGCGGCGCATTTTTCACCGTTTTGTCCGCCGGCGCGGCGCACCGTTTTGCTGTAATTGGCATAATTTGTTATAGTTTTTTATTTTTTTGTATTGCCATACGTTGAATTCCTGCATATAATTTGAATATATTCTGTGTGACAATCATGTGACGTGAGAAGAGAATGCAGGCAGCATGCATGTGTGCATCACGCCTAAGGAGGCATTGTTTTGAGAAGGATCCACCGGCTTTTCATCGCTGCGCTGGCGTTTTTGGTCGCAGCCAGCCTTTTTCCCGTCCCCACGCGCGCGGACGGCGCGGCCGTCACCTACCGCATCGGCGCGGGCGGGGATTATGCAACCATCCAGCAGGCGCTTGACGCGCTGGACGGTTCGGCCAGCGAGGTCACGCTGCAGCTGCTTGCGGCCAACAGCGATGCCACACTCTCTGTGCCCGCAGACCGGCAGCTTGACAAGCTCACCATTGAGGCGAAGACGTATAAGGTGTGCACCACCCTTTACGCAAACGGCGTGCCCACCCGCATTGTGGGCGGTTCCCTCTCCAATGCCTTTGGCGGAGCGAGGAATTCGGATATTGCGGGCGATACCAGCCTAACGCTTGAGGGCACGCGCATCAACGGCAACGTCTTTGGCGGCGGCGAGGCAACCGCAGGCCAGCACGCCAACGTCTCCGGCACCGCGCGCCTATCCATCCTCAATAACGGCGCGCTCATTACCGTGATGGGCATTACCTGCGGCGGGGGCTACGCGCAGGCCGGCGGTACCGCGCAGTGCGGTGCGGTGGACTTCACTATGCGCGGCATGCGCATCAACAACTATCTCGGCGGCGGCTACGCCGCCGGCGCGGGCGCGAATGCGGACGTATCGGGCGCCATCACCCACACCTGGTCGGGCAACGACAACAACGATATCTACTTCGGCGGTTACGCCGCGGGCGAGAACGCAAGCGCAAAGGCGGGTTCGGTCTATGCAGACGTGCGCGACTGTGAGGTAGCGGTCCCCTATGGCGGCGGATACGCAAACGGCGCGGGTGCGGACGCCAGCGTGCTGGGTGCCATCGACATCCACTTCGGCGAGGGCAGCCTCTGCAACGCCTATATCTATGGGGGCGGCTACGCGCAGAGCGGCGGCACGGCCAACGCCTCCTCCACCAGCGTTTCCTTTGACGCCTCCACCTTCCTCGTCTATGAGCAGCTGGGAAAAGTGGTATGCGGCGTCATCAAGGCAGGCGGACGCGCCTCCGGCGCGGATGCGCAGGCGAACGTGACGGGCCAGGCGGCGCTTTCCTTTACAAACAGCACCACCGGCAGCAACATCTACGCGGGCGGCGAGGCGAGCGCCCAGGGCACGGCCAACGTGGGCAGCGCCAAGCTGACGTTAGTCAACTGCCAGAGCGGAACCTACGACGGCCAGCGCTACACCGCCGATCAAATCGTAGGCGGCGGCGAGGCGAGCGGCGGCACAGCGCAGGTGCTGGGCAATGTACAGATCCAGGTGCAGGACAGCGTCGTGCAGGATATCGTGCTTGGCGGCACCATTGAAAGCGCGGGCAACGCCCAGGTCGCGGGAGACGCGCAGTGCGTGGTGGCGGGCGCAAGCCAGATCGAGGGCGGCCTTTACGGCCAGAGCGTTGTGCTGGACGATTCGGTCGGCCAGGGCGCGGTTGCGGGCACATCCAATGTAACGCTGCAAACCACCGCGCCCGTGACACTGGATACCATCGACAACCTGGATGCGCTGCTTCTCTCCCAGCCGCTGACGGTGACGGGCAGTGTCCGCGCGCCGGAGGGCAAGACGCAGCTGGGGCTTACGCCCGGCGCAGCCTTTGCCCCGGGCGACGTGCTGCTCACCTACGCGGGCGGCGACACGGCGCAGGACTGGTTCGCCTCCGATACCAACCGGCTGCCCAGCAGCAGCGGCGCGTCGGGTACGGACTGGGCGCTGGGCGCGGCGTATTACACCATCACCACCTCTGCGGGGCCGCATGGCAGCGTCACGCCCACCCACAGCGTGGACGCGGGATCGGACACGCAGGTTTTGCTCACGCCGGACGCGGGCTACGCGGTTGACACCGTGTCAATCGACGGCGTGTCTCAAAGCGCCGTGCGCACGCAGTACGACTTTGCCGCCGTGGACGCGAACCATACGCTGCACGCCACCTTCCGCCTGGGCAACAACACCATCACGGATGACGCGCACGGCATCGTGGTTTCGGGCGCCATCGCGCCTGACGCGGCGTTCCAGCTGACGCAGCTTCCCCTTGCGGGCGCGGCCTTTGAAGCGCTGCAGGCGCAGCTTCCGGAGGGAAGCCGTATCGTCGCGCTCTATCAGCCCGCAATCGCAGGCGACTACCAGCTGCCCCTGCAGGTGCGCATGCCGCTGGAGGACGCATTTGGCGCCTCTGCGCTCTCTCTGCTGCAGCGCGGTTCCCTGCAGGCGCTTGACGCAACTGGCGGACAGATCACCTTTACGCTCGACACACTGGAGCCCATTGCCCTGGTGGAAGCAGAGGGAGGCGCGCCCCCGGATGTCGTGCCTCCGCCTGAGGAACCCACGCCGGAACCGTCCCAGCCCCCCGCAACACCAAACGCGGGCAATCCGCAGACGGGCGACGCGTCCTCCCGCTATTTGCTGCTTGCGCTCCTGCTGGCGGGAGGTTGCCTGGCGGCCCTGCGCTTTGCAACCAGATAACGGATATATATAAACAGAAAAGAGCGCCGCACGCGGCGCTCTTTTTATGCCTTTTTGCGCGCGAGCATGGAAAAGGCCTTCATCCCCTGCCCGCAAAGCCCAACATCTCCTCCTGCAAATGCTGGTAAAACTGCGCGATATGCCGCCCATCCACCAGCGCATGATGACACAAAATCGATACCGGCATCAGCACTTGATCGCCCTGTCTGTGGCAGCGCCCCCACGTGATTCTGGGATTGCTGTCCGCCGGCGCAGGCACCGGCTGGATCAGAGATTCATACGTGAGCCAGGGAAGGGTGGAGATAAAAAGCAATGCCCGCGCGTCGCCCGTATCCTCCAGGGACTGCTGCGCCCTGGCACGTGCCTGCGCCTGCGCGGCATGTGTCAGAAACGCTTCAAATGTGCAGTCGCTCTCCAGTTTGCAGTAGCAATAGGTATTGTCCGGCAAGGCGAGCGTATGGGACGTGGGGCACCGTTGATACTCGATGATACCTTCCCCATTGATCCGCTGCCGAAGCTCCGGCACCGCGTTTGCCGCATGGGATACGAGGTATAGAAACGAGAGAAAAAAGGGCAGCCCTTCCTTCTTTACCCTGGCATAAAAGCCCGTGATATCCACTTGAACGGTTACGCCCACGTAGGGCTGCGCCATATCCTTAAAGTACGCAAAGTGCTTGCTTCTGGGATAGGCATCCATCGATAGCACTTTATACGCCATTCCCCCACCTGCTTTCATATGCGTTCCGTGTGCATGTTTGAACCTCTGCCTGGTACCCACCTGTTTTGATAACAGTATAGCATGGGGCGACCAGCACGGCCAGCCATCGCAGGGAATTGCGATTGCGGGACGCGTACATCCATGCAGGTTGCATGGGCAATACCTGTTGTTCGTTCCGTCGCATGCGCATACTTTCCCCCTGATCTGTAAACTCTTATAAAGTATGTATGCGAAAGAAGATGTTGCGTGTGTCCATTTCGGAGCTTCTCATCCGCGTATTTGCTTCCATCCTCGTGCTGCTGGTTATGGCGCGGCTCAACGGGCCCAAGCAGATCTCGCAGATGAACTTTTACGATTATATTGTGGGCATCACCGTGGGTTCCCTCACGGCCAGCGTCAGCATTGACAGCGGGATCAGTATCCCAAATGGGCTGATAGCCATTGCCCTCTTTCTGCTGTGCGGGATGCTGATGTCCTGGCTGGCGCAAAACAACATGGTGCTGCGCCGTTTCCTTTTCGGCAGGCCGATCGTCCTCATTGCCAAGGGCAACATCCAGCGCAAGGGACTCCGGCGTGCACGCATGAATACCAACGAATTGCTCAGCACACTGCGTTACAGCGGGTATTTTAACGTATCGGAGGTCAATTACGCCATCCTCGAGCCCACAGGCAAGCTCTCCGTGCAGCCCAAGGGCTTTGCGCGGCCGACCAAGGCGAGCGACCTGCCGTCGCATGCCTCGGATACCACGCTTTACGCAAATGTCATCATTGACGGCAACATCCTGCATGAAAACTTAAAGGCCTTTGGCAGAGACGCGCTTTGGCTGCGCGACGCGCTGCAAAAGCAGGGAATTGTGCAGATCGCGGACATTGCACTTGCAACGCTCGACGAACAGGGCGCGTTCTCCATTTATCTGTTGGATCACAACCAAACCAGCCATACTTCCCTCATCTAAGCGGATATACCCGCAAAACCGGATAACCCGCCTTCAACCGTCATTGCATACGGTGGCGTTTTCCCTATCGGTAACGGAAGATGCAGTGCGTCCGGCCAAAAGGCCGGGCGTTTTGCATGGCACACACTTTTCTGCGGTATGTGTTTGAACCATAAAAATACCGCCTGTGCGGACGCGCCCCCAAAGAACCGGCAGCGGCGCAGAGGCGTGATGCTTCATTTTACAAGGGCATTGACGCAGCAAGCGTGACCTCTTTAAAAAAAGCACACGTGGCGCATAGGTCGTAGGTGACGCTTTAAAAAAGAACTGCCCACACGGACGGTTCGTCATAGGCCACGACGCTGTATGCCTTGACGATGCGCACGCTCCGTTTCGGGAAAAAAATTGACCCGTATAATATTTGAGAAGTCACACCTTTGGATGCAGGCACTGCCCGCTGACGAGGCTTAGCGGAATGGCCGTCCCCTTTTAGCTACAAAAAATTCGCATCCCATGATAAAAGATGCGGCTTTGGGCGCGGCAACGTGCCGCTGGGGAAGAAGCCTGGCAAAACAAACAACCTTTTTCGGGCACAAAAAATCGCATCCCGCGATAGAGGATGCGACTTTGGGCGCGGCAACGTGCCGCTGGTGCCGCTGGCCGGGCTCGAACCGGCACGGATCAATAATCCGACAGATTTTAAGTCTGTTATGTCTGCCAATTCCATCACAGCGGCGCAAATACCCCCCGCACGTTTCTAAAAAAGACTACCATACACACCCTAAAAAGTCAACGCAGGGCGGCTTTGCACAGCCGCTGTGCGCACGCATCCAGAGGCGCAGCGCGGCTTTCCCAGGCATTGGCGCCCGCGCAGGTATGATCCTTGCCCGCACGCCGCATCCTAATATGAAACAACAGGACGGAGGCGGACAGCATGGCATATTTAGAGCGCATCTTATTCTACATTGTGGACGGCGCAATCTCGCTTTTTGAGCTGGTAGGCGTGCTGGTGATCATCATCGCCGGCGCACTGGGCGTGTACGGATACATCAAGCGCAGCCCGCACATCCGCCTCAATCTCGCCAAGGGCATGGCGCTTGGGCTGGAATTCAAGCTGGGCAGCGAAATTTTGCGCACCGTGGTCATCCGCGACATCAGCGAAATCCTCACCGTGGCCTGCATCATCGCGCTGCGCGCCGCGCTTACCTTTCTCATCCACTGGGAGATCAAGACCGAGCTGCATGAGACGCTGGGCAAATACTAAAAACCACCCCGCACGCCGTTTCCTGCGTCAGGGACGCATCATGTCCTCCACCTGCGCGCGGCTGCGCACCCCGTCCGTGGCGCCGATATGCTCCACAGAGACGGACGCCACCGCGTTTGCATAACGGCCGCACGCATAGACGTCCTTGCCCTCCAGAAGCGCCGCGATAAAGCCCGCCACAAAATTGTCCCCTGCGCCAATGGTATCCACGCGCCTGGCCTTGGAAAAGGTGGGCACCTCCAGGCGCTGCGCCGTGTCCTTGATCAAGCAGCCCGCTCTGCCCGTCTTGATCACCACATGGCCCACGCCGCAGTCAAGCAGCGCATCGGCAACCGCGTCCAGATCCGTCTTGCCCGTCAGGCGCTGCGCTTCTTCCTGGTTGGGAAAGAAATAGTCCACATACGAAAGCGCCTCGCGGATATCCGAGAGCGTCTCGCCGAAGCGGCTGTGCACCATATCCGCACAGATCATCATGCCGCGCCGCCTGGCCTGCTGGAATATCTGCACCAACTGTGCGTTGCCCAGCTGCGGGTGCACAAAAATGCTGGCCAGCGACAGCAGCTTTGCCCCATCAAAGCTGGCAAAGTCGATATCCTCCAGGCAGAAGCGCTGACGCGCGCCCCCTTGCGGCACCACAAACGTGCGCTCCCCATCAGGATGCACCAGCGCGATGTTGATGGGCGTATCGCTCGAAGCGTCCACCGTCATGTACGCCGTATCGATGCTGTTTTTCTGGCAGTGCTCCAGAATGAAGCGGCCCATCATATCGTCCCCCAGCCGCCCCACCATGCGCACCTTGTGCCCCAAGCGCGCGATGATGGTGGATTCGTTAATCGCATCACCACCCACCACTGGGCGGATATGCTCAACCCGGCACGTCTCCGTCTCCAGCTTGCGCACATCCACCGGGCACAGCGGGATATCCACAACCGCATAGCCGATGCATACGACCTCCGCCTGTTTATCCGGCATAAAGCCATCCGCTCCTTCTTATGGTATGCTCTTCGCCTATATTGTACGGGAGACATACCGCAGATACAAGCGGTTTTCACAGCCGCACAGTTCTTTCCCTATATAACAAAGCGCCCGCTGCAAGTGCAACGCGGGCGCTTTGTTTGGCGTATCTTTATTCGAACTCGACAAATACTAATCAATTTTGTTTAATGATTATTCTCTGCCGTGTTCGTAGTTCTTTTGATTATTTGATGTATCCATATTATCCTGCCTATATGAGCTAATGTTATCATTTTGTTATCGGCATTGATAACACTCGCTCTGCAACTGCGGATAATAGCAATATGTTCCGACTCAAATTATAAGCGATTTTGCTTAGAAAATCAAGATGTCTGAACAATTATCCATCCACTTTTTTGCATACGGATACGGTCATATCCCTCACATTGATTAAAGTTTCGTGCTTACACTTAGGACAATAGAGCGGAAAATTTTTAATGACCGTATCTTTTCTAATTTTATCACGAGTTTTATTGCCGCAAACGGGGCATTTTACCCATTCTGTTTTTTCCTTTTCCACTTTTAAAACCCTAACTTTCGCAATAAAGCCACGACTTCATTTGCTTTTAGCACTTTGCCCATAGCAACAACCTTTTCATTGACTACAATGGCGGGCATACTCATTACGCCGTATTCCATTACCTTTTGCATATCTGTAATGTATTCCACCTCTACGGAAAGCCCCATATCCTTTATTGCCTGTTTAGCGTTTTCATACTGTTCGTGGCAGGATTTACAGCCTGCACCCAATACCTTAATACAGCAAATTCCGTCCTTTGCTTCAGAACAACAGTCCTTTGTGATTTCTTCTGCCTCACTTGTCGGGCAACCACAACCACAAGCACAAGCAGGTGCTTTCTTTTCTTCTTCTTTTTTCTTTCCGAAATTAAACAATGCCATAGTGATAACCTCCTAAAATTAAACAATTAAATATTGTATTGCGTTGAAGAAATAACCTACAACGATAATACCGACTGTGCATATTGCAATGAAAATGCCGAGCAGCTTTGGCTTAACCGCTTTGCGAAGCATAATCATTGATGGAAGAGAAAGGGTAGTTACGCCCATCATAAAGGAAAGGACAACACCGAGCAAAGCGCCCTTTGCAAGTAAGGCTTCTGCAATCGGGATTGTACCGAAAATATCCGCATACATTGGAACGCCTGCGATAGTAGCAAGCACAACGCCAAACGGGTTGTTATCCCCAAGTACCTTGACAATGAGATCTTCGGGTATCCAGTTGTGAATAATTGCGCCGATACCGACACCGATTAACACATAAGGTGCAACCTTTTTAGCTGTTGAAACGACCTGTTCCCAAGCATATTTCATACGGTCTTTGAAATGCAGTTCTTCCTGCGGAACATCAATAGCGTGACCGTTTCGGATATATTCTTCCACTTGATTTTCAAGGTGCAGTTTTTCAATCAACGTACCGCCGACAACAGCAATTACCAAACCGAGAACAACATACAAAACGGCAACTTTCCAACCGAATATACTCATCAGTAAAACAAGACTACCGAGGTCAACCATTGGCGAAGAAATCAAAAAGGAAAATGTAACGCCAAGCGGCAAACCCGCACTAGTAAATCCGATAAACAGCGGAATAGAGGAACACGAACAAAACGGCGTTACCGTACCGAGTAATGCGGCAATGATATTTGCCCATATCCCGTGAAACCTGCCAAGTATCTTTTTTGTTCTTTCGGGTGGAAAATAGCTTTGAATATACGAAATAATCAAAATCAACGCACCGAGTAGTACCATAATTTTTATAGTATCGTAAATAAAGAACTGAATGCTGCCGCCTACTCTGCTTGTAGTATCTAAACCGCAGGCATTCAATATAGTTGATATGAGCCTACTCAGCCAACCCATACCGAGGACTTCATTTTGAAAAAAGTCCCAACCAATTTTTAATGCTCCCATAAAAAGCTCCTTTCATATAGTTATATTGAAATGTGTCTATATATTGGCGATTTTATAAGCCGTGCGGAAAAGTAATCTATAAACTTACTCACTTTTCACAGCACGACTTGTTTTTGTATTCAACATCAAGAGTTGTCAACTGCTCCAAACATACCTTTGCCTGCTTCACACCTTTTTCTGAAATGGAATAGTGCGTCCATTTTCCCTCTTTGCGACCAACGACAATTTCAGCGTCACAAAGTATTTTCATATGATGAGAAAGCGTGGGCTGTGTCACATTGATTTCTTCCAATAGCTTACAGGCACATTTTTCGCCCGAACGCAGTAGCTTTATAATTCTAATACGGTTTTCATCACAAAATGCTTTGAAGATTGCCGCAGTTCTTCTTTCGTCCATCTCTCAAAATCACCTCCCATAGATAATTGTCTATGTGTAATTATATGCGTCACATAGAAAATTGTCAATATGTATTTTGAAATTTTTTTGAAAAAAGCGGCGGCAGAGATTTCACTCCCTGCCGCTTTGCCAGTTAAGCATAGATTAGATTTGTATAAACAATTTCCATTGCTCTATTACGAATATTATTTATTTTTTGTACCCACAGCATTTGATTTTCAGCCTTGAGCGTCTCGGTCACATCCTCATGCTCTGCCATCTGTCTTACCATCCGAGAAAACCATTCTTCTGCTTGTTCGTCAATATCGGCAAGATAGCTGTTCAACTTGCCGCTTGTGAGCAGAGTAGTATAGGTTGCTTTTTTATGCTCTTGCAAGTAGCGTTTGTGCCGCTGTCCCCATACGCCGATTGGATGATTTTCTTTATCGGCTGGTAGACTAAGGCAAGGGATAAAATAATCCCCTTGCCGTACATAAGTGCCGCCCATTTCTTCAAAAATTGTCTTTGCCATTGTCTGTTCCTACCTTTCGTATTGATTATTTCTAAAGCGTGTGCCACGCTGTTTAGACTGCCTTGCCTGTTCTAACAGGCTGTCAATCTGCTTACTACCGAACACCTTTCGCAGCAACGTATAGTCCTTAATTTCTTCCCTCAATCGGTTATTATCGGAGGTCAACTGTTTATTGTGATTTTTAAGTTTTTCATTGCTACGGTACAGACTGGCGTTTGTCTGATTGAGCCTTTGGTAATCATCAATCGCTTGAAAGCACCGCACCATAAGCGTTTTAATAAGAGATTTCAGCCGCTTAATTAGCGGCTCGACCACTTTGCTCTTATAACTTTTGGCAGTCATAAAACCTTGTGGTTCGGGTAACTGATATTCGGGAGCATTCTCCAGTGCGCTCTGCATTTGCGAAAGTGAATCCGTACCCTTATCAAAATTTTGAATACGCTTTGAAAGCGTTTCAAACTCTGTCTGCTTGTCTATGATTTTGCTTTCCAGTTGTTCAATTTCTTCTGCCCGCTCCTGCTTTTTATAGTCCAAAACAGAGAGATGTTTTTCGTGTGTGCCTTTCTGCTCCCACTCAATTCCGTACCGTTCCATAACGGCGGCAAGCCGTTCTTTTTCGGAAAGTACCCATTGCGACCATTCCGTATCGCCACGAGAGCCGCCCTTAAATCCCTGTGCGGCTAACGCTTGTTTGAGTGATACTCTCGTATCAAGTCCACGCTTGCTGCCTGTTGTAAACGGCACAAAATCAATGTGGAGGTGGGGCGTTGCTTCGTCTAAATGCAGATGAGCCGAGAATACTCTAAGCTGCGGATTTCTCTCTTGAAAACCACGATAATACTCATCTAAGACCTGCCTTGCAAGCTGTCCGTTCTCACTTTCTGCACTCATATTTTCCTTATCGCCAATCTGCAAAATCAATTCGTGGAATGGTTTTTCCTGCTTGGAACTGCGGATTTTTTCATAATAGTTTGCTATCTTTCGGTCTGTTCTTGTCTGTTTAGCGTTGTATCTTTCGAGTGCTTCATCGAACAATTTGTGATAGACTTTTTTAATACTCTCATTACAGTAATCTATGTTGAGGTGGGAACGGTCAGCGTCAACATTCTCCGCTTTGAATTTACGGCTGTTGTGATTGACCGAGCCTTTCCCGACCATTGCGCTTATCGTTCTTTGCATAAATCGTTTCCTCTCCTTTCTGCGCCGGTAGGCGCAAGCCTTTGTTACTTTCTGCGAAAGTAACGCAAAAGCACTTTTGTCAGCTCCGCCAACAAAAATGCAACCTGCAAGCAGGTTTTGCGCTCTCCGAGGGGCAAAGAGCCGCCTTTGAAAAGGCGCTCTCTGCACTCTCCGCCAAACTTTAATCGGTGTCAATGTGTGACGATGGTGACAATGTTTGAGATACCAGTACCACTCTCAAAACATTGTCACCTTTGACACCGTTTGTCACGCCACCCCATCGGTTTCTTTCCAAAGTGAAACCTTTCTGCCATCGTGCGTGCGGCTGTTCTGATAGCGAATACCATAATCACGAAACAGCCTGCTTGCGTTGATACTAAGCCTAAGTGAAAGCACATTCGGTTTTATATCCACGCCGAGCCTTTCGCAAAGTTCTGAAGCTGTTCCCTCCCATCTGTTACTTTCCGAAAAAAGAATAGCTGCAATTTTTTCAAGCAAAGGCTCAGGCGGCTCTTTCCACAGCTCCGTTTCCGATTTTTCAAAGTTCCACACCAAACGCTTGCTATCTCTCACAAGATGAATTTTCATATCCTGCTGATCCCTGCCTGCCACATCAAGCGTGGCATTATTAGAAGTTCTCTTTTCCTTGCTGAGAACAAATGCTCCATCTGCCGCACCCATCAATCCGTTTGTTCCCGAAATCATATCAAAAATATCTTCCGCTTTCTGCTTTCGGGTGTGATGAACGATGAGCATTGTAACTTTATAACTGTCTGCCAACGCTTTGAGCCTTGCCACAATGTCATAGTCGCTTGCGTAGCTGTAATCTGCCCCGCCAGCTTCACGGACACGCTTTAAGGTGTCTATGATTATTAAACCCGTGTCGGAGTGTTCCTGCATAAATCCTCTGATTTGTTCTTCCAAACCACCATTAACCGTTTTACACTCCGTTGCAAAATATAGATTGCCTGTTTCTTCTGCACCGAACATCTGAAACAATCGTTTCTGCAAGCGTGGGTAATCATCTTCAAGAGCAAAGTAAAGCACCGTTGCTTTTCGCACCTTATAATCCCACAGCGGCGTTCCTGTGCTGATATGGTAAGCAAGCTGCGCCATCATAAAACTTTTCCCTACCTTAGGGGAGCCTACAAAAAGGTAAGTTCCCCTTTGGAGCAGACCGTCAATCAGCGGCGTCTGTATATCAAATACGGTATCATACAAAGCCGCCATTGATACCGTTTTGAGATACGAGGGGGATAACTGCCGCAGCATTTCCCTCTGCATTTCTTCAAAACTCTTGATATTTTCATCGCAGTCGGCTATACTATGGTCAGTACATTTAGGAAACGGCTGCTCCGTATCTGTTGCCGCAGATACATTTGGAGTAGTCATTTCTTTTTTATTCTCCATTCCCATCTTCTCCTTTCAGACCGCCGAGGATAACTGTTATCAGTTCAATCACATTCAACAGCTCGTCATTGATTTTTTCGCCCGCTTCAATCCTTTGCAATTCTGTAAGAACGGCGGCAAGTTCCTTGTGAAGTGCCTTAAATACTCTCGGATTGCCCTGCACCACCACATCCTGATTCAGACAGCGGCGGTAACAGTATTCCTGTTTCGGCAAGCCCGATAAGGCAACCGCCTTGTTAATGAGTACGTTTTCTTCGGGCGATACCCGAAACCCTACCGTGATATTCCTCCAACGGTTTTTGTTATCTCTGTTTTTAGCCGACATTTTCAAAATCTCCTTTCCCCAAATCATCTAATCTATCTGCCATTTCCGTCTGTTTGGACGGAAACAGGTGTGCATACTGATAAGTGATGTCAATGCTTTCGTGTCCTACACGGTCAGCAATCGCTACCGCCGAAAATCCCATATCAATCAGCAAACTTATATGGCTGTGCCGCAAATCGTGAATTCTTATACGCTTTACGCCTGCGGCTTTCGCCCCTCTGTCCATCTCGTGATGAAGATAGCTTTTTGTTACCGTAAAGATACGGTCTTTCTTTTTCAAACCATAGAGCATACCGAGATATTCCTGCATTTCCTCACAGAGAAAATGCGGCATTTTAATTGTGCGATTGCTTTTCTTTGTTTTCGGTGTGGTAATCACATCTTCGCCGTGTAAACGCTGATAGGATTTGTTAATCGTGACCGTTTCCTTATCAAAATTGAAATCAGCGGCGGTTAAGGCTAATAATTCGCCCTCACGAATGCCGCACCAGTAGAGCATTTCAAAGGCATAAAAGGAAACAGGTTTGTCCATCATTTCATAGGAAAATTTCTTGTATTCTTCCTTTGTCCAAAACAGCATTTCCTTGTGTTCCTCACTTCCCATATTTCCCACCTTTGCGGCAGGATTGGAACGCAATTCATAATAGCGTACAGCGTGATTGAAGATAGCCGACAACTGATTGTGCAGCGTTTTCAGATAGGTTTGTGAATACGGTTTTTTCTTCTCGTCACGGTAGGCAAGCATTTCATTCTGCCAAGTGATAATCTCCTTTGTGGAAATCTCGCTTATTTTCAACTTGCCGAAATAGGGCAGTATCTTCGTGCGAATGATATGCTCCTTTGTCAGCCAAGTGTTTTCTTTCAGGCGGTTTTTTACATCGTTGATATACAGTTCCGTAAAGGCTTCAAAGCTCATATCAAGGTCAGACGAATTTTGTAGCTGAAACATTCGCTCCCATTCCTGCGCTTCTTTCTTTGTGGCGAAACCCCGCTTACATTTCTGCTTGCGTTCGCCTTTCCAGTTCATATATCTCGCCATCACATACCAAGTGCCGTTGTCCTCATTTTTGAATACTGGCATTATTTACTCTCCTTTCCTGCTCCGTAGAGCCTTTCATAAAAATACTGGCGGTTTACACGACCCGCAATCGTAATAAAGCCCTGTTCTTTCAACTCTTCGTTCAGTTTTCTGATGAGCTTATAGGCATAGGGCTTTGATACGCTTAGTTCCTGTGCCACATCATCGGCACGAATAAATTTGTTTTCCATATCGTCAGTCCTTTCATAAGATTTTTAAGTTGCCGTTCTCTCCGAATATCGTTCCTGCCCCCATTTCAGCGGCGTTATCTCGTTCACTCTTGAATAAATCAAAAGGTCTTGGCGAAGTATCCTACTCGGACGGTCATCTAGTTTTTATTAAGCATATTCGCTTAGTGTTTTCTATTATACTAAGCAGATATGCTTTTGTCAAGAGGCTTTCGAGAAAATATTAAACTTTTTTGTTTCATTCCCTCTTGACAATTCCTAAACATATCTGCTATACTGATTGCAGTACATAAGCAAGGAGTGTAAACACTATGGCTATTGGCGAAAGAATACATTTTTTCAGACTCTTGCGTGGTATGACGCAAAAATATCTTGGTACGGCTGTCGGCTTTCCCGAACGGAGCGCAGATGTGCGTCTGGCACAATACGAAACTGGCTCCCGTAAACCAAAAGCAGACTTAACGGCTGCATTGGCACAGGTGCTTGAGGTTTCCCCGCAAGCTCTTGATGTTCCCGACATTGACAGCTACATCGGTCTTATGCATACCTTATTTACCCTTGAAGATATTTACGGTCTTACCGTCAGCGAAGCAGACGGAGAAGTCTGTCTGAAAGTCAACAAGGACAAAGGTAAGGACGCTGCCGAGTTATCAAAAATGCTCTGTGCTTGGAAAGAACAGGCAGACAAGCTATCTTCCGAGGAAATCAGCAGGGAAGAATACGACAACTGGCGTTATCACTATCCGAAATTCGATACCACACAAATCTGGGCGAAAGTTCCCTCAAAAGAATTAAGCGACACATTAGCCGAAGCATTCAAAGAGCAACTCAAACCCGATAAATAAAGAACGACAAAAAGCCCTTAGCTATGAGTTACTACCCACAGCTAAGGGCTTTGTTTATAATATGGATTTTTTGTTGTACAGCCGCCTGTCAATCATTCTGTAACCCTAAAACCACTGGATTACAAGAATAACGGCTCTTACACAACTGTTATCAAATTGTTATCAAAAGACCTCTTGAAAGTCCACAAACCCGCATAAATACTGGATTTCTTCGACCTCTCAACTTATTCCCACTCAATGGTCGCGTTGGGCTTGGGCGACAGGTCGTAGAGCACGCGGTTGACGCCGGGCACCTCATCCATGATGCGCCGTGTGATGCGGTGCAGCACTGCGTAATCGATCTCTTCGATGGTGGCGGTCATCGCGTCTACGGTATTGACGGCGCGGATGATCACCGGCCAGTCAAAGCAGCGGGCGTTGTCACGCACGCCCACGGATTTAAAATCCGGCACCACCGTAAAGTACTGCCACACCTTGCGCTCCAGCCCCGCGCGCGCAAATTCCTCGCGCAGGATGGCGTCCGAGGCGCGCACTGCCTCCAGGCGCTCGCGCGTGATGGCGCCCAGGCAGCGCACCCCCAGCCCCGGGCCGGGAAAGGGCTGGCGGTACACCATGGATGCGGGCAGGCCCAGCGCCACGCCGCAGGCGCGCACCTCGTCCTTGAAGAGCTGGCGCAGCGGCTCCACCAATTCAAAATCCATATCCTCTGGCAGGCCACCCACGTTGTGGTGTGATTTGACGACTTTGGCTGTTTTGGTGCCGCTCTCGACGATATCCGGATAGATGGTGCCCTGCGCCAGGAACGAGATGCCGTCCAGCTTGCGGGCTTCCTCTTCAAAGACGCGGATGAACTCCGCGCCGATGATCTTGCGCTTGCGCTCCGGATCAGCCACCCCTTCCAGCTTGGAGAGGAAGCGCTCCGATGCGTCCACATACACCAGGTTGGCACCCAGCTGTTTCTGGAACACCTCCACCACCTGTTCCGCCTCCCCTTTGCGCAGCAGTCCATGGTTGACGTGCACGCACGTCAGCTGGCTGCCGATGGCGCGCAGCAGCAGCGCGGCCACCACCGAGCTGTCCACGCCGCCCGAAAGGGCCAGCAGCACCTTTTTATCGCCCACCTGGCGGCGCACAAGCGCAACCTGGTCAGCAATGAAATTCTCCATATTCCAGTTGGGCTGCGCCTTGCAGGTGTCAAAGACAAACCCGCGCAGTGCCTGGGCAAGCGCGTCGTCCGCATCGGGAAGGCAGTCCATATCCGTGGCATGATGCGCGCTTTGGTGCGCGATCAAAAGCACTGGAAAACCCGCCTGGTACACTGCGGGCGAAGCGTCGATCGCCACACCGTCAACGATATTGTTGGGGCCGCCGCATACGATCACGCCGCGCACGCCCGGCATGCCGTTAAGCGCCGATGCGCTGGTGTCATGCGGGTAAATCTCGCTGTACACGCCCAGCGCGCGCACAGCGCGGGCCACCCGGGTGTTCTCTGTGCTGCCTGCATCCAAAATGACGATCATATCCTGTTTCACGCTGCTAAAATCCCCCTTCATACTTGCGGTCGCGCCAAAATACCACATACATACATGCAGTATATCGCATCTTTTTCCCACACTCAATGGCTGCCCAATAAAAAAGCATCCCCTGCCAGCGCAAGGGACGCATGCAGCGCGCTCCTACACAAAAGCGCGCATCACCCTGTCGTACTGCTGCTCCACCATCTCAAAGGCGCAGCGCACCTGGGCATCGGGCGCGCGCATGCGCAGCAGCTGCACCAGTTCGCTGCACGCCTCGCTCAAGGCCTGCATGCCCATGCACGCGCTGAACCCCTTGAGGGTGTGGGCGTGCAACTCCGCTTCCTTGGCATCATGTACCTGCAGCGCCTGGCGCAGCTTGGCAAAAGACATATCCTGCGGAAAACGCAGCAGATACTTTTCAAAAAAATCCACGTTGTTGCCCATGCGCGCGGCGCCGCCCGCAACATCAATGCCCACCTGCGTGTAGCGCTGTATTCTCTCCATGCTCATCATACATAATCCTCCCTAGGCGTTCATTTGCTGTACGTCCTGCTGCAGATACTGCTGCAGCGTGTGGTACAGGATGCCCAAATCAATGGGCTTGGCAATGTGCCCATCCATGCCGCACTGCAGCGCCTGCGTCACATCCTCGCGGAATGCGTTGGCCGTCATGGCCAGGATGGGGATGTGCCGCGCGTCTGCCCGCTCGCACGCGCGGATACGGCGCACCGCCTCATAGCCGTCCATCACGGGCATTTGCACGTCCATCAGGATCAAATCGTAGTAGCCAACGGGCGCGGCGGTGAACATATCCAGCGCCACCGCGCCGTTTGCGGCCTGGTCGATGTTGACGCCTGTAGCGCCCAGCAGCTCCACGATGATCTCCATATTGAGCGCGTGGTCCTCTGCAATCAGGATGCGCCTGCCGCGAAAATCCGGTTGTTCCGGCCCCTTGTCTGCCTGCGGGCGGGCGCGCTTCTCCCCGAATGCGCCGGCCAGCGCGTCAAAGAGCGCCCCTGCGAACAGCGGCTTGCGCACAAACCAGTTGACACCCGCAAGCCGCGCCTCCTGCTCGATGGCGGGCCAGTCATATGCGGCGAGGATGATGCGCGTCTGCTCCGGCCCGATCTTTGAGCGGATCCATCGCGTGATGGCAATGCCGTTTAAATCGGGCATCTGTGCCTCCATCAGGCACACGTCGTAGGGTTCGGACTGTTTGTACGCGCACAGCAGCTTTTCTATGGCCTCCTGGCTGGTGCAGGCCATATCGGCGCGCACGCCCATGCGTCCCAGCATACGCACGCTCTGGCGGCAGTGCTCCTCATCATCGTCCACAACCAAAGCGCGCACCCTTTCAAAGCGCGCGGGCAGCCGAAATTCCTTTTCCGGCTCGTCACAGAGATCAAAGGGCAGCTCCACAATAAAAGTGCTTCCCTCGCCCACCTCGCTGTAGACGTCGATGCTGCCCTTTTGCATGCTCACAAGATTCTTGGTGATCGCAAGGCCCAGCCCTGTGCCGCCGTAGTTGCGCGCCACGGTGTCATCGGCTTGTTCAAAGGGTGTAAACAGCCGCGCGATATCCTGCTGCTGTATGCCGCAGCCCGTATCATGTACGGCAAAGCGCATGCACACCATGCCCTTTTTTACGGAGAACTGGCGCACGGTAAGTGTGATGTTGCCACCCTGGGGCGTAAACTTCAGCGCATTGGTGAGCAGGTTGAGCAGAATCTGGTTTAGCCGCAGCGCGTCCCCCACCAAATTGGTGCGGGCAATATCAAACAGCTTTACATCAAAGCTGATCTTCTTTTGCGTGGCCTGCGGGTAGATCAGCGCAGTCAAGGAGCTGATAAAATCATCCAGGCGGAACGGCTCCTTGACCAGGTGCAGCTTGCCATTCTCAATCTTGGACATGTCCAGCACGTCGTTGACCAGGCAGAGCAGGTGCTGGGAGGACATCTCGATCTTGCTGAGATAATCCTCCAGGCGCGCGGGGTTGTCCAGCGCCTTTCTGGCGATGGCGCTCATGCCGATGACCACGTTGAGCGGGGTGCGGATCTCGTGGCTCATGCGCGAGAGGAAATCCCGCTTGGCAAAGTTCGCGCTCTGCGCGCTGCGCAGTGCGTCCTCCAACACCTGCCGCCCGCGCTTTTCCTCGGTTAGGTCAGAGAGGCTCACTACCAGGCGGTTCACCTTCTTCTCGCTGCTGATGGGATAGATGCGCACCAGTATCCACGTCTCCTTGCCCGTACGCGGGTTGGTCATCCTGCACTCGCGCTCCAAGGTGCGGTTCAGCCCGTCCATCCAGCACTGGCTGCTGATCTCCTCGATATCCGCATCGCTCATATAGGGCTGCAGCGCGCTTGCGTCCTCCATGAACCTGTGGCTGGGCACGCCCAGGATGCGCATGGCGTTATCCGATACGAACTCCAGCTTTTTCTGCCCGATGTTGTGGATGAAAAACACATCGTCTACGTTTTGCGAGAGCAGATCAAAGAGCATTTCGCGATACAGGATATCCCTGCTTCTGCGGTCCACCTGAACTTGCGAGTAGGCGGCCACAAATACAAGCGCCAGCGCCAGCACAATGGCAAGCACGCTGGTTGTGGTGGAGATGAGGCGGTACTGGTTTAAATACGTCGTGGTCTTGTCCACCGTATCGGCGATGATGCTCTCCAGGCGGGTGCTCGCGCCCTTGCAAATGGGATAGAGCCGCTGGGTGATGATCCGTTCGGTAAGCGCCTTATCCCCTTGGCGGGCGCTCTGGATCACCTCCAGGCTACTGGTATGCAGATCCTCGATGTTTTTGCGCAGCGGCGCAACGACCGAGGCGGTCTGCGCGTACTTTTCCTCCAGCGTCTCCAAGGGGAGCTGCATCTGGGCGTAAATGCTCTCAAAGGCGCTGCCCGTCTCCAGCAGCGTATCTGCGTCATGGTAGCGCAGCAGGCGGTCGGCCCGTATGCGCAGCTCCGCGATATCGTTGCGCAGCTCCCACGCCGCAGAGCTGGTCTGGTGGGGATCCTTGATAGCGGCGTAACCTATGCGCTCCATGTTGCGGATATTCCAGATGGAGATAATCGAAAAGACAGCGGCGAGCACACAGATGAGGATGGTACTGACGATGCCGCTATGCTTCTGTATGGTGGTGGACACGCGCCTCTGGTGACCGGCATGATGCATAAACAACTCCCTCTCTTTTTTCACAGAACGGCCAACGGAAAAAATCCCATCCAAAGTGTAAGATAGGATCTTCATGCTTGCGTGTCATACAAGCGCAACCGGCTGTCATATCGTCATCGACTATAGACCCTTTGGCTTTGCGTCACTGGCTTTCAACAGTTTTGCCCACTATACAATTTCACATAATAGCAATAACTTATATTTCCTATTTCTGTTAATACACAGCGTCCTTATTTTAGCAATAAATAATTTGGGTGTCAACGCACGTTTGCCGTCTTATCTTGCCGAAGCGTGTAAAATACAACACGCATTTTGTGTGTATACCTGTCATATCACAAAAGCGGTGTTTGAGTCACCCCCAAAAAGGATCCGCGCCGGCAAAAACGCCGGCGCGGACCACACAGGTTATGTGCTGCCGGCGCGCATCTAGCGGCTATTCTGGCGCACCGCGTAGTTGGCCGCGTTGGGATCGTACGCAGGGCCGCCGGAAACACCGGCGCCCAGAGGATTTGTGCCGCTAACAGGGGTATTGACAGGCACGTTGACCCTGTCGACCGGCCGGCCCTTCACATCGTAAATGGTGGCAAATTTGAGCGAGTAGATGTCGCAGATCGTGTAGCGGTTGGTATCCGGGTCGCGCAGCGTAAGGAAGTTGGCGCCCGCGGCGTAGATGATGCCCTCCTTGATCTCCAGGCCCGATGTGCCGATCAAAAACTCGCATACCGCGTGATATCCGATGGCCTGCACAAGCACCTCAGAGAACGACTCCGTATAAAAGGCGCTGGTGGTGTCCACCGGCTCTGTCGCTCCCTGGCGGTTGCGCATGATGCGGCTGAGTTCATCGTTGTTGGTATTGTTCTGCATATCCTGCTGCATAACGACACTCCTTTTTGCTATGTTTGGGCGTAGGCCGATGTGGGATTGTAGAAGCAGTGGTCCCCGATGCGCGTGACAAAATAGCCAACATTGGTGGGAAAATTGCTGCGGCAAACCGGTGAATACGGGTTATAAAACCACAGCGCCTGCCCCAGGTTGAGCAGACGGTTGCCCGCGATCGCCCAGTCGGCGATTTCAAAGTGAATGGGTTCGGCCGGGATATTGAAGATATTCTGTGGGTTGTAGCGCCCGTTTTCTACCTCGGAGGCGCATACAAACTGGCGCTCCTGAAAAATGACGTTGCGGATGCTGCCGCCTCCCACGCGCGCATATTCGCCGTAGGGAATGTTGACCCGGTTCATCACGACGCTCGCCACAGCTTTCATCCCGTTTTCCCCCTCGCCGCCCGCTTCACAGCGGATCAGCCTTGCCAAAAGTTCCCGGTCTGTAAGCGGCATGAGACAATTCCACCTCCCGCTTTTATTCCTATGAACTCCCCGCCCCCGCGTATGCCAGGCGGGGAAAAAAGGCGCAAAAAAGGGCGTCCACGCGATTTGCGGACGCCCTTTTTTGTATCATTTACGCTGTGACAGCGCGCGCTTTGCCTTTACTTGTTGAGGAAATCCACCGCGACCTGCGCGTAGAGCGCGACGCCGGTTTCAAAGCTTTCCTCTTCAATGCAGAAGTGGTCGCTGTGCTGCGGGTACGTGCCGCCGCCACCCAGCGATGCAAAGCCCGCTTTGGTAAGCACGGTGTACTCGGAAAAGTCCTCTGCGCCCATCATGCGGGGCGCTTCCACCACCATCTGGGGCGCTTTGGCCACCTTGAGCGCCGCGTCCTTGACAAGCGCGGTCACATCCGGATCATTGACCAGCACCTCGGTCATCATATCGTACTGCACCTCGGCCTCGCAGCGGTACGCCGCGGCGGTTTCCTTGGCGATGCGCGAGACGATGTTGGGCAGGTTGTGGTGCACCTCCACGTCAAAGCTGCGGATGGTGCCCTCCATGTTCGCCTCTCCCGAGACGATGTTGAAGCGGCTGCCCGACTCCAGCTTGCCCACCGTCACTACCACAGGCAGCATGGGCGAAAGCTCGCGGCTGACGATGCTCTGCAGGTTCATCACGATTGCCGCAGCCGCAACGGTCGCGTCCACGCCCTGCTCCGGCATCGCGCCGTGGCATGCCTTGCCCGTCACCTTGATGCGGAAGATGTCCGCAGCGGCGGCCGAGGGGCCGTTGCACAGCGCAACCACGCCCGCGGGCACTGTCGCCGCGATGTGGATGCCAAAGATCATGTCCACGCCGTCAAGCGCGCCCTGTGCAATCACTTTCTTGGCGCCCTGCGCCACTTCCTCCGCGGGCTGGAACAGCAGCTTGACCGTGCCGCACAGTTCGTCCTTGACGCTGCTGAGCACTCTGGCCGCGCCGATGAGCATCGAGGCGTGCGTGTCATGGCCGCAGGCGTGCATAAATCCCGGGTTTTCCGAGGCAAAATCCACGCCGCTTTTCTCCGTGATGCTCAACGCATCGATGTCCGCGCGCAGCGCCACCGTCTTGCCCGGCTTGGCGCCTTTGATTTCCGCCATCAGGCCTGTGGGCTCAAAGCGGCGGTACGGGATGCCCATCTCATCGAGCTTTTCAGCGATTTTGTTGGTGGTGCGCACCTCTTCAAAGCTCGGTTCAGGATGGCGATGCAGGTCGCGCCGGAACGCCACGACTTCCGGCTGCACGTCATGCGCCAGTTTTTTGATGTCCATAGCACATCCTCCTTATACGTATTGGTTTGCTTACAGGAAGTTGACCAGAATGCCCGCCACAAACACAGAGACGATGGTGACGGAGGTAAAGCCTGCCACCAGCATTTTGGGCAGCATCTGCGCCCGCACGGCGTTCTGCGCCTCGGGATCATCGGAGCAGGCGGCGACCGCCTCGTTGGTCAGCATCACGTTGATCGGGAAGCCGAAGAACGCGTTAAGAATGATCGCATAGCTCATGTAATAGGATTCCTTGAAGACCTTTTTGGCAACCCAGGCCATCAGCGCCATACCCACGGCAGCCATCAGCACCAGCGAGATGGTGATACCCGCCACCGGCAGGATGATCTCCGGCGTGGAGGAGGACATGGAGCCAAACAGGTACACCAGCAGGAAGGTCATCAGGATGCCTTCCGCCTTGGCTTTGGTCAGCGCGTCGCTCTCGATCAGGCCCAGCTCATGCGCCGCGAAGCCCAATAGCAGGCACCAAACATATTTGGAGACGTAGCCGCCGGTGAGCTTCTCCAGGTAGAAGGCCGCCAGGGCCACCAGCGTCAGCTTCAGCAGGATAAACGTTGTGCTGGAGGGCTGTTTCTTCTTGCCGGATTTCGCCGCTTTCTCCGCGTCCTCATCCACAGCCTTGGGCAGCTTGCCCTCCACATACAGGCCGTTTAAGCGCTTGGCCTCGCGGGTCAGGCAGAAGGCGCCCAGCGGGTAGCCTACCAGCGTCTGCATCACCATGCAGACGATCGCCACCAGCGCGGCGATGGTGTTGCCCTGCGCCATGGCAGCCTGCTGCATAATGGTGGTCGCCACAGCCGCGCCCGTCAGCGGCGGCGTGGCCGCAACGGCGTTGGACCAGCCGAAGATGGCTGCGCCCGCCGTCAGCGTGATGAGGCAGATGGCCACGATGCCCATCAGGCTGATGAGCACGGTGCGCCACTGGGACATCATCTGCTTGCGGCTGATGAGCGTGCCCAGATGCGTGACCAGCAGCACCACGCACAGCGTGTAGATCTCCGTGGAGATGCCCGTGCGCGCCACCAAGTCCTTGGGCAGGATTGTCCAGCAGCCCACCATGATCAGCACGGTGATGACCAGCGCACCGGGCACCTTGCCCTTGGTCCACTTGGCCACCAGCTCACCGATCACCATCAGACCCAAAAGGATCGCTAGGGCGCCTAACTGTGTTACTTCCATTGTGTGTTCCCCCTTCAATATACAGTTACATAAAAAATAGAAAAGACAAACCTGCTGCAAAACAAACAGATTTCTTTAATAGTATAAAGTGTAAAAGAAACTGTGTCAATCTTTCAGCGTGCCCCCTCCCCACACGGAAAAAAGGGCTATTTTTGCAATTTTCTTTACGCTCACTTGCAAAAAATAGCCCTTTTTTTGACATAACGGGGTACTTGTCTATGCGCTGGCGCATAATCCTAACCAAATTGATGCTGTAATGACACGATCGTCTAAATATATATTGCTCGTTTTTTATCGTTTTTTTGCCGCCGTTTCAACAGAATCCTGCAAGCTTCCTGTAAAAGGTCGAGCGTGCCCGTCACACATAGCAACACACCCGCCACGTTTTGCGCACACGTGACATCCTATTTATGCATTGGGCAGCAGCCCCAGCGCCTCTGCCTGCGTCTTCATGCCCGCGATGCACAGAGCCATCACGTCGCGCAGCTCCATGCCCAGCAAATCGCAGCCCTGCTGAATCACCGCGCGGCTGCACTTGGCAGCAAAGCGCTTGTCCTTAAACTTTTTCATCGCACTTTTGACCTCCAGATCGGCGATGCCGTTTGGCCGCATGCGCGTCGCCGCCATGATGATGCCGGTGAGCTCGTCCACGGTAAAGAGGCTCTTTTCCATATTGGTCTGCGGCATAACGTCGCTGCAGATGCCCCAGCCGTGGGAAAGAATCGCGCGAATATCCGCCTGGTCCACCTGCTCGGCCTCCAAAATGGCGCGCGCGTGCTGCAGGTGCTCCTCGGGATGCGCCTCAAAGTCCACGTCGTGCAGGTAGCCCACCGCCTGCCAGTGCTCAGCATCCTCCCCGAAGTGCGCGGCCATCGCGCCCATGGCGCTGCTGACCGCGATGGCGTGGGCGATCAGGTGCGGCTCGTGCACATAAGCGTCGTTGATCTGCTTGGCCCGCGCCAGGCTCAGTGTTTCTCCCATCAACAATGCAATCCCCTTTCCGTCGCGCCCGCCCCCGGTTTTGCACATCATTTCCCCCTGGGCGGGCATTTTGCTGTATAATGAGATTATTATACTACGCTTGTCCGTCAAACTGCAAAAGGAGTGTCTCTTATGAAGATCATTGCCCTTGACATTGGCTCAAGCTTTACCAAATCCGCCATTATGGACACCGCAAGCGGCGCGCTTTTAAGCAAAACCCGCATGCCCACCCCTGCGCGGTTAGATACGGACGATCCCACCCGCTTTGAGGTGGACGCAGACCTCATCTACGATACCGTCACCCAGCTCATCGACGCGCAGCTGGCGCAGACGCGGGAGATCGGCGGCATCTTTTTCAGCATCCAGATGCACGGCTATATCCTCAGCCGCGGCCTGGAGGCCGTCACCCCCTACGTCAGCTGGCAGGACGCCTACGCGGATAAGCCGCGGCCGGAGGGCTCCCACCTGGCCCGTCTGCAGCAGCTGCTGGGGCCCGATGCAGTTGCAAGCATGGGCACCCGTTATAAATCGGGCATCGCCGCCTGCAGCCTCTACGCCCGCCAGCAGCAGCATCCCATCGCGTTGGAAGGTCTGCGCTTTCACACGCTGGGCGGCTATCTGATCTACCGCATGTCGGGCGGCAAGGCGCACGCCTGTCATCTGACCAGCGCGGCGGCTACCGGCTTTGCGGACGCGCCGCGCGGGGTATGGAACGCGCGCACCATTCGCCTGACAGGCTGCGATGCGCTCACCTTCCCCGCCATCGTGCCCGCGGATCGGCCTCTGGGCAGCTACCGCGGCGTGCCCCTCTACTGCGATATCGGCGACCACCAGGCAAGCGTCTACGGCGCGGGCGACGACCTTGCGTCCGCAGCAATTATCACCATCGGCACCGCGGGCATCGTCTGCGCAGTAGCCCCCGGTTTTGTGCACGCGGATATGGAGGTGCGTCCCTTCTTTGACGAGCACTGCCTGATGACCATCACCCGCCAGCCCGGCGGCCGCGTGGTGGACGTGATCATCGACCTGATTCAGGACGCTGTATGCACCGTCACGGACGCGCCGTGCCAGCGGCAGGAGATCTGGCGCAGGCTGTAGGAGCAGGTGCCCGAGGATACCGCCGCACTGCGCGTGACACCGGACTTCTACATCGGCCAGGGCGAGGGGGCCATCACGCAAATCAGTCCGGTCAACCTCCATGTGCGCAACCTGTTTGCCGCCACCCTCGACAGCCTTGCGGAAGCGTACGCCCAGTCGCTTGCGCGGCTGCGCGCCCACAACCCCGGCATCAACCGGCTGATTCTCTGCGGCGGCAAGCTTTCCAAAGCCGAGCCGCTGCGCCAGCGCATCGCGCGGGCCACCGGCCTTGCGACCAGTTTCTCTCCCAACGAGGACGAGGCGCTCTACGGCTTGATGAAGCTTGCGCGCCGGGTAGAAAAATAGTACATGGCATGCAAAACGCGCATCCACACTGTGTGGATGCGCGTTTTTTCTCTGCGCACGCCGCGCGATATCCGGCAGATACGCCTGCGGAGGTTTACCGCCGCGCAAGAGGAGCGAAAGGACCGCGCATAGATACGCGCGCTTTTTCTCGGATATTTATTAGGCAGCCTGCCTGTTTTTCACCGCGCCAACCACATAGAGAATGGGCAGCACAGCACCCACAAGCGTGGTCCACTGGAAACCGCCGGAGAAGATGCTGATAACGTACAGCGCCAGGCAGATGATGCCAAACACCATGCAGATGGTCGCTTTTTCCGGTTTATTTGCATTGATGATGCCAAGGATGCCGGTAATGAGCTCCAGCACGGCGGGAACGAGGGTGAGCAGCATGATGCCCACGCCCGCAGCGGCAGCGCCCGCGCCTGCTAGCGCGCCCGCTGCAGAGCCCACAAGAATCGTGGTGAAAAGCAGCGTGACCAGCGCAATCGCGGAAAAGATCACCATCAGGATGCCGCTGACTTTCAGCAAGCCTTTGCCCGGCGCATTGCCGGCGTTTACGTCGTTGTTCATAATTCATTTCCCCCTTCACGTATTCACAGCGGATGTCTCCCCTGCAGCTGCAGCGCCGCGCCTGCTCACACTCCTCTTTGCCCGCCAGGCGCGGCAGCCGATATATATTTTTTATTTTATCAAACATAGCGGCCAATTACCATGCCTTTACAGGAAATACCGCACCGCGCCGCTGTTCTTTTTACCGGCGCGCCCGCTTGCGCGGCGCGTCTCGCGCGGACAACGACCCCAAAAGGGCGGCATATGCACGCCCTGCAGCGGACGCTCCCGCGCAGTCTTCATGTTCTAATTCTCATTTAAGCGCGCCGTGTGCATACAATGCCCGCTATGGAGATAGCGCGCGCCCATCGCTTCGTCAGGCGCTCTCTCTTGCGCCAACAGGAGCTTCGCAGCGCAGGGATGCGTGTCCGCGCCCTTCTCCGCTCCCGTGCAAATTGTGCCTGCGCCCTGTATAGAAACGGGACCCTTCATCTTGCCACGCAGCAAGGCGAAGAGCCCCGTCTGTTCAGATCATCATCGCTTGTGCGGCATCGCGCCCTACGCCGCCTGCTTCTTCTTGGTCATGCGATAGACCACCGTCAGCGTCACAAACAGCAGCACCGCGCCCGCGCCCAGGCCGATGTAGCCGTTGGCCAGCACGCCCGAAAGGATGTAGCCCACCAGGCAGCATGCCGCCACAATCAGCGCGTAGGGCATCTGGGTGGAGACGTGCTCAATGTGATTGCACTTGGCCCCCGCCGAGGACAAAATGGTGGTATCGGAGATGGGCGATACATGGTCGCCACACACTGCGCCCGCCAGCACAGCCGACACGGTGATCACCATCAACTCCGATGCGACGTCGCCAAAGACCGCGATGACGATGGGCACCAGGATGCCGAACGTGCCCCAAGAGGTGCCCGTGGCAAACGCAAGGCCCAGCGCCGTGAGGAAGAACACCGCGGGCATCAGCGACATGCCCATGGTGCTGCCCCCCACAAGGGTGCGCACATAGCCGCCCGCGTCGAGATAATCCGCGCTGCAGATGCCGCTGAGCGTCCAGGCAAGGGTCAGTATCAGGATGGCCGGCACCATGGCCTTAAAGCCGTCCACCAGGCTCTCGGTAAACTCCTTGAAGGTGATGATTTTGCGCGGCACATACCAGAAGAACGAAAAGACAATGGTGATAAACGAACCGTAGACAAGCGAGGTGGCCGCGTCGCAGTTGGCAAACGCGTCCAGCACCGAGGCCCCCTCAAACAGCCCGCCCGTGTAGAGCATGCTCATGATGCACAAAAAGATCAACACCACGATGGGCACGATCAAATCCTTGACCTTACCCTTTTTGCCCAGACCGATCTCTTCCTCGTTATCGTCCTGCGCGCCGCCGTCGGGATGCGCCTGCTCATAGCGCTTCATGGCGCCGAAGTCAAAGTTCAGCGCGATGATGTAGATGATCATGCCGATGGTCAAAAGCGCGTACAGGTTATAGGGGATGGTGCGCAAAAACAGGTTGAACCCGTCGATGGCAGACCCTTCGGGCAGGCTGGAGCTGACCGCTGCGGCCCAGCTGGAGATGGGCGCGATGATGCAGATGGGTGCGGCCGTGGCGTCGATGATGTAGGCGAGCTTGGCGCGGGTAATCTTGTGCCGGTCCGCCACCGGCCGCATGACCGTGCCCACCGTCAGGCAGTTGAAGTAATCGTCCACAAAGATCAGCGCGCCCAGGCCGGACGTCGCCGCCAGCGCGCCCCGCTTGGACTTGATCGCCTTGCCCGCCCAGTTGCCGTAGGCGCGCGAGGCGCCCGACTTCTGCAGCAGGGCCACAAGCATGCCCAGCAGTACCAGAAAGATGACGATGTTGATGTTGGAGCCTACCCGCTCTCCCATTACCGAGAAGGTGGTTTCCACGGCGCCGGCCACGTTAAAGCTCGTAAAGAACAGCGCCCCGCTGATGATGCCGATGAACAGGGAAACGTACACTTCCTTGGTCAGCAGCGCCAGCAAGATGGCGATGATGGGCGGCACCAGTGCCCAGAATGTCGCTTGCATGTGCAATTCTCTCCTATCTATCTTATTTTATGAGTGCGCGCATCGCCTCGTCGGTGAGACGATAGGTTGTCCAGTCATCCATGGGCACCGCGCCCATGCGCTTATAAAATGCGATGGAGGGCGTGTTCCAGTTGAGGCACGTCCACTCCAGGCGCTTGCAGCCGCGCCTTTGGGCCTCCTTGACCACTTCCAGAAAGAGCGCTTTGCCGATATGCCTGCCGCGGAACGCCGGATATACGAACAGATCCTCTAGATAGAGCCCCGTGCGGCCGATAAACGTGGAAAAATTCTCAAAAAAGAGCGCAAAGCCCGCCGGCTCCCCCTGGTATTCGGCAATGAACACGCCTGCCGCGCCCCTGTCAAACACATACTCCTCCAGGCTCTCCACCGTGGCGATCACCTGGTCGGACATCTTTTCATAATCCGCAATGCCGCGGATAAACGCAAGCACAAGCGCCGCGTCCTCTTTTTTCGCAACACGAATCCGAAGGTCCTGCATCAAACCCTACAACCTTCCCCTTATCATCATATCGTTTCCAGCGCCGCACGAACGGGACGCCGGGGAAAACCTGCCGCGCCTTTTCGCACCGCGGCCAAAAATACATGACATCTCTATTAAAGTACCATAAAGAAAGCGCGCGCTCAACCGGTAAAACGTGCAAATCCGTCTTTTTTTGCGGTGTGGAAGAAAACATGCCCCCGCGCGAAGGTGGCGGCACAAAAAAAGTGCCTGCGCGGTCGTATCGGAACACGCGGCCGCGCAAGGACAACAAAAACCCGCTTATGCGGCATGTGCGCGCGATAAACCGTGGCGCGAACGCGGCAGACCGCATGCGGGGATGCAGCAACCGTGCAGGGCAATTGCGCACACTTCAGCTTCGTTGCAATTCACCCACGTCGTAAGGTGCGCGGCCGGCTTATTTGAACCCTGATGCGCGGTTCTGCGAGACGCGTCCCATCATTAAAAAACCCATTCTAAAGAAGAGTGCCCGGCGGGCAGCACCGTTTCATTCCGCGCACGTCTCGCAGCTTTTAACCGGTGATCAGTGTCAGTATTTCTTTCGCATTTCAATCCACGCGCCTCTTGCGAGGCGCGACTTATTACAGCAGTTGTAAAAGACTATTGGAGGAGCTTTAATCCGCGCGCCTCTTGCGAGATGCGGCCGCGATCCATGCGTTTGCGGCGCAAGTGTCCAAGCGACTTCAATCCGCGCGCCTCTTGCGAGGCTCGACGATGTGTGGCTGGATGTCACCGCGAGTGCATTCCTATTTCAACCCACGCACGCCGCGCGGCGTGCGGCAATAACACACCCCCCGATTTGACCCTCCATAGCATGCAGATTCCTCGGGGTGTCTTGCGCTAAGATTGCGCGAACATAAAATGCTCATCCCATACGCTGGGCATATAAATCAAATTTGACCTGCCAATCGCCGTCCTCTGTCACCGTAATATCCTGCCAATGAAAATGATCGTCCTCGATTTTTGCAAAGACCCATTTTCTCCTTTCATCATCCACATTCGTAAGGACTATGATATCGTCTTGCTTTCTCGCTTCAAACCTCATGATTTTTCCTGTATAGCAATATGCGATATCCCAAGTGTTTGTGCCAGGGTTATAAATACGAAGTGTTGTTCCGTATTCAAAGCCCGGCAAAACAATCACATCCTGAACCGCCATTCCCTCAAGAATCCTTGAAAAATGCCACTCGCCTTTTCTCACGCGGGAATCACGATTGTCTACATAGTCTATGCTCCAGCTTCCAATCAACTTTCCAAAATAATCAAACGCTTCGGGCAGTGCTTTATGTTTCCTTTCGCTGGACAGCGCCTCAAAAAAATGCTGCATACCAATCCTCCTGCAAAACGCTGGTTTTGACTGTTTCTATCTGGATTGCAATCCACGCCTGCCGCGCGGCAGGCGACAGTTTTCAATGTCCAGCCTATAACCAGCTGCTGAAATTTCAATGCACGCGTATATGCATTGAAACAAACTTTGGAAAAGTGTCTCGCCGCTTCGCGCCACAGATTTCAACCCGCGCAGGCATGCGACTGTAGACGCCGGGACAATACCTTGTTGTGCGCCGTGCTTCAAGCCACGCGCCACGCGCCTCATACGAGGTGCGACAACATCACCGAGCGAGCGCGCGGGCGGCCGCACGCCAAAGCTTCAATCCACACACCTGATGCAAGCCGCGGCAATTACCCGCCGTACCTGCCGGCGCGGTGATCCCCTCTCCCTTTGCGCGCTGCATGTGTGTGCGGCGTTACATCCTGCACAAGGGCTGCCCGCCCATAAGCTTCTTGCAGTACACAAACCCACGGTGCGCGTGCCGGATATCGCGCCATTTGCATCTGCGCCGCATGGGCCCGCGCCTCCGTCAAACGCTACGCCTCGGCGGGCATGTCGCGCATGTACATGTTGTAGAGACCGTAATAGATGCCCCTTTTCGCCATCAGCTCCTGGTGCGTTCCCTGCTCCTCAATGCCCTTGTCGGTCAGCACCAGGATCACCTTGGCGCCCCGGATGGTGGTCAGGCGGTGGGCAATGGTGAATGTGGTGCGGTCCTTTGCCAGTTCCTCAAGCGAATGCTGCACCACGCTCTCGCTCTCGTTGTCCAGCGCGCTTGTCGCCTCGTCCAATATCAGGATCGAGGGGTTCTTCAAAAACACGCGCGCAATGCTGA
Organism: Maliibacterium massiliense; assembly: GCF_900604345.1. Classification (GTDB taxonomy): domain Bacteria; phylum Bacillota; class Clostridia; order Christensenellales; family Maliibacteriaceae; genus Maliibacterium; species Maliibacterium massiliense. Next base: position 316,803 of record NZ_LR026983.1, read on the forward strand.
TGCGCTGCTTCTGCCCGCCCGAGAGCTTAACCCCGCGCTCCCCCACGTACGTCTCGTACTTTTGCGGCAGCGTCATGATAAAATCGTGCGCGCCCGCGCGGCGGGCGGCCTCCACCACCTGCGCGTGCGTGGCGCCCGGCATGCCGTAGGCGATGTTCTCCTCCACCGAGCCGGAGAACAGATACACGTCCTGCTGCACCATGCCGATGTGGCTGCGCAGGGACTGCTGCGTCACGTCGCGGATGTCCACACCGTCGATGCGGATGCTGCCAGACGTCACCTCATAGAAGCGGGGGATCAGGTTGCACAGCGTGCTCTTGCCGCTGCCGGAAGGGCCCACCAGCGCGATGTTATCCCCCGGGGCTACATGCAGGTTGATGGCGTGCAGCACCTCGTGATCGTCGTCCGCATAGCGGAAGCTGACGTTGTCAAAGGTGATCTCGCCGCGCACGTGCGCAAGCGGCGCCGCGCACGGCTTATCGACGATATCCGGCTGGGTGTCCATGATCTCGGCAAAGCGCTCAATGCCCGTCATGCCGCGCTGGAACTGCTCGGTAAACTCCACAATGCGGCGGATGGACGTCAACAGCGTGGTGATATAGAGCAGATAGGCGATCAAATCCGAGGCGTTGATTTTGCCCTGCATCATAAAGAGCGCGCCCACCACCAACACGCCCACATACATCAGCCCATCAAAGAGGCGCGTGCCGCTGTTGAACAGTGCCATGTATTTGTAGGCAAGCTTTTTGATGCGCAGAAAGGCATCGTTACCCTGCGCAAACTTTTCCTCCTCGATGCGCTCATTGGCAAAGGACTTGACCACGCGGATGCCCAGCAGCGTGTCCTCCACCTGGGCGTTGATATCCCCCACCTGCCGGCGGGACATGCGAAAGGCCCCGCGCATTTTGGTGTTGAATACCGCGGCAAACAGCGCCATGACGGGCAGCAGCGCAAAGATGATGATGGTCAGCAGCCAGTTGACGTTACCCAGGATGATAAACGAGCCCACGATTTTCAGGCCCGCGATGAAAAACTCCTCGGGGCAGTGGTGCGCAAACTCCGTGACCTCAAACAGGTCGTTGGTGATGCGCGCCATGATGTTGCCTACCTTGTTGTTATCGTAATACCAAAATGAGAGCTTCTGCAGGTGGGCGAACAGGTCGCGGCGCATGTCCGTCTCGATCTTTGCCCCCATGCCGTGGCCGATGGAGGTCATGTAATAGTTGGCGATGGTGTCCATCACCCGCAGACCCAGATAGAGCGCGCCCAGCCGCAGCACGGTGGAGAGCATCAGCCCCGCGGGGTTGCTTATGCCCTCGTTGGTGATAAAGCGCACGATCATCGGGAAGGCCAGCTCACACACCGTCGAGAGGGCGGCGCAGAAAAGGTCGATCACCAGGATCATAATATACGGCCTGAAATACGGCAGGAACCGGCGCATCAGCACGCCCGTTTTGTAAGAATGTGTGTTTTCCAATAGCATCTGCCCCCCTTACCCCTCTTTGCGCATCAATCGCGCCGGATGATATCTGCAAAGCGCCCCTGCGCAAGGCGCATCAGCTCCCCGGGCGCAAGCGCCATCTGGCAGCCGATCCTGCCCGCGCTGACCAGCACGCGCGCCAGTTTCTCTGCGGATGCGTCCATCACGGTGGGATAGGCCCGCTTCATGCACAGCGGCGAACAGCCGCCCCGCACGTAGCCGGTGAGCCTGTTGATTTCGCTTACGTGGATCATCTCCACGGATTTTTCGCCCACCGCACGGGCGGCCTTCTTCAAATCCAGCGCGGCCGCAACCGGCACCACAAATACGTACATGCCGCGGCTGTGGCCGCGGGTAACCAGCGTCTTGTAGACCTCGCGCTCGTCCACGCCCAGCTTGCGGGCCACCGACACGCCATCGATCGCGCCGTCCCCCGCGTCATACTGGTAGAACGCGTGCGCCGCGCCGCTTGCCTCCACCAGGCGCATGGCGTTGGTTTTGACTTCCTTCATGCCCCATCAATTCCTTTGTCCGTCCTGCCGCTCCATCTGTTCCAGGATGAACAGCTGGTTTTTCAGCAGCAGATCCATTTTTTTGTGCAGATCCTGGATGATCAGCTCCGTCTTGAGGTTGACCCTGTAATCGTTTTGCGCGTGCAGCCTGTCCTTGGTCTCCTGGCGGTTCTGGCTCATCATGATCAGCGGCGCCTGGATGGCCGCCACGCATGATAGCACGAGATTCAATAGGATGAACGGGTACGGGTCATACGGATTGGCCAGAAAAAAGATGTTGAGTATCATCCAGCCGATCATAAACCCCGTAAAAATGAGCACAAATGTCCAGCTGCCCGCAAAGCGCGCCAGCTTATCCGCCGCGCGCATGCCAAAGGTCTCCTTACCCTGCTGGGATACGTCCTCCGCCAGCGGATTGGCCAGTATCAGGTGCAGCACTTCCTCATCGTGCAGATCCTTCTGCGCCTCTTCCACGATCATGCGCACCAGGCGCTGGCGGTCCATTTTTTCCTGTTTGGCCATGCGTACCTCCTAAAGTTGCTAAAGATGCCGTCATTGCGCCGCGCGGCACACATACGCGTACCGCGCGCCTTTTGCCTCCTTAGTATGGGCCGCGCGCTGTATTTTGACGCTTAATTTTGACAAAGATCACACTGCACAGGATTTGTACGCTGTGATTATAACAGATTCCGCCCGCGCGTAACAGCGCAAAAATCCCGTATGTACAAAAAACATCCGGCACCTTCATCTTGTATGGCTGCCACAGCTCCTTTAAAAGACAACATCCCGACCTGCGCGCAGGGACGCGCGGCCGCAGGCGTTTTTTGTGCAGGCATGCCGCACCCTAAGGCTGCACACTTTTTTGTAAAACCCTCTTGCATTCTATGGGGATTTAGGTATACTGAAATTGATTGCAAACTGATATGACAACTTTGTCTCAAGTCTGCCGTCAAAAATACAAGTTAACGCGTACACACTACACCAAACCAAAACAAATAAGGGAGTGTTGCATCATGGCTAACAACAAAATGTTCGACGTCGCCGGCAAATGCTGCATCGTGACGGGTGGCGCGCAGGGGCTTTCGCGCGGGATGGCCGAGGGCCTGCTGGAAAATGGCTGCAAGGTCGTGCTGATGGACCTGCAGAGGGAAAAACTTGAATCCGTCGTAAACGAGTACAAGGCTATGGGCTATGAGGCCTACGGCGTGGTGGGCGACCTTTCCAAGCGCGAGGAAATCGACCGCATGTTTGACGAGGCCATGCAGCTGCTGGGCGGCCGCCTGGATGTGCTGATTCCCGCAGCAGGCGTGCAGCGCCGTCATCTGCCCGAGGTCTTCCCCCTGGATGAATGGGATCTTGTCATCAACATCAACCTGAACCACGTGTTCATCATGTGCCAGAAGGCCGTGCAGGTGATGCTTAAACAGCCCACCGGCGGTAAAATCATCAACATCGCCTCCATGAGCACCTATTTCGGCGGCGTCACCATCCCCGCCTACACCGCCAGCAAGGGCGCGGTTTCGCAGCTGACCAAGAGCCTGGCTGTGGACTGCGCGGGCCGTGGCATCAACGTCAACGCCCTGGCGCCCGGCTATATGGACACCGAGATGTGCGCCAACATGACCCAGACGCGCAAGGACGAGTGCACCGAGCGCATTCCCGCCGGCCGCTGGGGTCTGCCTGAGGATATGAAGGGCCCCGTGCTTTTCCTGGCCTCCAGCGCTTCGGATTACATCAACGGTGCGGTCATCCCCGTCGATGGCGCGTATCTGTGCCGCTAAGGCAAAATCCGTCTTTCACCAGCAGCCGCCGTCATCGCAAGATGGGGCGGCTGCTGTCGCAGGGAACGAAAAGGTGGCTTCACTCATGCCGGAAAAGGCCAATGTAACGGCGCGCATCATGCGCTACATTAAAAAGAATATCAAAGAGGGCATCTGGCCTGTCGGCAGCAAGATCGCCTCGGAGCATCAGATCTGCGAGGCGCTGGGCGTCAGCCGCACCAGCGTGCGCAGCGCGCTGCAGCAGTTCATCGCGCTGGATATTCTCAAGAGCTACCATGGCAAGGGCACCTATGTGCTGACGGACGACCTGTCAGCCTTTGGCGGCAAGGAGCTGGAGCCCGCCTACATGGCGGACGTCACCCAGCTGCTCGAGTTCCGGCACATGATCGAGCCGCAGATCGCCGCCAAGGTCGCGCCGGGCGCCACGCCCCTTCTCATCCGCCAGCTGGAAGACATCCTAGCGCACATGAAGAACCACGTGGGCGATACGGACGCGTATGTACAGTACGATATCCAGTTCCATCAGGAGATCTGCAACGCCACGGACAATCCTGTCGTGATGCGTGTGATGGAGAACATCTACCGGCAGAAAATCGAACGGTACTACCTACTTAATTACGACCCTGGGTATTACAGTGGGCTCTACGCGCACGCGCTGCTTGTGGACTCCTTTAAAAAGCACGATGCGGCGCTCGCCCAGCATACCATGGAGGATCACCTCTTCAAGTGCATTGAGGAGCTGCGCGCCCTGCGCGACGGCGCCTCATCCCAACTGGTGCGCTGAAAACCCATATAAACGATCAAGAAGGCCGCTGCATGCATGCACGGCCTTCTTTGTTTACCAGGAAATGGTGCGACGTGCTGCCGCCTGATTTATATGCGTTAACTTGGTGCTTCGATCCACGAACCTCAGCGAGGTGCGACCCCGTCATTTTCTGTACTTCCTGCCCCACGCGTTCATTTCAATCCACGCACTCCTCGCGGAGTGCGACGTAATCAGACGTGGATACGTTTTCATAACTGTCGGAATTTCAATCCACGCACTCCTCGCGGAGTGCGACACGCAAGCGCAATTACTACCGGAATCCTCACAGCATTTCAATCCACGCACTCCTCGCGGAGTGCGACGACATCTCCGCTTTGTTGCCGGATATCCATGCAACATTTCAATCCACGCACTCCTCGCGGAGTGCGACTAGTCCTTGGCTGCCATGGGTACACCGTCCACCAATTTCAATCCACGCACTCCTCGCGGAATGCGACGCCCGCTCGATCAACTGCTCTCTGACGATGCGGTATTTCAATCCACGCACTCCTCGCGGAGTGCGACAGCCTAAAAAGACATTTTATTTGGCATACATAAACTTTTTTATAGCAGTGCTTCTAAAGAACAACCGCCACCCCATTCATGCGATAAAAAACGCGTATATTCCGGATGATTCGCGGTGCGAAGATACCCGACAATACATGTGCACCTCCCATTCGCACCGCTAGGATACGCTGGGCGCCTCGGGCTTTTCCATGCGGTCGTACACGCTTTGGACAAATTCCCCCTCGCTCTTTGCCACCACCGTGGTAACCACCGCATCGCCGGTAATATTCACCGCGGTTCGCGCCATATCTAAAATGCGGTCAATGCCCATAATGAACGCGACACCCTCCACCGGTAGTCCCACTGAGCTCAGTACCATGGATAAGGTGATGAGGCCTACGCCCGGCACGCCCGCCGTGCCAATGCTGGCCAGCGTGGCAGTCATAATCACCGTAAGATAGCCCCCCAGGCCCAACTGGACGCCGTAGAGCTGGGCAATAAACACCACTGCGCATCCCTGCATAATGGCTGTGCCATCCATGTTGATGGTGGCGCCCAGCGGGATAGTAAACGAGGATATGCTTGTCGAGACACCCATGCGCTTGTCAAGCGTCTGGATGGCCAGTGGAATGGTGGCGTTGCTGGTGGCTGTGGAAAAGCCCAGCCCCATCACCGGCGTGTATTTCTTGAAAAAGCGCCAGGGGTTGAGCCTGCCAAAGAGCAGCAGTATGCCGCCATAAATCACAAGCGTATGCAGCACCAGCGATAAAAGCACGCTGAACATGTATTTGCCAAGGGGCAGCATCATATCAAAGCCCAGCTGCGCGAAATTGGTGGCTATCAGCGCAAAGACGCCGATGGGTGCAAATCTCATCACCACGCGCACCATGGTCATCATCACTTCATTGATCTGCACAAAGAGGCTGATGAGGCCCTGCACCTTCTTTTCGGCAAGCGACAAGCAGATGCCCGTAAGCAGCGCAAAAAAGATCACCTGCAGCATATTGCCCTCAGCCAGCGCCTGAACCGGGTTGGTGGGGATGATGCCGATGAGCACCTCCGTCAGCGGCGTCGCCTCGCCCACAGTGGTCTGTGTGGTGGCAAGCGCGGACATATCCAGCCCCACGCCCGGGCGTATCAACGTGGATACGCCCAGCGCCAGCGCAATGGCCACGCAGGTGGTGGCCATATACAGCAGCAGCGTCTTGCCGCCGATGCGCCCCAGCTTTTTGGTATCCCCCATGGAGCACGCGCCGCAGACGATCGATACAAACACAAGCGGCACCACCAGCATCTTGATGATGGCGATAAATACCTGCCCCGCCACGTACAGCACGCCGCCGAGAATCACCTCGTCGCGTACGTAGCTGGCGGGCGTGTAGTTAAGTATCAGCCCCACAACAATGCCCGCCACCAGGCCGATGAATATCTTGCTCGTCAAGCCGCGTTTTTTCTTCTCTTTCAAGCCCTTTTGCCCCTTATTCATATTTGGATGGGTATCTCAATCCCCACTGGCGGCGAACCTCATCCAGGATCTCCATCACCCGCACGGTGTACTTCGGCGGCATGATGGGGCTCTCTGTCAGGCCCTTGCGCAGGCAATCGACCACATGGGTCAGATACGGCACAAAGTTATCCGCCGCGTTGTTTGCCTCCAGCGCATAGGTTTGGCCGTTTTGCAGCTGAACATGTATCTGGTCGCACTTGGGAAAGATGGCTTCCACCTTACCGTCGGTGCCGTTGATGGAAAAATGCCGCGTCATGTGTGAGCGGAAGGCCAGCTGCATGGTGACGGTCTGGCCCGGGCCGTATTCCAGGATAATCGAGCCTTGCTCATCGATGCCGTCTTTGAGATAGCCGCTGGTTACCACCTTGGTGGGCATCCGGTCGCCAAAGATCATCTGCGCCGCATTTGTCGTGTAGCAGCCCAGATCCAGCAGCGCGCCGCCTGCCAGCGCCGCGCGGTTGTAGCGGTCCGCATCGCCGCGTACGTCGGGCGACACGCGGCCGAAGATGATGCTCACCATGCGGATATCGCCGATATCCGGCTCTTTTGCGCGGTTGACCGCCATGTTGGTGCCGTTACAGAAGCGAATCCACATGCATTCCATCACAAAGAGGCGCTTCGCGCGCGCCTTTTCCACGACTTCCCTGGCCTGCGCCGCGTTGACGGTGAAGGACTTCTCGCAGAGAATATGCTTGCCATGCGCAATGCACTGCATCATGTTTTCATAGTGGTGGGAATGCGGTGTAGCCACGTATACGATATCCACCGCTGGGTCCTCCAGCATCGCCTCATAGCTTCCATAGGCCTTTTGCACGCTGTGTTTTTGCGCAAATGCTTGCGCGCGCGCAAGGTCGCGCGAGGCCACGGCGTACGCCTCGGCTCCCTCGGTGCATTTGATGCTCTCCACTACGCGCGAGGCAATGTCCCCGGTAGCCAGGATGCCAAATCGAATCGGTTGCATGATAAAAAATCCCCTTTCAATGTACACGCAAAGTGCCGGTATTAGACAAAGGCTTCTGCAAACGCTCTATTACGTTTATTGTACATGGGAAAGGGACGCATTGCAACGCGCAGCCGGCCGCATCCCACTTTGGTGGACAAAAAAAGCGGCAAAAAGAGCGTGCTGCTTTTTTGCCGCTTTTTTTACTTGGAAAGACCTTTTTTATACCTGGCCGAAGCGCTCATCGAGTTCCCTGCGGCAGGCCGCGTTGAACGCGCTCGTCTGCACATCCATGCCCTCGTTGAACGCCGTGCCGAAGAAGGCGTCCAGTATGGCGTAGGTCATTTCACGTCCAGGAATCCATGCGCCAAGGCACAGCACGTTCGCATCGTTGATCACCCGGCTCATGCGGGCGGTGTAAGGGGTTTCCACCAGCGCGCCGTACACGCCGCGGAATTTGTTCACCACCTGGGCCACGCCCATACCCGTGCCGCAGATAGTCACACCAAAGTCATATTCCCCGCGCTGGACGGGCAGCGCCACGCGCTCGGCCGCCTCGTGATACGGTACCGGAATGCTGGGATCATCTGCGCCCGCGTCGTACACTGTATGCCCTTGCGCACGCAGATATGCGATTACGTCGTTTTTATAATCAATCACCACATTGACGCTCGATACGATGATTTTCGTCATTGCTTCTCCCCTCCTATGCGCCGTAGTGTTCGCGGCTGTATTCGTGCGCGCGCTTCATGCGCGCGTAGCGCTGCGGGTCCATATTCTCCCCAAAGGTTGCGCCGAAAAAGGCATTGATGGCATCCATCGCCTGCGCCTCGGCCATCACCCAGCCGCCGATGCACAGCACGTTGGAATCGCTCAGTTGGCGCGCAAAATACGCTGTATAGGGCGATTCTACCAGCGCCGCCGAGATGCCCTTGAATTTGTTGGCTGCCTGAAAGACCCCCATGCCTGTGCCGCAGATCAAAACGCCCTGCGCAAATGCACCGGACTGGATGGCGCGCGCTACCTTCTCCGCCGCCATATAATACGGAAACGGATCGGGTGTATCGTAGGCGCCACCGTCGGTGACGTCGTAGCCCGCTTCGCGCAGTCGCAGCACCAGTTGCTGCTTGTAGGCATAGAGTCCTTTGCCCGCGGCAATGATCAGCCGCTTGTTCATACTACCACTCCTTTTGTACGCATGTCCGCAGAAAAAACACGTTTCACGATCACCATAGCAAAGGGGAATTCTGCTGTCAAGGGGCGCAGTTTTTGACAAATGTCGCACAAGCCGCTATAATAACACAAATCGTTTTATGATGGTAAACATCAGGAGGAATGACTTTGGCAGCAAAGAAGTACATCCAATCGGTTCAGCGGGCGATGGACATGCTGGAATACATTGCGCTCAACGGCAACCGCTGCCGTCTGCAAGATATCAGCCAGGCGCTGGGGCTCAACAAGAGCACCGCGCACACCATTTTGGCCACGCTGGAGCAGAAGGGATACGTCACGCAGGAGAAGAATTCCCCGCGCTACTGCATCGGCCTGAACGCCATGATCCTGGGCATCGTCTACCGCCGCGACTTTTTTGCGCGTGAGAAGATGCACAAAATCCTCACCGAGCTTGCCGATATCGTGGGCGAAACCACCTATTTTGTAGTGCGCATCGGCGAGCAGTACTTTTATCTGGACGCGGTGGCGCCGCAGCGCAACATCCGCGCAGAGACGCTGCTGGGCCACTTCAGCAACCTTTCCGATGGCTGCAGCATCGCGCAGGTTTTCTACCGGTATCCACATCTGGATACGCCGTACATCGCGGACTTTGAGCAGGAAGAGGCGGGCATGCACGCCATGGCGCTGCCGTTGGTCAAAAACGACCAGTTGCTGGGCGTGGTTGCCTTCCGCGGCCCCTCCTCCCGCTTTGGGCGGGACGAGATGGAGGCCGCCTACGCCCAGTTTCGTGCCCTGGCGCACGCGTTTTGCGTGTAGTTATCCTCGTTGTCCGTGCAAAGCAGCGACGCGGGAAAGCTCCCGCGGCGCTGCTTTGTAGTATAATCTGGACGATGTTTTTTCGATGCAGGCGTCATCTCCGCTTTGCACAGCTGCGCATTTTTTCAAAAGCGAGGCGTTGGTGTCATTGCCCGCTGTGGTGATGCGTTTGCAACCCACGCACCGCTGTGGGTGCGGCCGCCGCATCTATTCTGCCACGGACGCGCTGTGCGGCGCCTCCTTTTTCAGCACCGGCTTGTAGAGCCTGCGCTTCTCAAGCGACCACACTGGATCGGTAAACTCGCCCGGCAGGGTGCTGGAGAGCGCCTGCGCCATCTCAAACATGCGCGCATCGAGCATATCCAGCATGCTGAGCACCTCGGCCTCGGGAAACATGGGCACGCGCGGGCTGCCGTATTCCACGCGCCCGTGGTGGGAGAGCACCATATGCTGCATCAGCAGGCTGCGCTCCTCATCCAGACCCGCCGCGCGCGCAAGGCGCGCCACGCGCTCCACGCCGCAGACGATGTGTCCCAGCATCTTGCCGCGGGCCGTGTACTCGCTCGCCAGGCCCACGGGCGTGATGTTCATCTCCTCGATTTTGCACATGTCGTGCGCGATCACCCCGCACAAAAGCAGGCTGCGGTTCAGCTGCGGGTACACTGGCAGCAGCGCCTCTGCGGCGCGCAGCATGCTCAGCGTGTGGTGCAGCAGCCCGCTGCGCTCAGCGTGATGGTTGCTCAGCGCGGCCGGCCAGATGCACAGCTTTTCCCTGTCGCTCTCCAGCATGGCGCAGGCCAGGCGGGATAGCGGCGCGTCCTCCAGCGATTTGGCAATCGCCAGCACCGCCGCGTACATCTTTTCGCCGGACAGCGGGGCGGAGGGCACCAGATCGTCCCAGGCAAACTCCTCGGGCCGCGCCGCGCGCAGCTGCTCTACCTTCATCTGCAGTTTGCCCTGGTATTCGGTGATGTGCCCCTGCACAAACACCGCCGAGCCCGCATCGGGCGCGGGGCTGCTTCCCCACGACCAGAGCTTGGCGTTGATCTCCCCGCTTCTGTCCTGCAGTGTCGCGTCCAGATACTTTTCATTGCGGCTGGACAGGCGCACCTGGGCCTGCTTGATCAGCAGCGCGCAGGCGCATTTGTCGCCCTTTTGGAAATCCGCAACGCGGACGTTTTTCGATACCGTATCATCCATGGCGTCATACCCCTTTTTTTGCAGTGTATTCATTATAGCGTGCAAAGTGCGGTGTTGTCATGCAAAAAAGGAGAAAGCCCTATAAAGAAGGCTTCCTCCGCTGTACATGATGCAACCGTTCAGTCGCGCGCGCGCAGCACCTGCTTGATCTGCAGCGCGCCGTAGCGCGGGCTGGAGAGCACCGGCTTTTGAATCAAGTCGCGCAGCTCCTTTTCGCAGAGGGCCAGCGATTCCTGCGCCAGGATGAAGGTATCGATGCTGTCCTTGACGGCCAGCGCCTTCTCGCTGAGGATGCGCACCACCTCGCTTTTGGGGCGTCCATAGGCATCCGCTACCAGAATATTCTGGATATTTACCGCCTTGCCCTTCTGCGCCACGTATGCTTCCACCAGCTGACGGGTGGCGTTCAGCGCGGCCTCTTGTGTGGCGATCAAACCCACGCGTGGGCCCATCTCCACCGCGGCTTCCGCCATCCAGTCGTCCATGCGGATGAGCGCAACGTCCATCATCGCAAACGTCTCTTTGGCGCCCGAGGCCACCGCGCCCGAGGCCGATGGCACATGATAGATCACGTCCGCGCCCGCCTGGACCGCGTCGACGTACATCTTAACCAGCTTGCGGGCGATCGTCGCATCATCCCGCTCCGCGGCCAGCGAGGGATCTGCCTGCACCGCAATGTGCAGCGACTTTTCCTCGGGCAGCGCCGCACGCAGTTCACGTTCCACCAGTGTCAGCAGCTGCGGGGTGAGGCTGGCAAATATCACGGCAATTTTCATGCTGTTTCCTCCTTGATCACTTTTCCACGCGGGTTTCCGCCCGCGCAAAGCTGCATAATACAATATATTTAGCATAGCACAAACCCACACATAAATCCACAGGTAACCCGAAGTGAACATTCTGTGAAGTCCCTTGTCCCTCCAGACGCTTGCACGTATAATGATAAAAAACCACGTGGGATGGTGAACGGGATATGAGCCATATCTTAATCTGCGACGATCAGCATGTGCTGCACGAGACGCTGGGGGCGTATCTTGCCGCCGAGGGGTTCACCTATGCCTCAGCTTACGATGGCGATAGCGCGCTGCGCAAAGCGCTGGGCGAGCACCCCGACCTGATCGTGCTGGATCTGATGATGCCCGGCCGATCGGGACTGGACGTGTGCCGGGAGATCCGACGCTCCAGCAAGGTGCCCATCATCATGCTCACCGCCAAGGGTGAGGAATTTGACCGCGTGCTGGGCCTGGAGATGGGCGCGGACGACTACATCGTCAAGCCCTTCAGCCCGCGCGAGGTGGCGGCCCGCATCCGCGCGGTGCTGCGCCGTACAGGCAGCGTGGATGCGACGGTTACCACGGCCCAGCCTGTGCTGCACTACCCGGGCCTTGATATCGACATCAACGCCTACGAGGTCACGCTAAACGGCCAGCGCATCGCCTGCACGCCCAAGGAGGTGGAGGTGCTCTACACCCTGGCCGCGCATCCTGGGCAGGTCTTTGGACGCGAGCAGCTGCTCAACGCGCTGTGGGGCTACGATTACAGCGGCGACGCGCGCGCGGTGGATACCCAGATCAAGCGCATCCGCCAGAAGCTGCCGCAGCAGGAGACGCCCTGGTGCATCCGCACCATCTACGGGGTTGGCTATAAGTTCGAGGTCGCGCCATGAAGTCCAAAAGCCTCCTGTTGCGCCGCATCCTGCTGCTGATCCTGACAACCGTGCTGCTTTTCGGCGTCTTTGTGGTGCCGCTTTTCATGTACGCGGGGCGCACCTTTTTTACGGATATGAAGGCGCAGAGCCTGTTGCCCCAGGCGCACATGGCATCGGAGATGGCCACGCAGGTCAAGCAAGGGGATATGACCGAGGAGCACTTCCGCTCGGTCATCACCAAAAAGACCTATCTTTTTTCCTCCAGCGTATTTGTCTTTGACAGCGATCAGGCTCCCTTGTTTAGCGTGCTCCCCGCCAAGGGCGCCGCGCAATCGTACTTAAACGTGCTGCCTGCGCAAAACTGGCAGGAGGACGCGCTCTATCGCGCGCTGCAACCCTACATCCGGCGCATTCTCGCAGGCGAGGAAGTTTCCGATTACTTTACCGGCGGCGCCCGCCGCTGGCGCTACCTGATGGTGGGCGTGCCCATGCAGAATACCGACGGGGAGATGGTGGGCGCGCTGATCATGGCGCAACCCCTGCCCGAGCTGGAGGCGGCGCTGCGCTCGCTCAATTTTTCCGTCATCTGGGGTATGGTGCTGGTGTTTCTGTTGATGCTGCTTCCCTGCTACTGGGCAGCGCGGCGCATCGCGCGCCCGCTGGGGCAGATGCGCGACGCGGCGCTGGCGATGACGCACGGCAATTTCAGCGTGCGCGCGGACGCCGCGGCGGGCGGGGAGATTGGCCAGCTTGCCCACGCGCTCAATGACCTTTCGGGGGCGCTCTCGCGCACCATCGAGGATTTAAAGGCTGAGCGAAACCGCCTGCGCTACATCATCGACAGCATTTCCGATGGGCTGATCGCCATGGACAGGACGGGCGCCATCACCCAGGTCAACCCCGCGCTTTTGCAGCTGTTTGATCTCAAGGACGCCTCCCTGGTGCGCGCAAGCGTGGGCGACGACGCCTTTTGGCAGGACATGCACGCCTGCCTCAGCCAGGGCGGCAGCCTGGTACGCAGCATGCATGTGGGCGCGCGCGTGCTGCGCGTGTCCATCGCGCCCATGAGCAGCGGCGCAGAGGCGCTGGGCGCCGTGGCGCTGATGCAGGATATCACCGAATCCGCGCATCTGGAGCAGGTGCGCCGCGCCTATGTAGCCAACGTATCGCACGAGCTGCGCACGCCGGTGGCCTCCATCCGCGCCATGAGCGAGACCCTCTCGGACGGCATGTTGCAGGACCCTGCCGATCGTCAGCGCTACTATGGGATGATCCTGCGCGAGAGCATGCGCTTAAGCAGGCTGATCGACGATCTGCTGGAGCTATCCCGCCTGCAGTCCGAGACGCAGGCACTCGCCCAGCGGGATTTTGCCATTGGTCCGCTGCTGCGCCATGCGGCGTCGCGCTTTGAGGCGCTGGCGCAGGATATGGACATCCACTTTGCGCTGCGCGCCGACGTGGGCGCGCTGCCGCCCGTGCACAGCAACAGCGACCGCATAGAGCAAATTCTGGTGATTCTGCTGGATAACGCATTGAAGTACACGGGCAGCGGCGGGCACGTGACGCTGGACGCCCTGGCGGATGAGGCGCACGTGCTGGTGCGCTGCCAGGATGACGGCGTGGGCATTGCGCCCGAGCATCTGCCCCATATCTTTGAGCGCTTCTACAAGGTGGACAGCGCGCACTCGGGCGGCGGCACGGGGCTGGGGCTGTCCATCGCGCGCGAGCTTGCCCAGCGCCTGGGCGTGCGCATCGAGGTGAAGAGCGCGCCGCATGCGGGCAGCACGTTTACCCTTTATATCCCCCGGGCGTGACACAAGCGCACCTGCAGTGCGTCCCCCTTTTGTTGTCCCATGCGGGCGTCTGCGCAAAAAGCGTGCAGCTAATCTTTAAAAAAAACGATGCTTTCCCTGCAACGCGCCTGCCGCAATGCTGCGCCGGCATCACAGTGGGCCGCGGGAACGCACATACCAAAGCGAAAGGATGAAATCTTCATGGATGGATATACAATCGCAAGCGAAGTGGTGGTTTGCGTCACAGATCAGTTCTGCTGTGACCGGCTGATCCATGCCGGGCGGCAGCTGGCCGATGAGACGGGGCGCCACCTCAATGTATTGAGCATACAGGGCCACGCCTGCTTTCAGGCGCGCTGCGCCGAGGCGCTGGAGTATCTCTTTGAGGTATCCAAGCAGGCTGGCGCAGAGATGTTCGTCTATTACCGGGCTGACCGGCTGGAGACGGCGGTTCAGTTCATGCGGGCGCACAACGTGGGCGCCATTGTCTGCGGCATGCCGCAGGATGCCGGCCCCGATGGGTTTGTGCCCCACATGCGCGCCGCCTTTGCACAGGCGGACATCATCATCGTAGACGCGCAGGGCCATCTTTCCCCGCTGGAGACGGCGCACCTGCAGGCAGCTGCAGAGATATAAAAAGCACGAAGGGGACGCGTGAAAGCGCCATCGCTCTTGGCGGCCGTCGGCGTGATTTCGCACGCACTCCCCCGCTGGCTGGAAGCCGGAGGCTATCTGCGCCACGGCGGTGTTCTACCGCCGCCTCTGCCCGAGAAGCGCGTCCGCGCTGCGGCCTGCCAAAGTGCTGCGCATCAAGGCGGGTTTTCCGCAGCAGGCCTGGATTGACACATTTCTTTTTGCGGCAAAAGCCCCGCGTGCATGCACGCGGGGCTTTTTTGTCCGATCACGTATTTTTCTTACTTATTCCAGGTTGGTGTGGCGCGCGGCAAGATCCGCATCCTGCCAACCGTGGCGCTGCATCATGCGCAGCACGGTGTAATCCAGCGTCACCAGCTCGGCCTGCTCGTAGGGCGCGCCCATGGTCTGCACCGAGATCATATGCTCGGGCGTCTCCAGCATGGTCTGGCCGGGGATCTTGACCACATGCGCAAAGCAGTCGGGCACTGTCTCAGGATGGGCGCTGAGCGCCACCAGCGTCGCGCCCGCCTGACGCGCCACCTCAATCTGCGCCAGGGCCGTGGCCATGCGCGGCGAGGTGCCCATGCCGATGCTGACGATCAGCACGTCCCCCTTGCCGATGGGCGGCACGTGCGGTTCCCCCACCACATAGGCGTCGTACCCCATGTGGTAGACGCGCATCGCGAAGGCGGAGAGCATCATCATCTCGCGGCCGCGCGCGTAAAAGAACACCCGCTTTGCGCCTTCAATGTAGTCAATCATGGTGTCGAGCTGCGCCTCATCCACGCTGAGCAGGTGTTCGGACAGCTCCTCTAAAATCTGCATTCTCACATCGTTTTTCAATGCCGTTCCCCTCCTTAGAGAATATTGGCGTGCCGGTCGCGCAGCTGCTGTTCGCTCTGGCCCAGCCGCTGCTGCAGCTTGAGCACCGTATAGTCGAGCACCAACAGCAGCGCCTGCTCAAAGGTGGAGCACATGGGCTGCACCGAAGGCATGTGCAGCAGCTCCACCGCGCGCACCTCCGCAGGGTCGGTGATCTCGCGCCCCTCAAATTCCTCGGGGTGGGAGGTAAATGCGCGCGCCGGGATGTTGACTGTGGCCTCCGCCTTCTGCCAGAGCGGCCCCTCCGGGTTGGAGGTAAAGCCGATCACGCTCGCGCCGTTGTAGTGGGCAATGTCCATAAAGCGTTCAAAGGAGGAGGGAAAGCCCAGCGAGGTGCCCACCAGCAGCAGGTCGCCCTTGCCGATGGCCGGCGTGGTGATATCGCCCAGGAACCGGCCGCAGAGGCCCAGGTGGTTCAGGCGCATGGCAAAGGCCTTCATTGCAAGGCCCACGCGGCCGCGCGAGTAGACGATCACCTTGGGCGCCTGAAGGATATAGTCGCACAGGGTGTCCAGCTCGGCTTCCTTGACCGAGAGCACGCTGTGCTTGAGCTCCTCAATGATTTGTTTGCGTACATCCATAGCGTTGTCACTCACTTTCTTGCGTCGTAAGTAAAGCCGCCTTATTGGCCGAGCGCGTCTGCATAATGACCGCGGCCAGCAGCAGTAGACCGTTGATAATGTTCTGCCAGTAGGTGCTGATGTTGCCGAACATGTTGATCATATTGGTGATGATGCCGCAGATCAGCACGCCTACGAGCACGCCGCGCATATCGCCCACGCCCCCGCGGATGAGGGTGCCGCCGATGATGACGGTGGCCATGATGGTCATATCCCAGCCCTCGCCGGCCACAGGCAGCCCCGCGCCCAGGCGGGAGGTCAGCACCACGGCGGCGAGCGCGGTTGTCAGGCCGCTGATCATGTAGACGATCACCTT
The DNA here is from genome assembly GCF_900604345.1 of Maliibacterium massiliense. Taxonomy (GTDB): domain Bacteria; phylum Bacillota; class Clostridia; order Christensenellales; family Maliibacteriaceae; genus Maliibacterium; species Maliibacterium massiliense. Next base: position 333,416 of record NZ_LR026983.1, read on the forward strand.
GGTGCGGTTGATGCGCAGGCCCATCATGGCGGCGCTCTCCTCGTTGCCGCCGATGGCGTACACCGCCCTGCCAAAGCGGGTGCGCCTGGCCACAAAGTAGGCCAGCATCACGCAGCCCACAAACAGCAGCGCCGGCACCGGTATGCCCGCGATATAGCCGCGGCCGATAAAGGTGATAGAGGTCATGGATTCATCCACGGGGATGGAGAGCTCGCCATTCATCAAGAGCGCAATGCCGCGCGCCCCCAGCTGCATGCCCAGCGTGGCGATGAAGGGCTGCACGCCCAGCCTGGTGATCACAAGGCCGTTGATCAGACCCAGCAGCACGCCCGCGGCAAGCGCCCCCAGCACCGCCGGGAAAAAGCCGTAGGGGCTCAGGTAGGCCATCACCATGGCGGCCACAGCGCACACCGAGCCTACTGACAGGTCGCGCCCGCCCGAGATGATGACAAAGTTGATGCCGATGGCCGCAAGGCCCATGATGCTCACCTGGCGGATCAGGTTGGAGAGGTTGGTGTAGGAAAAGAAGTTGGTGCCAAAGGCGATACAGGAGAACAGGAACAGCGCGGCAAGCACCATCACAGGCCCGTTGCCCTGCACAAACGCCAGCACCTTGTTTTGTTTTTTCATCGCACATCCTCCCTTCTCTACGCCTTGCGCTCGCGCTGCAGGGCGACGGCGAAGATGATGATGACGGTCTTGACGATGTTGGCAAAGGCAAAGGGGATGTTGTTCATGTTGACGGTGATGTTGATCAGCGTCATCACGGCCGCGCCCACCAGCGAGCCGAACACCTTGGCGCGTCCCCCCTTCATGGAGGTGCCGCCGATGGCCACCGACGCGATGGCGTTGAGCTCGTAGGTCAGGCCCATCATGTTGGGGTCGCACGCGTTGGCGCGGAACAGCTCGATCAGTCCGCCCATGCCCGCAATCAGCGCGCTTGCCATGTAGACCAACAGCAGCGTGCCCATCACCGAGATGCCGGAAAGACGCGCGGTGCGGCTGTTGTCGCCCACCGCCTCCACGCTCTTGCCAAAGCGCATCTTTTTGAGGATGAAGAAGGTCACCGCCACGATCAGCGCAAGCGGGATGATCTGGATGGGCATGCCGCCCGCAAAACGGTACAGGCCGATGTCCTCCACAATGGGTACGCTTTTGAGCGAGAGGATCTGCGCCTTGGATACCAGCATCGCAGCCCCGCGCAGCACCATCTGCATCACCAGCGTCAGGATGATGGGCTGGATCTTCCATTTGGCGATCATGTAGCCGTTGAACAGGCCCAGCGCCGCGCAGATGATCAGCGCGCCCAGCGCCGCCAGCAGGATGTTGCCCGTGGCCGTGGCGATCTGCGCAAACGTCATGGCCGAGATGGCCATCATGGAACCCGCAGAAAGATCGATGCCCCCCGATGAGATGGCGATCGTCATGCCCATGGCGATGAACGCAAGGCCCGCCACCTGGGAGATCAGGTTCCACAGGGTGTTGAGATGCAGAAAGTTGGGCGTAAAGGCGATGTTGATCGCAAGCAGCAGCGCCAGCATCAGCAGCGCCGCGTTGTTGACCAAAAATTCCCGGGAGAACACGCGCCTGCGCCAGGGCATGGGAGCCGCTTTGTTCATGCCACGCCACCTCCCCCCTGCGCTGCCTGCTGGTGCAGCGCGCGCGCCTCTTCGCTGCCGCGCGCCACGGCGTCGAGGATATGCTCGCGGCTGATTTCGTCTCCCACCAGCTCGCACACCTTGCGCCCCTCATACAGCACGGCCACCCGATCGCAGCCGCGCACCAGCTCGTCGATTTCCGAGGAAATGAAAAGCACCGCGATGCCTGAATCGGCCAGCATCTGGATCAGTTTTTCGATCTCCGCCTTGGCGCCCACGTCGATGCCGCGGGTCGGTTCGTCCAGGATGATCATCTCCGGCTGCATGCACAGCCAGCGCGCAAGCACCACCTTTTGCTGGTTGCCGCCCGAAAGGTTGCGGATCAGCGCGCGGGGCGAGGGCGTCTTGATGCTCAGCTTGCCGATGTATTCCTGCGTGAGGGCCAGCTGCTCCTTGGTGTTGATGACGCCCGCGCGCACCAGCTTGGGCAGGATCGCCATCGTCAGGTTGTCGCACACGTCCATAAAGGAAAAGATGCCCTCGTTTTTGCGGTCCTCCGCGCAGAGCGTGATGCCCCGGGCAATGGCGTCCTTGGGCGATCGGAAGCGTACAGGCTTGCCCTCGACAAAGATTTCCCCCGCGTAGAGGGGATCGTCCCCGCAGATGATCTTGGCAAGCTCCGTGCGTCCCGAACCCAGCAGGCCGGCAAGGCCCAGGATCTCCCCTTTTCGTATCTCCAGATCGATTCCCTGCAGCACGTGGCCCTTGCGGATGTTTTTGACGCTGCAGAACACCGGCGCCTTTTCCTTTTGGGGATCGTGCACCTTGGTGCGGCCGATGACGCTTGCGGCGTCCCTGCCGATCATCAGCGACAGCAGCCGCGGCATATCCATCTCGTCCATGCCGTATGTGCCGCGCGATTCGCCGTCCTTGAGCACTGTGACGCGGTCACAGATGGAAAAGATTTCGCTCATGCGGTGGCTGATGTAGATCACCGCGATGCCCATCTTTTGCAGTTTTTTGATGGTGGCAAACAGCACGTTCACCTCGCGGTTGTCCAGCGAGGAAGTGGGTTCGTCCATGATCAGCAGCTTGGCCTGGATCACCAGCGCGCGTGCAATGGAGATCATCTGCGCGATGGCGGTGGAGTAGTGCGAAAGGGGGCGCGTCACGTCCAGTGTGATGCCCAAATCCGCCATGCGCTGCGCGGCCTCCCTGTTGGTGCGCTTCCAGTCGATGGTGCCGCGCTTGGTGCGCAGCTCCCGCCCCAGGAAGATGTTCTCCGCCACGCTCAAAAAGGGGCTCAGGTTCAGCTCCTGATAGATGGTGCTGATGCCAAGCTGCTGCGCCTCCAGCGCGGTGTGGGGCGCGATCTGTCTGCCGTCAAAGAGGATTGTGCCCTCGTCCTTGGTGTAGATGCCGGTCAAAATCTTAATCAGGGTGGACTTGCCGGCCCCGTTTTCCCCCATCAGCGCGTGCACTTCCCCGGCGCGCACCTGCAGCGATACATCCGAAAGCGCCCGCACGCCCGGAAAGGTTTTGGTGATGTGCAGCGCCTCAAGCAGATAGGTTTGTTCCAATGGCCTTCCTCCTTTCGCCGTCTTTGACGACGCCGCCCTCCTGCGCGCCAGGCGTTTTGGCGCGCACGCAGGCGGCACATGCCGTGCGCCGCGCCCGCTCTGCACACGCAGGATGCGGTGGCGTCATCTCAAACCCACAACACTTGGTTTGGTTGCCTTACTTGGTTTGGTTGCCTTGCAAAGGAAGCGGTCCCCTTTAGAGCTTGTCGACCCAGTCCTTGGCGTTGGTCTCGTCAAAGATGTTGTCCTTGACCACGATCCACTCCTCAACGGATTCGCCCTTTTCCAGTTTTTCCAGCACGTCGATCACCTCAGCGCCCATGCGGGGGTTGCACTGCACTTCCACGGAGATTTCCCCGTCGATGATGCCCTGTACGCCCTCCTTGGTGCCGTCCACCGATACCACCAGGATGTCCTCGTTGGGCTTGAGGCCCGCAGCCTTGATGGCCTGCACCGCGCCGAAGGTCATCTCGTCGCCGTGGGTGTAGACCGCGTCGATCTGGTCGCCGTAGGCCTGGATCATGTTCTCCATGACCTTCTGCGATTCCACGCGCTTGTTGTCGCCCACCTGGGAGGCGAGTATCTCCATATCCGGATACTTCTTCATTTCCTCGCGGAAGCCTGCCGCGCGGTCAATCGCCGAGGTGGAACCGGGCGTGCCGTAAATCTCCACCACTTTGGCCTTGCCGTCCGTCTTTTTCGCCAGCCACGCGCAGGCCTGCTCGCCCTGCCAGACAAAGTCCGAGGAGATCAGGCACACGTAGTCCTCGCCCGGCGTGCCCTTGGCCTTGCGGTCGATCAGGATCACCGGCACGCCCGCCTTTTTGGCGGCGTCCAGCGCGGGCACCAGGCCCTCTTCCTCGCGGGGGGCAAGCAGCAGGTAATCGGGTTTCTGCGCCAGGATGTCCTCCACGTCGGACACCTGTTTCTGGGTGTTGTTCTGTGCGTCGGTGTAGATGATATCGTATCCGTTCTCTTCCAGTTTGGCCTTGATGTCGTCGGTCTCGGCGATGCGCCATGCGCTGGTGTAGGACATCTGCGCAAAGCCCACCACGGGTTTTTTGCCGCCGCCGGACGTGCTCTGGGAAGCGCTCGCGGACGTGCTCGCGCCGCCGGAGGCCACCGGCGCCTCGGTCTCGACGCTGCAGGCCGCAAGCACCAGCAGCATCAGCACCGCCACAACCAGGTACAAGGTTTTCCGTCTCTTCTTCACAACAAACACCTCTTTCTCATATTTTTACAGGACATCCTCCTGTAAAGTGCGGGCATGGGCGCTGGCGGGCTCCTGCACCACGTTACGCTCGATGTAGGAGACGCTCTCGCGCACCACCAGTTCGTTATCGCGCTGTACGTAGACGGGCTCGACCGGTTCGTTGTAGGTGATCTTCTGAATCTGTTTGAGCAGCATTTCCACCGAGAACACCCCGATTTCATAGCGGGGCTGGCGCACGGTGGTCAAAGGCGGCATGTAGAGCGCGGCCATTTCAATATCGTCGTGCCCCATGATGGAGATATCCCCCGGCACCCGCAGCCCCCGCTCATACGCCGCCTTGATGGCGCCGATGGCCATCAAATCGTTGGCGGCAAAGATCGCCGTGGGCGGATTGACCAGCCGCAACAGGGCGCTCGCCTGGGTGTAGCCGCTGTGCCAGTCGTAATTGCCGTTTTTGATCAGCGCCTCCTCAATGCCAATGCCTTTTTCCACCAAAAACTCCTTGTATACGTTGAGCCGCCGCACGCTGGACTCCACCTCGAACAGGCCGCTGATATAGGCGATGCGCCGGTGGCCGTGATCGTACAAAAACTGCATGGCGGCGCGCATGCCGCCGCGGTCGTCCGCGTTGATGATGGGGAATTTGCCGCGGTAGCTGTCATTGGCGTCCAGCAGCACCACCGTCCTGTCGCCAAAGTACTCGTTGATGGTATCGCACGAGGACATGGGCTTGTGGATTATGATGCCCGCCAGATTTTTGCGCGCATACATCTCCATATACTGCCGCTGCTTGCTCTTAATCCGGTCAAAGCTGCCCAGCATCATGCCGTAGCCCGCGGACCACGCGGCATCCTCCACGCCGCGGATGAGCTCTGAATAGAAGGCGCGCGCCGTATCGGGCAACAGCAGCGCGAAGTTGGATGGAAACGGCATTTTGAGCGTATCCACGGCGGGCCCGCGCTGGTATTTGAGTTTTTCAACCGCCGCCATCACCTTGTCGTAGTTCTTTTTTTTGACATTGGTGCGGTTGTTCAACACGTTGGACACCGTGCCCAGCGAGACGCCTGCCTCCTGCGCAATCTGCTGCATTGTTACGGCCAATTTCCATCGCTCCTTCCTGAATCATCCGCTTGACAGGACACTTTTTTGCACAAAGCCGCGTGGGCATTGGGGAAGTTCATTTAAACGAGATATGTTTCCATACGCACAACCAACCGTGTACAATCGAAGACAGAATAATGAAATATTTCATTTATATACATTGCATCGATTGTAACATGTCCTTTTATGGAAAAAGTACCACAGATTTTTGTAGATGTCCAGCGGTTTTCAACACATGATGTACACCTTTTCATAAAACACAGCACTTATTTATGAAATATTTCATTAGTTGTCGTTTTACCCCGTCCCTGTTTGCAATATATGAAGCATATAGCGCGTTCATGCCCGCACAAATGAAAAGCTGCAAAACACCTGTCTTCGTTGGTATGGCCGCAACGGAAAAAGCGCGCCCACATCCCTATCGATGCAAACGCGCTTCTTCTCTTGCCGTTCCCCCATACGAAAGAACGTACCTTTGTGTTAATCGACGATGCGCACCTCAAACTCACAGTACGGATCGCCGTTTGCACAGCATTTTGTCTCCTCGCACACAACTTTGCGGTTCAGCAGCGTGCCGTAGATGCCCGAGGCGGTGCCCGCCTCGTAGGCGCAGATTTTCATGCCGATGTTGGGAAAGCCGTAGCAGTCCGCACACTCGTAGGTGCGGTAGGTGCCATGGGTCTCGTCCACCTCGACAACCTCCTGATAGCCGTAGCCGTGGTGCCCCGCGATGCGCATATTGCTTTCAAAGCACTCTGGCAGCGTGGTGCCGCGCACATAGGGTGCCACAAACTTGGCGCCGATGGCGCGGCCCAGCTGGTAGGCCATCTGGCGCATCTCGGGGAACATCAGAAACATGAACGTCTGCCGGTCGCGCATGTAGAAAATCTGCATCTCGTTGCCCAGGGTAGGCCGCACGGGCTGTCCCCTGTCGTAGAGCTCGTAGTGCAGCGCGATGCGCTCGGTCAGGGCTTTGTTGTCCTCCATCACCTGCAGCATCTGCGCGTAGGCCGCATCGTCAAACTGCAAGTCCTCCTTGAGCTGCGCGCGTATCTGCATCAGGCGCGCAAGCTCTGGTTGTTGTTTTTCCAAAGATATCAGCCCTCCTCACGGTCAAAGCTCTTACCCGAGGCAGCGGGCCCGCGCGAGCGACGGATCAACATCAATATGAGGATCGTCAGCACGTAGGGCAGCATCTGTACAATCTGCACTGGGAAGTTGAAGGCCTGCAGGCGGATCTGCACGCTCTGGGCCAGGCCGAAGATCAAGCTGCCGCCCAGCGCGCCCAGCGGGTTCCAGCCGCCGAAGATGGTCACCGCCATGGCGATGTAGCCGCGGCCGGCCACCATATCACGCGAAAACAGGCCGATATCGCCAATGGAGAGATACGCGCCGCCCAGCGCAGCAAGCGCGCCGCTGATGAGCACCGCGATAAACTGCGTGCACTTGACGTTGATGCCCACCGAGTCCGCCGCGTAGGGGTTCTCGCCGATGGAGCGCAGGCGCAGGCCAGGCACAGTCTTGTACATCACAAACCACACCAGCACGATGATGGCCAAGAGCAGCAGAAACATGGGCGAGATGGAACCGAAGATATCTTTGAGGATGGGCACGTTGTCAAAGCCGGGCACCTTCATATAGCCCAGACTGGCCACCTCGGGGGATTTTCCCTGGTTGCCCCAGATGGCCTGCATCAGCACAATCGTAAGGCCGCTTGCAAGCAGGTTGATACCCAGGCCGCTGATGATGTGGCCCGTCTTAAAGCGGATGGTCAGCACCGCGTGCAGCGCGGCCATCAACATGCCGAAGATCATGGCGATGATCAGGCCGATCCACGCGCTGCCCGTGACAAACGAGCCCACCACGCCGCCGAACGCGCCCATGAGCATCATGCCCTCCAGGCCGATGTTGACGATGCCCGCGCGCTCGCTGACCGTGCAGCCCAGCGCGCCGAAGGCGATGGGGATCATGATGCGCAGCGCACCCGCGATCAGGGCCCCGATCTGGTCAATCATGTGCTTTGCCCCCTTTCGTCCTGCGCAGGCGCAGCGCACGCACAATGGCGGGCGTTGCTACAAAGATGATCACCAGCGCCTGCAGGATCACCACAAAGTCCCCGGGGATTTTTGTGGCGCGATCCATCATCGTAGCGCCGGAGCGCAGCGCGCCATAGAAGATGGCAGATATCAGCACGCCGAAGGGATTATTCTGCCCCAGCACGGCGATGGCCAGGCCGTCGAAGCCGTAGCCGGGCGAGAATCCCTTGACAAAGTACTGGTGCACGCCCAGCACCTCGATGCCGCCGGCAAGGCCGGCGAGCATGCCGCTCATCAGCATGGTGATCACAATCTGGCGCTTGCGGTTGACGCCGCCCGTCTCAGCCGCAAAGGGGTTGCTGCCCAGCGCGCGCGTCTCAAAGCCCATGGTGGTCTTTTTGAGCATCCACCAGATCACCAGCACCGCGATGATCGCCAGGATAAAGCCAACCGTAAAACGGCTGTGCGGGTAGAGCTTGGGCAGCGAGGCGGTGTCCATAATGTTGGGCGTCTTGATGGTCATGCCCTCCGCCTTGAAGTGATAGGTGGCAAGGTAATCGGTAAAATACGTGGCGATGTAATTGAGCATGATGGTCAGGATGACTTCGCTTACCCCCAGGCGCACCTTCAGCGCGCCCGCGATGGCCGCCCACAGGCCGCCCACAATCATCGCCGCCAGCACGCACATCGCTATGTGGATGGGCGCGGGCAAGCCCTTGACGTACGCGCCCACCAGCGCGGCCGCCATGGCGCCCATGTACATCTGGCCCTCGCAGCCGATGTTGACCACGCCGCCCTTCATGGCCAGCGCAACCGCAAGGCCGGTCAATATCAGCGGGGTGGCGGTGCCCAGGGTGTCCGCGATCTTGCTCATGCCGCCGAACGCGCCGGTAAACATCGCGCCGTAGGCCGCAAAGGGGGAGTAGCCGGCGCAGGCGATGATGACGCCCGCCAGCACCAGAGAGGCCACAAGCGATAGCAGCGAGACCGCCAGCACGTTGTCCTTGAGCCCCTTCAGGTCGAAGCGCCTCGGTTTTACCTCGTTCATTTGGCCGCCTCCTCTCCACCTTCCAGGCCGGTCATCAGCGCGCCCAGCCGGTATTCGTCAAAGTGGTCGGGCGTATCCTCCGCCACAATGTGCCCGCCAAAGAGCACCGCGATGCGGTCACTCAGCTTCATGATCTCCTCCAGCTCCGCCGAGATCAGCAGCACGGCCTTGCCGGCCTCCTTCATCTCGATGAGCTTCTGGTGGATGTACTCGATGGCGCCAATGTCCACGCCGCGCGTGGGCTGGGCCGCCACGATGATGTCCGGGTCCTGTGAGAGCACGCGGGCGATGACCACCTTCTGCTGGTTGCCGCCCGAGAGCGCGGAGACGGGCTCTGCGATACTGTCCGACTTGATGGCAAAGCCCTCGCGCAGCTGCTCTGCATGCTTGTCGATCACCGCGGGCTTGAGGATGCCGCGTCTGCTGTAAGGGGCAAAGCGCTGGTAGCCCAATAGCAGGTTTTCGCTGATGGAGAAGTTTGCCACAAGGCCGCGCTTGCCGCGGTCCTCGGGGATGTGACCCACCCCCAGCGCCACCATTTTGCGCGGCGTGGCGTGCTCCACCTTCTTTTCATTGATATAGATGGCGCCGTGCCTGCAGGGCAAAAGGCCCGTGACCATCTCCACCAGCTCGGTCTGGCCATTGCCCTCCACGCCCGCGATGCCCAGGATTTCCCCTGCGCGCACCTGCAGCGACAGGTGGTTGAGCACCCGCACCTTCTCGCGCCTATAGGAGATGTCCTCCAGGCGCAGGCGCACCGGCCCCAGCTGCTCCTTCTCGCTGTCGCGCTTGACGTCAAAGCTGACCTTGCGCCCCACCATCAGTTCGGCAAGCTCCGCGGGGTTGGTATCCTTTACCTCGCGCGTAGTGACCAGCTTGCCCGCGTTGAGGATGGTTACGCGGTCGGCGATCTGCATGGTCTCCTTGAGCTTGTGGGTGATGATGATGATGGTCTTGCCGTCGTCACGCAGCTCGCGCAGCACTTTGAACAGGTCGTCCACCTCGCCGCGCGTCAGCACCGCGGTAGGCTCGTCCAATATCAGCAAATCCGCCTTGCGGTAGAGCGCCTTGAGAATCTCCACGCGCTGCTTGGCGCCCACCGGCAGGCTCTCGATGCGCGCGCCAGGGTCGATCTCCAGCCCGTAGCGTTTGGAAAGCTCCATCGCGTCGCGCCTGGCGCGGGCCAGGTTAAAGCGGATGCCCTTCTTCGGCTCGTAACCCAGCACCATGTTTTCGGCCACGCTCAGCGGTTCCACCAGCATAAAGTGCTGGTGCACCATTGCGATGCCGCGGTCAATGGCGTCCTGCGGGCTTTTAAAGTGCACCTGATCGCCGTCGATGAATATCCGGCCCTCGTTGGGCGTGGTCATGCCGTAGAGAATGCGCATCAGCGTGGTTTTACCCGCGCCGTTCTCCCCCAGCAGCGAGTGAATCTCACCGCCGCGCACACTGAAATCCACCTTATCGTTGGCCACCGTGTTTTTAAACCGCTTGGTGATGCCCATCATATCCACTTGCAACATGCGCGCCTCTTCACCTCTTTCTACGATTATGGCGTGGTGTACAATGCAAGCAGAGCGTCCCCGAGCTGCCCCGGAGACGCTCCACTTGCAGTACAATGCCGTTATTTCTTCAGGTCCTTGATAAAGGCCTCCGCCTCATCAAGCGTGGTGGGCACATCGATTTTGCCGTCGATGAGCTCCTGACGGATCTCCTCGGTGCGGTCCAGCACCTCCTGCGGCGTCTTGATCACGGCACCCTCAACGGTGACGTCGGTGGCCTTCTCTTTAAGGCCGCGCATCTGATGACCGCCCTTGTAGGAGCCGTCCTTGACCGAGCCGATGATATCCAGCACAACGGTCTGCATCATGCGCATGGCGCTGGCGACAATGTGGTCGGGATCCAGCGGGATCTGGTTGACGTCCGCGCCCAGCGCCATCTTATCGACGTCCTTGGCCGCGGCGAACACGCCCAGGCCGCTGCCGCCGGCGCAGGCCATCACGATGTCGCAGCCTTCGTCATACAGCGCGCGGGCAAGCTCCTTGCCGGTGTTGGCGTCGTTGAACGCGCCTACGTATTTGATGGAAAGCTCCACATCGGGGTTGACGTACGCCATGCCCGATTTCAGGCCGGCGCCGAAGCCGTTGATCAGGGGGATGTCCATGCCTCCGACCATGCCGACCTTGTTTGTTTTGGTCATTTTGCCTGCGATGGTGCCCAGCAAAAACGCCTTCTCCGGATCGTTGAAGGTGACGGACATGATGTTGTCGTAGCCATCCACCTCACCGTCGATGATGGCGAATTTCTGCTCGGGGAACTCCTTGGCAACCACCTGGATGGCGTCCACCTGGTCGTAGCCGAAGCCGAAAACCACATCGTAGGAGCCGTCCTTGGCAAACTCGCGCAGATGGCCCTCGAACTCGGCGGTCTCCTTGGGCTCGACGTACTGAATGGTGGCGCCCAGCTGCTCTTTGGCCATCTCCAGGCCTTCCATGGCGCTGTCGTTAAAGCCCTTGTCTCCCAGGCCACCCAGTGCGAACACAAACGCAACCTTGGGGCCGTCGCCGCTGCCGGCGTTGTTGTCCGCGGCCTTCTGCCCGCAGCCCGTCAGCGCCATGGCCAACACCATAACAACGACCAAAAGAAGCGAAATACGTTTTTTCATAGCTCGATGTCTCCTCCCTATTTCAAGCGCCGTTCAATCGGCGCTGGTACACACAAAAACTATTTGCCGACCTTCTCGCTGTGGATGCGGTTCTGCACGTTGGAGGGCACCTCCATGAGGTACTCCTTGCAGCGGCAGTCGAGCTTCTCCGGTTCGATGGCGGCGATGGTGCGCAGCACAATCTTGCCGATGTGCGCGGCGCAGTCGTTGTAGTGGCCAAAGATGCTGCCCGAGCCCCAGTTGAGCTGCTGCACGCCCTCGGCATAGTTGCTGATGATATAGATGCCGGCGTAGTGTGCGCCGATGGCGCGCGCAAGGTAGGCCTCAGGGATCATGGTGTGGCCGGTGATATCCGCGCCCATGGACTGCTCAAACTTGATCTCGGTCTCGGTCTCAAAGCGGGGCGGCTCGGTGTTGCAGTACACGCCGCGGCCAAAGACGCGGGGGCCATACTCCTCGCGCGCAAACTTGGTCAGCAGGCCGCGCAGCTCGGGGCACATGGGCTCGCGCATGCGCACGATGCCATTGCAAAAACGGTGGATATTGCTGGGACGCTTGGTCAGATCGATGATGTCATGCGGCACGACGATGTCGCCCGGATCCAGCAGGGGATTGACGCTGCCGCCGCTGCCGTCGACGATGATGTACTTTACACCCGCCTGCTGGAACACCCAGAAGATCTGCTCCGAGGGGGTGTTGAAGGGGGCAAGGCCCGTGAAGCCGTGGAAGGGCACGTAAAGCATCGTGCGGGGCTTGCCGTCGGCGGTGATGGACCCGTCCAGTTCGATGAGCTTCATCTCAATGGTGGTGCCAAAGGGCGTCTCAAACTGCATGCCTTCCTGCAGAACCTTGACGCCTTCCATACCCACTTCATTGGGGAATTCGCACGCCCACGTGCCTGAGCCGCCGATGCTGGCGTATGCCACTTTGGGAACGTCTTTGATGATCATTCAGCTTCATCCTCCATATTGGTGTTAATCCCATGTAAAACAGTTCTGTTGGCGATGGGCTTATTATACTGCATGTCCTCTACAGCGTCAACATAATATTCGGTTTTTTTGCATAGTCTTTGAATTTTCCTTAAATTTTTGCCCGGATATGCGTTGAATCATGCATTTTTACGGCAAAACACGAACATTCCATCGTAAAAAGGCGAATTTTTACACGATCGTACGTTATTTTTACTCACGGCGCGTGCGGGCGCGGCGCCCGGCGCGCGGCGTGCGGCGGTTTGCGCGCGTCGCTTTTTTACAAGTGGCCGCTTCGCCGCCTGCGGTATGCTTTGATGGATGGCTGCTGCGTTTGCGCATCCTTCAGGCAGCCCCTGCCTTTGCTTCAGGTGTATGGATCGGCGCCATTCCCTTTGCCGGCGCCGTTTTTGTCGCAGCGCTACGCGCGCATGTCCGCCATGCCCCGAAGGGACACGTGCCCCCCTGTTTTCTCCCCCCTTCGCAACATGCATGACCGCGCAATCTTGCCGCGCCCGCTTTTTTAAGAGGCGTTTGCATCGCACAGCCGGTTTGCCCTCCCCTGCAGGCAGGCGTACAATAAGAAAGGACAGGGGCGCTTGCCCCGGCATGGGCGTCTACTTTTGTGGACGCGCATGCCGCCTGAAGGAGGGACGCGAACCCATGAACAGCCAAAACCCCACCATCATGCAGTACTTTGAGTGGTACCTGCCTGACGACTGTGCGCTGTGGAACCAGGCGGCCGCCGAGGCTGGCGCGCTTGCACGCGCGGGCGTCACCGCGCTGTGGCTGCCCCCCGCCTATAAGGGCGCAGGCGGCGCGCACGACGTGGGCTATGCGGTCTACGATCTCTACGATCTGGGCGAGTTCGACCAGAAGGGCAGTGTGCGCACCAAGTACGGCACGCGCCAAGAGTACCTCGCCTGCATCGAGGCGCTGCACGCGCAGGGCCTGTGCGTCTACCCCGACGTGGTGCTCAACCACCACATCGGCGCGGACGCAAGCGAACTTGTGCCCGCCTCCAGCGACGATCCCGAAAACCGCAATATCCAGATCGGCTCCGAGCGGGTGATCCGCGCCTGGACGCGCTTTGACTTTGTCGGTCGCGGGGGCAAGTATTCCAATTTTACGTGGAACTGGGCGCACTTCGCCGGCGTGGACTGGGATGATACCAAAAAGGCCGGCGGCGTATACAAATTCCACGGCAAGCACTGGGACGCAGAGGTGGACAGTGAGCGAGGCAACTTCGATTACCTGATGGGTGCGGACGTGGACTTTACCAATCCGCAGGTGCTGGAAGAACTGGAGCGCTGGGGCCAGTGGTATCTGCAGACTACAAAGGCCGACGGCATGCGCCTCGACGCGCTCAAGCACATCCGCTACGGCTTCTACCAGCAGTACCTGGGCATGCTGCGCAGCACATGCAGGCGGGATTTGTTCGCCGTGGGCGAGTATTGGAGCCGCGATGTGCACGCGCTGGAGCATTACCTTGACTGCGTCAGCCACAACATGCGCCTGTTTGACGTGCCGCTGCACTTCGCCTTTTACGAGGCGGCAACCGCAAATGGCCAGCGGGACATGGCGCGCCTGTTTGAAGGCACGCTGACAGCCGCGCAGGGCGACTACGCCGTCACCTTTGTGGACAACCACGATACCCAGATCGGCCAGGCGCTGGAATCCTTTGTGCCCGCCTGGTTCAAACCCCTCGCCTATGCGCTGATCCTGCTGCGCAAAGAGGGCGTTCCCTGCGTGTTCTACGGCGATTACTACGGCATCCCCCATGACAACATCCCGCCCGCGCCCCATCTCAAGGCGCTGCTCTGGGCGCGCATGCACGTGGCCTACGGCTTTCAGCACGATTATTTCGACCATGCAAACATCGTGGGCTGGACGCGCGAGGGGGACGACATGCATCCATCCAGCGGCCTGGCCGCCGTGCTCTCGGACGGGCCGGGCGGCAGCAAGCGCATGTAGCTGGGCCAGCGCTATGCGGGCGCCGTGGTGCGCGACCTGCTGGGCAGCGCGCCGGAGCCCGTCACCATCGAGCAGGACGGCTGGGCGGATTTCCCGGTATCAGGCGGCGCGGTATCCGTCTATATTCTGCCGGACGCGTATGACGCGTGGAAAGGAGCGACCCTGTGAAGTTTTCCGCTTCCCTGTTTGTTGTGGACGATATTGCCCGCGCGCGGGCCTTTTACGAGGACATTCTCGGCCAGCGCGTGGTGCAGGACTACGGCGCCAACATCGCCTTTGACGGCGGCTTCTCCCTGCAGGAGCGCAAGAGCTGGCTGGCCTTTATCGGCGCTGCGGACGATCAGGTGCTGCGCCGTGCGCGCAACGCGGAGCTCTACTTTGAGACCGAGGCGCTGGACGACTTCCTGCAAAAACTGGACGCGCACCCCGAGATCGCGCGCGTGCAGCCGCTTGTGACCTGCCCCTGGGGGCAGCGCGTCATCCGCATATACGATCCGGACGGCCACATCGTGGAGGTGGGCGAGTCCATGGCGCTGGTGTGCCGGCGTTTCCTTGCGCAGGGCATGACGAGCGCGCAGGTCGCCGCACGCGCCCAGCAATCCCTCGACTACGTGCTGCGCGTGCAGCGCGAGACGTCCAGCACCTGACATTGACGCCACAACCGCATCCTTGCGCACTTCCTCGCCGCTTTGACCGGGGAAGTGTTTTTTTGTCGCAGAGGCGATGTATTATTTGCCCCGCCCGTTCATATATATCTACCGTTCACACCCATAGAGACGAAAGGGAGGCAACGTTCATGGAGCATATGGACCTGTACAGGGACATTGCCGAGCGCACAAATGGAGACATCTATCTTGGCCTTGTGGGTCCTGTGCGCACGGGTAAGTCCACCTTTATTAAACGGTTTATGGAGCAGATGGTGCTCCCGGGCATGGAAAACGCCTTTGCGCGGGAGCGCGCCCAAGACGAGATGCCGCAGAGCGGCGCGGGCAAAACCATCATGACCACCCAGCCGCACTTTGTGCCCAACGAGGCGGTGGAGCTGACAATCGGCGAGGACCTCAACGTACGCATCCGGCTGGTGGACTGCGTGGGCTACATCGTCAAGGGCGTCATCGGCACCACCGAGGATGGCGAGCCCCGCATGGTGCGCACCCCATGGGCGGATTATGACATCCCCTTTGAGGAGGCCGCGGAGCTGGGCACAAAAAAGGTCATCACCGACCACGCCACCATCGGCATTGTGATGACCACCGACGGCACCATCACCGATATCCCGCGCCTGAACTATGTCGACGCCGAGGAGCGGGTGATCGCGGAGGTCAAGGCCCAGAACAAACCCTTCATCGTGGTGCTCAACTCCACCACACCCCAGGCCGAGGAGACGGAGAACCTGCGCCAGAGCCTGGAGATCAAGTACGGCGTGCCCGTGCGCGCGCTGGATGTGCTCAACATGACGCAGGATGAGATCGACGACCTGCTGGCCGATATTCTGATGGAGTTCCCCATCACCCAGCTGTCCATCGACATGCCGCGCTGGATTCAGGTGCTCCCCGCCAGTCATGCACTGCCCGCGGGCATCCTCAAGGCGGTGGGCGAGGCAGGCGTGGATATCCGCAAGATGCGCGATTATAAAAAGCTGGCCGAAAGCTTCAACGCTGAGGACGGCCCCCTGCAGCTGGCGCTGAGCGACGTGGATATGGGCGCAGGCAGCGTGGTCTACAAGCTGACCGCCGATCCGGCGATGTTCTACCAGGTGCTCAGCCAGGAGTGTGGCTATGAAATCGACGGCGACTACGAGCTGATGGCGCTGATGAAGGAGCTGATGGTCGCTAAAAGGGAATACGACCGCCTCGCAGGCGCGCTTGCGTCCGTACAGGAGGTTGGCTACGGCTTCGTGCCGCCCAGCGTGGCGGAAATGACGCTGGAGGAACCTGAGATGATCCGCCAGGGCGGCCGCTTCGGCGTGCGTCTCAAGGCGAGCGCGCCCTCCCTGCACCTGATGCGGGTGGATATCCAAACCGAGGTTTCCCCCATCATGGGCACGGAAAAGCAGAGCGAGGAGCTGGCCAACTACCTACTTGCGGAGTTTGAGAACGACCCCGCGCAGATCTGGGAGACCAACATCTTTGGCAAGAGCCTGCACGATCTGGTGCAGGAGGGGCTTTCCAACAAGCTTGCGCGCATGCCCGACGACGCGCAGCACAAGATGGCCGAGACCATGCAGCGCATCATCAACGAGGGCCACGGCGGGCTGATCTGCATCCTGCTGTAGGCACCTACCCAGAAGAAGATAGAAGCAAAAAGCGCCGCCCGCGCATAACGCGGGCGGCGCTTTTTGCTTTCATAAATTATCTGGCGCTGCAGAGCGCGGCAGCCCCCTCACGCCTCTTTATCCCTGGGCGGTGCGGAGTCCTGCTTCTTGGGGTTCTTGCCCGCGTGTAGCTTGCGCTCCTGGCCGCGGATGAGGCGCAGGATGTTCGCGCGGTGGGAAAAGATATCGATGACGACCGCCACGCTGATCATGATGCACATGGGCAGGTTCTCCGGCATCGCCAGCCACGTAGCCGCCACCGCCATCAGGCAGCCCGCGATGGCACCCAGCGACACATAGCGCGTGATGGCGATGATGAGCACCCCCGCCGCCACGATGGGGATGATCACAACGGCCTTGACCACCAGCATCACGCCAATGGTGGTGGCAATGCCCTTACCCCCCTTAAATTTGAAGAACACCGGAAAACAGTGGCCCAGCACCACAAACACGCCCGCGAACGCGCCGCCCATGTTGCCGGCCAGCCACTGGCCCAGCAGCACGGCGAGCACACCCTTGAGGCAGTCCCCCGCAAAGGTGAGCAGCCCGTACATCCAGCCGAAGCTGCGCAGCATATTGGTGGAGCCCGCGTTGCCGCTGCCCATGGAGCGCACGTCCTTTTTCACCACGCCCTTGGAAAGCAGGATGGCTGTGGAGATGCAGCCGATCAGATACGCCAGCACCGATGCAAGTGCAATCATCAGAATCTCTCGCGTCGTCATACCGATTCCTCCTTTTTACGTGCCCGCAGCAACAGCCGGATGGGCGTGCCCGCAAAGCCAAAGGATTTGCGCAGGTGGTTTTCCAGGTAGCGCATGTAGGAAAAATGAAAAATGTCCGGATCATTGACAAAAAAGACAAATGTGGGCGGCCGCACCGATACCTGCGTGGCGTAGTACAGCCGGGGACGCCTGCCCGAGGCGATGGGCGGCTCGTGCATGGCGATGGCCTCGCCGATCACGTCGTTTAATAGGCCGGTGGGCACGCGCCGCTTGGCCTGGGCAAATGCGTCGCGCACCGCGTCCATTACCTTGTGCACCCGCTGGCCGGATTTGGCCGAGATAAAGAGCACCTGTACGTAGTCCATAAACTGCAGCGAGGCGCGCACGGTGCGCGCGTACTTTTCCAGCGTGCCCGTGCTCTTTTCGATCAAATCCCACTTGTTGACCACCACCACCGCGGCCTTGCCCTGCTCGTGCACGTAACCCGCGATTTTGGTCTCCTGCTCGCTTACGCCGTGCTGCGCGTCCACCACGATCAGCGCCACGTCGCACCTGCGCACCGCCGAAAGCGCGCGCACCGCGCTGTAGCGCTCCACGGTCTTATCGTCGATGCGGCTCTTTTTACGCAGGCCCGCCGTGTCGATCAGCACGTACGTATCCTCGCCCACCGCAAGCTCGGTGTCGATCGCGTCGCGCGTGGTGCCCGGGATATCGCTGACGATCACCCGCTCCTCGCGCAGCAGGGTGTTGACAAGCGAGCTTTTACCCACGTTGGGCCGGCCCACCACCGCCACGTGGATACGCTCGTCCTCGCCCTCTTCACCCTCCGCCGCGCTTTGAGGCAGCAGCTTGATCACTTCGTCGAGCAGATCGCCAAAGCCCAGCTTCTGCGACGAGGAGATGGGCACTGGCTCCCCCATGCCCAGGGCGTAGAAGTCGTAATATGCCTCGTGGTTAGGGAAGTGGTCCACCTTGTTTGCCACTACGATCACCGGCTTGTGGCTGCGGCGCAGCATGTCGGCCACATCCTCGTCCGCCGGCGAGAGCCCCTCTTTGGCGTCCACAAAAAACAGGATCACCTGCGCCGTCTCGATGGCGATCTGCGCCTGGCGGCGCATCTGCCGAAGCAGGATATCCTCGCTTGCAGGCTCAATGCCGCCCGTATCGATCAGCGTAAAGGGGCGCCCCAGCCACTCCACGTCCGCATAGATGCGATCGCGCGTAATGCCCGGGATGTCCTCTACAATCGCCTTGCGCTCCCCCGCCATGCTGTTGAAAAAGGTGGACTTGCCCACATTGGGCCGCCCCACAATGGCCACCATCGGCCTTGCATTTGCCATGTTTTAGCATTCCTCCCCATTGATGCCCGCAAGCGCGCAGGCAAGGGCTTCGCCCTCCACCGGCACCGCGCGCACAGGCGCCCCCAGCGCCTGCTGCAGCTCGGCAAGCGTCATATCGTCCAAAAAACGGTCGCCCTGGGCGCGCAGCATGGTGGCAGGCAGCAGCACCTCCTGCCCCAGGTCGCGCCCCGCAAGCGCGCGCGCAATGTCCCCGCCCGTCACCAGGCCCGCCACTGTGATGCGCTCGCCGAAAAACCGGTTGACCACCGGCACAATCTGCGCCTGGACGCCGGCAAGCGGCGCGATGAGCGCCTCAAGAAAGCCCGCGGCCGACTTGCCCGTCACCACTGTCACGCGCCGGGGCGCATGCTCCCTGGGCAGATCATCCAGCGCGCAGGTAAACTCGTCGCGCAGAAGCGCCATCATCCCCACGCCGTTATCGATCTGCGGGAACGTCTCGTACGCCTCGTAGGCGGGCACGTCGCGGCCCGCCAGCACGTACCACTCGTCGGAGGGGAACACAAAGCGCGTGCCCAGCTTGACGAGCGCGCGGCGCTGGAAGTCCTCAACCTGATCGAGCAGCGCGCGCGCCTTTGCGCGGTTGACAGGCGTGATGTCCACCAGCTGCGCCCGAAATTTCGTCATGCCCACCGGCACCACGGCCATGGACTGCGCGGCCGGGTACAGCCCCGCCAGCTGCGTCATGGTGCGCGCCAGCACCGCGCCGTCGTTCCATCCGGGGCAGAGCACCACCTGCAGGTGGAACTTGATGCCCGCCTCAGCCAGCACGCGCAGGCGCTCGAGGATGCCACCGGCGCGCTTGTTGCGCATCATGCGGCAGCGCACCGCGTCGTCTGTCGCGTGCACGGAGATGTAGAGCGGGCTGACGCGCCGCGCGATGATGCGCGCAAACTCCCGCTCCCCCACGTTTGTCAGCGTCACGTAGTTGCCCATCATCAGCGAAAGGCGCCAGTCATCGTCCTTGGCGTAGAGCGTCTGGCGCAGCCCGGGGGGCATCTGGTCGATAAAGCAGAAGATGCACGCGTTGGCGCAGGTGCGCTGGCGATCCATCAGCGCCTCCTCAAACACCAGCCCCAGCGGCGCGCCCGCCTCCTTTTCGATGTGCAGCGCCCGCCCTGCAAGCGTCACGTCGATATCTGGAAGCACGCTCAAATACTGGTAATCCACCACGTCGCGTATATCCTCGCCGTTGATGCGAAGCAGCACTTCGCCTGCGCGGATACCCGCATCGTGCGCAGGACTATCCGGCATGATGCGCACGATACGTTGCCCTTTCAATGCCGGCGCCCCCTTTTTACACAGTACAGAATAATACAGCTATCATTATTGATGAAAACAGCGGCAAAGTCAAGAAACGGCGCGCCCTGCACGTTTGCAATGTGAGGGCGCGCCGCAAAAAAGGTCCCGTCAATCAGGCGTGCTCGCCGTGGGTGTAGGCGCGTCTGCGCATGCCTGTGCGCAGGCGCATCGTCAAACTGGACAGGCCAACCGCGAGCGTCGCTGCGATCATGGCGCTGCTAAGGGCGCTTTCGCCCAGAATCTGCGCTGGATAGGGCGCGTTGTGCATGCCGATGAGCGCCAGGATGGTATCGCCTAAAAGCGCCCCCGCGATCGCGCCGATGCACGCCGAGCGCCGCTCCCCGCAGATGATAAAGGATGCGAGGCCGATGCACAGCCCGTAAAACAGGCTGGGCGCCATAAACAGGATCTCCGGCTCATCACGCAGGCGGTTGCCCGCGATAAACATCACAAGCGAGACTGCCACAATGCACGCAAGCGCGCGCACGCGCGCAGCCGTGTGCATCGCGCCCGCAAACAACCCGATGCAAAAAAGGGCGAGCAGCGCGCCCGCGTAGCCCACCTGTACTTGCCCCAGCAGCAGACCCGGTAAAAAGCTCGAAACAAGCACCACAAGCGCAAACACCAGCGTGGGGCGGGTGCGCAGGCTGAGCGCCTGCTGCGTATAGAGCATCCCACCGGTTGCGAGTAGAATCAGCACCGCGAGCAGCAAAACCTGACCAATCGACATATCCATGCCTCCCAAACATTCCTTTTGTATAGCTTATGCTTACAGGTAGTATGGACATGCATGGGCGCATCTATACCGGCGCGGTAAAAAGCCGCAGCCTCAAAAGCTAAAAAACAGGCGCGCACTGCCGACCGCCTGAAAATCAAAAAGAAGCGCTCCCTTATGGAGGTTTCAGCATCCATATAATTATTTGATTTTGTGCCGCAAACATCCCCGCGTCAATCTCTGGGTACCGGCGCATCCAGGCGCAGGCGCAAGCAGGTGCGCGGAAGCGTAAAAATGCGAGACGCTGCTTCTCTGCGCCCGCAACGGATAACAGCGCTTTTGGGGGATCATCAGGACGCTATGGCGTTTTTGCAACAACAAGGGCGCGCGTTTTTTCCTTCGCGCGCCGGTATCGTCGCCTGCACCCCGCCCGCCTACTTGAGCATGATCAGCGCCGCGTGGCTGCCCGTTTGAGGGCCGTTTTTTCGGTAGGAATGAAAATACCTTTCATCCCCGCAGCGGGTGCACAGGTTTGTGCAGGTGATATGCTCCGGCGCAAGGCCCGCCTCCAGAAGTTGGTCCCGATTGTAGCGCCACAGGTCGATGTGGTACTTGCCGCCCCCGTCTGCATGCACGTACGCACCGCCCAGCGCCTCTGTAAACGCCTCTGCCACCGGCATATCCACCTCAAAGCAGCAGGGCCCGATACAAGGGCCGATGGCGCCGCGCATGTGGGCGGGGTCCGCGCCGAACTGCGCGCGCATGGCCGCCACCGTCTTTTGCGCGATGCGCGCCACCGTGCCGCGCCAGCCGGCGTGCACCGCGCCCACCGAGGGCGTATCGGGATCGTAGAGCAACACGGGCACGCAGTCGGCATGCAGCTTGGCAAGCAGCACCCCTCTCTCGCGCGTGATGCAGG
Source organism: Maliibacterium massiliense (assembly GCF_900604345.1). Lineage (GTDB taxonomy): Bacteria > Bacillota > Clostridia > Christensenellales > Maliibacteriaceae > Maliibacterium > Maliibacterium massiliense. Next base: position 354,929 of record NZ_LR026983.1, read on the forward strand.
CGTCCGCCTCCACATCCGGATAGTCCTCCCAGCCCAGGCCGCAGTGCGCGCCTGTGGCCACCAGCACGCCGTCCTTGTGCACCTGCTTGGTCACCACCAGGCCCGATACGTCTGCGCCCATCGCCCGGCAGACGCGCCGGTAATTCTCCTGCACGTTTTCCCGCGTATCCGGCCTGGAAAAGCCCAGGTTCAGCGGCCCCCCCCCGCCGGGGCTCCCCCCGCCGCAGCGCAGGGAAAAGCCCGCAACCACGCGCCCGTCCGCCTCCCAATCGGGCAGCGCCACATACGTAACGCCCGCGCGCGTACGAAAAAGCGCGCCGGGCGCCTGTCGATCATCCAGCGTCATATATCTCTCCTGTTTCAGACCATATTTTGACGAAACTACTTTTTGTCCTCCAATAGCAGCTTGTTGAGCTCGCTCATAAAGGTGTTGATGTCGCGGAACTGCCGGTACACCGATGCAAAGCGCACGTAGGCCACCTCATCGAGGCCCTTGAGCTGCTGCATCACCATCTCGCCCAGCTCCTTGGAGGAGACCTCCTGCACCAGCGAGTTGTTGACCTTTTTTTCGATATGGGCCACCAGCGCGTCGATGTCGCCGATGGGCACAGGCCGCTTGGCGCATGCCTTCAGCACGCTTGTCCGGATTTTGTCTGAATCAAACGCCTCGCGCGAGCCGTCCTTTTTGATGACGAACACCGGCGCCATCTCGATCTTTTCATACGTGGTAAACCGGCGTCCACACTGCTCGCACTCCCGGCGGCGGCGGATGGCGGTACCCTCGTCCGTGGTGCGCGAGTCGATCACGCGGCTGTTTGTGCAGCCGCAGTACATGCACTTCATGCGCTGCCCCCTCCGTAAAGCTGATTTGCCCTCATTATACCCGGCCGCAGCGGTTGTGTCTACCGGGGCGTGGCGCGGGGCCGCCGATGTTCTGGATATGTACCAATATCACGTCGTCGCCGATCTTGTCGATCATCTTCCAGGGAATGAGTATGTCGTTGCCCGGCCGGAAGATACCCCCGCCTGGCCCGGGGACGATGATTGCCTCAAGCGCGCCGCACGCGGCGTCGAACGACAGGTCCACCACGTTGCCCAGGCGGCTGCCGTCACAGGTGTTGATAACTTCCTTCTTGCGCAGTTCCGAATAGAGCATGGCATTTTCCCTCCTGCCTATACCATATGCGCGCGCAGGAAAAAAGGTGCGCCCTACGCCCAGCACACCGCAGCCTTTCCCTGTTTTTTTGCGCTGTAGAGCGCCTGGTCCGCGCGCGCGTAGACCTCAAGAAAATCCGCGCCTGCGCGCGCCACCTGCGCAATGCCCACAGAGCAGCCGAAAAGAACACCGTACTTTGCTCCAATTTCGCCGCTGCGCGCAAGCAGCGCCTGTGCGTGTGCCTCAGCCTGCGCGCATGCGCGCGCGCTGCCATCCCACAGCGCAAACTCGTCGCCCCCCATGCGCCCGATGATGGCCGTATCTGGAAACACGTCGCGCAGCAGCCTGGCAAAATCCCGGATCACATCGTCGCCCGTGATGTGCCCCAGGGTGTCGTTGACGCGCTTGAAATCGTCCAGGTCAATCATATAAAACACGCCGCATTTGGCGCGCATCGCCTGCTGCATGTGCCGCTCGCTGTAGATGCGGTTGTAGAGCTCGGTGAGCGCGTCCAGCTCCAACCGGCGCGCAAGGCGGCGGTTCTCCGCCAGCACCTGCTCGGCCACGCCCGAGAGCGTTTTGGGGTAATACTCCCCCTCCTGCTGGTCAATGTAGGGCATGGAGTGGTGCAGGTGCGTGATTTCCACGTGGTCTCCCGCATCCCGGCACACCGCAGAAAAGCGGCTGTCCATCTCCACAAAGACCTGCTTTCGCGCGCTTTCCTTTTCCCGCACCCAGAGCGTGCCGTACACCATGCACACATCCGCCGTCACGGGCTGCAGGGTGTACCACTCATCGATAATCTCAAAGGCAACGCTCTGGGCCTCCGCCTGGTCGCGCATCAGCCCCGCGACAAACGCGTCGCGCGTGATGTAGAACTCGTGCTTGCCCGTGCCAATGATCACCGCATCGGGCGTGAGCGCGGAGAGGATCTCCTGTGCGCCCTGTGCATCGTTCTGCAAAATATACATATGCCAAACGCGTTTGACCAGCGCAAGCGCCCGCTGGTGAAACGTAACCTGTGTCGTATACACGTTAAAAGCGCTCCATTCCTGCAAGATTGTTTTCATTATAACAGGGTTTCCCTGCGTTGGATAGACAGACGCATGCCACAAAATTCCCGCACCGGCCCCTGCGCATTTGGGGGCAGACATGCTATAATAGCAATCAAGGCGATATTTTGCGTTAAACAGGAGGAGAGAGTGATGATTTCACAGAAAATGCTGGCGCTGGGCAGCAAACGCTCGGTGATCCGCGAGCTGTTTGAGTACGGCAAAAAGCGCGCCGCACAGATCGGCGCACAGAACATATTCGATTTCAGCCTGGGCAACCCCAGCGTGCCCGCGCCCCCGTGCGTCAACCAGACGCTGGCCCAGCTGCTGTCCACCACCGATTCGGTCGCGCTACACGGCTACACCTCCGCCCAGGGCGATGCGGTCGTGCGCAAGACCATTGCCGATTACGTCAATAAAACCCACGGCACCAGCATCAGCGCAGACAACATCTACATGACCGTAGGCGCCGCCGCGTCTGTGAGCATCAGCATCCAGGCAATCGCCTGCCCTGGCGATGCGTTCATCACCTTTGCGCCCTTCTTTCCGGAATACCGGGTGTTTGTGGAGATGGCGGGTGCCACGCTGGTGCCCGTGGCGCCCGATCCGGATACCTTCCAGATCGACGTGGACCGCTTTGCCGCGGCCATCACCCCCCGCACCAAGGGCGTGATCATCAATTCGCCCAACAATCCCTCCGGCGTGGTGTACAGCCAGCAGACCATCGACCGCATCTGCGAGGTGCTGCGCCAAAAAAGCGCCCAGTACGGCGCGCCCATCTACCTGATCTCCGACGAGCCCTACCGCGAGCTGGTGTACGAAGGCGTCACCGTCCCCTACTTGCTGCACGATTACGACAATACGTTCATCTGCTACTCCTACAGCAAATCACTCTCGCTGCCGGGCGAGCGCATCGGCTACATCATCGTCTCTGACAAGATGCAGGATGCGCAGGACGTCTACTTTGCCGTGTGCGGCGCGGGCCGCGCGCTGGGCTACGTGTGCGCCCCCAGCCTCTTTCAGCGCCTGGTGGCCGCGTGCGTGGACCAGACGGCGGACGTCTCCATCTACAAAAAGAACCGCGATCTGCTCTACGACAACCTGTGCGCTTACGGCTTTACCTGCGTCAAGCCCGACGGCGCGTTCTACCTGTTCGTCAAGGCCATGGAACCTGACGCGAACGCCTTCTGCGCGCGCGCCAAGGCGCACGAGCTGCTGCTTGTGCCGGGCGACGACTTTGGCTGCCCCGGCTACGTGCGCATTGCCTATTGCGTGCAGACTGAGCTGATCGAGCGCGCCCTGCCCGCCTTTAAAAAGCTGGCGGAATCGTACCAGAAGTGACGCTTACGGCATAGTTTATAAGAAAAAAGCCCGCCTCCAGAAAATGGAGGCGGGCTTTTTATTTGGTTGCAAATTTTAGACGTAGGCGTCTATTGCATTTGTGTGCATCTCTTGCGTGCTGCCACGCCATTGGCCCCTGCATACATGCTGCGCGCTGATCGATGCATGCGCGCCATGGCTTCTCCAGCCTTTGGCGCAAACGCGCTTTTTCAGGGACGTTTACCGAAAGAACGATAGCCACCGCGCCAGCCAGTTTGGTGCGCTTGGGCAGTATCGCAGGATAAACGTACGCACCTGCTCGGCCGTGGTTTCCTCCACCACATGCAGGGTGTGGACGCCGTGCGTAGCGCCGCCGATGGCCACCTTGCCCGATGCTGCGCCGCCGAGGGCAAGCTCCGAGGCGACGGCCACACCACCTGCGGCGTACATGCCGATGGCGCAGCCCCCAAAGGCGATCAGGCCGATGCTTACGCCGCCCAGGCTCAGGCCTCCTACCGCAACGCCGCCCAGCGCCAGAAGCAGCCCCAGCGCCAGCCCGCCCAGGCTGAAAAAGCCCATCGCGATGTTGCCGATGGCGATCACGCCGCGCGCCACGCTTACGCCATTGCGTGAAAACTTGACGTGCACCAGCGGTATGCCCAGAAAGCGGGCCTTGCTCTTATACTCATAGGTATCCCGCCCATGGATGGCGCGCCGGATCTGCCCCAGCTCCGCCATCATGGCCGCCGTATCCTGCGCCGCGCCGCGCGCCTGGCCCCCGCTGCGCACCAGATCGTCCACGCTTGTACCAAAAAAATCCGCGATTGCCACCAGGCGGGCGATCTCCGGCATGCTCGCGTCCGCCTCCCATTTGCTCACCGACTGGCGCGATACGTCCAGCTGCTCGGCCAGCTGCTCCTGCGAAAGCCCGCGCGCCCTGCGCAGGCTGCACAGCTTTTCTCCAAACGTCATAGCAGCGCCCCCTTCGATCTGCTATCTCCCACTATAGCGAAAAACCGCCTCACGCACAAGAAAGGCGCGCTTTGCATGCTGTCAACCGCCGATTGCAATGGGACAAACGCCGCATTTTGCCCCAATGGCTGCGCTTGACATACCGGCCCGTCCTTGCGTATAATTGCTCCCATAGAGCGCATGCTAGCAAAGAGAGGCTGATACCACCGCCATGCAAGACGCAGAGAGCGACAGACACCGAGCCGGCGCCAACTGCATCGTCAAAGACACGGTCCAAACGTCCATGCTGATGATTGGGCAGTGTCTTTTTGTGTATTTTGCAGGCGCGTCCCGCTAGACGAAAGAAGGAGCGAACACACCTTGGATTCCATCTGGCAACAGCTGCTGCTGCAGCTCATCCTGATTTTGATCAACGCCTTTTTTGCCGCCACCGAGATTGCGGTAATCTCCCTGAACCCTACCCGCCTGCGCAAAATGGCAGACGAGGGGGATAAGAGCGCGCCCCGCCTGCTGAAGCTGCTGGAGGCGCCTGCGGGTTTTCTCTCCACCATCCAAATCGGCATCACCCTGGCGGGCTTTTTGGGCAGCGCCTTTGCGGCGGATAACTTTTCGGAATATTTGGTGCGCTGGGTCTACGATGACCTGGGATTTACCGCGCTTTCCCCCGCAACGCTCGATACGCTCTCGGTCATCGTCATCACGCTGATCCTCTCCTATTTTACGCTGGTGCTGGGCGAACTGGTGCCCAAGCGCATCGCCATGCAGAAGCCCATGGAGGTGGCGCGCGTATCCTGCCGGGTGGTCTCGGCGCTCTCAGTGGTCATGAAGCCTGTGGTATGGTTTCTTTCGGTGTCCACCAACGGCCTGCTGCGCCTGCTTGGAATGCGCACCGAGGCGCAGGACGAAACTGTCACCGAGGATGAAATCCGCATGATGGTGGAGCTGGGCGGCGAGAAGGGCACCATCGACGAGAACGAACAGGCATGGATCCAGAACGTCTTTGCGTTTGGCGATACCACTGTGCGCGAGATCATGACCCATGAGGCGGACGTGGTGGCCTTCCCCATCGATACCCCTGATGCGGAAATCGTGCGCGTCATCCGGGAGAGCGGCCTTTCGCGCTACCCCGTCTACGATGAGGATATCAACGACATCCAGGGCATCCTCAACGCAAGGGATTTTCTCATGAACCAAAGCGCTCCCGAGCCCCAGAGCCTCGAGGCGCTGCTGCGACCCGCCTACTTTGTGCCCGAGACGCTGCACGCTGACCAGCTCTTTAAGGATATGCAGCGCGAAAAGCACCACTTCACCGTGGTTATCGACGAGTACGGGCAGACCAGCGGCATCGTCACTATGGAGGACCTGCTTGAGGAAATCGTGGGCAACATCTACGATGAGTTTGATCCGGCCGAGCCGCCGGAAATCCAGCAGCTGGAGGAAAACCTCTGGCGCGTCTCGGGCAGCGCGCCCATTGCGGACGTCGTCGCGGCGCTGGGCGTGCCCCTGCCAGACGAGGTGGACTACGATACCCTGGGCGGCATGGTGCTCAGCTGCCTGCGCACCATCCCCGAGGACGGCACCACGCTGGATGTACAGGTAAACGGCCTGGATATCCACGTCCTGCAGATCGCCGAGCGGCGCATCGAGACGGCGCTGGTGCGCAAGCTGCCTTCCGCGCCCGATGGTCAAGGCGCGCCTTGTGCCAACGAGCGGACGCAGGACACGCCGCGGCAGGACGCATAAGATAGGTACATTGCGCGATGCGTCATCATGTGCAGCATCCAAAAAAGTGTGTTTACCCGCGCTTTGGGCGTTTTTCGCCACTCCGCTAGATAGAAACACGCGGCACACCGCAAAGGCGGTGTGCCGCGTGTTTTTTCCATATCTGCTTTTTTATAAACTTTTTGCCGCTACACGTGGCGGCGCATCTGATGCAGCGCCGTCTTTTCCAATCGGGATACCTGCGCCTGGGAGATGCCGATCTCCTTGGCCACCTCCATCTGCGTGCGGCCCTGGTAAAAGCGCATGTAGAGGATCTTCTTTTCGCGCGCGCCCAATTTCTTCATGGCCTCGCGCAGCGAGATGCCTTCCAGCCAGGTCTCCTCGCGCTCCTTGTCGTCGCGCACCTGGTCCATCACGTAGATCGCGTCGTTGCCGTCGTGATAGATGGGTTCAAACAGCGAGAGCGGCTCCTGGATCGCGTCCAGCGCGTAGGTGACCTCCTCGCGCGCCAGCCCCAGCTTTTTGGCCACGTCCTCGATATTGGGCTCTCCGCCCTGCGCCTTGGAGAGCTCCTCGCGCGCCGAGAGCGCCTTGTAGGCGATATCGCGCAGGGAACGGCTGACACGGATGGCGTTGTTATCGCGCAAGTAACGGCGGATTTCGCCGATGATCATCGGCACTGCGTAGGTGGAAAAGCGCACGCCCAGCGTGGTATCAAAGTTGTCGATCGCCTTGATGAGGCCCACGCAGCCGATCTGAAACAGGTCGTCCGGATTCTCCCCGCGGTTGTTGAAGCGCTGAATGATGCTCAGCACCAGCCGCAGGTTGCCCTCGATGATCTGCTGGCGCGCGTCGGGGTCCCCCGCCTGCATGCTTGCAAAGAGCGCGCGCATCTCATCGGCCTTGAGCACTTTTAATTTCGACGTATCCACGCCGCATATTTCCACTTTATTCATGGCCATGCCCGACGAACCTCCAAGTGTTTTGCTTGATACTAGTAGCATGGCCAGATTGCGCGCGTTTATACCGTCACGCCATTTTGCTGATCTCTTTTTTCAGCCGCTGGATGATGCGTTTTTCCAGGCGCGAGATGTAGCTCTGCGAGATGCCCAGCATGTCTGCGACCTGTTTTTGTGTCTTTTCCACGCCGTTGTCCAGGCCAAAGCGCAACATCACAATGCGCTTTTCGCGCAGGGATAGGTTGCACATCGCGCTTTTGAGCATCTCGCGGTCCACGTCCTTTTCGATGCTTTTGAAGATTAGGTCACTGTCGGTGCCCAAAATATCGGAGAGCAGCAGCTCGTTGCCGTCCCAATCGGTGTTGAGCGGCTCGTCAAAGGAGACCTCGTAGCGCGTCTTGCCGTTGCGCCGCAGGTACATCAAAATCTCGTTTTCAATGCAGCGCGAGGCGTACGTCGCCAGCTTGATCTTTTTGCTCACGTCAAAGGTATTGACCGCCTTGATCAGGCCGATGGTGCCGATGGAAATCAAATCCTCTATGCTGATGCCCGTGTTCTCAAACTTGCGCGCAATGTAGACCACAAGGCGCAGGTTGCGCTCGATGAGCGTGGGCTTGACGCCCTCGTCGCCCGCGCCCAGCCGCGCCAGCAGCTCCTGTTCCTCCTTGAGGGAGAGTGAATGCGGCAGTGCCTCGCTGCCGCCGATGTAATGCACGCCGGCCCTGCGCAAGCGCAGGCGCGCAAACCACGTGAGCAGTCGAATCTTCCAGCGCGTCCATCTCTGTCTCATCGTCCCAATATCCTCCCTTACGTCACACAAATTCATACGACGTCCCTTTTGGCCGCCTATCCCGCAAGCTCGGGCGGCGCCAGCGCGGCAAAGGCGCCCTCCTCATCGAGCTGTCCGTCAAAAAGCGCCACAAAGGCGTCGCAGGGCGCGTCCTCCACAAAGAGCGCGTCCGGCGCAAACGCGGGCAACACGCCCGCGCCGCCCACGCTGGAGAAGGGCACGCAGGTCCACCTGCCGCCCCACCCGAGCGCCGCCGCCTCTGCCATAAACGCGCTCCAGCCGCCCTCCGCCAGGTCGATGCGGGCAAGCTTTGCCGGCATGATGGGCGCAATCGCGCGCTTCTCCACCACCAGCACCGCGCGGTTGCTGCCCGGGGTGCGCAGGCTGTGGCCACTGTCCACCAGCGCGGTGCAGGCCATTTCACGCGCGTCCACGCGCACGCGCAACGTCACCTGCCTTTGGGCCCGCTGCCCGCGCGCGCGGGCGCGCAGCCACACATGGCGCACCAGCAGATACGTCAGCCATCCCCCCGCAATATACACGCCCGGGTTGACCCCCGCAAGCGCGATGTACCCCTGCCCTGCGGCAAAGGAGCCACCCAATAGGAACACCATCGCCAGCGACGCCCCGCCCATGGCAAGCGTCACCGCCCACAGCGCGCCAAACATGCGCAAAAAAAGGCGCCCGTCCCTCGCGCCCACGCAGATCACGCTCATCGCCGCGGACAGGACAATTTTCGCGGCCCACTGCAGCGGCAGCGGGGTGGAAACCATCAAAAGCGCAACGCCGCCCAGCGTGCCCGCAAGGCTGCCCAGCGCCAGCCGCCAGGCGCGCGGGGGCCTGCGCACCAGGCGCATGCATACATATAATAGGAACGCATTGATCAGTCCGTTGTCGATCAGCAGCTGCTCCACATAGACATACGCCATGCACCCCTCACCCCCATCAGGCATGCACTCATTATACGGTACACACAAAAGGGAAATTGTAGAACAGTGGCAACGCAAAAAAAGTCCGGTTCGTCAAGAACCGGACTTTTTCGTATGCTTTTGCAGAATTCTGTGATTAGCGACGGCGTTTGCGCGGACGCAGGAACGCGGGGATATCCTCCTGCTCCTCGTAGTCGTCGTCCTGCTCGACCTGCTCTCTGTACGCGCGCGCCTGACGAGGGGGCTCGTAATCCATATCGCGATCGCGCGTGCGCGGCGCGGGGGAACCTCCGAACATATTGCCCAGCTCAGCGGTGGGCTTTTTGACGTTATACGGATCGATCAGGCCGCCGCTGCCCTTTTGCGCGGCCGGCTTTGCACCTGGCTGCACCTTAGCTGCGGGCGCGGCGCCCGCGTCCACCTTGGCCGCAGCCTTCGACTTGCTTTGCACATCGTCAAAGCCGGTGGCGATGACGGTGATGCGCACCTGGCTCTCCAGCGCCGGGTCAATGCCCGCGCCGAAGATGATGTTGGCCTCCGGATCCACCGCCTGGGAAATGACGCTGGCCGCCTCGTTGATCTCCAGCATACCCAAATCTTCGCTGCCGGTGATGTTGATCAGCACGCCGGTCGCGCCCTCGATAGAGGTCTCCAGCAGCGGCGACTGGATGGCCTGTTTGGCCGCGTCCATGGTGCGGCTCTCGCCCGAGCCGTAGCCGATGCCCATGTGGGCGATGCCGCGGTCCTTCATGATGGTGCGGATGTCCGCAAAGTCCAGGTTGATCAGGCCGGGCACCGCGATCAGATCGGAGATACCCTGGATGCCCTGGTGCAGCACGTCGTCGGCGATCTGGAACGCCTCCACCATGGAGGTGCCCTTGCCCACCACCTGCAGCAGTTTATCGTTGGGGATGATCACCAGGGTATCCACCTTGGTGCGCAGCTCGCCCGTGCCCAGCTCCGCGTTGGCGGCGCGCTGGCGGCCCTCAAACATGAAGGGCTTGGTGACTACGCCCACGGTGAGGATACCCATCTCCTTGGCGATCTCCGCCACCACAGGCGCCGCGCCCGTGCCGGTGCCGCCGCCCATGCCGGCGGTGACAAACACCAGATCTGCGCCCTTGAGGTTGTGCATGATCTCCTCGCGGCTCTCCTCCGCCGCGCGGCGGCCCACCTCGGGGTCCGCGCCCGCGCCCAGGCCCTTGGTGATCTTCTCGCCGATTTGGATCTTCTGGTTGGCCTTGGAGAGGTAAAGCGCCTGCTTGTCCGTATTGACCGAGATGAACTCGACCCCCTTGAGGCCCGACTGAATCATTCGGTTGACAGCGTTATTGCCTGCGCCGCCCACGCCGACGACCTTGATTTGCGCCGCCTGATCCATGCCAAAATCAAATTCCAACACTTTGTCCACCCTTTCATGTCCTAAACCATACGGTTTCGTATTTGCACTTTCTGTTTCGCGCACGATTGCTCAGCGCTGAAGAAAAGAAAATAAGCCTGTGGATTGCTGCAGCGCGTCGGGGTAGCACGCGTAATCGATAAGCCCCAATACGCTTGCGTAGACGGGGTTGTTGACCCCGGGCGCCTGCGGCGTGATAACCTGCACGTTGCGGTTTAAGAGCGCCGAGGCAAACTGACGGATGCCCCGCATCGTGGCCAGACCGCCGCCTGCCAAGTACACCATGGAGCGCGCCGCCAGGCGGTAGCCGGATCGCTCGATCACTTCCATGATCTGGTCGATCACTTCCTCCACCCGCGCCTCAATAACCTCCGAGACCGACTCGACACTGTACTTTTTGACGCGGTCGGTGCGGTCTACAAAGCTCATCAGCTGCATCTGCCCTTCGTTGTCCAGGCCAAACGCGTAGCGCCGCTTGATGGCGTCTGCCTCTTCATAGTTAATGTTGAGGCCGCCCATCAGGTCGGTGACGATCTCGCATGCGCCGTAGGGAATCGTCTCCTGATAGACGATGCCGTCCCCCTGCACCAGCGATACGGTGGAGGTGGCAAAGCCAGCGTCCACCAGCACGCAGCCCACGTCCTTTTCCTCACGCGGGATCATGCTCGTGAGCATGCCCACCATGGTGGAGACGTGCGCCGCGATCTCCAGGCCCAAATACTCCATCAGCGCGTGCGTCTGGCGCAAAAACAGGCTGTCGGCCAAGATGCAGCTGATGTTGCCGGCCAGGGTGCTTGTCCGCGCGCCGATGGGATTGACCATGCGCTCGCGCGTATCGAGTGTAAAGTATACTGGGCGCCTGTGCAGTATTTTGTAGTGCTGCGTGCGGAGCGGCTGCTCTGCGCGGCGCATCAGTTTAAGTACGTCCTGTTTGGAAACACGTCGATCTTTGGACATGACGTCCACTTTTGCGCGCCCGCATACCGCGCGGGTAAAGTCGCCGGGCACGCCGACGTAAATCTGGCGCACCTTACGCTTGGCGGAAAGCTCCGCCTCCCGTATGGCCGCATAGGTGGCATCCTCCAATTTCTTGATGTCGTTCCACCGTCCGTCGCTGTAGCCGGCATACGGCACAGTGCCGCTCCCCAGCACGTGGTAGGCGGCCCCGGCGCGCTTCTGCGCGATAACGCAAACGATCTTCGAGGTTCCAAAGTCAATGGCTGCAACCGTTTGCCTCATGCCATAGCCCCCTCGAATTTCTAAAGGCGTATCAGCTTGTTTTGCGCAATCTATTTACAATAACATGCGCAAATTGACAATACTTCTCCCTATGCCACGCCTGCATATATCATAGCAGAGTCAAATTCAATTGTAAAACAGTTTTTCAAATTCCTAAAACTTTTATTCGTTTACCAATATTAAGTTTTACATTTACATTTATTCCGGCGCATTTTGTCCGCCATCAGCCGGTGTTTGTAAACCATTTGTCACTGCTTCTGGCGTGTAGCTGGCGGTGTCGGTGGCCGAAACATCCAGCGTCCCGCGCCGCATCCCCTCTGCCTGCAGCTGGGGCAGCATCTGTACGACCCACGCGATCTTTTTGGGCATATTATCCGTATTGCCCAGCTTGATCTGCATGCCATCGGCCGTAACCATGCGGATTTGCACGGCAGAGGTGATGTCAATGCTGCTGATCGAGCCCAGCACGCCCTGGCGCTCCAACTCCTGGAGCACCTGCTGCAAATTGTAGCGCTGCACGTCCTGCGCCACGCCCACGGCTTGTCCGGGCACGGCGCTCGTTACATCCCAGCCGGTGATGGTGGGCAATGTAAACTCGTCGACATTGTCCGTGATGGCCAGCACGACTCCCTCGGCATCGAGCAACAGCTTTCTGCCCATGTAATCGCACAACGCCGTTGCTCTACGCTCCCGGATGGTGATCACCACGCGGTCGGGGTAGCTGCGCTTGACACTCTCCACCACGATATAGGGGTTTTCCTCCATACTCTGGGTGATGCGCGCCTTGTCCAGGCGCAGCATGCTCTCCCCGTATGTCATACCCGACATGGCGAGCAGCTCGTCCGAATCAAAGCGCTGGTTCCCCACAAATTCCACTTTGCGGATCACCAGCACCTCAAAATACAGCAGCGTCACAGCGGAGGCAAGCAGCAGCACGATGAACAGGCGCATCAGGGTGTGATGCTTTTTCCCCTGGGGATTCTTTGCCATGCGCTGTTTCGCCTCCTTTCCTGTAACGTATCGCTTCCTGTTTATATGCCACAGGGCTGCACGCTGCCTCCTAGCGCAGCGAGCACCTCGTCCATGCGCTCATAGCCGCGCGCCACCAGGTGCGTGCCGGAGAGCACGCTGGTGCCCTCAGCCGCCAGCGCGGCCAGCGCGAGCGCCGCACCGCCGCGCAGATCGTGCGCCTGCAGATGCGCCCCCATCAGGTGGGGCACCCCGCGCACCACCGCCATGCGGTCCTTGACCATGATCTGCGCGCCCATGCGCACCAGCTCGGGCACGTGCTTGTAACGGCTTTCAAAGATATTTTCCACCAGCACGCTGGTGCCCTCGGACAGGGCGCAGAGCGTCATCATCTGGGCCTGCATGTCGGTGGGGAAACCCGGGTAGGGCTGCGTCTCAATCAAGTGCACCGCCTGCGGGCGCCGGTTGCAGCGCACGCGGATGCTGTCCTTGCCCACAATCACATCGCAGCCCGCCTCCCGCAGCTTGACGGTGATTGCCGTCAGGTGCTCGGGCACGACCTGCTCCACCGTAATATCCCCGCCCGTGATGGCAGCCGCCACCATATAGGTGCCCGCCACAATGCGGTCAGGCATCACGCTGTGGTGCACCGGATCGAAGCGCTGCTGGCGGGCCGTCTCCCCTTCGATGTAGATGGTGCTCGACCCCGCGCCCTGCACATTGGCCCCGATGCTGCGCAAAAACTGCTGTAGCTCCACGATCTCGGGCTCCTTGGCGGCGTTTTCCAGCACCGTGCTGCCCGGAATAAACGCGGCGGCCATCATGATATTCTCCGTGGCCCCCACGCTGGGAAAATCCAGGTGCACCACGCCGCCGCGCATGGCGCTGCCATCACAGTAGATGTGCCCGCCATGCTCGCTGATGCGCACGCCCAGCGCGCGCAGGCCCGCCAGATGCAGGTCAATGGGCCGCAACCCGATATCGCATCCGCCCGGGTACGTTACCACCGCCTGGCGGAATCTGCCCAGGATGGGCCCCAGCATAAAGATGGAAGAGCGCACTTCCTTGGCCAGCCACTCGGGCATGGACCAGCACGCCGCCTCGGCGGTATCGATGTGCAGGCGCCGGCCCTGGCGCGCCACCTTGCCCCCCAGGTGCTCCAGGATGGCCAGCATATTCTGCGTATCGAGCAGATCGGGTACGTTGTCGATAACAATCGGTTGCTCATAGAGCATGGTAGCTGCAAGCACCGGTAAAACCGCGTTCTTCGCCCCCGTAATATGTACGCTGCCCGCAAGCGGTCTGCCGCCCTCAATCACCCATTCGTCCATAGGCTCACAACACCTTTCGCAAATTGTGCACAATACCAGTGTATGGCGGCGCGCACAGATGTGTGACAGTTTGGCGTTATGTGCCGGATGATGGAGAATTTTTAGGCGGCGGCGCTCTGCTTGGAGATATTGAGCAGGATGCCGATCTCCGCCATAAAGATCGCAAGGGAGCTGCCGCCCGCGCTGATGAAGGGCAGCGGCAGTCCAGTTGGCGGCATGCTGCCGGTGACGACCGCCACGTTGATGATCACCTGGATCGCGATCATGCCCACGATGCCCGCAGCCAGGTAGCGGCCAAAGCGGTCCGGGCAGCGCGTGGCTACGCGGATACCGCGCCAGATGAGCAGCCAGTAGACTGCCAATAGCGCGATGGCGCCCAGAAAGCCGAACTCCTCAATATAGATGGCAAAGATAAAGTCGCTTTCGCGGTACGGCAGGTAGAGGAACTTCTGGCGGCTGTTGCCAAAGCCCAGCCCCGTCCAGCCTCCCGCGCCCACGGCATAGAGCGACTGCACCAACTGGTAACCGTTGCCCTGGGCGTCCTTCCACGGGTCGATAAACGCTAGGTAGCGCTGGAAGGCATGGGGCATAAGGAACATCAGTCCCCCTACGCCCGCGCCGCCCGCCAGCGTCACGCCGCCCAGATGCCACAGGTTGGCCCCGCCGATCCACAGCATCACCAGCGTCAGCAGCACGAAGGATGCCAGCATGCTCAAATTGGGCTGTAGGGCGATCAGCCCGCAGTAGATGCACATCACTGCGATAAAGGGCAGCACGCCCTGCTTGAAGCTGCCCATGCGCTCATGCTTGATGGTCATGCCGTGGGCAAGGTACACCACCATGGCAAAGCGCGCGATCTCCGAGGGCTGAATGCTGGGCAGGCCTGGTATCTTGATCCACCGCCGCGCGCCGTTGATATCTACGCCGATTTTAGGCACCCACACCAGGCAGAGGGAGATCAGGCCAACAATCAGCAGCGGGCCGCACCACTTACGCCACCACTGGTAGGGCACCATGTACCCCACGATCAGCAAAACGACGCCCATCGCCGCGCCCAGCAGCTGCTTTTTAAAGAAATAGGCGCCGTCGTATTCATAATCCGCCGATTGCTGCGCCGCATAGTAGCTGGCATCGTAAACCATGATCAGGCCCACACACAGCAGAATGATGGTCAGCACCAGAATCGCAAAGTCCATATGCCGCTTTTTGTGCGCGGGTTTTTTCACACTCGCCTTCTGTCCCTGCATGGCCCACACTCCTCACTGCAAAGTTTACAATCGGCGCACAATTTCCTTGAAAGCGCGGCCGCGCGCCTCGTAATCCGAGAACATGTCAAAGCTCGCGCTGGCGGGCGAAAGCAGCACCGTATCCCCCGGCTGCGCCATGTGATAGGCCATGCGCACCGCGTCCTCAAAGCTGCCGTCACACAGCGTGATGGCGTCAAAGCCCGCGGCCCTGCCATCATCGTAAACCCGCTGCCGCGTGGCGCCCAGCGCCACCACGGCGCGGATGTGCGGCGTAAAGGCGCGGTACAGCTCTGCAAAGCCGGAGCCCTTGTCGTAGCCGCCCAGCAGCAGGATGGTGGGACCCGTCATGGCCTCCACCGCCTTGATGGTGGCGTCCACATTGGTGCCCTTGGAATCGTTGACAAAGCGCACGCCCTGCACCTCGCCCGCCGGCTCCAACCGGTGCTCCACGCCCTTGAAGGTGCGCAGTCCCTGCACGATCACGTCGTCTTGCGCCCCCATAGCTTCTGCCAACAGGCTAGCCGCCATGGCGTTTTCCAGGTTGTGTGGCCCCGGGATATAGACGTCCGCCGCGCTGCACAGCACGCGCTTTTTCCCGCCGTGTGCCAGCACAATGTTGCCATCCAGTAAGCAGGCACCATTGTCAACCGGCCTTTTCCTGCTGAACCAACGCACCTCACAGCGCGCTTGTTCAGCAAGTTTACAAAGAATCGGGTCGTCCGCGTTGAGGACGAGCACGTCATCGCCCTGCATACATTCAAATATACGCGCCTTGCACGCAATATAGACATCCATCGTGCCGTGGCGGTTGAGATGGTCCTCCGTAATGTTGAGGATGGCCGCCGCGCGCGGATGGAAGGTATCGGCGCTCTCCATCTGAAAGCTGGAGATCTCCGCCACCACGCAGTCCTCGGGGCGGGTATCGCGCGCCACCGAGATAAACGGCGTGCCGATGTTGCCCACCACAAAGGTCTTTTTGCCGGTATGTGCAAGGATCTCACCCAACAGCGCCGTGGTGGTCGTCTTGCCGTTGGTGCCCGTGACCGCCGCAATGGGGGCATGTCCCAGCCGGTAGGCCAGCTCCACCTCCCCGATTACAGGCACGCCCTGGGCGCGCGCTCTCTCTAAAAAAGGGCTGTCGATGGGCACGCCAGGGCTGATAAACACCGCATCCACGTCGGATACCAGCGTCATCGGGTCGCTGCCCAGCTGCCAGTCGACATCCCAACCTTTAAGCGCATCTGCCGCGCTTTGCATTTGATCCTTCGGGCGCATATCGTAAGCGCGCACGCGCGCACCCTCCTCCAAGAGCACGCGCGCAAGCGCAACGCCGCTGCGCGCCATGCCGCAGACCAGTACCTTTTTCCCTTGCAGTTGCATAAAGGCTTTGCCCCCTCTTTACAGGATGAAGATGGTGATGAGCGCAAGCAGCAGCGTGATGCCCACATAGAGCCACACGATCCTGGTCTCGTGCATGCCGCACAGCTCAAAGTGATGATGCAACGGCGCCATCTTAAAGACGCGTTTGTGGCGCAGCTTGTAGCTGGCTACCTGGATGATATCCGAAATGGACGAAACCATGAACATGCCGCCCAGAATAGGCACAATGAGCATGGTGCGCGTCAGCACCGATATCACCACCACCGCGCCGCCCAGCGCCATGGAGCCGGTATCCCCCATAAACACCTTGGCCGGGTAACGGTTGAAGCGCAGAAACGCCAGGCACGCGCCCGTGGCCGCGCCGCTGAAAGCCAGCAGGTTGCGCATGTTCTGCACGTCCATAGCCGAGGCGCCCGAGGCGGCGATCTGCGCGATGATGGCGTTGATGATCACGCCGAAGGTGGCCATCACAATCAGCGTCACGCTGGAGGCGAGACCGTCCAGTCCGTCGGTCAGGTTGACGCTGTTGGTGGTGGCGATCACCACAAATACCGTAAAGGGAATGTACCAGATGCCCAAATCCCACTCGGCGTGCACAATGGGCACGTACAGCTTGGAGCCGATCATGGGGTTGCGGTAGGCGTAGAGCGCCAGTATCAGCGCAAAGCCCACCTGGGCGATGATCTTCTGGTACGCCTTCAGGCCCAGGGAGCGGCGCTTGACCACCTTGATATAATCATCCAGAAAACCGATGAGGCCGTAGCCCACCGTGACAAGCAGCGCCACAAGCATAAACTCCACATCACCCGAGGTACAGATAATGCTCGCCACAAAGATGGCCAGCACAATCAAAATGCCGCCCATGGTGGGAGTGCCGCTCTTTTTTAAGTGTGCCTGGGGACCGTCGTCGCGCTCGGTCTGCCGGCATTTGAGCTTTTGCAGTGCGGGTATCATCACCGGCCCCACCGCAAGGCCCACCAGCAGCGCAATGAGCGCTGCGAGAAGTAGGGTCCACACGCCATCGACGCTTTGTAACCACGGCATGGTATGTTGCCTCCGTTTTTCTTTGGTTTACACTGCCCGCACCGCGCCGCGGGGCGCGCTAAGGCGCTGCACGACGGCGCATGCACCTGGCCGGCGCTGGCAAGCAGCCGTTGTCTATTGTAGCATTACGCGCGTGCTTTGAGCAACTGCGCGACCACTTCTTTTTCGTCAAAGGGGTATTTCACGCCCGCAATCTCCTGCGTGGTCTCGTGCCCCTTGCCCGCAAGCACGATGGTATCCTGCGCCTGGGCGTGGTCCATGGCATAGGCGATGGCGTCGCGCCGGTTCTCAATCACCACATAGGGCGTGCCCGTCTTGCGTACACCCGGCTCAATGGCCGCGATGATCGCGGCAGGGTCCTCCGAGCGGGGATTGTCGCTGGTGATGATGCAGAAATCCGCGTACTTGCCCGCCATCTCGCCCATGATGGGCCGCTTGATGGGATCGCGATCCCCCCCGCAGCCGAAGATCGCCACCACCCGCGCAGGCGCAAAGCCGCGCACGGTACTGAGGATATTCTCCAGGCCGTCGGGCGTATGCGCGTAATCCAGGATGATGCTGTAATCCCTGCCCTGCGTATCAAGCTTTTCACAGCGCCCGTGCACACCCGGCATGCGGTGCAGCCCCACCCGAATCACAGGCAGCGGCACCTCCATGGCCATGCACGCCGCGGCGGCCGCAAGCGAGTTGTATACGCTGAAGGCCCCCGGGATGCCCACATCGATATGCTGCCTGCCCTGCGGAAAGGTGGCAGTGTAGGACACACCCTGCGCGTCGCTGGACACCTCTGTGGCGCGCACGTCGCACCCCTCCCGCTTGCCGTAGGATGTGACGGGGATGGGCAGCCCTTCGGCCATGCGCGCGCCGTATGCGTCGTCCAGATTGATGACGGCGTGCCGGCACAGGCCGTCGTCGAACAGGCGGCGCTTGGCTGCAAAATACGTCTCCATATCGCCGAAGAAATCCAGGTGGTCCTCCGTCAGGTTGCTGAAGATGCCCACGTCAAAGATGATACCCTGCAGCTTGCGCAGCGCCAGCGCGTGGGCGGAGGCCTCCATCACCACCCAATCCACACGCGCCTGCACCATATCGTAGAGCAGCTTCTGCAGGGCGATGGGATCGGGCGTGGTCAGCTGGGCGGGCACCACCTGGTTGCCGATCATGTTGGCAATGGTGCCCAGCAGCCCCACCCTCTTGCCGAACGCCTCGGCAATGGCTTTGATCATGTAGGTGATGCTGGTCTTGCCGTTGGTACCCGTAACCGCGATCAGGCGCAGCCGCTGCGCCGGGTTGCCGTAAAAGTTGGCCGCGATGCGTGACATGGAGGCGCGCACGTCCCTGACTTGCACCTGGGTGACCTCCTCGGGCACATCCTCGATAAAGTGTTCCACGATCAGTGCGACCGCGCCCTTTTGCGCCGCGTCCTTGGCAAAGGCATGTCCGTCAAACCGCCCGCCGGGGATGCAAAAGAACAACGCCCCCTGCTCCACCGCGCGCGAATCCATGCACAGGCTCTGTATATTGTGGGTTTTGCTGCCGCGGCAGGCCGCGACCTCCACGTGCTCCAAACAGGCTTTTAATTTCATCGTTCATACCTCCTTTGATCAAGCGCCCTTGCGCTCCTGTAAAAGGCTGTTACGGTGCTTTCAAGACAATATCCACCGTGGTGCCTACCTTTACCTGCGTATCAGGCGCGATGGACTGGGAAGACACCAGCCCCGTGCCACTGGCGCGCATCTGCAGGCCCAGCGTGGTAAGCATGGCGTTTGCCTCGTCGATGTTCTTGCCCGCAAGGTCGGGCATCAGCACGTAGCGCGCGATGGGCGCGCTCTCGGTGGCATAGCCCAGCACCTGGCTTGCGGCGGGCACGCGCGCGCCCGAGGCGGGCACCTGCGCGCTGATGGTGCTGTGTTCGCCATCCACCACCCAGGTAAGGCCCACCTTCTCCACCTCGGCCTTTGCCTGGTCGGGCGTCAGGCCTACGATGTTGGGCACGATCACGTCGCCCGTCTGGCTGCCCTGCGTCTGCGCGTTCTGGCTGGCCTGCACCTGCAGGTACTTGTAGGATTCCTCCATGATCACCTTGGCCACAGGCGCGGCGATCTGGCTGCCCGTATCGCCGTAGACGGAGGCCTCATCCACTGTGACCAGCACGATCAACTGCGGATCGTCCACGGGCAGAAAGCCGATAAACGAGGCGATGTGCTTGTTGGCCATGATCTTGCCATTTTCGTCGTACTTTTGGGCAGTGCCGGTCTTGCCGCCCACCTTGATGCCCTCGATTTGCGCGTTAACCACGCCGTCGTCCACCACAAACTGCATCATACTGCGCATGGTGGCGGAGGTCTGCTCGGAGATGACGCGGCGGTTGACCACAGGATCAAAGTTTTTGATGGTGGTACCGTCGCTGTCGCGCAGCTCCTTGACCAGATAGGGCTGCATGAGGTTGCCGCCGTTGACCACGGCCGAGGCCGCGGTGATCATCTGGATCGGGGTCACGGCGATGGACTGGCCAAAACCGATGCGCGCAAGGTCCACATTCTTGACGTATTTGACGGGCGTGACAATACCCGATACCTCTCCGTTGAAATCGATGCCCGTGGGCTGCCCGTAGCCAAAGGCGGTGATGTACTCGTAGAGCTTTTCCGTGCCCAGCTTCAGCGCCAGCTGGACAAAGACAGGGTTGCAGCTGTTGCGCAGCGCGTGCTGAAAGTCCTCCGATCCGTGGGGATTGTAGGAGCGCCAGCACTTGATCTTCTCCCCATCGACCAAAATGGTGCCCGTGCATACAAAGGGCGTCTCCGGGGTGACGATACCCTCCTCCAGCGCCGCGCAGGAGGTGATCATTTTAAAGGTGGAACCTGGTTCATAGACGTCGGCCACCATGGTGTTGCGCGATAGCTCATTGAGCGCCTCGATGTTGCTTCGGTCAGGGCTGTTGTTGTCAAAGTCCGGCTTTTTGGCCATTGCCAGCACTTCGCCCGTTTTGGGGTTCATCACAATAGCCTCGATTTTTTTTGCCCCCGTGGTGTTCATGCCATCCTCGATGGCCTTTTCCGCATAGCTCTGGATGACGTAATCAATGGTAGAGACCACGGTGTAACCATCCTGCGCCGCCTCGTAGTACTCCTGGCCAAAGGGTAGGTCCTTGCCGTCGCGGCTGCGCTCGGACACCATCTTGCCCTCCACGCCCTGCAGATAGCGGTCGTAGCGTGCCTCCAGGCCCTCCTGGCCCACGCCGTCGATGGAGGTGTAGCCCAGCACCTGCGACAGGAAGTTGGGCCGCGGATAAAAGCGCTTGGTATCCTCCACAAAGGCCACGCCGCTCAAGCGTTCCTCGCGGATGGCGGCTGCCTGCTCATCGGTGATCTGGCGCTTGAGCCACACCTCGGATACCTTTTTGGTCGCCCGTTCGTAGACCGTCTGGCGGTCCATGCCCAGTATTGCGGAAAGCTTGTCGGCCACCAGGTTCGCGTCGGTAATCTTGTCTGGCTGCAGCACCACAGTCTCGGCGCTCGCGTTTTGCGCCAGCACATTGCCGTTGCGGTCCACGATGTCCCCCCGCTTGGGCTCCACCACCAGGTCGCGCGTCCACTGCTGCGCCGCCTTGTCGCGCAGCCACACGCCCTGGAACACCTGCAGATAGAAAATACGTCCCAGCAGGATAATAAAAAGTAAGGTTATCCCCACCATCAGGTAAGGTAACCTCTTTTTCATGCTTATTTTACTGCCTTTCGCGCCCAATTTACGCTTTTGCTTTGCCAAGGCTGTGCTCCTCCCCTTGCGCTTGATGCGATGCTATTCGAGGAAGTCTTTGATCTTGTCAAGCATGGCCATAATGCCGCCGGGGCGCTCCTCTTGGGCGCTGATCGCCTCTGAATCGCTACCCGGGACGTTGATGACGACCTGGCGTACCTGGTCGGCATCGGGATAGTCCATGTGCATATCATTTTTTGCAATGCGCATGACCTGGTCCAGGCCGGATGCCATGGTCAGCTGCGTCTGAAGGTCCTCGTTCTTCTTCTGCTCCTGGCGCAATTCCGCCTTCATGCTGGCCAGCTCACTGCTGTAGGACGCCGATACCGACATGCGCGTCACCATCAGCGTACCCAGTGCAAGAAATGCAAAGATTAGGCTAAACAGGGACGCCCTGTGCAGCCACAGGCGCATGGCCCGCGCGCGGCGCGCCTTGCGCTTTGCCGTGCGCGCGGCAGGACGGGGCTGCGGCCGCCTGCGTGGCGCGGGCTCCTCCCACTCCAAGGCGCGCTCCGGCGCCACAGCCAGGTTGCCGTGCGTGACGTAACCACGCTGCTGCGCTGGGCGCTGCGGCATCCGCCGTACGTTTCTCGCCTGTGCCATTTCTATGTCAACTCGCTTTCCAGTTAGAACATTTTTCTCTTTTGTATCCGTCTTTTCTCCAACAGGGGGCGCCGCGCCAAAAGGGGGCCTCCCGTCAGATTTTCTGCGCCACGCGCAGCTTGGCGCTGCGGGCACGGGGGTTGCTTGCCAGCTCCTCGGTGTCCGGCAGGATGGGCTTGCGGGTGATGATACGCAGCTGCGGCGTCTTGCCACAGGTGCATACCGGCGCCTCGCGCGGGCAGGTGCAGGGGTGCTCTAGATGCTTGAAGCCCTGCTTGACCAGCCTGTCCTCCAGGGAATGGAAGGTGATGATAGCGATGCGCGCCCCCGGCTTCATGATCGCTGTGATGCCCTCCAGCAGGCGCTGGATGCTCCCCAGCTCATCGTTGACCTCGATGCGGATGGCCTGAAAGGTGCGCTTGGCCGGATGGGGCCCCTCGCGCCGCGCGCCCGATGGAATGGCCGCCTTGATCACGTCCACCAAATCCTGTGTGGTAGCGATGGGCGCCTGCCCGCGCCGCGCCACGATAAACTGCGCGATACGGCTTGCCCAGCGCTCCTCGCCGTAATTGCGAATCACGTCCTGCAGCTGCTGCTGCGTATAGCCGTTGACCACGTCATAGGCGCGAAAGTCCCGCGTGCGGTCCATGCGCATATCCAGCGGTGCGTCGTGCTGGTAGGAAAAGCCCCGCGCGGCCTCGTCCAGCTGGTAGGAGGAAACCCCCAAATCCAGCAGAATGCCGTCCGCCAAGCCCCAGCCCACTTCGGAAACCAGCTGTGCCATATCGGCAAAGTTTCCCTTGCACAGGCACACGCGTGCACCGTAGGGTGCCAGACGCACCCCCGCGCTTTTGAGCGCGTCGTCGTCCCGGTCAATGCCGATGAGTCTTCCATCGGGCGCACTTGCCCGCAGAATGGCCTCGCTGTGCCCGCCACCGCCCAGCGTGCCGTCGACATAGAAGCCGCCGCTTTTGCACGCAAGCGCCTGGATGCAGGCATCCAGCATCACCGAAACATGGGCAAAATCCATCGCTCGATCACCTTCGCTTTACACGCCCAGCAGCGACATGCTCGCCAGGATATCGTCGTAGTTGTCCACGGCGTTGGCGGAGTATGCGCTCCAGCGCTCGCGGTTCCAGATCTCCACGCGGCTCAGCGAGCCGATGACCACCGCCTCTTTATCCAGCCCCGCGTATTCGCGCAGGGATGCCGAAAGCAGGATGCGGCCCTGCTTGTCCACCTCACAGAGATTGGCGCTGGCAAAGAGCACGCGCAAAAACGCCTGGGAATCCTTGTCCCCCAGCGAAAGGGTGCGCAGGCGCTGGGCAAAGTTGTTGAACTCCTCTTTGCTGAACACAAACAGGCAGCCGCTCGTACCCTTGGTCACGATAAACTGCTCGCCCAAGCCTTCCCGAAAGCGCGAAGGCATAATGAGTCTTCCTTTGGCATCTATCGTATGTTGATACTCACCGAAAAACATCATTACACCTCCTCTTTTCCCAGTCTTATGGTTCCACTTTACACCACTTCCCCCCACAATTCAATACTTTTTTGTGCATTTCCACCACTTGGCACAACTACTCCCCATCCGTCACAGATCGCGTCACATGCGCGCAACAAAAAAAGCGCCCCGACAAGGGGGACGCTTTTTCCCGTTGATTCGCTTCATTTCGCGCCTGGTACAGGCGTCTCTTCCGCCGCAAAGGAGGCGATTAAGCGGGGCTTGAACTGCACCGCATCGCACGATGTGAGCGCGTAGCGGACGCCCTCCAGTTCGCCGTCAAAAGCGCTCTTGATGCTGGGGCCGTGCAGGTGCCCATACACCACCTGGCGCACGCCAAAGCGCTGAAAGAGCTCTGTAAAGCCCGAGGGGCTGCGCGTCTCGTTAAAGGGCGGATAGTGGATCATGGCGATGATAGGATGCCCGCTTTTTTCCGCCTGCGCAAGCGACATCTCCATGCGGATCAGCTCGCGCCTGTAAATCTTCTCATCCTCGGGCGAATAGCTGACTTCGTTGGGGCACAGCCAGCCCCGCGTACCCGCGATGGTGACGCAGCCAAAGTCCACCGCGTCGTTCTGCAGCACGTGCATGCCGCAACTTAACATGCCCCGTATCCGGCTGATGGAGCTCCACCAGTAATCATGGTTGCCCTTGATGAGCACCTTGCGGCCCGGCAGCGCACCGATGGCCGCCAGGTCCACCGCCGCGTCGTGCAGGTTCATCGCCCAGGAGATGTCCCCCGCAATGAGCACCACGTCCTCGGGCGCCACCATCTGGCGCCACGCCTCGGATATCTTATCAAAGTGGTTCTTCCAGTGGGCGCCAAAGATGTCCATCGCCTTGGGCGCCGCTCCCGAAAGATGCAGGTCACTTACCGCATAAACCTTCATGTTGCACTCCTCTTGACCGATCAGAGAACCGCAACTTTATCAGGCCTGCGTATCCTCTTGCTCCTCGTCGTCAAACGCGTCGTCTTCATCATCGTCCGCCAGCTCCTGCGCGATGGTGGACAATTCCTCCGGTGGAATGTCGCTGGGCACGTCGATATCAATTTCCTCAATCTGGCTCACCGGAGACGCGTCCAGGTCCTCATCGTCCACGTCGTCCTCCGGATCTGTCTCCACCACCTCGCCCACGTCCACGCGGCTGTGCGCGCGCAGGCAGGCCGCGCAGTAATCCTCGCCCGGCACAACGGGGTTTTCCCCGCACTCGATGCAGATGCCCTCCAGGCCGTCTGCCTCCTCGTCATGATCCTTGCCGCGGAACGTCGCCTTGCGGCACACGGGGCACAGCTCTTCATCCTCAGGAATATAGTTTAGCTCGCAACGTGGACATTTTTTGAGTTTCATGCCCATTTCTCTCCTTCGCCAAAACATTTCATTTGACTACTATGCAACCGTATTGGAAAGCATTCCCTTGGCAGCCACCTGGCAGATCAATTGCACACTTCCGCCCCATGGCGCTATGATAAAAACCGTCGGTTGATTCGTCCTTTACTATCTATAGCATGACGGCTTTGAAAAATCAAGGTTCGATTGCGAATTAGGAATGGAACTTGGAGGTTTTTCTATGCGACGAAGCATGCAAAAAATATTTCTGTATATACTGACGCTGGCGCTGCTTGTGTGCGCGACGCCGGCGCGCCCGGCGGGCGCCTCGTGGTTCATCGCCCCGAGCCGGCCGGCCGGCGGCAGCGCCCAAAACACCCGGGATGCGCTGCTGCCTATGCACAGCGCATCCGCAAAGCAGTTGTTCCAGTGGGTCAACCAGGAGCGCGCCCGCGCAGGGCTTGCCCCCTACCGCTGGAATGAGGACTTTGCACTGGCCGCCGCGCTCAAATGCAGCGACATGGTCAAAAACCGCTACGTAGGCCACGTATCGCCCACCTATGGCACTTTGCAGGCCATGTGGGCGCAGCTGGGCCTGCCCAGGGCGCGTGTGGTGGAGAACCTCGCCTACCACGGCACGCTGGAGAAGGCGCACGCTGCGCTGATGATCTCCGAGGCGCACAGAAGAAACGTGCTGAGCCAGAACTTTACCGATGCGGGCATCGCCGTCTACGTGGACGCCTATGGCTTCGTGCGCGTGGTGGAAGTCTTCGGTCGGCCCGGTTTCTAAAAAGCGCACAGTAAAAGCCCGCGCGGGCAGCGCGGGCTTTTTGCATCGGATTTTCTATCGTTGTATCGCGTTTTCTACCTTATAATACATAGCCTTCTGCATAATACATGCCCTTCTGCTACAACAGCGTCTGCGGCGTATCCTCTCGCAGCGCCTCGTCCACAATCCCCTGCATCACATCGACCAGCTGCTGCTTGCCGGTGCGCTTATCCGCCGATGTCACGATGATATCGCGCAGCATATCCAGCTTGAGCACAAAGGCAATGTCCATCAGCAGCCTGTGCTGCTGGGCGCGCGATACCTTATCCGCCTTGGTAGCTACGACGGTAAAAGGCACCTGAAATCCGCGCAACCACTGCACCATGGTGACATCGTTTGCGCCGGGCTTGTGACGGATATCCACCAGCAGCAGCACGTGCACCAGGTTGGGCGACGTGCGCAGGTAGCCTTCGATCATCTCGCCCCAGCGCTGCTGCTCCTGTTTGGATGCCTTGGCAAAGCCGTAGCCGGGCAAATCCACCAAATGGTAGCTGTTATTGATGAGAAAATAGTTGATCAGGCGCGTCTTGCCCGGGGTGCCGCTGGTGCGCGCCAGCTTGGCGTTGCCGGTGAGCATGTTGATCAGCGAGGACTTGCCCACGTTGGACTTGCCCACGATTGCGATCTCCGGCCTTGCCGCAACCGCGCCGGGGTTGTAGCGCGCAAAGCTGGTGACAAACGCCGCCTGGTTGATCTGCGCCATAAAAGCCTCCCTTACCGACTGGGTTTATTTCGCCTTGGGCATGTGCGCCAGCGCGTGCTTGAGCACCTGGGAAAACGCGCTCACCAGCACAAATTTTACCGCACCGCGCACGTTTTGCGGCACTTCCTCCAGATCCTTTTCATTGTCTACAGGGATCAGCACCGTCTGCATGCCTGCGCGGTGGGCCGCCAAAGACTTCTCCTTGAGCCCGCCGATGGGCAGCACGCGCCCGCGCAGGGTAATCTCGCCCGTCATGGCCACATCGCCGCGCACAGGGATGCCCGTCAGCGCCGAGACGATGGCCGTGGCCATGGTGATGCCCGCCGAGGGGCCGTCCTTGGGAATGGCGCCCTCGGGGATATGGATATGCAAATCCTTATCCTTGTAAAAATCTGGATCGATGCCCCAGTCGCGCGCGTGCGCGCGCACCAGCGTCATGCCGGCGCGGGCCGACTCCTTCATCACGTCGCCCAGCTGCCCTGTCAGCTCCAGCCGGCCGCTGCCCGGCAGCACCGCCACCTCGATGGAGAGCGTCTCTCCCCCCAGCTGCGTCCAGGCAAGGCCCGTGGCGATGCCCGGCGCCAGGTGCTTCTCCGGCGGCAGGCGGAAATACTGCTGCACGCCCAGATATTGCTCCAGCGTGCGCGGGGTGACGCTCAGACGCTTTTTGCCCTCCTGCGCCACACGGCGCGCGGCCTTGCGGCACAGCGCGGCGATCTGACGCTCCAGTGAACGCACCCCCGCCTCGCGGGTGTAACCGTCGATAACCAGGTCAAGCGCCTCATCACTGATGAGCAGGTTGCTCTTTTTCAGCCCGTGCTCTGCCAGCTGCTTGGGAATCAGGAAGCGCCGCGCAATGGCATGTTTCTCCTGCTGGGTGTAGCCCGCGATGCGAATGATCTCCATGCGGTCCATCAGCGGCTGCGGGATGGTATCCAGGCTGTTGGCCGTAGCGATAAACATCACGTCGGAAAGGTCAAAGGCCATCTCCATGTAATGATCGCGGAAGTCGAAATTCTGCTCGGGGTCCAGCACCTCCAGCATCGCCGAGGCGGGGTCGCCGCGAAAGTCGCTGGCCATCTTGTCGATCTCGTCGAGCAAAAACACGGGATTGCGCGTGCCCACCGTCTTAATCGAAGAAATAATGCGCCCGGGGATGGCGCCGATGTAGGTGCGCCGGTGGCCGCGGATCTCCGCCTCATCGCGCACGCCGCCCAGTGACATGCGCACAAACTTGCGGTCCAGCGCGCGCGCAATGGACTTGGCGATGGAGGTTTTGCCCACGCCCGGGGGGCCGACAAAGCACAGGATGGGCCCCTTCATGCTGCCGGTCAGCTGACGGATGGACAGGTACTCCAGCACCCGCTCCTTGACCTTGTCCAGGCCATAGTGGTCTTCGTTTAGGATTTCCTCCGCGCGGCTCAGGTCCTGGTTATCGGTGGTCTCCACCTGCCAGGGCAGCTCCACGATCCAGTCCAGATACGTGCGGATCACGCTGGTCTCCGGCGTGCCCGGCGACATCTTGCGCAGCCGATCCAGCTCCTTAAGCGCCTTTTCCCTTGCCTCAGCGCTCAATCCGGCCTTTTCGATCTTTTCCTTATACTCGTCGGCCTCCTCGGAGATATCCTTATCCCCCAGCTCCTTTTGGATGGCCTTGAGCTGTTCGTTCAAGTAATACTCGCGCTGCACCTCGTCGATCTGTTTTTTGACGCGGGCGTTGATCTGCTTTTCGATCTCCGCCACCTCGATCTCCCGCTGGATCATGGAGAGCAGCAGCTCCAGCCGCGCGGCCGGATCAAACTTTTCCAATATGGCCTGCTTGTCCTCCTGCTTGGTCAGCACGTTGGCCGCGATCAGGTCGGCAAACTGGCCCGGGTCATTCACCGAGCTGATGGTGGCGATAGTCTCCGAGGAAATCTTGCCATTGATCTTCGCAAACGATGCGAAGGCCTGCGCCACATTGCGCATGTACGCCTCCACCAGGGGCGTCGTCGCCTGCTGGGCCGGCTCCTTTTCCACCAGCGCCTCATAGTAGGGCTCCTGGCGCACATATTCCACGCTGCGCGCGCGGTAGAGGCCCTCCACCAGCACGCGGATGGTCAGGCCGGGCAATTTCAGCAGCTGCTTGACGCGCGCCACCGTGCCCACCTGCTCGATATCCTCGGGGCGGGGGGCCTCTACCTGCATATCCTTCTGCGCGCACAGGAAGATCAGCTGGTTGCCCAGCATGGCCTCCTCCAGCGCCGCCACAGATTTTTCCCTGCCCACGTCAAAGTGCAGCATCATATCGGGGAACACCGTAAGGCCGCGCAGCGGCAACAGCGGCAGCACCAGGTTGATGCGCTTGGCCTCGGCTGCCTCGTCTCCCGCGGGTGTCTTCTCCGCCGCCTGGGCAGGCGGCTGCGCAGCCGCGTCCTTTTCCTGTTCTACGTCCTGCGCGAGGACTTTTTTCTCTTCATCATGCATGCGTTTCACGCTCCTTGCACGGGCATTTGGGATGCACGCCCGCATTTGCTTATACTATTGCCCACAGCGCGCCTACTTTAGTCAGCGCATTCATTTCGCCATGATGGCAAAGGACGCCGACAGTGTCTTGCCGGCGCCCTTGTTACAACCAACGTTTTATGCAATCGTCGCGTGGTCCTCCGCCAGTTGGACGGCCGCGGGCGCCGGGGCGCTCTTCTGCGCGTCTTCCTTGGGGGCGATGCTCTCGTCCTTGGCGAGGATCGGCTCGCTGCGCTGCTCGATCACATCCTTGGTGATGCGGCAGGTGTTGACGTCGTCTCGCGAGGGCAGATCGTACATGATGCCCAGCATCACTTCTTCAATAATGGAGCGCAGGCCGCGGGCGCCGGTCTTGCGGGCCACAGCCTTTTGGGCCACGGCGCGCAGCGCCTCCTCGTCAAACGAGAGCTGCACATTATCCATATCAAAGAGCTTTTTGTACTGTTTGACCAGCGCGTTTTTGGGCTCCTGCAGGATGCGCATCAGCGCCTCTTCGTCGAGCTGGTGCAGCGTGGCCACCACGGGCAGCCGGCCCACAAACTCGGGGATCAGCCCGTATTTGAGCAGATCCTCCGGCATGAGCTTCTCCAGCAGCGCGCCCTCGTCGCCCTCTTTTTTGCTGCTCACCTCCGCGCCAAAGCCCATGGTCTTTTTGCCGATGCGGTTGCCGATGATCTTATCGAGGCCATCGAACGCGCCGCCGCAGATGAACAGGATGTTGGTGGTGTCGATCTGCAAAAACTCCTGGTGGGGATGCTTGCGCCCGCCCTGCGGGGGTACGCTGGCCACCGTTCCTTCGAGAATCTTCAGCAGCGCCTGCTGCACGCCCTCGCCCGAGACGTCCCGGGTGATGGAGGGGTTGTCGCTCTTGCGCGATACCTTGTCGATCTCGTCGATATAGATGATGCCGCGCTCCGCCTTTTCGATATCGTAATCGGCGGCCTGGATCAGCTTCAGCAGGATGTTCTCCACATCCTCACCCACGTAGCCCGCCTCGGTGAGACTGGTGGCGTCCGCAATGGCAAAGGGCACATCCAAAATGCGCGCCAGGGTCTGCGCAAGCAGCGTCTTGCCGCTGCCTGTGGGGCCCAGCAGCAGAATGTTGGACTTCTGCAGCTCCACATCGTCTGCCTTGGGGTCGCTTGTGATGCGCTTGTAGTGGTTGTATACCGCAACCGCCAGCGCGCGCTTGGCCTTATCCTGCCCGATCACGTACTCATCGAGCACCTTTTTGATCGCGACGGGCTTGGGTACTTCCTTTAAGTCCATCTGCGCCGGATCGGTGAAATCCTCATCGATGATCTCACGGCACAGCTCGATGCATTCATCGCAAATGCACACCCCCGGCCCCGCCACAAGGCGGCGCACCTGATCCTGCGTCTTGTTGCAGAACGAGCAGCGCAGCGGTTTTTTATCGTCATAACGTGTGGTCATTCTCGTCACCTCCGTTGGCAATATGTCCGTCGCCCTTTAGCGGCGGGGCGCGACGATCTCATCTACGATGCCGTAGGCGAGCGTCTCTTCAGCGGACATGTAATGGTCCCGTTCCACATCCTGCGCGACGCGCTCCAGGCTCTGGCCGGTGCGCTCGGCGAGGATCTGATTCATCTTGCGCTTCACTTTGAGGATATACTCGGCCACAATGGCGATATCGGTCGCCTGGCCCTTTGCGCCGCCCGAGGGCTGGTGAATCATAATCTCGGCGTTGGGCAGGCACTTGCGCTTGCCCTTGGCCCCCGCCGCCAGCAGGAACGCGGCCATGGAGGCCGCCATGCCGACGCACAGGGTGGATACTTCGCATTTGACATACTGCATGGTGTCGTAGATGGCCATGCCGGCCGTCACTGAACCGCCTGGGCTGTTGATGTAGATCATGATATCCTTGTCAGGGTCTTCCGCCTCCAGAAACAGCAGCTGTGCGACCACCACATTGGCGACCTCGTCGTCAATGGCGCCGCCCAGAAAAATGATGCGGTCCTTAAGCAGGCGGCTGTAGATATCATAGGAACGCTCGCCACGATTGGTCTGTTCAATGACAACGGGAACTAAACTCATGCTTTGTTACCTTTCCCCTGCCGGTTGCGTAGTAGAAAGCTTATTCTTTTTCAGCTTCCGCGGCAGGTGCTTCTTCCTCGGCTTTTTCCTTTGCCGGCGCTTTGGCGGCTGTCTTCTTGGCAGCCGTCTTTTTCGCAGGCGCCTTTTTCTTAGGGGCCGCCTTCTCCGTTTCGCCCGCGGTCACGTCCTTGTAGACGGCCGCTTCGCGCAGCATATCCAGCGTCTTATTGACGGTGGCCTCATCGCGCATGTAGGCGAGCTGCTCGGCCTGGAAGGTCTTTTTGACGTCCTCCACCGTACGCTTGGTGGCCTCGGCGATCTTCTCGATCTCGCGCGCCACATCCTCGTCGCTGGCCTCGATGCCCTCGGCCTTGGTGATGGCCTCCAGCACCAGCTGGGATTTGACGCGGCGCAGCGCCTCATCGCGGTACTGCTTGCGCACATCCTCCATGGTGCTGTTTGTGAACTTGAGGTAATCCGCCATGGTGATGCCCTGGTAGGACATGGAGTACTCCAGCTCCTGCACGAGGGAATCCAGCTGGCGCTCGATCATGCAATCGGGGATATCCACGCTTGCGTTCTCCACGATGGCCGCCATCAGCGCGTTGTCAGACTCGTTCTTGGTGCGCTGGTCGTTGTTTTTCTCCAGACGCGCGCGAATCGACGCCTTGTATTCGTCCAAGGTATCGTACTCGCTGATATCCTTGGCAAACTCGTCGTCCAGCGCGGGCAGCTGTTTTTCCTTGACCTCGTGCAGCGCGATGTGGAACACCGCGTCCTTGCCCTTGAGCTCCTCGGCGTGGTAGTCCTCGGGGAACTTGACGTTGATGTCCTTCTCCTCGCCCGCCTTCATGCCCACGACCTGCTCCTCAAAGCCCGGGATGAACCGGCCGCTGCCCAGCTCGAGCGTCTGGCGCTCGGCCGTGCCGCCCTCAAAGGGCACGCCGTCGATGGCGCCCGCGTAGTCAAGCAGCACGGTGTCGCCCTCTTTGGCCTCCCGCTCCACCGCCTCAAAACGGGCGGTGCGCTGGCGCATATTGTCCAGCTCCCGATCGATGTCGGCATCAGAGACAGTATACGTCGTGCGCTGCACTTCTATACCCTTGTAATCGCCCAGCGTCACCTCGGGTTTGAGCGTCACTTCCGCCACAAAGGTGATGCCTTCCTCGCCGATATCCTTGATATCGATCTCGGGCATGTCCACGGGCGTCAGATCATGTTCTTCAACTGCCGCAGCGTACGCTTCGGGATATACTTCACGGAACGCGTCCTCCAAAAAGACGCCGCCGCCGTAATAATTTTCAATCACCTTGCGGGGGGCCTTACCCTTGCGGAAACCGGGCACGCTGTAGCGGCCGCGGGTTTTGCGGTAGGCAGCGTCCATCCCCTTTTCAAACGTGGGCTGATCCACCTGGATCTCCAGACGCGCGCGGTTGTTCTCAAGTTTTTCCATTGTCGAGGCCATGAAAAGACTCCTTCCTGACGTATGCGCCGCATATTTATGCGGCTTTACAATCGGAAAACCAATGGAAATTCCATTGGTTTTGCCATTCTGCCTAAATGTACCCAATAAGTTTATCATAACGCGCCATGCTTGGCAACCGGATAAAACCCATTGATCCCCAGTAAAACGGCAGTTTTTCCACAGCGTCCGCGTCGGAAGGCGCGCCCAGGGCGTGCATGCGCTTGCGGGACGCGCGACTGCGGATAGCCGCGCGGCGCGTTTTTAAACGCGCGTCCCTTTACGCAGCCTGCGCCTGGATGCGCGGCGTCTTTCTATACCTCCTGCGCCTTGGCAACCGTGCTGAAGACCAGATGCTCTTTATCCGCCGACAGCACGATGGTATCGCCATCCTTGGCCTCGCCCGAGAGGATCATGCGCGCGATGCGCGTCTCCACTTCCTTCTGCAGATAGCGCTGCACCGGGCGCGCGCCGAACTGCGGCGTGTAGGCAGCATCCGCGATAAAGTCGCGCGCGCTTTCGCGCAGTTCCAGCGTCATGTCGTGATCCTGCAGGCGCCCGCCGATGCGCGCTGCCTGTAAGCACACGATACGGCCGATCTCGGCGCGGCCCAGGGGCGTAAAGAGCACCGTCTCGTCGATGCGGTTGAGAAACTCCGGCTTAAAGTAGTTGTGCAGCTTGGCAAGCACGCTGCTGCGCGTCTCTTCGCTGATGCTGCCCTGCTTCTCCACGCTTTCGAGCAGCTCCTCGCTGCCCACGTTGGAAGTCATGATCACCACGGTGTTTTTAAAGTCCACCGTGCGGCCCTTGTTATCTGTCAGCCGCCCGTCGTCGAGCAGCTGCAGCAGGATGTTGGCCACCTCGGGGTGGGCCTTCTCCATCTCGTCAAACAGGATCACGCAGTA
Source organism: Maliibacterium massiliense (assembly GCF_900604345.1). GTDB lineage: Bacteria > Bacillota > Clostridia > Christensenellales > Maliibacteriaceae > Maliibacterium > Maliibacterium massiliense. The sequence continues at coordinate 388,085 of NZ_LR026983.1, forward strand.
GGGCTTGCGCCGCACCGCCTCGGTGAGCTGGCCGCTCTCCTCGTAGCCCACGTACCCCGGAGGCGCGCCCACCAGCCGCGCCACGCTGTGGCGCTCCATGTACTCGCTCATATCGATGCGCACGATGGCCTCCTCGCTGTCAAACAGCGCCTCGGCCAGTGCTTTGGCAAGCTCTGTCTTGCCCACGCCCGTGGGCCCTAAAAACAGGAACGAGCCGATGGGCCGGTTCATATCCTTCAAGCCTGCGCGCGCGCGCAGCACCGCCTCGGAGACGGCCTCCACCGCCTCATCCTGGCCGATGACGCGCCTGTGCAGTACGTCGGGCAAATGCAGTAATTTTTCCTTCTCGCTCTCCATCAGGCGGCTGACGGGGATCCCCGTCCACTGTGAGACGATCTGGCTGATCGCATCCTCGCCCACCTCCTGGTGCAGCAGGGCGTCGCCGTCCATCTCCTTGAGCTGGGCCACTTCCTTTTCCAGCTGGGGCAGCGTACCATACTGCAGCTGGGCGAGCTTTTCCAGATCGTAGTTGCGCTGGGCCTCCTCAATCTCGTGGCGCACCTGCTCTAAGCGCTCTTTGGCCGCCTTGCCCTTTTCAATCTGGGCCTTCTCCGCCTCCCACTGGGCGCGCATGCCCTTGCTCTTTTCCTCCAGTTCGCCTATCTCTCCGTCCAGCGCGGCCATGCGCTGCAGGCTTGCGGGGTCTTCCTCCTTTTTGAGGGCCTCGCGCTCGATCTGCAGCTGCATCAGCCGGCGGGTGATCTCGTCCAGCTCGGTGGGCATGGAGTCGATCTCCGTGCGCAGCATGGCCGCCGCCTCGTCCATCAAATCGATGGCTTTATCGGGCAAAAACCGGTCGCTGATGTAGCGGTCGGACAGCACCGCGGCGGCGATGATGGCTCCGTCTGTAATGCGCACGCCGTGATGGATCTCAAAGCGCTCCTTGAGCCCGCGCAGGATCGAGATGGTGTCCTCCACGCTGGGGGCGTCCACCAGCACGGTCTGGAAGCGGCGCTCCAGCGCGGCGTCCTTTTCGATGTATTTGCGGTATTCGTCCAGGGTGGTGGCGCCGATGCAGTGCAGCTCGCCGCGCGCAAGCAAAGGCTTGAGCAGGTTGCCCGCATCCATCGCGCCCTCTGTCGCGCCCGCGCCCACGATGGTGTGGATTTCGTCGATAAACAGGATGATCTGCCCATCGGAATCCTGTACCTCCTGGAGTACTGCCTTTAAACGCTCCTCAAACTCGCCGCGGTATTTGGCGCCCGCGATCAGTGCGCCCATATCCAGCGCAAAGATGGTTTTGTCGCGCAGGCCCTCGGGTACGTCTCCCTGCACGATGCGCTGGGCCAGGCCCTCCACCACGGCGGTTTTGCCCACACCGGGCTCGCCGATGAGCACGGGGTTGTTCTTGGTGCGCCGCGAGAGGATGCGCACCACGCGGCGGATTTCCGCGTCCCGGCCGATCACCGGATCGAGCTTGCCGCTCTTTGCCGTCTCGGTCAGATCGCGTCCAAATTTTTTGAGCGCCTCGTAGGTCGCCTCCGGGTTCTGGCTGGTGACCCGCTGGCCGCTGCGCACCTTGGCCAGCGCCGCAAGAAACGCATCCTGCGTCACGTCAAAGCGCCGGAAGATCTCCGCCGACGGTGTGCGTTTTTCCGCAAGCAGTGCCAGATAAAGGTGCTCTACCGAGATATACTCGTCGCTGAAGCGCTTGGCTTCCTTCTTCGCCTTGAGCATCAGCTCGTTGAAGCGGCGGGTGGCGTAGGGCATCGCCGCGTTGCCCGAGACGCGCGCCTTCTGCGCGAGCGCCTGCTCCAGCGCCGCGATCATGCCCGATACATCCTTATCCATGCTTGCAAGCAGCTGGGGCACCAGCCCCTTCTCCTGCTTAAGCAACGCCAGGTGCAGGTGCTCTCCATCCATATCCGCGTGCCCCATCTCCACAGCTAGAGACTGGGCCGCCACAAGCGCCTGCTGGGCGCGTTCTGTCAACTGATTCATATCCATATTGATCTCCCCCTTCACATGCGGAAGTCTCAGAAAGTAATCTTTGACTTTCTTTGACTTTAGTGTATTACAAACCCTGCTCCCTGTCAAGCAATTTGACAAAGAAAATCAAGCTTTTTCAGGGTACGCGCCGCAGCCTGCGCGCACGCTTCTAGCTTGGATATCCGCGCATCCGTTCATGCATGCGCCGCGCAAAAAAGCGCTCCCGCTGCTTGCACGCAGTGGGAGCGCCTGTTTTTTTATAAAACGTGAGACGGGCCTGTAAGCCGAGTTTTGTCGAGAATGGCCATCTATCTAGACCGGCTGTTGCCAGACGGTTCAAGCGATTAGCGGGGATATATGGCGGGCCGCCATGCCATCCCCTCAATCTTGCACCAGGTGGGGTTTACAGCGCGCTAAAGTTGCCAGAAGCGCGGGTGAGCTCTTACCTCGCCTTTCCACCCTTACGCATGCGAACATGCGCGGTATATCTCTGTTGCACTTTCCTTGGAGTCGCCTCCACCGGGTATTACCCGGCACCCTGCCCTATGGAGCTCGGACTTTCCTCGTGACAATGCGATGCCACGCGGCCATTTGGCCCACTCACGTTTTTTCACGGATGTTGAAGGGTTAATCGGTCACATAGAGGATGCGGCCGCAGTTCTCACACTCCACAATCGCCCCCGATGTGCGCACATTGCGCAGCACCAGCGCCGCAATGGACATATTGCAGCCCGAGCACTGGTCCGAAACCACCTTTGCCACGGGGTTGGGCCTGCGCCCCTTGATATTGAGATAGCGCTTGAGCAGCGCAGGGTCAACATTCTTTGCCATGGTGTCGCGCTTGGCGCGCAAGGGAGCTGTCTGCTGCTCGGCCTTGGCGACCTCGCCATCGTACTGCTCCTTGAGCAGCGGATAATCCCGTTTGGCACGGGCCAGCTTGACGCGCATCTCGTCCAGCTGCTTCTGCCGCTCGCTCAAAGCGGCCGCCAGGCGGGCGAGTTCCTTTTCGCGTTTGCCCATGGTGTCCGCCCAGCTTGCCGCCTGCTGGCGCATCTTGACCAGCTCCTCGCGGCTCATCTCGGGCAGATCGTCCTCGTTCCAGGCGGCGAGAGCCTCGTCCGAAGCCCTGCACTCCTGCAGCACCAAATCCAGCCTGCGGCGCGTCTCTGTCAGCTCCGCCTCCATGCGCACCACCACCTGCTGCTGTTCCTTGAGGTAATTGTATGTGCGCACCAGCTTCTGGCGCAGCGGCGTTGCCTTTACCTGCGCCATGATGCCGTCGATCTCCAGGTCGACCTGCTGATATTGCCACAGTTTTTCCAACTGTTTTGTGGTATCCATCGCGCGTTGCCTCCTTCACCTTGAAAAATAACAAAAAAAGAAATAGGCGGTGCCTATCTCTTTACATGCACCAATGGGTCGGTTGTCGCAGCCTGCAATACTGTTACATCATATTTTAACGTATCACAGGCTTTTTGTAAAGTTTCCTTCATGCGCGGCACAATGACCGCCTCGGTGGCGTAATGCCCGGGCAATATCAGGGGCATGCCCATGCCCTGCGCGGCCAGTATCTCGTGGTGCTTGGCCTCCCCGACCAAAAAGGCGTCGCAGCCCGCCTCCCTGGCCAGATGCGCCATGTCGCCCGCCGCGCCGCCCACAAGCGCCACGCGCCGGATGCGCGTTTCCCCATCGCCCACCATCACCACGCCGTCGCACGCAAGGGCGCGTGCGGCATGCCGGCTCGCCTGGGCCAGGGTGCAGGCTTTGGGCAGCAAGGCGATGCGCCCCATGCCGCAGTCCACGCGCAGGCCAGCGCTCTTGAGGGGATAGACATCCACCGCGGGCGTCTCGTAGGGGTGCGCCTGCGCAATCGCCGCGCGGATGTTTTCCACGCAGGCCGCCGGCGCCACGCTCTCGAAGCGCAGTTCCGCAACGCGCGCCGTCTCCCCCGCCTGCCCGATGGCGGGATGCGCGCCCGCAAGCGGCAAAAAGCTGCCTGTGCCGGCTGCCGCAAATGTGCAGCGCGCATACGCGCCGATATTGCCCGCCCCCGCCTCGCACATGGCGCGCGCGACCGCCTCTGCCTGCGCCTCGGGCACAAAGGTGACGATTTTGACCTGCTGCGCCGGCTCCGGCACGAGCGGCCCCTGGTTTGCCCAGCCAAGCGCTTCGACCAGAGCGTCGTTGACGCCGCCCGCGGCCTTGTCCAGGTTGGTATGCGCGGCAAAGTGCGCCATGCCCGCGCGCGCGCAGGCCAGCGCCACAGAGGCGTCCGCCCCGTCCTCCACCAGGCGCTGCACGCCGTGGCCGAAAAAGATCGGATGATGCGTCACCAGCATATCGCACCCCGCATCCGCGGCCTGCGCCGCAACCGCGGGCGTGGCGTCAAGCGCCACCATCACGCGCATAACGTTCTGCGTCTGTGCGCCCGAGAGCAGCCCCACGTTGTCCCACGCCTCCGCAAGCGCGCGTGGCGCCCACGCGTCCATGATGCGCATGATATCCTTTACCGTGCAAGCCATGCCAATACCTCCTCATAGGCGGCAATGCGCCCCGCAACCTGTGCGATGCGCTCCAGATGCGCCAGCGGCGTACCCGCCTCCAGCTGGGTCAGCGCCCGGTTCATATCGCGCAGCCGTTTCTCCAGCAGCGGCGCAAGCAGCGGGTCGCGCGCGCGCACCAATTGCCAGCCTAGCTCGTCAAACACCCCGCCTGGGGATTGCTCACTGCCGCGCTGCGCCCGCAGCACCGGATAGATGCGTCCCGCGTCGCGCACCAGCTGCTCGCGTACCACGCGCCAGCCGTGCGTGCGCAGGTATGCGCGCAGCGTCTCTGCGTCGCTCATGGGCTGCAGCACGAGCGCCTTCATGCCGCGCGGCGTCTCCCCGCCCGCTTGCAGGATGCCCGCGATCACACGGCCGCCCATCCCCGCGATCACCGCCACATCCGCCTCGCCCGGCGCGAGCACGGCAAACCCATCGCCTAAGCGCAGGCTGAGCGCTGCACTGGGCGCGGTTTCCCTCTTATGCCGGCGCGCCTTTTCCAGCGCGCCGGCGCTGACATCGCTTGCGATCACACGGCCGCATATCCCCTGCTGAAGCAGCGCCAGCGCCAGATACCCGTGATCGCAGCCCACGTCCAGCACGCACTGCGCGCGCGCCGGCACCATGGACAGCACGCACGCCAGCCGCTTAGACAGCATGGCCAAGCTCCTCAAGCCCCCTATCAAAAACGGCGGTGCGCGATCTGCGGGCACCGCCGAAGGTTCCAAGTAAGATATCAATCCAAAAAGTCCTTCAGTTTCTTGGAGCGGCTGGGATGACGCAGCTTGCGCAGCGCCTTGGCCTCGATCTGGCGGATGCGCTCGCGCGTGACGTTGAACTCCTTGCCCACTTCCTCCAGCGTGCGCGCGCGGCCGTCGTCCAGGCCGAAGCGCAGGCGCAGCACGCGCTCCTCGCGCGGGGTGAGGGTGTCGAGCACATCCATCAGCTGCTCCTTGAGCAACATGAACGCCGCCACCTCCGCCGGCGCGGGGGCGTCCTCATCCTGGATAAAGTCACCCAGATGGCTGTCCTCCTCCTCGCCGATGGGGGTCTCCAGCGATACGGGCTCCTGCGCGATTTTGATGATCTCGCGCACCTTTTCCTCCGGCAGGCCCATCTCGCGGGCGATCTCGTCGGGTTGGGGATCGCGGCCGTACTCCTGCAGCAGCTGGCGCGAGACGCGGATCAGCTTGTTGATGGTCTCCACCATGTGCACCGGAATGCGGATGGTGCGGGCCTGGTCCGCGATGGCGCGGGTGATGGCCTGCCGGATCCACCAAGTGGCATAGGTGCTGAATTTATAGCCCTTGCGGTAATCGAACTTTTCCACCGCCTTGATCAGGCCCAGGTTACCCTCCTGGATCAGATCCAAAAAGAGCATGCCGCGGCCCACGTAGCGCTTGGCGATACTGACCACCAGGCGCAAATTGGCCTCTGCCAGCTGGCGCTTGGCCTCCGGGTCGCCCGCCTCCATGCGCTTGGCGATCTCAATCTCCTGCTCGGCCGTCAAAAGGGGCACCTTGCCGATCTCCTTGAGGTACATGCGCACGTGGTCTTCCACGCTGATGCCCTCCGGGATGCTGATATCGACCTCTTTTTCCTCTTCCTCCTCATCCTTGCCGGCGATCTCCGCCTCAATGAGGGCCTCTGCCTCGTCGCCAGCGGCATGATGCGGATCGTTGAGCACCTCAATGCCCAGTGCCTCCAGGTTTTCGTACATTTTATCGACCTGTTCGGGCTCAAGCTCCACTTCCTCAAGCGCGTCCATGATCTCCTGATACGTCAGCGAACCTTTCTGCTTACCGCGATTGATCAGTTCCTTTATGCGCTGCATTTTGTCATCTACTTGTTTCATAAGTGCATACCCCTCTCATCCACGGTATCCGCCGCGCATCGCGCGCATCAGTTCCTGTATCTCTTCCATCAACTGCACCCGCGCGTCCTGCGCGAGGTGCGGGTCATTGAGCTGCGCCTTGAGCGCTTCAATCTGGCGCTGGCGCATCTGCATGTGCATATGCGCGATCCATTCCTCCATTGCCGCGCGTGTGGGCAGCAGCTCCTCGCGCGGCGGTTCGGACAGAAACGCGCCCGCCTCCTTGGCAAAGCCTCCCTGGCCCATGTGCGTCCACAAGTCCGCCGCAGGCAGCTCCCGCCCCGCCTTGGCCGCCTCCAGCATACACTGGAAGGCAAACCGGCAGGCGTCATCGGTAAAATCCTGCGACTGCAGCTGCGCCAGCACCTGCTCGCGCACATCGCGCCCGTGGTAGGCCAGCGCCTCTATCAGACGCTTTTCCGCGCGGAAAGCGCCCGCGTCTCTGGCAAGGTCTTCCTTATTATTCCTATCGGGCGCGACTTTATACGATGTCACCGCATCGCCCGTGCGGGCAAACTTTGCAACCTGCGCGCCCAGGCTTTCCATGGAAAAGCCCGTCTCCACCTGCAGCGTGCGCAGGTAAACCTCCCGCTCCACAGGGTTTTCTAGGCGGGCGAGCACCTTGGCGCAGGCAATCGCGTACTGCGTTCTTCCCTGCTGGGTGGACATATCGTGCGCCTTTTTCTCCAAATACATCTTAAATGCGGGCAGCGGCATCGCCTCGCTGATGCGCTGCTCCAGCGCGGCGCGCCCCCTGGTGCGGATGTATTCATCCGGGTCCATGCCATCCTCTAAAGAGAGCACCCGCACCTCCAGGCCCTCGGCATCGAGGATATCCAGCCCCCGCAGCGCCGCATGCTGGCCCGCCGTGTCGCCATCGTAGGCGAGCACCACGCGCGAGCCGTAGCGCCGCAGCAGGCGGGCCTGCTCCTGGGTGAGCGATGTTCCCAGCGAGGCCAGCACCCCTTCAAACCTGCTCTGGGCAAGGGCCAGCATGTCCATGTACCCCTCCACCAGAATCAACTGGGGCAGGTTGCGCGCTTTTTTGAGCAGCTGCATGCCGTAGAGCGTCAGGCGCTTGTTGAAGATGGGGGTCTCTGGCGAGTTTAAGTACTTGGGATTGCTCTTGTCCATCACCCGGCCGCCGAAGCCCACCACCGCGCCCTGCCCGTTGAAGATGGGAAAGATCACCCTGCCTCGGAAGGCATCGTAGGTGCGGCCCTTGGATTGAGCGTAGAGCCCCAGCTTGAGGCCGTCCTGCTCGGAGACGCCCTTGGCCTTAAGATGGTCCATCAGCGCGTGCCAGCCCTCGGGCGCGTAGCCCAGGCCGAAGCGCTTGATGGTGGCCTCGGCCACCCGCCGGCGCTTGAGATAGGCCATGGCCTCCCTACCCTGGGGCGAGAAGAGGACGTCCCGGTAAAAGCGCGCCGCTTCGCGCATCACCTCGTAGAGGCGCTCGCGCTCCTGTTTTTGCGCGCGGTATCCCGCGATATCGTCCCCCATCTCGGGCAGAGGCAGGTTGACCTTGTCGGCGAGAAAACGCACCGCCTCGGCAAAATCCATGTGCTCGGCCTGCATGATGAAGTTAAACACATTGCCCGAGGCCTTGCAGCCGAAGCAGTAGTAGAGCTGCTTGTCCACATCCACGCTAAAGGAGGGCGTTTTCTCCCCATGGAACGGGCAGCACGCCCAGTAACGGTGCCCCTTTTGCTTTAAAGGGGCGTAATCCGCAACGATTTGCGCGAGATCACAGCGCTGGCGCAGCTCATCCAGCCACGTCTGCGAAAAAAACCCAGGCATAAACGGTTTGCACCCGCGCCAATGCCAAACAAAACCGGCGCGGCCTCCTTTCCCCTTTACGTATGTGCGCAGCCGCACAGGCACGACGGCATTTTTGCCGACGCTTGATGCGTATTCGACAGCAACGGACAGAACTCCTTCTTTTTACGGAATTTTTCCGCATTCCCGCTTTCTGGAAGGGCTTTCTCAGTTGCGCGGCGCGGGTACAAAGCGCTGGTGGAACATCTTAAGCGCGTAGCGGTCCGTCATGCCCGCCACATAATCCACCACGGGTACTTCCCCGCCCCACTGTGCGCGCAGGCGGCGATATTCCTCGGGCATCTCGTCCGGCCGCGCGCAGAAATAATCGTACAGATTGCGCACCACAAACACCACCCGCCGCTCCAAATCCGGGTCGATGGAGCGGCTGTACACCCGCTCGAACATAAATGCGCGTAGCTTGTTCATCGCCACGGCCACCGGCTCGGACATGCGGATGTCGTCCTGATCCATGCTCTGGCACACCACGTCGGTGATCATGGTGTCGATGCGCGCGCCGTGGGTGTCCCCCAACACGCTGAGGCAGTCCTGCGGTAGGTCCTCCACGCGCAGCATGCCGTCGCGCAGCGCGTCGTCGATATCATGGTTGATGTAGGCGATGCGGTCGGAAAAGCGCACCACACGCCCCTCCAGCGTGCTGGGCAGGGCGTCCCCCGTGTGCCGCAGAATGCCGTCGCGCACCTCCCAGGTGAGGTTGAGCCCCTGCCCGTCGCGCTCCAGATGCTCCACCACGCGCAGGCTCTGCGCATTGTGGCGGAAGCCGTCGGGCGCCACCAGGCGCAGCGCGCGCTCCCCACTGTGCCCAAAGGGAGTGTGCCCCAAATCATGGCCCAGAGCGATGGCCTCGGTCAAATCCTCGTTGAGCCGCAGCGCGCGCGCAATGGTGCGCGCGATCTGCGAGACCTCCATGGTGTGCGTCAGCCGGGTGCGGAAGTGGTCGCCATCCGGCGAGAGGAACATCTGGGTCTTGTGCTTGAGCCGCCGGAAGGCTTTGCAGTGCAGGATCCGGTCCCTGTCGCGCTGAAACTCCGTACGGATAGGGCAGGGTTCCATAAAAAAGGTGCGCCCCCTGGTTTGAAAACTCCGGACGGCGCGGCTTGACAGCATCTGATCTTCCCAATATTCCGACGTCTGGCGAACGTTCATTGTTTCACTCCCACAGAATAAGCGGGCCAGCAGTACCTTTCCATACAATGAAGCGCACATGTACAATAACAACCGCGTTTTTGCGCGCTTGCAGCGCTTCTATACCTTTTATATACCACGCAGGGCGCATGGATTCCTGCAAAACCGCATGTTTTTTCCACAATCGCGCCTGGCGGCAAAAAAGGCATGTCCCCATATCCGTGGCAGAGCTTGCATGATGCGGCGTCCTTGACCGACCCCCGCAAAAGGCATTTCCCCCGCCCGGCGCAAATGCTTTATCCGGCATAGACATAAAGCCGCGTTTTTATCAGCGTTTTTTATCCTTCAGCGCTTTTCAGGTACGCGCGAAAAAAAAAGAGACCCTTGGGGGCCAAAAGTCTTTTTTTGATTTACCGCATCGGCGTTTCCCACCGGCGGGATCATCGTCCCTTGCGTTGAAACAAACGCCATCACGGTGCAATGTCCTTTATTGCCTATCTGCGAAAAACGTTATCCTCGCCCAGCTTAAACACACCGCCTGATGTGTATCAAATCCGAGTTTTATGCACAGTTTTCCCTTGTGTTGCGAGGTTTCGGAGGCGCGGGTAAAGAAAAAGACCCTTGGTTGTGAAACCAAAGGTCTCTCTTTTACGGGATAGTATTTTTTATATTGGCGGAATCATCGTCCCTTGCGTTAAAACAAACGCGTTAGTTTTTCTGATCCTGCAGGATCTTGGCATGCGCCGCCGCCAGACGCGCGATGGGCACGCGGAAGGGCGAGCAGGACACGTAGTTGAGGCCGATCTCATGGCAGAACATCACGGTAGAGGGATCGCCGCCGTGCTCGCCGCAGATGCCCAGCTTGATGTTCGGGCGGGTTGCGCGGCCGTCAGCCACCGCCATCTTCATCAGTTTGCCCACGCCGATCTGGTCCACCTTGGCGAAGGGATCCTGCTCGAAGATCTTGTTGGCATAGTAATCGTCCAGGAACTTGCCCGCGTCGTCGCGGGAGAAGCCGAAGGTCATCTGCGTCAGGTCGTTGGTGCCGAACGAGAAGAACTCCGCCTCCTTGGCGATCTCACCGGCGGTCAGCGCGGCGCGCGGCACCTCAATCATGGTGCCGACATGGTACTCGAGCTTGACGCCGGCCTTCGCCATGGCGTCTTCCACCGTCTTGACCACGACGTCTTTGACGAACTTGAGCTCCTTGACCTCGCCAACAAGCGGGATCATGATCTCAGGCACCACGTCGTATCCATTCTCTTTTTTGACCTCGATGGCCGCCTCGATGATGGCCTGCGCCTGCATCTCCGCGATCTCGGGGAAGGTGACCGCCAGGCGGCAGCCACGGTGGCCCAGCATGGGGTTGAACTCGTGCAGGCTCTCCACCTTGGCTTTGAGCTTTTCAAACGTCAGGCCCATCTCCTTGGCCAGCGCCGCGATCTCATCGTCGGTGTGGGGCAGGAACTCATGCAGCGGCGGATCCAGCAGGCGGATGGTCACCGGACGGCCCTCCATCGCCTTGTAGATGCCCTTAAAGTCGCTCTTCTGCATGGGCAGCAGCTTGGCCAGCGCGGCGCGGCGCTGCTCCTCGGTATCCGAGACGATCATCTCGCGCATGGCGGGGATGCGATCCTCGTCAAAGAACATGTGCTCGGTGCGGCAAAGGCCAATACCTTCCGCGCCGAAGTGCACCGCGGTGGTGGCGTCGTGTGGGGTATCGGCGTTGGTGCGCACCTGCATGGTGCGGATCTCGTCGGCCCAGCTCATCAGGGTTGCGAAGTCGCCGGAGACGGACGCCTCCATGGTGTCGATGGCCTCGCCGTAGATGTTGCCGGTGCTGCCGTCGATGGAGATGAAGTCGCCCTCCTTGTAGGTTTTGCCGCCGACGGAGAAGATCTTCTTCGCCTCGTCGATCACAAGCTCGCCGCAGCCGGCGACGCAGCACGTGCCCATGCCGCGGGCCACAACGGCCGCGTGGGAGGTCATGCCGCCGCGGGCGGTCAGGATGCCCTGGGAGGCGTACATGCCCTCGATATCCTCCGGAGAGGTCTCAGCGCGCACCAGCACGACCTTCTGGCCGGCGTTGGCCGCCTCCACGGCAGCCTCGGCGGTGAAGTACACCTGGCCGCAGGCAGCGCCAGGGGAAGCGGGCAGGCCCTTGGCGATGGGCGTGGCGGCCTTGATGGCCTTGGGGTCGAACTGCGGATGCAGCAACGAGTCAAGGGCGCGCGGCTCCACCTGCAGCACGGCTTCCTCCTTGGAGATCATGCCCTCGGCAACCAGGTCCACAGCCACCTTCAGGGCCGCGGCCGCGGTGCGCTTGCCGTTGCGGGTCTGCAGCATAAAGAGCTTGCCATGCTCGATGGTGAACTCCATATCCTGCATGTCGCGGTAGTGGTTCTCCAGCTTGCTGCAGATCTCGACGAACTGCTTGTACACCTCGGGGTTGGTCTGCTCCAGATGGCTGATCGGCGACGGCGTGCGAATGCCGGCCACCACGTCTTCGCCCTGGGCGTTCATCAGGTACTCGCCATAGAGCTTTTTCTCGCCGGTGGAGGGGTTGCGCGTGAACGCGACGCCCGTGCCGGAATCATCGCCCATGTTGCCAAACACCATGGCCTGCACGTTGACGGCGGTGCCCCAGTCGCCGGGGATGTCATTCATGCGGCGGTAGACGATGGCGCGGGGGTTGTCCCAAGAGCGGAACACGGCCTTGACCGCTTCCATCAGCTGCTCCTTGGGCTCCTGCGGGAACTCCACGCCCTTCTCCTGTTTGTAGAGGGCTTTATAGCGCCGCACAACCTCTTTGAGGTTGTCCGCGGTAAGGTCGGTGTCCATTTTGGCGCCGTTTTCCTCTTTGACGGCATCCAAAATGGCGTCAAATTTGGCCTTCTCCACTTCCATCACGACGTCGGAGAACATCTGGATAAAGCGGCGGTAGCTGTCGTAAGCCCAGCGCTCGTTGCCCGAAAGCTTGGCAAGGCTGACGACGGTCACATCGTTGAGGCCCAGGTTCAGGATGGTGTCCATCATGCCGGGCATGGAAGCGCGTGCGCCCGAGCGGACGGAGACCAGGAAGGGGTTCTTCTCATCACCGAACTTTTTGCCGTTGATCTCCTCGGCCTTTGCAAGGGCTGCGAAAATCTCATCGACGATCTCGGGGGCGATGGTCTTGCCATCCTCATAGTAACGCGTGCAGGCTTCCGTCGTCACGGTAAAGCCCTGGGGAACGGGCAGGCCCAGCCCGGTCATTTCCGCCAGGTTTGCACCCTTGCCGCCCAGCAGAGCGCGCATGGACGCGTTGCCCTCGCTGAACATGTAGACATACTTTTTCGCCATGTCTTGTTTGCCTCCTTAAGCTTTTTTATCGGTTTTCTCTATGAAAAAGGTGTGGCCGGTTGCCCGGCCAAGCATGTATACATACATGCAAAGAAGAACTTGAGGTTTATCAAGTCCCCTATATTTTAGTATAAATACCCTGTAAATTCAAGGAAAACTTGCAGCCTTTTATGCGCTTTGACGCGCGAATATTCACCTTTTTTGCGGGGTTTGGCGCTGCAGATGAGAAAGCGCGTCCATCAGCCGCTGCGAGCGGAAGCGTTTCTCCAGCCGGTACTGGGCAAACAGGGGCAGCGCATCCATCAGCTGTGCGCGCATATCCGCGCTGAGGCGGAACGTAGAGAGCCGCTCGCGCGGCATATCCAGCAGCATGGCCATACCCGAGCGGCTGCCCGCATGCAGCAGCTGGGCCTGCGCGTCCTGCCCCCTGCAGGACGTGCAGAGCATGCCCCCCAGCGCCGCGCTGAAGTGCCCCTCGCCCGCTACGGGCGCGCCGCACACCACGCAGGCGTTCATCTCGGGCCGGAAGCCCAGCGTGTCCATGATGCGCAGCAGCACGCACAGCGCCACGTCCTGCGGCGGCAGTTTGCCGTAGCAAAGCTCGGTGAGCGCGTAGAGCAGCCAGGAGAACACCGCGGCGTGCATTTCCCCGTCCACCGCCACCTCCTCGCACAGGTTGGCCAGGTACGTGGCGCACGTAAAGGCGTCCAGATCCAGCGCCAGGTCAAAAAAGCTATCGCGCACGCTCACCTGGGTGACGGTATACTTGCCCGCGCCGATTTCCCGCAGCATAAACTCCCCGAAGCAAAAGAGCTGGCCCGCGGGCCGCAGCTTGCTGGCGGGCCTGCGGCAGCCGCGCGCCCCCGCATGCACGCAGCCGCGCTGCGGAGAAAGGATCGTGATCATGCGGTCGTACTCTTTGTAATTGGCGGTGCGCACCACAATGCCCTCGATTTTTTCCATCACCACGGCAACGCCCCCCCTGTTTTGCGCTACGCCGGACGCTCCGGCCCCTGGTTTTGCCTGATACACAGATAGACGCGCAGATTGCCCGTCGCTTCAAAAAGGCGCCACAGGGCGCCGTTACAACTGATGTGTTGCATATGTCAATCACCCCTTCCGCTTCATTTTTACCAAGGGGTGCGCACGCCATACCTGGTGCAGGCGCATTGCCACCAATTGCCTGTCAGGGCGCCCTATTCGTAGCCCAGCTCCCGCAGCATGGCGGGCTTGTTGCGCCAGTCCGGCTGCACCTTGACCCACAGCTGCAGATTGACGGGCGCGCCCATCAAAAGCTCGATATCCCTGCGCGCCGCGCTGCCGATCTCCTTGAGCATGGCGCCGTTTTTTCCAATCAGGATGCCCTTGTGGGAGGCGCGCTCGCAGTAGATGGTGACGTGCATGTCGATCATGCCGTTTTCGCGCGTCTTGATCTGGGTCATCTCCACGCCGATGCCGTGCGGAATCTCGTCGCGCAGGCGGTAGAGCGCTTTTTCCCGGATCAGCTCGGCGGCGATCACCCGCTCCGGCTGGTCGGTGAGCATATCGCCAGGGAAATACTGCGGCCCCTCGGGCAGCTTCTCCGCCAGCAGCACCTCCAGCGCGTCCACGCCATCGCGCGTGCGCGCTGAGATGGGCACGATATCCGCGATACCGTCATACGCCGCGAGCGCCTGAATCATCTCCGCCACGCGCGCCTGGCTCGCCGCGTCAATCTTGTTGATGCACACCACAAGCGGGGCGCTGCCGGCGAGCAGCTTCTGCAAAATCTCCATATCCTGCGGGCGCAGACCGCTTGCGGCGTCCACAAGAAACACCACCGCCTCGACCTCCTCCAGCGCGCTCTGCGCCACGCGCACCATGTATGCGCCCAGGCGGGTGCGCGCCGCGTGCAGGCCGGGCGTGTCCACAAAAATCATCTGGTAGTGCTCGCGCGTGACAATGCCCTGCATGTTGCTGCGCGTGGTCTGGGGTTTGGGCGATACGATCGCCACCTTCTCCCTCACCAGCGCGTTGAGCAGCGTGGACTTGCCCACGTTGGGCCGCCCGATGATGGTGATAAATCCGGAATGAAAAGCCGTTTCGCTCATAACCGATCCTCTCTTGCCTCCGCCAGGGAGGCCGCTCCAAAGCCGTGCGCCAAAAGCGCGCCCAGCGTCCCCGCCTGCACGCGCCCGTTTGCGCCCACCGACAGTACCCGCAGCTGGGGCGCAAACTCGTAGAGCGCCTGGCGGCACACGCCGCAGGGCCACGTCTCATCGGGGTTGTCCGACGCGATGGCGATGGTGTCAAACACCCGCTGCCCCGCCGCCACCGCGGCAAACAGCGCGGTGCGCTCCGCGCAGCAGGTGGCGCTGTAGGCGGCGTTCTCCACATTGCAGCCCACAAACACGCTGCCGTCCTGGCAGCGCAGCGCCGCGCCCACGCGGAAGCCCGAATAGGGGGCGTAGGCCCGCTTGCGCATGTAGAGCGCCATCTTGATCAGGGTGTCGTCTGTCACAGGGCGTCGTTCCGCCATAAACGCATCCACCTCGCTCTTTTGATTCAGCGTACAAGGCCGATTGCGGCCAGCGCCGCCTCTTCCTTTTTGCGCATCACTTCGCGCTGCGCCTCATTGATATGGTCGTAGCCCACCAGATGCAGCGCCGAGTGCACCGCAAGATAGGCCACCTCCCGCGCCAGGCTGTGGCCAAACGCCTCGGCCTGCGCGCTTGCGCGCTCCAGCGAGATGGCCACGTCGCCCAGGTAGATGCGCCCCGTCTCCTCGTCTATGGGCGCCTGGCTGTAGTCGAACTGCTCGAGCATAGGAAAGGAGAGCACGTCCGTAGGCGCCTCCACGCCGCGGAATTCGCCGTTGAGATGCGCGATGGAGGGATCGTCCATAAACAGCACGCTCGCCTCCACGTTGTCAGGGCAGCCCTCCGCCGCCAGCGCCGCACACATGGCCTGGCGCACCTGGGCAAGCAGCGCATCGGGCAGCTGCATCTCCTGCTGCTGGTCGTCTATTTCAATGGTCATGCCTTTTCCTCCACCTCAAGGGATTTGCTGACGGACTTGGCGTCGGTCTGCCCGTCAAGCGTGGGATACTCGATGCGCTCGTGGTACACGCCCTTGAGCGCTCGCGCCAGCGTATGGATGACGGTGGTGACCTCCATGAGCGTCAGATGACACTCGTTGAGCTGCCCGTCGTCCAGCTTGCCGCGCACCAGCTTATCGACCTTCTCCACAATGCGCTCGGGCGTGGGGTCCTCCATGGCGCGCACCGCGGCCTCCACGGTATCGGCCAGCATGATCACCGCGGCCTCGCGCGTCTGCGGCCGGGGGCCGGGGTAACGGAAGTCCATCATATTCACAGCGGTGCCGTCGCGCTTGGCGCGCTCGCAGGCCTTGACGTAGAAGTACATCACCGCCGTGGTGCCGTGGTGCTGCAGGATAATATCCTGCAGGGGCGTGGGCAGTTTGTATTTCTGGGCGTACACCAGGCCGTCTGCCGGGTGCGAGGTGATGATCATGGCGGAAAGCTCGGGCGCGATGCGGTCGTGGGGATTGTCGTTGCCCGGCTGGTTTTCCTTAAAGAAGTAGGGCCGCTTGAGCTTGCCCACATCGTGGTAATACGCGCCCACGCGGGCCAGCAGGCCGTTTGCGCCGATGGCGTCGGCCGCCTGCTCGGCCAAATTGGCCACGATGATGCTGTGATGATACGTGCCTGGCGCCTCCATCAGCAGCTTTTTCAAGAGCGGCTGGTGGGGGTTAGAGAGCTCCAGCAGTTTCATGGGGGTGACCAGGTTAAAGAGCATCTCCCACAGCGGCAGGGTGCCCAGGCTCAGCACGCCGGCCAAAAAGCCGGATAGCAGGCCGATGCCCCCCGCGGTAAGGATTTCGGAGATGCTGTTGGTGGTCAAAATGCCGGTGGTGCCGTAGCCGATGGCGGCGGCCACGCTGACCACCAGGCCCGCCCACAGCAGCGTGGTGCGTTGCACCTGCTTGCGCCGCAGCACAAAGATGCCCACCGAACCCGCAAACACGTTGACCAAGATCAGGTAGAGCATGGTGATGCTGAGCATCTCGCCGCTCTCCCCTGCCATCAGGCCCACCAACACGGCGATCGCCGTATTGAACACCAGCGCCAGCCTGTCGCGGAAGAGCACCGCCACCATCAGCCCGCCCGCGGCCACAGGCACCACGCGCGCGTCGATCATCTGGCAGAAGTAGCCCACCGCCATCATCATGGTGATGATGATGCACAGCAGCAGCACCTTGGGCGTATCGCGCAGGTAGGCCGGGCAGAACAGGTAGATATACCATCCCAGCATGCCCAGCACCATCGCCACCATGGCGCACACGCCCACATACAGCGAGAGGTCCAGCGTTTTGGATTTGAGCAGGCCCAGGCTATCGAGCACCGCCCACTGCGCCTGGGTGATGCGCTTGCCCTCTTCCACGACGATCTCGCCTTTTTTGTAGGTGACGGGGGTGACGCTCTCCTTGGCCTTTTCCTGCGCGGCCTTCAGGGCGTCCGCATCGTAGAGCATGTTGGGCCGCACAAAGTGCTGCACGCTCTGCGCGGCGACGTCCTGCACCTCCTGCGCGTAGGCGCCGAGGTTGGATGTAAGGCCGTCCGCAACGCCCTGCACCGTCTCCTCCAACCCCGTCTCCTTGATGCCGCCGTTCATGGCGGTTTGGATGCTGCTGCGAAGCAGCACGCACAGCTCGTTCATCTGGCTGGCGCTCAAGCCGAGCAGCGCGCGGGTCTCCTGGTCGGTAATCTTAAAGGGCAGCTGGTTTTGAATAGAGGCAAGGAACGTGCCGGAGTACTGGAACTTGGCCTCGTTCGGCGTGCGGTCAGGGAACTGTTGGCGCTGTTCCTCCACCCAGCGGGTGCGCTCAGTCTCCCCTTGTGTGACGATGGTCTTGAGCGTGGCAGTAAAGCTGTCCACATCCTCCATTACGCTCTGGGTAACGGTGTCATCCTGGGTGTATTTGATGTCCACCGACTGGGCGGCCTTGTCGTAGAGGGCCTGGGTAGAGAGCTTGTCCTCCACGTCCTTGGTGGCCTTGATGGTGGCGGGCGCCACATCGTCCACGCGCAGGTCGTAGCGCTTGGGTGATACCGCCATGATGATCAGCACCACGCACAGCACAAAGGTAACCAGCCCCATCAGCACCGCGGCCATCAGCTGCCTGCGGGTGGGCTTTTCCTTGATATCCACTGCGCCCACCTGCGCCTTGGGCGTCGCTTCCCGCGCGACGGGCGCGTCCTTTTTGCCTCTGGGCTGTCTTTTCATGGGCGACGCCCCTCCTTTTTACGCCGCTCGTAGCGGTCGTACGCCTGGATAATGGCTTGTACCAATTCGTGGCGCACCACGTCCCTGTGCGTCAACTCCATCACCGATACCCCGGGGACGTTCTGCAGCACGCGCGATGCCTCCACCAGGCCGCTTTTGCGCTGCTCGGGCAGATCGATCTGGGTGACGTCGCCGGTGACGATCATCTTGGAACCAAAGCCCAGGCGGGTCAAAAACATTTTCATCTGCTCGGGCGAGGTGTTCTGCCCCTCGTCCAGGATCACAAACGCGTCGTTGAGCGTGCGGCCACGCATGTAGGCAAGGGGCGCGATCTCGATGGCGCCGCGCTCCACCAGGCGCTGGTACATCTCCACGCCGATCATCTCATAGAGCGCGTCGTAGAGCGGCCGCAGGTACGGATCCACCTTGCTCTGCAGATCGCCAGGCAGAAAGCCCAGCTTCTCGCCCGCCTCCACGGCGGGGCGGGTCAGGATGATGCGGGTGACCTCTTTATTCTTCAGCGCCAGCACCGCCATGGCCATGGCCAGGTAGGTTTTGCCTGTGCCCGCTGGGCCGATGCCAAACACCACCGTGTTTTTGCGGATGGCGTCCACGTAGCGCTGCTGGCCGGGCGTCTTGCAGCGGATGGGCTTGCCGCGGTAGGTGACCAGCACCATGTCGTGCATGATCTCCTCGATCATATCCCCCTTGCCCTCCTGGGCCAGCGCCAGCGCGTAGCGGATGGATCCGCGGTCGATGGTTTCCCCCCGCGCCACGCCGGGCAGCAGCTTTTCCAGCACCAGACGCGCCTGCGCCACCTTATCGGCGGGGCCGCGCAGTTCCACCGCGCTGTCACGCGCCGCCACGTCCACGCCCATCTCCTCCTGGATCAGGCGGACGTTTTCATCAAAACTGCCAAAGAGCTGGCGCACCTGCTCCATCGATTCCACCTCAATGGTGCTGGTGATCATCTCCTCGGGCAATTGAAGCGAACCTTCCTGCAACAAAAGCAAAGGACCTCCCTTGAAAAAATGGTGTGTATCTTGCATCAGCCGGCCGGCGTTGGCGTGGGCACGGGATGCTCCGCGCGCCACTGCGCCTCGTCAAAGGGCACGGTTTCGCCGATCTCCTGCCGGGTGGTGGCGGTGTAGCGCACGATGAGCTTGTTTTCCCGGGTCTCGCTCTGCACATGCTCCTCAATGACGCTGACCCCCTCGGGAATCTGCGCCTCCGCCTGGGCCTTGGCGACCTTGAGCGCCTCCTGCTGCAGCCGCTCCATGTCCAGCATCTCGGGCTGGGATGTCATCTCGTAGCACTGCTCGCGCACCACGTACACCGGCAGAAAAAACTGCTGCCCCGCGCTGGCGTAGCGGGTCTGTTCGATATCGTAGTGTTCGAACGGCACATCCTGCGCGCCCATGGGGATCACCCAAGAGCCCATCAGCATGTAGCGGCGGGAGACGCTCCTGCCGGTGCGCACAAAGGCGGCGGCCTCCAAATCCAGCTGCGCCTCGCCCTGGTACCATATCTTGGCAAACACGTGGCCCAGCGCGCGCACAGGGCGCATCAGCTCCGGCTCGTTTGCATTGCCCACCCCCTCGATGAGCAGTGTGCCGCGCTTGACCAGCTGGCCGGGGACCACGCGCGCCGTGCCCGCCAAGGGCAGCACGCTTTCGATCACCGCGTCCTGCGTAGAAACGATGTGGGCGCTCTGGCCGCGCGGAAAGATCTCCGGCGCGGGGATCTCGGGATGGGCCTGCACCACCAGACGCACGCCGCGCACCTCCACCGCCATCCACGTCATGGAGGGCACCTGGATCATCAGCGTATCGCGCAGGGTGTGCGTATCGATGCTGTGCCGGTACATGCCCTTATGCATGCCCTCGCGTGCCAGCACCGAGAGCACCTGCTGTTGCACAGCTTGCGGGCAACCGGAGACATCGATCTCCCAGATGAACTGGGCGGCCACAAGCAGCGCCCCGATGCACAGCACCAGCCCAGCCGAGAGCATCCAGCGCGCGCGCAGCGGCGCCAATATAAAAAAGATGCCCGCGCGTTTTTCCACATGGATGCGCAGGCCCAGCTCCTGGCACAGCGCGCAGTAGGCGCCAAGGCTCGTGCGGCTGACGCATAGCGTCATCACGCCGTAGGAGACCCTGTGCACATCCCACAAAAGAAGCCCCTCTGCAAGCGCACGGTTGATGCACTTCTCCAGCGCCCTTCCTTCCACCCTGATGATAACATATCCACGAATAAAGCGCCATAACCGCGTAAATTTCATCGCCGTCTGCCCCCCTGATACAAAGCGCGTGTCCCACTTTTGTGCAAAAAAGCGCGCTATCTGGCGCGCAAAAACCCTACGGTGTCGATGCGCCCCACCAGCATGGTGTTCTCGGGGGTGATTTCCTCAAGCATAAGGCGCTCTCCCTCCACGCTGAGGATTGCAGTGGCTGTGCGCAGCCGGATGCGCGTCTGGGTATATTCCAGCATGCCGCGGTGGCCCTCCACGTACAGCCGTCCATCGCCCAGCAGGATGATGCGCGGTACATCCCCGATGGTATCCTCCGGGATATCAAAAAATGAGGTGATGACGTGGCTGCCGCGCGTGCGCGCGCCCTTTTCTTTTTTGGCCTTCTTCATTGGTATACCCCCGAAAAGCATAGTATCCCCTTTTTAACCTATGCAGGGGTGTGGGGAATCAGAAGGGAAGCGGGCAAAATGAAAAAGCCGGCCCCGGGCAAGCCCGGACCGGCCATTTTCCACACATTAATATTTACGCTTGCGTGCAGCCTCAGCTTTCTTTTTGCGCTTGACGCTGGGCTTCTCATAATGCTCTCTTTTGCGAATCTCCGCCAATACGCCGGCGCGGGCGCATTTACGTTTGAAACGTTTCAGAGCGCTTTCAAGGGATTCGTTTTCCCCCACTCGAATTTCTGACATGCTTTTACACCCCCTCCGGCTTTCTTGGAGATCACGTCTCGCCAAAGTGCGTCTTTGGGGTACTCCAACGCACTAACCCATTATACTCCCACTAATTTGGGTGTGTCAACCTGATTTTGTCGCGGGCGCGCGCATCAGCCCATCTGGCCTGAGAGCGCGCGGCCGCCCAGCACGTGCAGGTGCAGGTGCTGCACGCTCTGCGCGCCGTCCTTGCCGGTGTTGATCACCAGGCGGAAGCCCGCGTCCGCAATGCCCGCGGCCTTGGCCATCTGCTGGGCGACGAACATCATGTGCCCCAGCAGGGCCTTATCCTCCGGCGCCATCTGCGCGATGCTTGCCAGGTGTTTTTTGGGCAACACCAGCATATGCATGGGCGCCTGGGGGTTGATATCGTGGATGACCACCACCTGTTCGTCCTCATAGGCGCGCTTGGCGGGGATTTCCCCGGCGATGATCTTGCAAAACAGGCAATCTTCCATATCCATGGTGATTGACTCCTCCTTTTTCTCGGTTGCTTTGGTTGCTTTAATACTGATGCTTTTATTCGATGGACAGGCCGCAAAGTCCTTCCTCGTCAAGCTCGGTAATTTTGCACCTTTTGAGGCTGCCGCGGGCGTGATCGCCCGCAACCAGCACCAGCAGGTCGTGCGGGGTGCGCCCCCACGTGCCGCCGCTTTGGTGCGGCTCCTCAAAGAGCACGGGCTGCACGCTGCCCACAAATTGCTGCGCATAAGCGCGCGCAAGCGTTTTTCCAAGCGCCATAAGCTTGTGGGCGCGCGCCTCCTTGACGGGCGCCGGCACCTGGCCCGGCATGGACGCCGCCCGGGTCCCCTCGCGCGGCGAATAGGGAAACACGTGCATGTGCGCAAGCCGGATGCGCGCAGCAAACGCGCACGTCTCTTCAAATTCCGCCTCCGTCTCCCCCGGAAAGCCCACCATCATATCCGTGGTGAGCGCCGCATCCGAAAAGGCGTGCCGCAGCGCCTCCACGCCCAGCGCGTACGCGGCTGTATCGTAGGCACGGCCCATGCGGGCAAGCACCCCGTCGCTGCCCGACTGCAGCGCCACATGGAACTGCGGGCACAGATGCGCCAGGCGCGATGCGCGCGCAAGGAAGGCATCGTTGAGCAGCGCGGGCTCCAGCGACCCCAAACGAATGCGCACAATACCTTCAATGCGGTCAACGGCCTCCAGCAAATCCGCCAGATACTGCCCCGGGTAGCGCTCCTGGCCCAGGTCCCGCCCGTAGCTGGTCAGGTGGATGCCCGTCAGCACGATCTCAGGCACGCCCGCCGCTGCCAGCGTGCGCGCCTCCTGCAGCGCGTCCTCAAGCGGCCGGCTGCGGATGGGCCCGCGCACGTAGGGAATGATGCAGTAGGCGCAGAACTGGTCGCACCCCTCCTGGATTTTGAGCACCGCGCGCGTGCGGGCGTGCATGCCGCTGATGTGCAGCTTTTCAAAGCTCCCCGCCCGATCGATATCGCCCACCGCGTCTATCTTGCCGCCCCCCTGGAGCACCTCCAGCGCCTGGCGCGCAACCGCCGCGCGATGCTGGGGGCCCAGCACCATGCCCACGCCGGGCAGCGCCAGCAGCTCTTGCCCCGCCCGCTGGGCGTAGCAGCCCGCCACGATCACCAGCGCATCGGGATGCTTGCGGTGGGCGCGCGCGATCATCTGTCGGCTCTTGCGGTCCGAGACGTGGGTGACGGTGCAGGTGTTGACCACGTAGACATCCGCCGCCTCGTGAAACGCCACCTCCACAAAGCCCTGCGCAAGGAACTGCTCGCGCATGGCCTGGGTGTCGTATTGATTGACCTTGCAGCCCAGCGTATAAAACGCGACGGTATACACCCGTTGCAACCTATCCAAGCTTACCGCTCCCCCATCTCGCCCAACAGATACTGCACAATGGCAAGCAGCGCAAGCGGCGCGGTCTCGCAGCGCAGGATGCGCCTGCCCAGCGTCACCGTGCGCGCGCCCGTCTGCGCCATGCGTGCCACCTCCTCAAAAGACATGCCCCCCTCGGGGCCCACCACAAGAGCAAGCGGCGCGTCCTCGGGCGCGTCCATGAGCGCCGCCTTAAGCCCCCCTTGCGTCGCCTCCTCCCACGCCACAATCGCGCGGGGGAATGCCGCAAGCTGCGCGCAGAGCGCGGACAAATCGATGCACGCGCCCACCTCCGGCACCACGGCCCTTCCGGCCTGCTTGGCGGCCTCGCGGGCGATGCGCTGCCAGCGTGCGCGCTTTTTCTCTTCGTCCCTGCCCGCGTCAAGGCGGGCCACGCAGCGCGCCATGCGCACCGGCACGACCGCGCAGGCACCCAGCTCCACGGCCTTCTGCACCACAAAATCCATCTTATCCCCCTTGGGCAGACCCATAAAAAGGGTGATGGGCCTGCGCGGCTCCCCGCTGCCCTGCTGCACCGGCCCCGCGGCAAACACGCACGCCTGCTGCGCAATCTCCACCAGCCTGGCCGGCGCGCTTGCGCCCGCGCCGTCCACCAGCAGCGCCTCGTCGCCCGCCTGCATGCGCAGCACGCGCAGGATATGGCGCGCCTCGCTCCCCGTCACCCGCACAAGCGCCCCCTCCTTTAGGGGCTCGTCCACAAAAAACCGGCGCATCGCTTCATCGCTCCTTATTGGCCGCAGGCTTTGGCGCGGATCGCCATCCAGCCGTTCTTTTCCCTCTCCTCCACCACGCGCAGGCCCGCCCGCACCATCTGTGCGCACACGTCCGCACGGCGCTCGCAGATGATGCCCGAGGCGATGAACGTACCGCCCGATCTGAGCACGCGCGCGGCGTAGGGCGTCAGGTTGATCACGACGTCGGCCACGATGTTTGCCACCACCACGTCAAAGCCCGCGCCCACCTGCCTTTGGATGTTCACGTCCTGCACGATGTTGCCCGCAAGCACGCGGTAGCGGTCCCTGCCGATGCCGTTCATCGCGGCGTTTTCATAGGCGATATCCACGGCGTTGGGGTCGATGTCCACGCCAAAGGCCTCCCCCGCGCCCAGCAGCAGCGCGGCGATAGAGAGAATGCCGCTGCCGCATCCCGCGTCCAGCACCCGATCGCCCGGCTGCACCACCTGCTGCAGCGCCTCCAGACAAAGCGCGGTGGTCTCGTGCTGGCCCGTGCCGAACACCATGCCCGGGTTAATGTTGAGCACGACGCCGCCTTCCATCTCCTCGGGCAACGCCTCCCAGGCGGGCTTGACCACCAGGCGCGCGCCGATGCGCATGGGCTTGTAGTACTGCTTCCAGTTATTGGCCCAATCCTCCTGGCGCACAATCTGCTCGCTAAAAGTAAGGCCGCCCATATCCACGCCCAGCGCCTGGCCGCGCAGCCAGTCGATGCGCGCCCTTGCCGCGTCGCGCAGGGCCCGACCCGACGCATTGTCCGATACATATGCGCGCACGCAGGGCTTACGCGCACCGCGCAGTACCGCATCTGCGTCCACGTAGTCCCAGTAAGCGGCCACCTCGGCCAAAAAGCGCTCGACGCTCGCCTTATCCTCAATGATCTCCGTCTGCTCGATGCCCACCGCCTCCAGCGCGCCGCAGACGATCTCCAGGCCGCTTTGGGTGGTGTCGATGCAGATCTGTATATAATCCATAAGACATCCCTTTCCCGCGCAAGGATGCGCGTTGGTCCATGCCTGCGCATGCGCCGCCCGATTGGCCGCGCCTCTCACCGGCGCAATCCCTACCGCGCCCGCGCAGGCAACCGGCTGGATTCCCCTCGGGGGCATACGCCCTGCATTTTAACATGGCAGCGCCCCGGCGCGCAATCCATGCGGGGGTGGGGATAGCCTGCGCGTTTTATCGCCTGCCGTCCTTGCCGCGATGCCGGCGCTGCGCGCGCAGCTGTTCCAGCGTCTGGCGCACGCGCGCTACCGCGTCGCTGTAGCGCGGCGCGTGCAAATGCGGAAAGGCGTCCAGCAGGCGCCTGTGCGCCCGGCGGTTTGCCCGCGCCAATTCCTCTAATCGGGCATGCAGAAGCTCCAGCGAACTTTGCGCGGCCTCACGCCGCGCATCCCAATCCTGCTGCAGCGCGCGGCCCTGCGCCGCGGTATGCGCGCGCATCTCCTCCAAGACGCGCTGGATGGCCGCAAGCCGGCCGCTGATCTGAAGCGTGGCGCGCACGGCAGAGACAAAATCCAGCGCCAGCGCGCAGGCAAATAGTCCCGCAAGCGCGTACAGCCACGCCTGTGGCAGCAGAGCCACCAGGCGCACCACCTGCGGGTGCAGCACCTGCACCACAAGCACGCTCATTACGCCGAACATCACGCTGTTTTTGAGGCACACGCGGCCGCGGATATTGCAAAAGCGCGCCGAATAGTCCCACCACTTCATGTGGAACGCCTTTTCCATCAGCCAGCTTGTGACGTACTCCAGCGCGCTTGTCAACAGCAGCCCCAGGCAAAAGACCAATGCCACGTTCCCCGCAAACGGCGCGAGTGTAAGCGCCACCGCCACCGCGCCAAAGCCGTAGATGGGGCACAGCGGCCCCGCCAGAAAGCCGCGGTTGATACACTTTTTCGCGGGGATGGAACAGTAGACGCTCTCGCACACCCACCCCAGCACACTGTAGGCGAGAAAATAGAGAAACAGCCGGCACGCCTCATCCCACATCGCTGCGAAGCCCCGCCTGGCGCGCAAGGGCGCTTGCCAGCATCATCTTGATGCGGTTCTGCTGGTTGACCTGGCTTGCGCCCGGATCGTAGTCGATGGCCACGATGTTGGCCTCGGGATGCTTCTGCTTGATCTGGTTGATCATGCCCTTGCCCACGATGTGGTTGGGCAGGCAGCCGAAGGGCTGGGCGCAGACGATATTATCCACCCCGCCCGCAATGAGCTCGGCCATCTCCACGGTGAGCAGCCACCCTTCGCCCATTTTGACGCCGTGGCTGATATAGTCGCCCGCCAGCTTATTCGTCTCTGGAAACGGCATGGGCGCCCGAAAAACGCCGTGCTCCCGTATGGCCTGGATCATATCGCGTTGCTTGCGCACAAAGTACCGGTAGCCGATGCGGCAGGCCAAGCTGCGCAGCGCGCTTGCGCCGTAGAGCGCGCGGTCCACCATGCCGTTGTTGATGCAGTACATGCAAAAATCCATCAGCCCGGGCACCACCACCTCCGCGCCCTCGGCCTGCAGAAAGTCCTCCAGATGGTTGTTTGCAAGCGGGGAATATTTAACGTATATCTCCCCCACAATGCCCACGCGGGGCTTACGCACGCCACACTTGGACAGGGCGGCAAAGTCCTCCAAAATGGCGCCATACTGTTTCTTCACACTGCGAAAACTCAGCGGCGTGCGGCGCGCCCACGCGTCCAGCACGCGGCGTGTCCACTTCTCCACCAGCGCGTCGGTATCCCCCTTGTGCATCTCGTAGGGGCGGCACTGGTTGGCAAGCAGCATCAGAAAATCGCCCAGGATCACCGCGTAGACCGCCTTCATCAGCATGGAGAGCTTGAGCGTAAAGCCCGGGCAGTCCTCCAGGCCCTTGAAATTGAGCGAGATCACCGGCACGTAGCCAAAGCCGCTCTTTTCCAGCGCCTTGCGCAGCAGAAAGATGTAGTTGGACGCCCGGCATCCCCCGCCCGTCTGGGTGATCATCAGCGCCACGCGGTGGGTATCGTAGCGGCCGCTTTTCAGCGCGTCGATCATCTGCCCGATCACCAGCAGCGCCGGATAGCAGGTGTCGTTGTGCACGTTTTTAAGGCCCTCCTCCACCACCTGGTGGCCGGCGTTCTGCAGCAGCTGCGTCTTGTAGCCGTACTGTTGCATCACCTGGGAGATCAGCTTAAAGTGAATAGGCAGCATATCGGGCAGCAGGATGGTGTGCGTCCGTTTCATTTCCTTTGTAAACTGCACGTTTTGCGCCATTATCGCACCGCTCCTTTCTGCCGCTCGGCGATCGCGCCCAGCAGGCTGCGGATCCGGATCTTTGCCGGGCCGTTGTTGCTGATATCGTCGATCTTCAGCTCTGTGTAGAGCTTGCCCTTGGATTCCAAAATATCGCGCACCTCGTCGGTTGTAATCGCATCGATGCCGCAGCCGAAGCTCACCAGCTGCACCAGCTCGGTATCAGCGCGCGTGGTGCAGTATTTCGCCGCGTTGTAGAGCCGGGCGTGGTACGTCCACTGGTTGAGTACATTGACCTGCTGCGGCGCCACCAGATCGCACACGCAGTCCTCCGAGAGCACCACGATGCCCAGGGAGCTGATCAGCCGGTCGATGCCGTGGTTGATCTCGGGATCAACGTGGTAGGGTCTGCCCGCAAGCACGATCATGCGCTTGCCGCTGCCCTCGGCAAAGTCGATCATCTCGCGCCCCTTCCGCCGGATGTCCTGCATCCAGGCATCGTACGCTTCGTAGGCCGCATCGCTTGCCTGCTGCACCTGGCGGCGGGTGATGTCCGCATAGCGGGGTGCCAAATACGCGTGCGCCTTTTTGACAAAGTCATGCCGGCGGTGCAGCCCCCAAAAAGGGTGCATAAAGTCCGCCTCGGCCAGTTTGGCGACATTGGCCTGCAGCAGCTCGGGGTAATAGGCTACCACCGGGCAGTTGTAATGGTTATCCCCCTTGCCCTCGTCGAAATTGTAAGTCAAACAGGGGTAAAAAATCGTGCGCACGCCCTTCTCCAGCAGGTTTTCGATGTGTCCATGCATCAGCTTGGCGGGGTAGCACACCGTATCGGAGGGGATGGAGTAGCGCCCCTTGTTGTAGAGCTGCACGCTGGAGACGTCCGAGCGCACCACCTCAAAGCCCAATTGCGTAAAGAACGCGTGCCAAAAGGGCAGGTTTTCGTACATATTCAGGCCCATCGGGATGCCGATTTTGCCATGCGGCCCGGGCGCGCCTTTGAGCGCCAGCAGCTTCTCCAGCTTGTAGGCGTACATGTTGGGCAGCGTGGCCTGTCCTTTTTGCAGCAGCGGCCGCTCGCACTTGTTGCCCGAGATGAATCGCTTGCCGTCCCCGAACTGGTTGACGCGCAGGGTGCACTTGTTGGCGCACAGCCCGCAGGCGGCCGTCTTTGCTCTGTGGGTAAAGCGGGCGAGGGCTTCCGCGGGCATGATGGCGGTTTTCTCCAGCCCCAGATCGCGCGCGTGCAGCGCCGCGCCGTAGGCCCCCATCAGCCCCGCGATGGCGGGACGGATCACCGGGCGGCCCAGCTCCATCTCAAAGCTGCGCAACACCGCGTCGTTGTAGAAGGTGCCGCCCTGCACCACCACGTTCTCCCCCAGCTCTGCGGCGCTACGCGCCCGGATTACCTTGTAGATAGCGTTTTTCACCACGCTCATCGACAGGCCCGCCGAGATATCCGCCACCCCCGCGCCCTCCTTCTGCGCCTGCTTGACCGAGGAATTCATAAACACCGTGCAGCGCGAGCCCAAGTCCACTGGATGGCGCGCAAAGAGGCCCAGTTTGGCAAACGCCGCCACGTCGTACCCCAGCGCGCGGGCAAACGTCTCGATAAAGGAACCGCATCCCGAGGAACACGCCTCGTTGAGCATGATGCTGTCGATGGCGTCGTTTTTCACGCGGAAGCACTTGATGTCCTGTCCGCCGATGTCCA
Organism: Maliibacterium massiliense; assembly: GCF_900604345.1. Taxonomy (GTDB): domain Bacteria; phylum Bacillota; class Clostridia; order Christensenellales; family Maliibacteriaceae; genus Maliibacterium; species Maliibacterium massiliense. The sequence continues at coordinate 416,603 of NZ_LR026983.1, forward strand.
GGATAAAATCCACATCGGGGCAGAAAAAGCGCGTGGCCTTAAAGTGCGCCATGGTCTCCACCAGCCCCGCATCGATGTCAAAGGCGTTCTGTATCAGCTGCTCGCCGTAGCCGGTGACCGCGCCTGCGCGCAGGCGGATGCGGCTGCCGCAGCAGGCCCACACCTTGCACAGCTGCGCGCGGATGATGTCCACAGGGTTGCCGCGGTTAGAACCGTAGTAGCTGTAGAGAATCTCCCCCTGCGCCCCCATCAGCACCAGCTTGGTTGTGGTGCTGCCGCAGTCGATGCCCAGATAGGCATCCCCCGTGTACTTGCGCGCGTCCATATGGGGCACCGCAGCGCGCGCGTGGCGCGCGCAAAAGGCAGCGTACTGCTCCTCTGATGCAAACAGGGGCGTGAGATAGTGGGCGTTTCGCTCCTCCCTGACGGCGCGCAGGGCTTGCGTCAGCGCATCCATATGCCAGGGCTTGCCCTCGCCTTGCGCATAGTGCGCCGCGCCGATGGCCACCGCGTACTGGCCCAGGCCAGGAAAGACCGCGTTTTCTTCCGAGAGGCGCAGCGTTTCGGTAAAGCGCTGCTGCAGCCCCTTGAAAAAGTGCAGCGGTCCCCCTAAAAAGGCGATGCGCCCCTCCAGGCGGCGGCCCTGCGCAAGGCCGGTGATGGTCTGGTCCACCACGGCCTGAAAGATCGATGCGGCGATATCCTCCTTGGCCGCGTTCTGGTTGAGCAGCGGCTGGATATCGGACTTGGCGAACACCCCGCAGCGCGAAGCGATGGGGTAGCGTTTGGTGGCGCGCAGGCTCAGCGCGTCGAGCTCCTCCAGGCTCACGTCCAGCAGCGTGGCCATCTGGTCGATGAACGCGCCCGTGCCGCCGGCGCAGGAACCGTTCATGCGCTCCTCCAGCCCGCCGGTCAGAAAGATGATCTTGGCGTCCTCGCCGCCCAGCTCGATGACGATATCAATGCCTTTATCGCTGCGGCGCACCGCCTCGCTGGTGGCAAACACCTCCTGGATAAACGGAATGTGCGCGGCCTTGGCCATGCCCAGCCCCGCCGAGCCGGAGATCGCCACCGTAAAGGGGCGCTCCCCCACGCTCTGGCGGGCGCGCTCCAGGATCTCCAGCGTCTTTTGCCGCACCTGCGAATAATGGCGCTCATAGTGTTTAAAGATGATCAGCCCGTCCTGGAGCACCACCACCTTCACCGTGGTGGAACCCACGTCAATGCCCACGCTTATATTTTGTCCCGCTGTTGCCATGTACCTCTCCATTCCGGCCAGGGGCTTCCCCTTGGCCGCAACCAATCAAACCTTGATCGTATATTATACCATCAAACGACAAAATTGCACGGGAATCCGCACATTTTTCTTTGCGCCGCCTTTATACAATTTCTGTTATGTGTATGATAAAAAGAGCTGTGAAAGCACGCTTTCACAGCCCCCTGGGGATGCGCTTTACGATTCCTGCGCGTCAATCCAGGCGATGCCGCCGCAGCCGGGGCCCGCGTGCACGCCCACCGCAGCGCCGATATCGCAGGGAAGGATCTGCAGCTGCTGCGCCTTTTTGCCCAGCGCGTGCAGCATTTTCTGTTGCAGCTGCGGGGCGTCCGTATTGCCCATGATCAGCGGCGTGCCTGCGCGCACGCCCAGTTTTTCCATCTGTAAGAAGATCCACTTAAAGCCGCGGATGTTGCCCCGCGCGGCCGAGACCACCGAAATCTTACCGCCGTCCATGCTGATGAGCGGGCAGAGCTTCAGCACGCTGCCCAGCGCCACGCCCACCGAAGAGAGCCGTCCGCCGCGCTGCAGATGCTTTAAATCGCCGATCGCAGCGTACAGGTGCGCGTGGGGGATCATCTCCTGGACCGCCTGGGCGATCTCGGCGGCCCCCTTGCCCATGCCCCGCATCACTACCGCCTGCTGTACCAGCAGATAGAGCATCATCGTCACCGCGCGCGAGTCCACCACGTGGATTTTGTCGCTGCCAATGGTGTCCTTGGCCAACGCCGCACTCTGGTAGGTGCCTGAAAGCTCCGAGGACAAAAAGATGCCCACCACCTCGTCGCCCGCCTCCAGCGCCTTGCGGAATACCGCTTCAAATTCCATCGGGTTGATCTGCGAGGTGCTGGGCAGCTGGTCGGCCTGGCGCATCTTGGCATAGAATTCCTCGCGCGTGATCGACACGCCGTCCACATACACCGTATCGCCAAAGATAACGCGCAGCGGAACGATCTGCACGTCCCACTGCGCGGCAAGCTCTTTGGGGATATCGCTGGTGCTATCGGTGATGATTCGTACTGCCATATGTTCACTACTCCTTGCTGTCCACAGTTTTACATTGATCCTCGAAATAGTTTACTAGCTTACCCATCACTTTGTCAAAAACAACCAGTTCATCCGCCGTGAGCACGCTGCGCACAGAGTCAAACTGCTGCTGGTGCATCGCGCCGTGCACCTGGTTGACCCGCGCGCCCTCCTCGGTTGCGTAGACGCGCACCAGGCGCCGGTCAATGGTATCGCGCTGGCGGTACAGGTATCCCTTGCGCTCCAGGGTCGAGACCGACACCGTCAGCGTGGAGATGGTCACGCCCATCGTCTGCGCCAGGGCGGACATGGTGTTTTCGTTTTTATCGAAATCCGCCTGGCAGACCTGTTCGATGATATGGGCCTCGCGCATCGATAGGCTGGCGCTGCCCACATGCGCAAGGGTAGATATCTCCAGCCGGAGCGCCGCGTTATAGGCGCGCTCCATCATGGCGCATGCACGTTCTTCGCTCATGCTTGCTTTCCATCCCTTCTGTATTACCGTATTACCCTACGAAAGCCACACAGCATGGCACTCGACAAAGATTGCGAACAGTTTACAGGAAAGTCTGTTTCCTGATATACATATTAAGCTACACGATACTGTATCATATATAATTATATGACGTCAAGAACAACTATGAAAAAAGAGGAGGCTATCTATAGATAGCCTCCTCTTTACACGCAGACGCGCGTACAATTGCCTGTTTAAGAACCAAATTTCTTGCCAAAGAACCCCTTGCGCCCGCCGCCTGTGGCCTGCGCATTGCCGCCCATGGCCTTATCATACTGGGCCAGCAGGTCCTTCTGCTGCTGCGTCATGTGGCGCGGGGTTTGAATACCCACCTTGACGAACAAATCGCCCCGGCTCTGGGCGTGCAGCTTCTGGATGCCCTTGCCCTTGAGGCGGAACACTGTGCCTGTCTGGGTGCCCTCGGGCACCTTGTAGCGGATGGTGTCCTCCAGCGTGGGCACCTCGATCTCCGCGCCTAGCGCCGCCTGTGCAAAGGATATAGGCATCTCCAGGTGCAAATCGTAGTTGCTGCGCTTAAAGAGCTTGTGGGGCTTGACGCTGAAGTAGACCAGCAGATCGCCCGAGGCGCCGCCGTTGAAACCCACATCCCCCTCGCCGGGTACCGTCATGTACTGGCCCGAATCCACGCCCGCAGGCACCTGCACCGCAATGGTCTTCTGCTTGCGCAGCCGGCCACGGCCATTGCACGCCGGGCACGGGTCGCTGATGATGCGCCCCTTGCCGCCGCACGCATCGCACGGGCGGGAGGACTGGAAGCGCCCAAAGGGCGTGTTCTGCACCACGGACACCTGGCCTGTGCCGTGGCATTTGGAGCAGGTAACCGGCTGGGTGCCGCGCTTGGCGCCCGTGCCCGTGCACTCCGAGCACATCTCCTCATGGGTGATGCGCAATTCCTTGCGCACGCCAAAGGCCGCCTCCTCAAACGTGAGCGTCAGCTCCGCGCGCAGGTCGCTGCCGCGCACAGGGCCGTTGCTGCGCCTGCCCTGCGCGGCGCCCCCGCCGAAACCACCGCCGAAACCACCGCCGAAAAACGCCTCGAAAATATCACCCACGCCGCCGAAGCCTTCAAACCCGCCCCCGCTGAAGCCGCCGCCGCCAAATCCGGCCGCCTGCGGCCCATCGTGGCCAAACTGGTCGTACTGCGCGCGCTTCTGCGTATCGCTGAGCACCTCGTAGGCCTCGTTGACCTCCTTGAACTTTTCCTCCGCCGCCTTGTCGCCGGGATTCAAGTCCGGATGGTATTTCTTGGCAAGTTGGCGGTACGCGCGCTTGATCTCATCATCCTTCGCGTCGCGCGCTACGCCGAGCACCTCATAATAATCTCGCTTGCTCAACATGTCACCTTCTTTATATCTGGCTCACACGCCCCATGGGGACGCCCGGTTCATCATAGCACAGAACCCATTGCGATGACCATACCCAAAAGTGCCCGAAAAGGGCGGCGTCCGGTACGCGGCAGGCCGCGTTCCCGCAGCCCGCCGCCTGCCGTCGCGCCTCTTTCAGGCACACTGCTTTGGGCGTGCACGTATCATGCGTTACATGCAAACACTTACTTTTTGTCGTCGTCCACCACTTCGTACTCAGCATCCACGGGGCCGTTGGCATCCTCTCCGCCCGCCTGCTGCGCGCTGCCCTGCTGGGCCTGCTGCGCCTGCGCCTGCTGCTGGTACACCTTGCCGAACACGTCGTAGGAGACCTTGGTCAGCGCCTCGGTGGCGGATTTGATGGCAGCCGAATCGGTGCCCTCCAGCGCCTTCTTCAGCGCGTCGACGCCCTCCTGCACCTTAGTCTTATCCTCGGCCGGAATCTTCTCGCCCATCTCGGTAAGCGTCTTCTCGGTCTGGTAGACAGCCTGGTCGCCCTGGTTGCGGATCTCCACTTCCTCCTTGCGCTTCTTATCCTCGTCGGCGAACTGCTCGGCCTCCTTGACGGCCTTGTCGATATCCTCCTTGGACATATTGCTCGATGCGGTGATGGTGATCTTCTGCTCGTTGCCGGTACCCAAATCCTTGGCCGAGACGTTCACGATGCCGTTGGCGTCGATGTCGAAACTGACCTGGATCTGGGGCACGCCGCGGGGCGCGGGCGCGATGCCGGTGAGCTGGAAGCGGCCCAGGGTTTTGTTGTACTGCGCCATTTCGCGCTCGCCCTGCAGAACGTGCACCTCCACGCTGGACTGGCCGTCCGCCGCGGTGGAGAACACCTGCTCCTTGTGCACGGGGATGGTGGTGTTGCGCTCGATCAGCTTGGTGAACACGCCGCCCAGCGTCTCGATGCCCAGCGAAAGCGGGGTGACGTCCAGCAGAAGCACGTCTTTGACCTCGCCGCCCAGCACGCCCGCCTGGATGGCGGCGCCAATGGCCACGCACTCGTCGGGGTTGATGCCTTTGAAGGGCTCCTTGCCCGTGATGCGCTGCACGGTCTCCGCCACCGCCGGGATGCGGGTGGAGCCGCCCACCAGGATGACTTTTTCAATATCCTTGGCTGTAAGGTTCGCATCGCTGAGCGCGCGCTGCATGGGCTCAATGGTCTTCTCCACCAGGTCGTGCGTCAGCTCGTTGAACTTGGCGCGAGAGAGGGTGATGTCCAGATGCTTGGGGCCGGTGGCGTCCGCGGTGATGAAGGGCAGGTTGATGTTGGTGGTCAGCACGCTGGAAAGCTCGATCTTCGCCTTTTCCGCCGCTTCTTTAAGGCGCTGCATGGCCATGCGGTCCTGCCGCAGGTCAATGCCCTGCTCGCGCTTGAACTCGTCGGCCAGATAATCCATCACGCGCTCGTCAAAGTCGTCGCCGCCCAGGCGGTTGTTGCCGCTGGTGGCCAGCACTTCGAACACGCCGTCGCCCACCTCAAGCAGCGATACGTCAAACGTGCCGCCGCCCAAGTCGTAAACCAGGATTTTGTGGTTGGTGTCCTTATCCAAGCCGTAGGCCAGCGACGCGGCCGTGGGCTCGTTGATGATGCGCAGCACGTCCAGCCCCGCGATGCGGCCGGCGTCCTTGGTGGCCTGACGCTGGCTGTCCGTAAAGTACGCGGGCACCGTGATGACCGCCTGGCTCACCGCGCCGCCCAGATAGGCCTCCGCGTCGCTCTTAAGCTTCTGCAGGATCATAGCCGAGATTTCCGGCGGGGTGTAGGCTTTGTCGTCCACCTGCACCTTGCGGTCCGTGCCCATATCGCGCTTTATAGAGGCGATGGTGCGGTCCGGATTGGTGATGGCCTGGCGTTTGGCCACCTGGCCCACCAGGCGCTCTCCGTCCTTAGAAAAGGCGACGACCGAAGGCGTGGTGCGCGCGCCCTCACTGTTGGGGATGACGACCGCCTTGCCGCCCTCCATTACTGCAACGCACGAGTTGGTTGTTCCCAAGTCGATACCGATGATTTTTCCCATAAGGCATTCTCCTTTACGATTTTTATTGCGAAAATTCTGTTGTATGCGTCGTTATTGTGTAACGGTGACCATCGCGTGGCGCAGCACGCGCTGCTCTGTCCGGTACCCTCTGCGAAACACGCTCATGACCATGCCGCTTTGCTGCCCCTCCTCGGGCGGAACCTGCATCACGGCCTCATGTACATTGGGGTCAAAGGGCTGCCCCTCTGCGGGAATCTCTGTGATGCCCATCTTGCAGAGCGTATCCTGCCACAGGCGCAGCAGCATCTCCACGCCGCTGCGCAGCGCCTCATCGCTGGAATCCCTGGCGGCCTCCACGGCCCGTTCCAGGTTGTCCAGGATGGGCAACAGCTCAATGACCGCCTCCGCCTGTCCGTCCTTGTACGCCTGCGCGCGCACCGTTTCGTTGCGCTTGCGGTAGTTATCAAACTCCGCCTGCAGGCGCTGGGCGGTGGTGAGGTAATCCTGGCACTGCGCCTTGAGCGCGTCCATCTCGCTTTGCGCATCCGCCTCTGCTGGAACGTCCTGCTGGACCTGCTGCGCTTCTTCTGCCGCCTGGGCGGCATCCTCCGCCGCCGTCTGCTGCGCTGCGGCCTCCGCCCCTTTTTTAAAGGGCTTTACGTTGCTCTGCGCGTCGCTGCACTTTTTGCCTTGCTGATGGTTTTCATGCTTGGATGCCATTGTGTAATCGTCCCGCTTTCCTCAATCCTTATTGGGCGCATCGTCGCCCGCGCCAATGAGTATCTGCCCCAGCATGCAGCTCATATAGTGCAGCACGCCGGCAACATGGCTGTAGTTCATGCGCGTGGGGCCGATGACGCCGATGGAGCCCATCGGCTCGTCGCCCACCCGGTAGGTGACCGTCACAATCGAGCAGTCGCGCATGGCATCGGTGCCGTTTTCGCTGCCGATGCTCACGGTAAAGTTGAAATCCTGCGCCCGTGCAAGCAGCGGCCCTAACCCTTCGCGCGTCTCCAGGGCGCTCAAAAAGGCAGCCGCCTTCTCCACGTTGGCGTACTCGGGGTGCTGCAGGATTTTGCTGGTGCCCTCTACAAGCAGGCTTGCGGTATCCGCCTTCTGCTGCTGGCCGCCCAGCGAATCGAGCACCCGCTCCAGCGCGGCGCGCTGCTGCGAGAGAACCCCCTGCATCTGGGTGCGCACCTGGTGCTCCGCATCTTTGAGGGTGCGGCCCGAAAGAAACGCGCGCAGCTGCTGGGACAGCGCGCGGATGTCCGCATCGCTGAAGTCCTCGCCTAGCTGCAGCACCGTGTCCTTGAAGATGCCCACATCCGTCACCAGCACCAGCAGCGCTACCGAGGTGGCCAGAGGCACCAGCTGGATGTTTTTGATGGTGGCGTTGCGCATTTTGGGCGGCATCACAAGCGCGGTATAACTGGTTGCGTCCGCGATGGCGCTGGCGGTATCGCGCAGCGTCTGGCGCAGATCGTCGCTGCGCTTTTTGACGTGCTGGCGCAGATAATCCACCTCTTCGGGCTGCAAATCCGATACGTGCATCAGCCGCTCCACGTACAGGCGGTACGCCCGCTCGCTGGGGATACGCCCCGCCGAGGTGTGCGGCTGGTCCAGGTAGCCCAGCTCCTCCAAATCCATCATCTCGTTGCGGATGGTGGCGCTGGACCAGTCCAGATACTTTCTGGCGATGGTGCGTGAGCCGACAGGCACCGCCGTCATGATGTAGTCATCCACGACAGCCTGCAGAATCTTCAGTTTTCGTTCGTTCAATCCTGCCTGCAACCTGTTCGCCTCACAGTTTTGTTAGCACTCGTTTAAGTAGAGTGCTAATTCATGTCTCAAGATTAGCACGCACTATCCCTTTTGTCAAGATAGGTCAGACATTTTTTTGCAGCTTTTTACCACTCTAGTATGCCCCCGAAAGCGTCAGTCTAAAAACGCGATAAGCAGGGTGTTTTGCACATCCCATCCGGCGGGCGTGAGCGTTACGCGCGCGCCTTCCACGCGCGCATAGCCCAGCGCGGCAAAACGCCTGGCGATGGGCAGCCACTTTGCTGTGACGCGCACACCGTGCGCGCGCTCGATGGCCGCCAAATCCACGCCCTCGTCCAGGCGCAGGCCCATCATCAGCGTTTCAAAGGCGTCCTCCTGCGCGCTGAGGCGCTCTGTTACGCGCGGCATGCGCGCCCCTGCGCGCACATCCTTTTCGTATGCGGCAAGGGTGTCCGCATGCGCGTAGCGCACCGCGCCCACCCGTCCGTGCGCCGCGCAGCCCAGGCCGATGTAATGCTCATTGCGCCAGTAGTGCAAATTGTGGCGGCTGCGGAAGCCCGAAAGCGCAAAGTTGGATATCTCGTAGTGCGCGTAGCCCGCGCCCGTGAGCATGTCATGCGCAAGGTGCGCCATGGCCCGCTCCTCCTCCTCGCCGGGCAGGTCCAGCCCCTGCCGCCGCGCAAAAAAGGGGGTGCCCTCCTCCACCTTGAGCGTGTAGCAGGAAAGATGGGGCACGCCCAGCGCCAGCGCCTGCCGCAGATCGTTCTGCACACCCGCCAGCCGCTGCCTTGGCAGCGCGAACATCAGATCCAGCGATACGTTGGCAAAGCCCGCCTCCTGCGCCATGCGGATGCTGCGCTTGGCCTGATCCGCGCTGTGGATGCGGCCCAGGCGCCGCAAGACAGCGTCGTCAAAGCTCTGCACCCCGAAGCTGATGCGGTTGAAGCCCGCCCGACGCAGCGCGCGCAGCCCTTTTTCGTCCACCGTACCCGGGTTCGCTTCCAGGGTGATCTCCGCGCCCTCATCCACCACAAACGCGCTTCGCGCCGCACCCAACAGGCGCGCAAGCGCCACGCTTCCCAGCAGGGTGGGCGTGCCGCCGCCGAAAAAAATGGAATCTACGCGCGCCCGCTGCGGCGCCCACAGCGCCATCTCCCGCACCAGCGCCGCGCAGTAAGCCGCCATACTGCCTGCATCTTCATGCGCATAGGATACAAAATCACAGTACGGGCACTTGCGCGCGCAAAACGGTATGTGGATGTACACCCCCAGGGACAATATGATCGCTCCTTTGGACCGCGCCGCCCTGCGCACATGCGCAGGGCGGCGCAAGCATTGCTTCTGATAACAGAGGCGCGCCCGCAAGGTCCTTTGCGGCCCTGCAAGCGCGCGCATATCCCTAATTGAGCTTGAGCACCGCCATGAACGCCTCGGAGGGGACCTCCACCGAGCCCACCTGGCGCATGCGCTTTTTGCCCTCCTTCTGTTTTTCCAGCAGCTTCTTTTTGCGGGTGATGTCGCCGCCGTAGCACTTGGCAAGCACGTCCTTGCGCATGGCGCGCACCGTCTCGCGGGCGATGATCTTGCCCCCAATGGCCGCCTGGATGGGAATCTCAAAGAGCTGGCGCGGGATGACCTCACGCAGCTTCTCCGCCACCGCGCGCCCGCGGTTGTAAGCCTTGTCGCGGTGCACGATGACCGATAGCGCGTCGCACGTCTCCCCGTTGAGCAGAAAGTCCAGCTTGACCAGGTCGCTCTGCTGGTAGCCGCTCAGCTCATAGTTGAGGCTGCCGTAGCCCTTCGTGCGGGATTTGAGGGTATCAAAAAAGTCGTAGATAATCTCTCCCAACGGCAGCGTGTAGTGAATGTTGACGCGGTTTTCCTCGATATAATCCATGCTCTGGTAAATGCCGCGCTTCTCCTGGCACAAATCCATGATCGCGCCCACGTACTCCGGCGGGGCCATGATATCCGCCTTGACGATGGGTTCCTCGATATGGTCCACGAGCGAAAGGTCGGGCAACCCCGCGGGGTTGGCGATCTGGAGCATCTCGCCATCCGTCTTGTACACGTGGTAGATGACCGATGGCGCGGTGGTGACCAAATCAAAGTCGTACTCGCGCTCCAGCCGCTCCTGGGTGATCTCCATGTGCAGCAGGCCGAGAAAGCCGCAGCGGAAGCCGAACCCCAGCGCCGCGCTGGTCTCCGGCTCAAAGGAGAGCGCCGCGTCGTTCATCTGCAGTTTGTCAAGCGCGTCGCGCAGATCGTCGTACTGGGAGCCGTCGGCCGGGTAGATGCCGCAGAACACCATGGGGTTGACCTTGCGGTAGCCGGGCAGCGGCTGCACATCCGCGTGCGCCGCATCGCAGATGGTGTCGCCCACCCGCGCCTCCGAGACGGTCTTGATGCTGGCGCACAGATACCCCACCTCGCCCGCGCACAGCACATCCAGCGGGGCCATGCCCGGGGTAAACGCTCCCACCTCTGTCACCTCAAACTCCGCGCCCGTGGCCATCATGCGCACCCGCATGCCCACCGCGACGCTACCCTCCACCACGCGGACGTGGCAGATGGCGCCGCGGTAGTTATCGTAGTACGAGTCAAAGATCAGCGCGCGCAAGGGGGCGGCGCGCCCGTCCTGCGGCGCGGGGATATACTGCACAATGCCCCGCAGCACGTCCTCGATGCCCTGGCCCGTTTTGGCCGAGATCAGCGGCGCGTGGTCCGCCGGCAGCCCGATGACCTCCTCGATCTCGTTTTTTACGTGGTCGGCATCGGCGCTGGGCAGATCGATCTTGTTGATGACCGGCAGAATCTCCAAATCATTCTCCAGCGCCAGATAGACGTTGGCAAGCGTCTGCGCCTCGATGCCCTGGGTCGCGTCTACCACAAGCAGCGCGCCCTCGCACGCGGCCAGGGAGCGGGATACCTCGTAGGTAAAGTCCACGTGCCCCGGGGTATCGATCAAATTGAGGATATATGCCTGCCCGTCCTGCTCGTAGGGCATGCGCACCGCCTTGGATTTGATGGTGATGCCGCGCTCGCGCTCCAGCTCCATGGAATCGAGCACCTGCTCGTCCATCTCGCGCGCGGTGAGCACCCCCGTTTTTTCCAGCAGGCGGTCCGCCAGCGTGGATTTGCCGTGGTCTATATGTGCTATGATGCAGAAATTTCGGATATTCTCGCGTTTTTTCTCTTGCATGTGCCTCTCCCCTGTTTAATCGCGCGTTTCCTTCACATATCATACGCGATTGCCCGCCGGATTGCAACAACGCCGCAGCGCCATGCGTTACACCATGTGTTATAATGAAGGCAAAACAAAATTTGGGCGGCGCTTTTACACGCGCCGAAGCCGAAAAAAGGGGGCCATTTTTTGAGCAACTGGGATGAACTGCAGAAAAATCTGGAAAAGAAGCGCTTTTGCGTGCGTCGCTTTGCCACTGCCAGGGAGGCGGCCGACGCGCTTGTCGCCACCATTGGCAGCGCAAGCGTGGGCGTGGGCGGCTCCATGACGGTCGAAGAGCTGGATGTGGAGGACCGCCTGCGCGCGGGCGGAAGCGCGGTATACTGGCACTGGCGCGAAAAGCCCGAGGATCGCACCCAAACGGTGCTGAACGCGCTTACCGCGGACTATTACCTTTGCAGCAGCAACGCCGTCACCAAGGACGGCCGCTTCTTCAACATTGACGGCAGCGGCAACCGCGTGGCCTCCATGATCATGGGCACAGGCACGCTGATCATGCTCATCGGCAAAAACAAGCTGGTCTCTGACGGCGATGACCCCATCGCGCGCATCAAGCGCGAGGCCTGCCCGCCCAACGCCAAGCGCCTGCACCTCAACATCCCCTGCGCAATCACGGGCAAATGCATGGACTGCACCGCGCCGGATCGCTTCTGCAACGTGACCATCATCATTGAGTTCCCCTTGAGCCGCCGTGCCATGCAGGTGTGGATGATCGACGAACCCTTGGGCTACTGATTCTTATTGCGCGCGCAAAAAAACGCATCATACCGCGGCCCGATTCGGGCCGCGGTATTGCGTTGCCCCCGATCTATCGCGTAAAATAGAAATAATGTGCGACAGAAATCGGACATTCTTTCATTTTTTATATAAAAGGAGACGCATACCATGCAAACGGATTTAGACATCGCGCGCGCCGCAGCTATACGCCCCATCACACAGATCGCCGCAGCGGCGGGCATTGACGAGGACGCGCTGGAATGCTACGGCAAATATAAGGCCAAGGTGGACCTTACGCAGCTTGACGCGCACCCGGAAAAGGCGGACGGGCACCTGGTGCTGGTCAGCGCCATCAACCCCACCGCGGCGGGCGAGGGCAAGACCACGGTCTCCATCGCCCTTGCAGACGGCATGCGCCGCCTGGGCAAACGCGCGGTGCTGGCGCTGCGCGAGCCCTCGCTGGGCCCGGTCTTCGGCATGAAGGGGGGCGCGGCGGGCGGCGGCTACGCGCAGGTGCTGCCCATGGAGGATATCAACCTGCACTTTACCGGCGATCTGCACGCCATCACCGCGGCGAACAACCTGCTGGCCGCCATGGTGGATAACCACATCGCCCAGGGCAACGTGCTGGGCATCGACCCGCGCCAGGTGGTGTGGCGCCGCTGCATGGACATGAACGACCGGCAGCTGCGCAGCATCGTCAGCGGCATGGGGGGCAAGGCGAACGGCATGCCCCGCGAGGACGGTTTTGACATCACCGCCGCAAGCGAGGTGATGGCGGTGCTCTGCCTAGCGCAGGATTTTGCCGACTTAAAGGCGCGCCTTGCTCGCATGATCGTAGCCTACACCTTTTCAGGCGCGCCCGTCACCGCAGGGCAGATCGGCGCGGTGGGCGCCATGGCGGTGCTGCTGCGCGAGGCCATCAAGCCCAACCTGGTGCAAACCATCGAGGGCACCCCCGCCTTTGTGCACGGCGGTCCCTTTGCCAACATCGCCCACGGCTGCAACAGCGTCATCGCTACGCGCATGGCGCGCCGCCTGGGCGACTACTGCGTCACGGAGGCCGGCTTCGGCGCGGACCTGGGCGCGGAAAAGTTTTTGGATATCAAATGCCGCAGCGCCCAGATGCACCCCAACTGCGTGGTGATCGTCGCCACCGTGCGCGCGCTGAAGTTCCACGGCGGCGTGGCCAAGGAGGACCTCTGTGCCCGCAACGACGCGGCGCTGGCGCGCGGCATCGACAACCTGCGCAAACATATCGACAACATCACCAAGGTGTTTTGCCTGCCCGCGGTGGTGGCGATCAACCGCTTTGCGGACGACGCCACTGAAGAGCTGGTAGCCATCCAGCAGGCCTGCAATGGCGACGGCGTCCCGGCCGTATTGTGCGAGGGCTGGGCCAAAGGCGGTGCGGGCGCCGAGGCGCTGGCGCAGGCCGTGATCGACCAGTGCGGCCTCCCCTGCGATACCTTCCAGTACGCCTATCCCCTCAACCTGCCGCTGGAGGAAAAGATCGCGCTGCTGGCCAAGCGCATCTATGGCGCGGCCGATGTGTCCTTCAGTGCGCAGGCGCGCGCGCAGCTGGCGCTGCTTGTTAAAAACGGCTTCGGCGATCTGCCCGTATGCATGGCCAAAACGCAGTACTCGCTATCGGACAACCCCAAACTGCTGGGCCGTCCAGAGGGCTTTACGCTGCACGTGCGCAGCGTACGCGTCTCCGCCGGCGCGGGCTTTGTGGTCGCCTTCTCGGGCGCCATCATCGCCATGCCCGGCCTGCCCCGCCACCCCGCCGCTGAATCCATCGATATCGATGCAGGCGGCCAGGTGCACGGGCTGTTCTAAACCTATCGCCCGAAAAAAGCGCGCTTTCCCCTAAACGCTTGAGGGAAAACGCGCTTTTGCTGTGCGCCTATCTGTCCGCGTCTTCGTTCAGCACAAAGGCGTTCTTTTTATAAGTGAGCATCCCCTCCTTTTGCAGCTGGCCCAGCGTGCGCGAGAGGGCGCTGCGCTCCACCAGCAGGTAGTCTGCAAGCTCCTGGCGGTCAAAGGGGATGCAAAAGCGCGCGCTGCCCGCCTTTACAGCCTCGGCCGATAGATAGGAGAGCAGCTTTTCGCGCGTGGAACGCCTGGCAAGGTGGGTCATTTTTCCGGTGAGCAGCACGTTTTTGCCGGCCAGAATGCCCAGCATGTTGGCGACGAGCTGGGCGTGGAATGCGCAGGCTGCGCCGCACGGCTGCGCAATGCGGCCGCAGTTGATGAACAGCACGCGCGTCTGCGCGGCGGCCACCACGCTTACGGGCAGATGCGCCACGTGCGCGCAGGCAAACGCCTCGCCAAACATCTCCTGCGGCCCAACCTGCGCGATGATGGTCCGGTTGCCCCAAAAGTCCTCCTGGATCACGTGCGCCCGCCCCGCAGCGATGATGCCCGCGCGGTGCGCCTCCTGCCCCGCCGTAAGGATATACGCCCCCTTGGGGAAATCCTCCTGCCGCGCCTCCAGGCAGGCCAGCGCACGGGGGATATCCTCGGGCGCGATGGCGCGAAACAGCGGGGTTTCCGTCAAAAACTGCTGCATAAAAGCTCCTTTTTGTTGCAAAAGCAACAGACTGTGTCCTTCCCCTATCGTATACTGATGGTACCAAATGTCAAGGAGGGCTATGCACATGCTTCGAAAAATCATCAAAATCGATGTGGAAAAATGCAACGGCTGCGGCAAATGCGCGGCCGCCTGCCATGAGGGGGCCATCGCCATGGTGGATGGCAAGGCTCGCCTGATGCGCGAGGATTACTGCGATGGGCTGGGCGACTGCCTACCCGCATGCCCCACAGGCGCCATCACCTTTGAAACGCGCGAGGCGCCCGCCTACGACGCTGTGGCAGTGCGGGCCGCCAAGGCGGCGGAGCCCCTTCCCTGCGGCTGCCCCGGCACGCACGCCAAAGCCATTGCGCGCCATGCTGAACCCGCTGCGCAGGAGGCCGCGCCGTGCGAAAGCGCGCTGGCCCAGTGGCCTGTGCAGATCAAGCTTGCGCCCGCAAACGCGCCTTATTTTGCGGGCGCCAAGCTGCTGGTCGCCGCCGACTGCACCGCCTACGCCTACGCAGGCTTCCACAGCCGCTTCATGCGCGGGCATGTGACGCTCATCGGCTGCCCCAAGCTGGACGGCGTGGATTACGCGGAAAAGCTGGCCCACATCCTCCAGCACAACAATATAAAAAGCGTCACCGTGGTGCGCATGGAGGTGCCCTGCTGCGGCGGCATCGAGCAGGCCGTCAAAGCGGCCCTGCAGTCAAGCGGCAAGTGTATCCCCTGGCAGGTCGCCACTATCAGCACGGACGGCCGCATATTGGAGGACTGATCCGTACCCGCCGCGCCGAGCCTTATTCAACACGCCAATCAGGGCCGCCGAGAATTCGGCGGCCCTGGTTTCTTTGCGTTTGCTTCATCAAGTTCGCTTCATCAAAAATCGTGCCGGCCACCCGCGTCAATGCCGCATTCCTCCATAATGCACACGATGCGCTCCACGCACATAAAATCGTCCAATGTATCATCCCGCACAGCGGCGACGATGCGCGCAAGCGCGTCCTCCTGCGCGCCGCACGGCACCTCGTCCCACGATATGCTCACCATTGCCTCTCACAGCTGTTCATATAGCTGATCTTGCAGCGTCGCATTTTTCAATCATCGCGCAGCATTATCTCACTATTTCTATGCGTTTTCTGCATAGAGGCCAATACACATCAACTACGTAAACTATATTAGTTATAAGGGCAACATACATCATGAAATTTAAGATTGATGGAGGAAGGTAGGAGAAATTGTCTGCTTATCAAACCGTAGCATATATAACTATATATGGAAAGCTCTATATACTATTTACAAAAGCAAACGGGAGAATGATGCCATGAACACCGTTACAAGCCGCACGCATACGCATTATGCAGCTGTGCGCACAAAAGGGCCTGACCGTCCACAGACTGGCATATCTGTCGGCTGTCCCGCCTTCAACCATATAAAGCATCCTCTATGGCAATAGCCAAAACCGACCATTGTAACTATCAAAATGCTGTGCGACGGCCTGGGCATCACGCTGGGCACGTTTTTCAGCACGGCGTTGTTCGATACCCTGGAGCAAGTATCTTTATATTATATGCAATCATCCGCAATATTCCACACAGGCATGCCCCCTAAGCCCATTAAGTGGCTACGCAATCAGTTTAAACTTTTCTGTATTTTGTCCATATATGGTCGTTCTTTGGTTTTTTCATAGGATAAGCTATTTTTATAGCCCATTTATAGGATAGAGGTAGCACGCATAGCCTACTAATGCGTGGAGTTTCCTATACACTATTTTCAAAAGCAAACGGGAGAACAACGCCATGAATACCGTTGCAGCCGTGCGCATACGCATTATGCAGCTGTGCGCGCAAAAGGGCCTGACCATCCACAGACTGGCATATCTGTCGGCCGTCCCCCCTTCTACCATTCAAAGCATCCTCTATGGCAAAAGCCAAAACCCGACCATTGTAACCATCAAAATGCTGTGCGACGGCCTGAACATCACACTGGGCACGTTTTTCAGCACGGCGTTATTCGATGCCCTGGAGCAGGAACTCCAATAATAAAGACCGGCCGCCGGAATCCCCGGCGGCCGGCTCCATTTTGCGGTTCTACGCTTCCCTGGCGGCCCTGCGCAGCAGCACAAAGCCCAGGATCAGCCCCGCTGCAAGCACGATGTGGCCCACGCCCGCCACATAGCTCACTGATACGTACGCCTCCGGCGAAACGCCCAGCGGATCGCGCGCAAGCAGCACATCCATCACACCGCGCGCAAACAGGGCCGCCGCCGTGAGTGCCAGCCCCCCGTTGTACAGTCCGTAAAAGAGCCCGAAGCGCGGCTGTTTTGTAAGAGCCAGCCTGCCCTCCAGTGCGGCGAGCAGCAGAAAAAACACCATGCCCAGCATAAACAGGTGGGTATGCACCAACCCCAGCGCGCCTGCGCCCTGCGCAACGCCGTTAAAGCGGGTAAACTCCCGGTAAAACACCCCGCTTGCCAGCGCGGCGATGGCGTAGACCATGGCTGTGTTGATGTATTTCTTCATCGCAATGCCCCCCTTGGACGATCAAACGCGCGGGTGCTTTCTTTGCAAATACCGCGTCTTTTTATTCAGTATAACGTCAATTGCGCGCATAGAACAGCAAAAAGCGGCTTTTCCTGCGAAAAGCCGCTGGTATTTGCGCAAGTTTTGCATTTATTTGGCGCCGCAGCAATGTTTATACTTTTTGCCGCTGCCGCAGGGGCAGGGATCGTTGCGCCCCACCTTTTGGGAGACCGCCTGCACGCTCAGGCGGTACTCGTGGGTGATCTCGCGGCGGCGCTTCTCATCGAGGATGCCGTCCCACTGCTTGAGATTGTACAGCCAGTTCGCCTTGGCCTTGTGCATGTTAAAGTAGAGCTTCTCCCAGTCGATATCCAACACGATATCGGTATCCTCGGCCAGCTCCTCCAGCTTCAGCGCCTCTCCAAGGCTGGTGTTGATGCCGTCGAGAAAACCCATCATCAAAATGTTGTTGAGGTTGAACTCCGCGGCGAGATCCGCAAGCTTGCCCTCCACGTGATTGCGCTTATCGGCAAGCAGCGTCTCGTAGACAGCCTGCTCGCTCTGGTAGTATTCCATCCACTGGCGGCGCTGCTGCTCCTCGTTTTCCGCGCCGTTCTCCAGCCAGTCGTTCCATTGTTCGTACAGCGTCATGATCGTCTCTCCCCTATCCTCTTTTGCAGATTATTTGTTCCAGCTCTGCGCGAACGTCTCCGCAACCGCGTCGATAAACGCGCCCGTGTTCAGCACGGTGATATCCTGCTTATCGCTGAGCAGCGCCAAATCCTTGGTCATCTTGCCCGCCTCGATGGTGTCCAGCGCGGCGCGCTCCATCGCATCGGCAAAGCGCGGCAAATCCGCAATCCCGTCCAGTTCGCCGCGCTTGCGCAGCGCGCCCGTCCACGCAAAGAGCGTCGCCATGCAGTTGGTGGAGGTCTCCTCCCCCTTGAGATGGCGGTAGTAGTGGCGCGTCACCGTGCCGTGGGCCGCCTCGTACTCGTAGTTGCCCTCGGGCGAGACCAGCACCGAGGTCATCATCGCGAGGCTGCCGAAGGCCGTGGCCACCATGTCGCTCATCACGTCGCCATCGTAATTCTTGCAGGCCCAGATCATGCCGCCCTTGGAGCGGATCACCCGCGCCACCGCGTCGTCGATCAGGGTGTAGAAATATGCAATGCCCGCCTTCTCAAAGGCCGCTTTGTAATCCCGCGCGTAGACGTCCGCAAAGATATCTTTAAAGCGGTGGTCGTACGTTTTGGAGATGGTGTCCTTGGTGGAGAACCACAAATCCTGCCTGTTATCCAGCGCGAAGCGGAAGCACGCGTGCGCGAAGCTCTCGATGGAGGCGTCCAGGTTGTGCACCCCCTGCACCACACCGGGGCCCTTAAAACCGAAAATCTCCTGGCGGGAGACCTCCCTGCCCGCCGCGTCGCTGTATACAAGCTCTACCTTGCCGGGGGCGGGGATGCGCATCTCACTGTTGCGGTACACGTCACCATAGGCGTGGCGGGCGATGGTGATGGGCTGCTCCCAAGTGCGCACCGAGGGCTTGACGCTCGCCGTCAGGATGGGCGCGCGGAACACCGTGCCGTCCAGTATGGCGCGGATGGTGCCGTTGGGGCTCTTCCACATCTCCTTTAAATGATATTCCTCCACGCGCTGGGCGTTGGGCGTGATGGTGGCGCACTTGACGCCCACGCCGTATTTTTTGATGGCGTTTGCCGCCTCCACCGTGACGGCGTCGTCCGTCTGGTCGCGCATCTCCAGGCCCAGGTCATAGTATTCACACTTCAAATCGATGTACGGAGAAAGCAGCTTGTCCTTGATCATCTGCCAGATGATGCGGGTCATCTCATCGCCGTCCATCTCCACAAGCGGCGTCTTCATCTGCATTTTCTGCATGCACAGGCCCCCCAATTCCATTTTTTCGCTCCCTCTATTGTATCGGAACCCCCCACAAGGCGCAAGAGGGCAGCCGGACAAAAAAACGGCCCGCCCGCCGGATACCCGGCGGCAGGCCGTCCCTGTTTTGTTTTGCCAGATCACTGCGCAAGCCTGTCGCACAGCTGCGCCACGCCCGGGATGCGCACCGGCTTTTTGCACATCATCATAATGCCCAGCACGATGGGGAGCAGATAGGCGATAAACCCCACCCCGCAGGTGATAAACCCGATGAGCATCACAAGCAGGAACACCGCGATGCCTTGAAACACGTGGAAGCGCACAAACGTGCCGCAGTTTTTATCCGTCATGATGGTGATGATGCCGAGTACCGGAAAGAAGTAACTCATGCCCAGCAGGATGTTGACGTCCACGCCAAGCACCTTGCGCGTACGTTGCTGTCGTTTCGGCATATATCACACCCCTTCCCGCAAGCCTCGCCTTTTTTCGGGGCAAGGTCACCTTTCCTTTATAGCAAAACTTGCGGAAAAAGTAAAGTCAGGCGCTGCTTTATTTCGCCAGTTTGCCGCCGCCGGACTGGAATTTATCCAGAATGCGGGAGTCAAAGGCGTAATCGTTCGCGTTTTTCTCCGCGTGCGCGCGCTGGGCGATGGCCACCAGCTCATCGACCAAATCCTTAAAGGTGACGCCCAGCGGCTCCCACAGGTAGAACGCAAAGGAGCCGGGGATGGTGTTGACCTCGTTGACATAGAGCGCGCCGTCCGCCTCGTCGATGATAAAGTCGATGCGCACCACGCCCTTTAAATCCAGCGCGGCAAACACCCGCACCGCCAAATCCTGAATGCGCCCCGTCATCTCCTCGGAGATGGGCGCGGGCAGCTTGCGCTGCAGGGACTGCATGCCCCCCTTGGCGCCCTTGCCCCCGCGCAGGTACTTCTGGTCAAAGGTCAAGAATTCCTTCCAGCTGACCGGCTCCTCGCACAGGCTTGCGCGCGCGTCACCGCCGTAGCCCAGCACCGAGCAGTTGATCTCCTTAAGCTGGGAGACGCCTCGCTCTGCCAGGATGCGCCGGTCGTAACGCACGGCCACGTCGATGGCCTCCGCCAGGCTCGCCCGGTCAACCGCACGGGAGATGCCGATGCTGGAGCCCAGATTGGCGGGCTTGATAAAGATGGGATAGGGCAGTGCCCGCTCCACCTCGTCGAGCACCTGCTCTCTCTCTTTCTCAAAGCGCGCGCGGGTAAAGTCCACCGCCTCCAGCACGGGGAAGCCGCTGGCCTTGAACACCGCCTTCATCATCACCTTGTCCATACCCACCGCGCTGCCCAGCACGCCGGCGCTCGCATAGGGCACGTTGACCAGCTCAAAGAGGCCCTGCAGCGTGCCGTCCTCGCCGTTTAAGCCGTGCATGGCGGGGATGACTACGTCGATGGCAATATCCTCGCTGCGCTTGGCGAAAAGGCCAGTCTTCTGCTGCAGCGGGCGCAGCACCGCGCGGCCGGACGCCGGCACCATGCCCACGGCAATCACGCCCTTATCCTGCGGGTCAAAATGTTTGAAAAAATCCACGTCGCGCAGGCGCGCGCCCGTGTACCATGCGCCGTCGCGCGCAATGTAGATGGGGATGATGTTGTATTTGGACGCGTCTGCATTGTCCATCAGCTGCGCGCCCGTGATGATGGATACATCGTGTTCCACACTGCGGCCGCCAAACACCACGGCAAGATTCTGCTTCATACTTTATTTGCCCCCTCTTTGCTGATAATTGCGTTATTCCTCATACTGGTCAGGCAGGTCATTTTCAAACAGCACCACGTCGCCTACGCGTGACAGGGTGGCAAGCAGCGCCGACGCCTCGTCCAGGCTGCCCACCACGTGCAGGTTCGCCGCGTCAAAGCCCGCACTTTGCAGGCCCCGCGCAATGGGCTCGCTGCGCTTTTTGCCGATCAAAATCGCAATATCCGCCGCCTTGGCCATCTGCGCGCCAAACGCCTCGTTGAGCTCCGCCTCGCGCGCGCCCAATTCCACCATGCCCGGCGTGATCACGATCCTGCGGCCCGGAAATTGGGCCAGCACCTCCATGGCCATGCGGGTGCCCACGGGGTTGGCGTTGAACGCATCGTCGATCACGGTGATGCCGTTATTGGGGGGCAATAGCTGCAGACGGTGCTCGACAGGCGCGATTTTTGCAACGCCGCGCGCGATCTCTTCCATGCTCATCCCCAGCGCGCGCGCGACCGCGCACGCGCCCAGGATGTTCTGGATATTGTGCCTGCCCAACAGCTTGGTGCTGCACGCGACGCGCCCGCCCGCCCTGCGGTCCACCAATGTAAAGGCGGAGCCTTCGCACGTGACCTGGATATCCTCGGCGGCGATGTCACACGTCTCGTCAAAGCCAAAGCGCACCTTGGGTTTCTGCGTCTTCTCATAGAGCGCGTCGCAGATGTCCCCATCGTGCGGGAAGAAGCCCACACCATCCTCTGGCAGCGCGTCGATCAGCTCGTACTTGGTCTTGTTGACGTTCTCCTGCGAGCCAAACGTCTCCAGATGCTGGGGGCCCACCGAGGTAATCAGGCCGTATCTGGGCCCCACCAGATCGCACATCTCGGCGATATCCCCCACAAAGCGGGCGCCCATCTCCGAGACGAACACCTCGCAAGAATCATCCAGCTGCTCACGGATCACGCGCGTCACACCCATGGGCGTGTTGTAGCTCTGGGGCGTCACCACGGTTTTGAAGCGCTCCGAGAGGATCGTACCCAGCGCAAACTTGGCGCTGGTCTTGCCGTAGCTGCCCGTGATGCCGATCTTGACGGTGTTTTGCATACGTGCGAGCTTTGTCTTTGCCTCGTTGAACAGGCGTCTCTGCACCCCGCGCTCCGCCGGCTGCATCACGGCCGCCGCCAGCAGCACCTCAAAGGGCGCGATGGCCGCGGGCAAGAGCAGCAGCCCTACCAGAAACCACGGCACGAGTGCCAGGATCAGCGCACACTGCACCAGGGCCAGCACGCTGTAGCAGGACAGCAGCCGCTGCACGCGCTGCGTATAGACAAGCGGCTTTTTCTTGGGCGCGCGCTGGTAGATCACAAAGCGCACGACGGCGATCACAGCGCCCGCGCACACCGCGAGCACCGACGCGAGCGCCGAGACGGATGCCAGCAGGCTTGCTGCCACCCCCACCGCCGCCATCACCAGCAGCGCGGGCAGCCAGCTCTTTGTATGGGCCATCACCCACGCGCGGTAGCCGGCCAGCTTGTAGCTCTCCAGCTGCAGCATGTGCACGCACCGGATCGCCTCCAGCACTGCGGCGGCGGACGCCGCAATCCACAACAATATCACCCAAATCATGCGTCTTTTCCTCCAAAGAAACTATCCACAATCGCAAGAAAGCGCCCCGGCTGGTCCAGGTAGGCAAAATGCCCCGCCCCCTCAAAGACGATCAGCCCCGCGTCGGGGATTTCCTCGGCCATGATTTTGCCAAAGGAGAGCGGGGTATCGGTATCCTCCGCGCCCCACACCAGCACCACGGAGGACTGGATGCGCGCAAGCTGGGGGCGCAAATCCTGCGAGATCACCTTGACAAAGGTGGGGCGCATCACGCCCGAAAGCGCTTTATAATCGGACGACCCGCGCGCCGCGATCTTTTTTTGCAGATCGATGCCCAGCGCCTTGAGGGCTTTGACGATCCAGGGGCGCTGCGCCAGCTTTTTCATAAGCTTAAAGGTGCGCACCTTGATCTTATACGAAAGGCTGCGCTTGGGGATCAAGCCCGCAGCGTCAGAGAACACCATCTTGCCCACCAGATCGGGATAGGTGGCAGCAAGCAGGATGGCCACCCGCCCGCCGAAGGAGTGGCAGATGATCTTGCAGGGCGCGATATCCAGCGTGCGGATGATCTCAGCGGTCAGCGCCATGTACTCGGTCACGTCCCAGGGCTGCGGGGGTTCGTCGCTCTGGCCGAAGCCGGGGAAATCCAGCGCGATGGCACGCCTTGTCTGCGACACGTGGTTGATTACCGGCGCAAAGCTGTCGATGCAGCCGCCCCAACCGTGCAGAAACAGCACCGGCTCGCCGGTGCCCTTCTCCTCGATATGCACACGCACACCCCGTGCCTGGATAAACATGGCCTTCCTCCCATCGCCCCCTGCGGGGGCGGGTTGTGTTTTTTGCCTGCGGCCGCAACCGTTTGATTTCAACCCATGCACCTCTACGAGGTGCGACGACGTCGGACGGGGATTACCTTACATCATTGGAGGTTTCAATCCGCGCACCTCTGCGAGGTGCGACAATTGGAAACTTTCGTTTCCCCCGTATTGAACTATTTCAATCCACGCACCTCATGCAGGGCGCGACTTGTGGGCCTCGCACGCCTTGAACTTCGCGTCGAGATTTCAATCCACGCACCTCAAACGAGGTGCGGCCCTTGGCCGTGCTATTTAAAATACAGCCAAACATTTCAATCCACGCGCCCTGCGCGGGGCGCGACGCGGCGCGTTTCGGATAATCATACATAGCCCATCCAGGGACATTTCCCTGTGCAGCGTCCCGAATGTTTCTATTATAATACAGGACCCGTGTTTTTGCCACGCCTTTGTTGCAGCGCGGGCGCCCACAGCTATCATATGCCGCGCGCGCCGCCCGCAACCACAAAAAGCGGCAAACTTCGTTTGTTTGCCGCCTCTTTTGCGCGTTTTTATCTGCGCCACATGATCAGCGCGTCCTCGTGGTTGTCCTCATAGTAGCCCGGGCGCACGCCCACCCCCACAAAGCCAAAGTGCTCGTAGAGCCTGCGGGCGTATGTGTTGGAGGGGCGCACCTCCAGCGTCATGGCTGCCGCGCCACGCGCCTGCGCGCGCGCGATCAGCTCCGCCACAAGCGCGCGGCCGATGCCCTGCGCGCGAAAGCCCGGATGCACCGCCACATTGGTGATGTGCCCCTCGTCTACGATGATCCACACGCCGGCGTACCCCACCACGCGCCCCGCAAGATGCGCCACCACGTAGCAGGCCGCGGGGTTTTCCAGCTCCTGCTCAAAAGCGTGACGGGACCAGGGCACGGAAAAGCAGCGCTGCTCCAGGGCGTTGATTGCGTCCAGATCCGCCGCGCGCATGGTCTCCAGCGTCAGTCCCTCCATGCGCGTCACTCTCCCTGCGCGCGGCGTTTGGCGTACTCCCGCTCCGCCTGCGGGGCGCGCAAGTAGAGGGGAAGCAGCGTATTGTAGTGCGCCGTCTCGCCCGCAGATGCGCGGGCATAGGCAAGCACCGCAGCGGCAGAGGCGCGCTGCACGCCCAGGTGCGCGGGCAGAAAATGCGCCCGCGCGCCCATGGCCTGGGCAATCGCTTCGCGATGAAGGCATGCGCCGTCCCCCACAAAGGTGGCATCCCTGTCCGCAAGTTTTGCCAGCATTTCCTCCAGCGCGCACGCTGCAGGCGCGATGCAGGGGCATAGCGCGTCCCCTTCAAAGGCGTACGCGGCCGCGTAGACCTGGTTTCTGCGCGCATCCATCAGCGGCGCCACCCAGCCTGGGGCCTGGGGCGCGTCCATGCACAGCGCCTCCAGCGCGCTTATCCCCACCACGGGCTTATCCCAGGCATGGGCGAGCGCGCGCGCCGTCGTCACACCGATACGCACCCCCGTAAAAGAGCCCGGGCCGGTGATAGCAGACCACACGTCCACATCCCGCGGCGCCCAGCCCAGCATGCCCAGCATATCCTCCAGCATCGGCAGCAGGATTTTCGAGTGGTTTTTGCGGTAGAGCTGCCACCGCTCCGCCACCAGCGCGCCATCCTCCATGGCGGCGAGTGATGCCACCTGGGCGCTGGTATCCATACAGATCAGTTTCACAGGCGCACCTCCTCTTGAAGCTGGCCAAAGGGGTCATCTATGGCGACGGTACGCACGTCCCCCTCCCCCTTCTCGATGGTCACATCCACGCGCCGCTCGGGCAGCATCTGGGCAAGGCGGGTGGGCCACTCGATGACGCAGACGCCGTCCGCGTAGGCGTAGTCGTCAAAGCCGATAGCCTGCGCCTGCGCTGGGTTTTCCAGCCGGTACAGATCGAAGTGGTAGAGCGCAAGGCGCCCTTGCTCATAGATGTGCAGCAGCGTGTAGGTGGGGCTCGTCACGGGCACATCCACGCCCAACCCCTGCGCCAAGCCCTGGGTAAAGACCGTCTTGCCCGCGCCAAGGCCGCCCCACAGCGCAAGCACGCTGCCGGGCGCAAGCGCGCGCGCAACGTGCCGGCCCAGGCGCGCGGTCTGCGCTGCGGATGTCATCTCAAATGTCAGCAAGGGTCTTTTCCCTCCTTTACTGGGCCAGCGCGTGCAGATTGCGCAGCCGTTTGTAGAGTATAAACGTCACCAGCGATACCAGCACACCCTTGATCAAATTGAAGGGCAGCACGCCCAGATACAGGTAGGCGCTTACGTCAATGGACATGCCCATGGTGTTCATGTAGAGTGGCAGCAGCAGGTACTGGTTGCAGAAGATCGCCACCACGCTCATCAGCGCCGTGCCGATGGCAAGGCCAATCAGGGCCGTCTTGCGGGTGCGGTTTCTGTGGTACAGAATGGCTGCGGGCAGCAGGATGGCCAGGCCCATGAGGAAGTCCGCCAGCTCCCCGATAAAAGCGCTGGAGGAGTGCAGCAGGCCGATCAGATCCTTCACAAGCAGGATCACCACCCCGTAGAGGGGACCCATGGAAAAGCCGCCCAGCAGCACCGGCACAAAGGAAAAGTCGATCTTCAGCCACGGTGGCAAAAATGGAAGCGGAAATTCCGGAAAGTAGAACAGCACCGCCGCGATGGCGGCGAGCATGCCACAGGTAACGATGTGCTTGACGCGTGCATTCATGAGCGTATACGCCCCTTTCCCAAAGATGAAACGATGCGGCCAAAAGCGACGGCTCCCGAAACAAGACAGCGCTCGGGAGCCGTTGATGGCAGACGTATCACGCCGTCTCCTTTTTCCTATCCAGACTATACTGTCGGTCTCCGGAATTGCGCCGGATCAGCGCGGGGCGTTTTACGCGCCGCCGCGTTTGCGGACTATGACCGCCGGTCGGGATTTGCACCCTGCCTCAAAAGAAGATCGGAACCTTGGGTAGGACGTTCGAGATGAATCAAACGCCACTTTTTAGCAATCGTTTTTACAACTAGCAGTATAGCATATGCGCGGCAGAAATCAAGTGCGCGCGTACACCTCTTTGCCGCTGACATAGACGCGCATCACGCGGGCGCGGATGTCCAGCGGGCTACCGCTCCACAGCACCACGTCCGCGTCCTTGCCCGTTTCAATACTACCCAGCCGATCGTCCAGCCCCGTGATGCGGGCCGCCTCGATGGTGATGGCCGCAAGCGCTGTGCGCGCGTCCAGCCCCTCGCGCACCGCAAGCGCCGCGCACACGGGCAGGTGCTGTATGGGTACCACGCCGTGGTCGGTCATGATGGCGAACTTGACGCCCGCCTCGGCCAGGCGCGCGGGGGCGTCCAGGCGCAGGTTGCGCAGCTCCACCTTACAGCGCTCGGTGATGAGGGGGCCTAAAATGACGCGGGCCTTCTTCTCCCGAAGGATATCTGCGATCAGGTACCCCTCGGTGCAGTGCTCGATGGTGTAGTCGATGCCGAACTCCTCGGCGATGCGGATGCCGGTGAGGATGTCATCCGCGCGGTGGGCGTGGATCTTCATGGGGATGCGCTTTTCGATCACCGGCGCCATGGCCTCCAGCTGAAAATCAAAGTCCGGGCGCTTGTCCGCATCCGCGCACTTTTTCTTGTCCACGTACTCAATGGCTCGGTAGAGCGTCTCGCGCAGCAGCGCGGCGGTGGCCATGCGGGTGCTGGGTGTCTTGTGCTGCTCATCGTACACCCGCTTGGGGTTCTCCCCCAGCGCGGCCTTCATGGAGTGGGGCGCGCGCACGATCATCTCCTCGATACAGCGGCCCGCGGTCTTGAGCGCCACAAACTGCCCGCCGATCACGTTGGCCGAGCCTGGGCCGGTCACCGCGCAGGTGACGCCGCCGTTTCGCGCCTCGGTAAAGGTGTAGTCAAACGGATTGATGCCGTCGATGGCCCGCAGCTGCGGCGTCACCGGATCGGTGGCCTCGTTGCCGTCGGCGCCCTCAAAGTCCATGCCGTCCTCAAACATGCCCAGGTGGCAGTGCGCGTCGATCATGCCCGGCGCCGCCACCAGGCCGGAGGCGTCGATCGTCTCGGCGCGCTCCGCCTCTAGATGCGCCCCCACGCCTGCGATGCGCCCGTCGTCCCCCAGCAGGATATCCCCCTGGTCGATATCCGGCCCCGCCATGGTGTGGATGTATGCGTTTTTGATGAGAATCATCGCTTGTAGCAACCCCCTTTTTGCGCAAAACGGCGCAGCGTCCTTCAAACGTACGCCGTTTTTTGCGCCATTGTATTATGTTATCGATCGGCCTGCCTCGCCAGCATGTCCTTGAGGAACTGGCCGGTGTAGCTTTTTTCCACCTGGCAGATCTGCTCAGGCGTGCCCTCGGCCACGATCGTGCCGCCCTCGTCGCCCCCCTCGGGGCCCATGTCGATCACGTAGTCCGCAGTTTTGATCACGTCGAGGTTGTGCTCAATCACCAGCACCGAGTTGCCCCCCGCCGCCAGGCGTTGCAGGATATCGATTAGCCGCTCCACGTCCGCCATGTGTAGGCCGGTGGTGGGCTCATCCAGGATGTAGAAGGTGCGCCCGGTGGATTTTCTGGAAAGCTCGGTGGCCAGCTTGATACGCTGGGCCTCGCCGCCCGAAAGGGTGGTGGAGGGCTGCCCCAGCTTGATGTAGCCCAGGCCAACGTCCTGCAGGGTCTGCAGCTTGTTTTTCAGCCGCGGCAGGTTCTGGAAGAACGCCAGCGCCTCGTCCACCGTCATGTTGAGCACGTCGCTGATGCTCTTACCCTTGTAGCGCACCTCCAGCGTCTCGCGGTTGTAGCGCGCGCCCTTGCACACCTCGCAGGGCACGTACACGTCGGGCAGAAAGTGCATCTCGATCTTGATGATGCCATCCCCCTTGCACGCCTCGCAGCGCCCCCCCTTGATGTTGAAGCTGAAGCGCCCATTCTTGTAGCCGCGCATTTTGGCGTCCGGTGTGGAGGCGAACACGTCGCGGATCAGATCAAAAAGGCCGGTGTAGGTGGCGGGATTGGAGCGGGGCGTGCGCCCGATGGGCGACTGGTCGATATCGATCACCTTGTCCAGCGCTTCGACACCCTCGATGCCGTCGCACGCGCCCGGGCGGGTGCGCGCACGGTTCAGGTCGCGCGCAAGGGTACGGTTGAGGATTTGGTTGACCAGCGACGACTTGCCCGAGCCCGAAACGCCCGTCACGCAGGTAAACACCCCCAGCGGGATGCCCACGTCGATATTTTTAAGGTTGTTCTCCCGCGCGCCGCGCACGCGCAGCCAGCCCTTGGGCTCCCGCCGCGCATCGGGCACGGGAATGCTTCGCTTGCCCGAGAGGAACGCGCCGGTAACAGAGGCCTCGCACGCGCAGATGCCCGCAAGCGTCCCCGCCGCCACAATCTCGCCGCCGTGCGCGCCCGCCCCCGGCCCCACGTCCACGATGTAATCCGCCGCGCGCATGGTGTCCTCGTCGTGCTCCACCACGATCAGGGTGTTGCCCAGCGCCTTCATGTGGTGCAATGTGGCCAGCAGCCGCGCATTGTCGCGCTGGTGCAGGCCGATGCTGGGCTCGTCAAGGATGTAGATCACGCCCATCAGCGAGGAACCGATCTGCGTGGCCAGCCGGATGCGCTGCGATTCCCCGCCCGAGAGGGTGCACGCCGAGCGGGCCAGCGTCAGGTAGGACAGGCCCACGTCCACCAGAAAGCCCAGGCGCGCGTCGATCTCGCGCAGGATGCGCCGGGCGATCATGCGCTCTTTTTCCGTCAAATCCAGGTTGCGCAGAAAATCCCGCGCCCTGGCGATGGACATATCCACGAGCGCGGGCAGTGTGACGCCCCCCACCGTGACCGCGCGCGATTCCCTGCGCAGCCGCATGCCGTGGCAATCCGGGCACAGGATGCTGGACATGCAGCTTTCCAGCTCCATCTTCATGGCTTCGGACTGGGTCTCCTTGTAGCGGCGCTCCAAATTGCCGATGATGCCCTCAAAGCTGGTGACAAAGCTGCCCTGGCCGTAGGCGCGCTCGTATTCGACCTTGATCTTCTCCCCCTTGGTGCCGTAGAGGATGATATCCAGTATCTCCGCGGGCAGGTCCCGCACGGGGGTATCGAGCGAAAACTGGTACTTCTGCGCAAGGGCCTGCATGTACATCGCAGCCATGCCCTCGGAAGCCTGCGACCAGCCCGAGGCCTGGATGGCCCCCTGGTTGATGGAAAGCGCGCGGTTGGGCAAAATCACATCCGGGTCCATGCGCATCAGCGTGCCCAGGCCGGAGCAGGTGGGGCACGCGCCGTAGGGGCTGTTGAAGGAGAACATGCGCGGGGAGAGTTCCTCCATGCTGATGCCGCAGTGTACGCAGGCGTAGTTCTGCGAGAACATCAGCTCCGACCCGTCGATGATATCCACCAAGAGGATGCCGCCCGAGAGGTTCATCGCCGTCTCGATAGAGTCGGTCAGCCGGCTGCGGCTGCTCTCGCGCACGATGATGCGGTCCACCACCACCTCGATGGTGTGTTTGCGGTTTTTGTCCATCTTGATTTCGTCCGCCAGCTGGTGCAGTTCCCCGTCCACGCGCACGCGCACGTAGCCCGCCTTGCGCATATCTTCCAGCAGCTTGATGTGCTCCCCCTTGCGGCCACGCACAAGCGGCGCCAGTATCTGGATGCGGGCGCCCTCGCCCAAATCCAGGATCTGCGCCACCATCTGGTCCACCGTCTGCTGGGTGATGGGCCGCCCGCACTTGGGACAGTGAGGCAGGCCGATGCGCGCGTAGAGCAGGCGCAGGTAGTCGTAGATCTCCGTCACCGTGCCCACGGTGGAGCGTGGGTTGCGGCTGGTGGTCTTCTGGTCGATGCTGATGGCGGGCGAGAGCCCTTCGATCATGTCCACGTCCGGCTTTTCCATCTGACCCAGGAACTGGCGGGCGTACGAGGAGAGAGATTCCACGTAGCGCCGCTGGCCCTCGGCGTAGATGGTGTCAAACGCCAGTGACGACTTGCCCGAACCGGATATGCCGGTAAACACAATAAACTGATCGCGCGGCAGCGTGATGTTGACATCCTTTAGGTTGTGCTCACGCGCCCCGCGCACCACGATTTTATCTGCCAAAGCCGTTTTCTCCTTCTCTATCTCATGCCAGGCGCAGGCGTCTGCCGCCGCAGCGCCGCGCCCTTGGGCATACCTGTAAACGCCATCGTGCGGCCCACGCACGCCGCGCGCGTCTAGATACGATAGACGATTTGATTTTCGCGCGTCCACACGCCCCACGCGGGGCGCGGCCCCTTTTCCCACACGTTCGGATGCGCTTGCTCCCCTTGCGCTTAAAAGCGCCCACTGCCAGCAGCGCACACCCTACCGCGGCGATGCGGGCGTGGATTTGCGATGCGCGGAGGCACACTGTACGCGCCCACGTCTTCCTTCGCCATCGGCGCTACGCCCCGCGCAGCTCAAAGAGCCTGTCGCGCAGGGAGGCCGCCTGCTCAAAGTCCAGGTTCTCCGCGGCCTTGCGCATCTCCTGCTCCAGCTGCACAAGCAGCTCCTCGCGCGAGAGGTTGGTCTCGATGATGGACTTCGTTTTATGTCTGCCAGATACCGGCTTGGAGATCTCCAGCAGCTCGCGCACCTCTTTGTGGATGGTCTGGGGCACGATGCCGTGCGTCTGGTTAAAAGACAGCTGCAGCGCGCGCCGGCGGTTTGTCTCATCTATGGCGCGGCGCATGGAATCAGTAATGACATCCGCGTACATGATCACGCGCCCCTCGGCGTTGCGCGCCGCACGGCCCACGGTCTGGATCAGGGAGCGGTCCGAGCGCAGGAAGCCCTCCTTGTCCGCATCCAGTATGGCCACCAGCGCCACCTCGGGGATATCCAGCCCCTCGCGCAGCAGGTTGATACCCACCAGCACGTCAAACTTGCCCAGCCGCAGATCGCGGATGATCTCCGTGCGCTCCATGGTTTTGATCTCCGAGTGCAGATAGCGCACCCGCACACCCAGCTCGTCGTAGTACTCGGTAAGGTTCTCCGCCATCTTTTTGGTCAGCGTGGTCACCAGCACCCGCTTGTGCGCCTCGGCAAGCGCGCGGATTTCGCCCAGCAAATCGTCCACCTGGCCCTTGACCGGCCGCACGGTGATCTCGGGGTCCACCAAACCGGTGGGCCGGATCACCTGCTCGACCACCTGCTCGGCCTGGGAAAGCTCGTAATCCCCCGGCGTGGCGCTGACAAAGATGGTCTGGCCCACGCGCTGGGTGAACTCCTCAAAGCGCAAGGGGCGGTTGTCAAAGGTAGCGGGCAGCCGGAAGCCGTACTTGACCAGCGCCTCCTTGCGGGAGCGGTCGCCCGCGTACATCGCGCGCACTTGGGGCAGCGTGACGTGGGACTCGTCGATCATCAAAAGAAAGTCGTCCGGAAAGTAATCCAGCAGCGTGTAGGGCGGCTGGCCGATCTTGCGCCCGTCAAAGTAGCGGGAGTAGTTCTCGATGCCGGTGCAGTAGCCGATCTCGCGCAGCATCTCGATATCGTAGCGCACCCGCTGCTCCAGCCGCTGGGCCTCCAGCAGCTTGTCCTGCTGCTGGAATGCTTTGACCTGCGCGTCTAAGTCGCGCTCGATATCCCCGATCACCGCCTCGATGCTCTCATGCGATGTTGCGTAGTGCGACGCGGGGAAGATCGCGATGTGGGCGCGCTCGGCCACGATCTCGCCTGTAAGCGCGTCGATCTCGGCGATGCGCTCGATCTCGTCGCCGAAGAATTCCACCCGCACCGCGCGCTCGGAGGTGTTGGCCGGAAAAATCTCCACCACATCCCCCCGCACGCGAAATACCCCGCGGGAAAAGTCGACGTCGTTGCGGTCGTACTGGATGTCCACCAGCCGGCGCAGCAGCGCGTCTCGCTCCATCGTCATGCCTGGGCGCAGCGAGATGCTCATGCGCAGATACTCCTGCGGATCGCCCAGCGCGTAGATACACGATACCGACGAGACGATGATCACGTCCCTGCGCTCGTTGAGGCTGGAGGTGGCGCTGTGGCGCAGCTTATCGATCTCCTCGTTGATGCTGGAGTCCTTTTCAATGTAGGTATCCGAGGAGGCGATGTACGCCTCGGGCTGGTAATAATCGTAGTAGGAGACAAAATACTCCACGGCGTTGTGGGGAAAGATCTCCCGAAACTCGCTGCACAGCTGCGCGGCGAGCGTCTTATTATGCGCCAGTATCAGCGTGGGCCGCTGCACCTTCTCGATGACGTTGGCCATGGTAAAGGTCTTGCCGCTGCCGGTAACGCCCAGCAACACCTGCGCCCTTTCCCCCGCCAGCACGCCGCGCGCCAGCGCGTCGATCGCCTCGGGCTGGTCGCCCTGCGGCACCATGCCGTTTTCAATTTTAAATGCGCCCAAGCGTATGCCCACCTTTCTGCGCTCTTTTACAACAGACAGTTTGCGCCGCGCCCGCAAATGCGATACTTTTCGGGGCACGGCGCAGGATATCGTTTATCTTTTCGCGGGTACAGGGCGCGTTTACGCCTCGCATTCAAAGTCCACGGACACGCTGTCTTGGCGCGCCGCGTGGATCTGCGCCGCAATCTTCATATGCTCCGGATGCTTGCGGTAGGCGCGCATATCCTCCATACTGTCAAAGGTGCAGATCAGCGCCACGTCGTAAGAGCGCTCTGAATCCAGCGCGTCTAAGCCCACCTCCAGCGAGCGCAGCTGCTCCACCTTGCCCTGCATGCTCATAAACAGGTCGCGGATGCGGCGCTTCTCCTGCTCGGAGCGGTCCTTGAGTTTGTAAAAAACGATATGTTTGATCATGCCAATCTCTCCCTTTGCTGTGCGCTCGGCGCGCCAAACACGCCTTCTTGATTATAGCACAAATTTTCGCATTGCAAACAGGACAGTTGTTGCACATTTACCACGCAAATGCACTTGCACAGGCACAGCGGGGTGGACTATACTTATAAGAAGCCATTTTTTGCCGAATCCTCGGCAACCAGATGCGCCATCTTGCAAAGAAAGGAGATCCATCAACCATGTCTGGCCAACTCAATGAACAGATTGCAATGCGGATTCGCGATCTACGCGAGATAGCAGGGTCTTCGGTTGAAACGCTGGCCGGGGAGCTTGGCATACCCGTATGCGAGCTTGAGCAGTACGAAGCAGGTGCTGCCGATATCCCGGTCAGCGTGCTCTACGCCATCGCCAACAAGTTTAACGTCCAAATGGCAACGCTCATCACGGGCGAGGAACCGAAGCTCTCCATCTACTGCCTGGTGCGCGACGGGCGCGGCGTCAAGGTGGACCGTCACGAGGACTACACCTACATCAGCCTTGCGCACAACTATTTGCATAAAAAAGCGGAGCCCATGGTGGTGCTGGTGCCGGCCCTTCCCGCCGACGCCAAGCTGCATTTGAACACCCATCAGGGGCAGGAATTCAACTACGTACTGGAGGGCCGCCTCAAGTTCTGCATCCACGATAAGGAATTTGTGATGAACCCGGGCGACTCTGTCTACTTTGATTCCCGCTATGCGCACGGCATGATTGCCCTGGACGGCAAACCGGCGAAATTCCTCTGCTTTATCACGGAATAAACCGCAAAAAGGAGTTTTGCATCGTGCAGTTAACAGATCGTTTTGTACCTCAAACCCAGTTTTCCTCCTACGAGGATTTTCTCAATAATTTCACCGTGCGCGTGCCCGCGCAGTTCAACTTCGCCTACGACGTGGTGGATGAATACGCCCGCCTACAGCCCGAAAAGCGCGCCATGCTCTGGTGCAACGAGCAGGGCGAGGAGCGCACGTTCACCTTTGCGGACATGAAGCGGGAGTCTGACCGCGCGGCGCGTTTTTTCACCAAGTACGGCATCAAAAAGGGCGACGCGGTGATGGTGATCCTCAAGCGGCGCTACGAGTACTGGTTCTGCGCGCTGGCGCTGCACAAGATCGGCGCGATCCTGATTCCAGCCACGTTCCTGTTGACGGATAAGGATATTGCCTACCGCTGCAACGCGGCGAGCGTGCGCATGATCCTCTCGGTCTACGAGCCGGAGCTGATGGATTACATCGACAAGGCCCACCCCGATTCCCCCACCCTGGCCTACAAGGTGAACCTGGGGCCCAAGCGGGCGGGCTGGATCAGCTACGACGAGGAAATCGCCCAGACGAGCGCGGACTTTGCAAAGCCCACGGGCGACGCGCTCAACCGCAACGACGACCCCATGCTGATCTACTTCACATCGGGCACCACGGGGCACCCCAAAATGGTGCTGCATGACTTTACCTACCCCCTCGGCCACATCGTCACCGCCAAATACTGGCAATGCGTGCGCGAGGACGGTCTGCATCTGACGGTGGCGGACACCGGCTGGGCCAAGGCCTCTTGGGGCAAGATCTACGGCCAGTGGATTGCGGGCACCGCGCTGTTTGTCTACGATTACGACCACTTCATTCCGGCGGACCTGCTGGAGGTGGTCACGCGCCACAAGGTGACGACCTTCTGCGCGCCCCCCACCATCTACCGCTTCATGATCAAGGAGGATCTCTCCAAGTACGACTTCTCCGCATTGGAATACGGCGCGGTGGCGGGCGAGCCGCTCAACCCCGAGGTGCTCTACCAATTCCAGCGCGCCACCGGCGTCACCATCAAGGAGGGCTTCGGCCAGACCGAGACCACGGTGCTGATCGCCTCCTTCCCCTGGCTCAAGGTGCGCCCCGGCTCCTGCGGCATGCCCAACCCCCTCTACCCTATCGAGCTGCTCAACAGCGAGCTGCAGCCCTGCGGCGTGGGCGAGGAGGGGCAGATCGCCATCCGCGTGGCGGAGGGCCGTCCGGTGGGTCTGTTTAAGGAGTACTACCGCGCCCCCGACAAGACCGCCGAGGCGTGGCACGACGGCTACTATTTCACCGGCGACATGGCCTGGCGCGATGAGGACGGCTATTTATGGTTTATCGGCCGCGCGGACGACGTGATCAAGTCCTCCGGCTACCGCATCGGCCCCTTTGAGGTGGAGAGCGCCCTGGTGGAGCATCCCGCCGTGCTGGAGTGCGCCATCACCGGCGTGCCCCATCCCGTGCGCGGCCAGGTGGTCAAGGCCACCGTGGTGCTGGCCCGCGGCTACTCCCCCAGCGAGGAGCTGAAAAAGGAGCTGCAGGACCACGTCAAGCACACCACCGCACCCTATAAGTACCCGCGCATCATCGAGTTTGTGGACGAGCTGCCCAAAACGTTCAGCGGCAAAATCCGCCGCATACACATCCGGCAGCAGGACGCGCAGCAGCAGGATGCGCAGGACGAGTAGGGCAAAAGAATATGCGGCAAAAGTTCCGTGCACCAGCGCCTTTTACGCGCGCTGCAAGCGCGGGCTTTTTTTGTGCAAAAACATTTATAGAATACGACATTTTTCGCCTTAACGCTGTGCAGCGGATTGTGGCGGTGCTATACTGTATATAAATATGTAAAGCAAAGCGCCGGTCTGCATGTTGACATCCCTCATTTGCGTTCCCAACATTTTTCCCACCCGCTTTTTGTTAGGAGGCGTTGTTGATGAAGCGTGCATATGCTCTCTTGGTGTGCCTGTTTTCGATCGTGCTACTGCTGTGCGGCTGCGGCCGGAAAGATACCGCGCTTATCTCCGGCCAGCTGCGCGACGGGCGCGTGGCATACACAGGCGTGACCTACGATGTTGACGCGCAGCAGTGCGTCAACATGTGCCTCAACTTTACGTTTACCAACACCAGCGACCGCACCCTCGCCTTTTTGGGCGCGGTCACGCTCACGGCCCGGCAGGGCGACGTGCTGCTGCGCCGCGCCTCCTGCACCGGCGAGGCTGCGGAGAACCTCGCGCTGGGCGTGGAACCGGGGGACAGCCAGAAGGTGGCCGTCGCCTTTGCGCTGGACGACCGCTACGCGCCCGTGCAGCTGGAGATCGCAAACTTCCCCCTGACGGAAGAGGCGCGCCCCACGCATCCGGGGCAGCTGGAAAAAATCGATATCACGTTAAACCCCGCCGACTGATTCATCCGGCGCGGCTGATTTCACCCTGCAGGCCGGCGCGCGCCTTGGCCGCGCATCGCCCTTCCCCCACAACCACATAAAAAGCCCCGCCGCGGCGGGCTTTTTTTATGCTTGTATTTGGACGACGCGCACCGCTTTCCCCATCTCTCTGGCATACATGATTGTGTAGGCCGTGCCTCTCGATTTTCCGTCCCATATCGCAAGCACCATATCAGATATCTCTACAATGCGGCGATTTCTCACGAGCGGCGCACTGTGCCCAAATGGATCGTATTGCGGCCGGAATACTTTGCGCGGCATTTGATGCGTTCGTGCAACTGAAAATCATGCACTCCCCCTGACAAAAGAGGCGCGCCCGCGCATCCGAAACAGCTCGATACAATTGATATCACGTAAGCCCCGGCCTCTGGCCCCCTCTAGCACATCAGAACGCATGCCAGTAAAATGCGCGTTGCCCCGCATCCTTCACCGCACCCTTTTGCGCAGCGATCAACAGCACTGCCACCATGATGGCATTCGCGCTGTAGGCGGCTTTTGATCGCGTTCGGTTACCTTCATAAACTGCATAAAATGATGAAGTTGATGGGAATTGTTTATTAACAACATGCCACCTACAATGAAAGAAACAGTCTCGTGCAAAGGTGGTGGACACATATCCATGGCAAGGCACTTCAAAATTCCAGTGCTTCCTGCTACAACCAATAAGACGATTCGCTTCCCCGACAACATTGTGGAGGAAGTGGAGCGTGCGCTCGTGCGGCAGCAGTGCAGCTTCAGCCGTTTTGTGGTGGAGGCCGTCCGCATGGCGCTGCTCGACCTGTTAGAACAGGAAAATAACGCGTAAAAATGGAGCGCCCCTCTTTACCGAGGAGCACTCCGTGCGTTTTCCTTCCTACCCCATGATAATGGTCGCCAGCAGCACCGCGTCCTGGCCGGAGATGTTCTCCACGCTGTGGCTCGCGCCGCCGCCCGTGGAGACGCTGTCCCCCGGTGTCAGGCGGATGTGCTGCCCGCCGTCGCTTACGATGACCTCCCCCGCGATGCAGTGGAAAATCTCCGTCTCGTCCACATGCTCGTGCAGCCCGATGGAGGCGCCCGCCGGCACCGTGATGCGCGCAAAGAGACGGCAGTTGGGCGGCATGTGCTTGCCCTTTGGGATGATGTGGCTCACCGTTACCGTTCCCTTGCCGCCGCGCATGTGCTCGCGCGGCTCATCGACCAGCTTGTCGATGGGAATGTACATAAATACCCC
Organism: Maliibacterium massiliense; assembly: GCF_900604345.1. Taxonomy (GTDB): domain Bacteria; phylum Bacillota; class Clostridia; order Christensenellales; family Maliibacteriaceae; genus Maliibacterium; species Maliibacterium massiliense. The sequence goes on from NZ_LR026983.1 coordinate 453,934, forward strand.
CTTCTTTCACGTTCTTTTTATCCAAAGCCGGCCTTTAGTCCCGGCCCTCTACACGGATGGCGTTGACGATGCGCATCACGTCGGGATGCGCGCGCATCTCCTGCAGCGCGTTGGTCACCGCAAGCTCGCGCGTGCGATGGGTCAGCAGGATGATGGGCACCTCGTCGGGATGGGAGTCCTTCTGGATGACCGCGGCCAGGCTCACCCCGTGGCGGCCCAAAATGCCTGCCACATTGGCCAGCACCCCGGGCTGCTCCTTGACCATGGCGTGGATAAAGTAGCTGCACTCCCAGTTATCGTCAAAGACGATCTCCGGCGCGGCCTCGTCGCCATTGTAAAACGTTGTGTACTGGTGCGCGCTGCGGCCGGCAGCCAGCACCATATCCGAGATCACCGCGCTTGCTGTGGGCAGATCGCCCGCGCCCTTGCCGTAGAGCATCACATCCCCCACCGCGTCGCCCGAAAGGTAGATGGCGTTGTAGGCGCCGCGCACGCTGGCAAGCGGGTGCTCGTCGGGGATGAACGTGGGGTGCACGCGCACCTCGATCTCCAGCCCGCGCTTTTTGCCGATGGCAAGCAGCTTGAGCGTCAGGCCCAGCTCCCTTGCGTAGGCGATATCCTCCTGCGTGATGCGGGTGATGCCCTGGTGGAAGATATGCTTGACGGGGATGTGCGAATGAAACGCAAGCGAGGCGAGGATGGAGAGCTTATACACCGCGTCCAGGCCCTCCACGTCGTAGGTCGGGTCGGGCTCGGCATAGCCCAGCGCCTGCGCGTCGGCCAGCACCTCCTCGTAATCCTTGCCCTCCTCGCGCATGCGCGTGAGGATATAGTTGGTGGTACCGTTGATGATGCCCATCACCTCGGTAATGCGGTTGGCCTGCATGGAATCCAGCAGCGTCTTGATCAGCGGGATGCCGCCCGCCACGCTCGCCTCATAGTAGAGGCCCGCGCCATGCGCCTGGGCCACGCGCTCCAGCTCCGGCCAGTGGGTCGCCACCACGTTTTTGTTGGCGGTTACCACGGTCTTGCCGTGCTGCAGCGCGCGCACCAGATACGCGTGCGCAGGCTCCACGCCGCCCATAAACTCCGCCACCATGCCGATGGACGGATCGTCCAGCACCTCGGCGGGATCCTCGGTCAGCAGCGCCTCGTCCACATCCACCGCGCGCGCCTTGCTCTTATCGCGCACCAGGATTTTTACAATCTCAAACTGGACATCGTCGCGGTGCGCAATGGCATCGGCGTTCATACGCAGTACCTTGACGACGCCTGCGCCGATGTTACCCAGGCCCAGCATACCTACACGAACTGTCTTCATTTCTCGCACTTCTCCTCTTTATATCTTACTCAAACGTTGCGCGCATACAGGATTTGCAGGCCGCGCAGGGTCAGCTGCGGGTCGATGGTCATCACGGCCCTGGACTCGCCCGCGATCAAATGCGCAAGGCCGCCGGTGGACACCACGCGCGCATCCGGCGCGCCCAGCTCCTCGCGCATGCGCGAGACGATGTAGTCCACCTGGCCCACATAGCCGTAGATGATGCCCGCCTGCATGTTGCCGATGGTCGTGCGGTTGATGACGGTGGCCGGCTTGGTCAGCTCCACCACGGGCAGCTTGGCGGTGTTGCGCACCAGCGCCTCGGTGGCCACCTTGATGCCCGGGCAGATCGCCCCGCCCAGAAACGCCCCGTCCTTGGAGACGGCGGCAAAGGTGGTGGCAGTGCCAAAGTCGATCACGATGCACGGCCCGCCGTAGAGCGTGTAGGCCGCCACCGCGTTGACAATGCGGTCCGCGCCCACCTCGCGGGGGTCCTCGTACTTGATATTCAGCCCCGTCTTGATGCCCGGGCCGACAAACATCGGCTTGATATCAAAAAAGTCCCGCATCATGTGTTCCATGGTGTAGTTGATGCTGGGCACCACCGAGGAGATCATCGCGCCCTGTACGTCACGCGCGGACAGGCCGTTGAAATCCAGCAGTGCGTGGAACTTGATGCCATACTCGTCCGAGGTCTGGGCAAGGTCGGTGGACATGCGCCACGATGTGCGCAGCTCGCCCTGCTCGAAGACCCCGGTTTTGATGTTTGTATTGCCGATATCCAGCGCAAGAATCATGTACGTCTATTCCTCACTCTTTTGCGTAGTTTTCGCCCTGCCCTGCGGGGAGAGGCGCTGCATCACGCGCACCACGGGCAGTGTCAGCAGCATGGCCATGACCATCTCCGGCACGCCGTTTGTCAGTGCGATGCCGCCCAATAGCGCGGGCACCACGCCCGGCGCCACCTGCATCATCTCCGCCACGCGCGCCCCGTAACAGATGTAGAGCATGCCCAGCACCAACACCGTGTTGGCCATGGACCCCACGCCCGCCGCCGTCAATATTGCGACGTTATTGCGCGTACCCGTCAGTGTTTTGTTGCGGGTGATCAACCGCCACACCCCCCAGGTAACCAGCGCCACCAGCAGGCGCGGCAGCACCGATACAAGCGGGTTGGCAAAGAGCGGGTCCAGTGAAAGCGGCCGTGGCTGGGTGATGGCAAGGATCAAACTGGATACACCGAAGATCAGTCCGGTGGGCAAGCCCACCGCCAGCCCCTCGACCAGCACCCCAATGAGCAGCGGCACGTGCATGATGGTGATCTGTGCGGGAATGCCCGGGATGGCAAGATAGCCCCAGTGGGTCACGGCCAGCACGATGGAGATCGCGCTGAGCATGCCCGCAATGGCCATTTTGCGCGTGGAAAACGCAGTGTTTTTTGTTTGTTTGTTCATGTGACAGCCCTCCGTTCAAGTTCCAGCATATGGATACCTGACATGTTGCAAGGCGAGCCAAACACGCCCTATGCAGTTGTTTGCCAGCTTATCCCGCACCCGCGCACGGGTTGCCGGTAAGCTTGCACTCATCATACCAAATCTTGCCCCATACTTCAATGAAAAAGCGCGTTTTCACGCCCGTTATGGATTGCATGCGGCCGTGCTTATGGTATAATGGGAATAACGTTTCAAAGAAACACTTGCACCATTTTATTTTCTTGAAGGAGGAACTTGTTTTATGATTACCGGACTTGGACACGTCAACCTGCGCACCCCTGATTTGGAGAAATCCTTGGACTTCTACGCCAAACTGGGCTTTAAGGTGGATTCCATCGATCATTGGGAGCGCGAGAACGGCACAGCCCACATCGCCATCATCTCCAACGGCACCTGCATCATGGAGGTCTCCCAGCCCGCGGATATGAGCATGCTTGATGGCCTGAAGGCTGGCTTCTTCGGCCATTTGTGCCTGTCGGTGGACGACCTTGCCAAAACGGTGGATGAGCTTAAGGCCCAGGGCATCGCGTTCGTGCAGGACGAGATCCAGACACTGCCCCTGTTTGGCGGCATCCGCAACATCAACATCATCGGGCCCAGCGGCGAAGAGCTGGAGCTTTACGAGAACATCTAACAAGAAAATAGGCAAATGCACATCATACGGCGCCGGGGCGAATGCCCCGGCGCCGTTTTTTTGCTGTCCGTTTATGTTGTATGCGCGCTGTCTGCGCTTTTATGGTATATCCACAACCACAAGCGGGTTGCCGTGCGCGCGGATCACCCGCGCCAGGTCCTCGTAGCGCAAAAACAGCGTGGCCGTGTTCTCGCCCGGGTGCACGCCCAGGCGCTGCTGCGCCGTCACGTCCCGGTCCACCACCACGGTGACGTCCGCCTTTTCATTGTTGAGCACGCCAAGGGCCGTGACTGCGCCCGGCTGCAGGCCCAGCTGCTGCATGAGCCGCGCCTCCGAGCCAAAGCTCAGCCGGCTGGAGCCGATCTTTTCCTTGAGCGCCTTTAAATCCACGCTCTTGTCCTTGTCCACCAGCACCAGAAAATGGCGCTTGCCGCTGGCATCGCGTAAAAACAAATTCTTGCACACGTATCCCGCCTTGCAGATGCCCAGGCGCTCCATATCCTCAATGGTGTGCACCGGCGCGTGCTCTATCACGCTGTAGACAACGCCCGCCGCATCCAGCGCATCCAAGAGCTTATCGCGCATTTCGCCCATGGTTATTTCCCCTTCCCTTCCGCCGTGGTATTGCGCTTAGTATAGCGCAATACGCGTCAAAAGGAAAGCGGCGCCGCCTACGCCATCATGGCGATGGTGTAGTTGAGCACGAACGCAAAAGCCGTCCAGGCAAGGTAGGGCACCAGCAGCCAGGCCGCGCCACGGCGCACCCGTAAGGAGCGCGCCATCATCCACAGGATGCTCGCCCCCATGGCCAGTATGACGCCCACCGCAAGGGCAGGTTGCCTCGCCTGAAAAAACACCCACGGCCAGGCGGCGTTGCACACACCGTTTGCCAAATAGGGTACCCACGCGCCCTTTTTGCAGGGGGATTTTGACGCCAGCACCAGATAGAGTGCATAACAGACGCTCGCATAGATCAAACTCCATGCAATGGGAAAGACAAAGGGCGCGGGCGCAAATGGCGGCTTGGGCAGCGACTGGTACCACGCGCTTTGGGTATCCACGGCAATGCTCCCAAGCAGTGCCACCAGCGCCACTGCGATGACGGACGTCCACAGCGCTTTGGTATTGACGCCCTTGCCCTGCGCCTTTTTCTCCCTGCGCGCCTGCGCTTGCGCCTTTTGGCGCGCCTCTTTCTGCTGCCGGCGCTGCTGGCGCAGATGCGCCTTTTCCGCGCGCCGCTGCTGCGCGGGCGGCGGCGTCTGTTCCTGCGGCTGCTGTCTGTGGCGCACCCGCACCACCATCCTTTCGCTTGTTGTACCACCATTGTATGAAACCGGCGCTGAAACTATCCGTACGCTGAACTTCACACCCTACGAGAAATATGCTATAATCAAACGTACTTTCTACAACAACCGTTTAGGAAGCAGTGCAATTGGGAGGCTGGGAAAAAACATGAGAGTGATTATCGCCCCGGATTCGTATAAGGGCTGCCTGACGGCCATTGAGGTTGCGCAGGCCATGGAAAAAGGCATCCTGCGCGCCGATTCCCGTATTGAAGTGGATAAAATCCCCATGGCTGACGGCGGCGAGGGCACTGTCAACACCCTGCTGATGGCGCTGGGCGGCCAGACGGTCCGCCTGAAGGTGCACGGGCCGCTGGGCAACAAAATTGACAGTTTTTACGGCGTGACGCCGGACGGCAACACGGCGCTGATCGAGATGGCGGCCGCAAGCGGCCTGCCCCTGATCACGCTGCAGCAGCGCGCACCCCTTGCAACCACTACCTACGGCACCGGCGAGCTGATGCGCGACGCGCTCAAGCGCGGCTGCCGCAACATCATCATCGGCATTGGCGGAAGCGCCACCAACGATGGCGGCATGGGCATGGCCCAAGCGCTGGGCGTGGTGTTCCGCGATAAGGCGGGCAAGGAGTTGGACATGGGCTGCGGCGCGCTGCTTGCCCGGGTACACGAGATCGATACTTCCAGGGTGATGCCCGAGCTGAAGGAAGCCACCGTCAACGTGGCGTGCGATGTCAACAACCCCCTCTGCGGGGAGCAGGGCGCCGCGGCGGTGTACGGTCCCCAAAAGGGCGCCACCCCCGAGCTTGTGGCGGAGCTGGATGAAAACTTGCGCCACTTTGCGGGCATTGTGCGCGCACAGCTGGGCAAGGATATCCTGGACGTGCCCGGCAGCGGCGCGGCCGGCGGGCTGGGCGGGGGCCTGCTTGCCTTTACCAACGCATCGCTGCGCCCCGGCATCGAGATTGTGGTGGAGTTTTCCAATATGGCCGCGCGCATGGCGGATGCCGATGCGGTGTTCACCGGCGAGGGCCAGACGGATTTCCAGACCATCTACGGCAAGGTGCCTGCGGGCATCGGCCGGGTGGCAAAGCCGCTGGGCATCCCCGTGATCTGCCTCTCGGGCAGCCTGCGCAAGGGCTACGACGAGGTGTATGACTATGGCGTGACAAGCGTGTTTTCCATCATCAACAAGCCCATGACGCTGCCTGAGGCCATCCGCCGCGCCGCGGAGCTGATCGAGGAGAGCGCCTTCTCGGCCATGCGCATGCTGCTTGCCACCATCAAGGCATAACGGTATCTGCAAGCTGCGCGCCGCGCCCATAGGGTGCGGCGCAGCTTACAGCTTAAAAAAAGCGCCGGACTAGGGAGATGCCCGGCGCTTTTTTCATGCCCTGTTCTCTGTGTGTCAATTAATGCCTGCTCGATAGGCATTCCCCCTTTCCCACCTTGGATATGGTTCGTTGTATGTAAATGCAATGGGGAGGTAGTTTGTACAAGGCGAGCCCTGCGAAGGCAGCTCCTTTGTACAGTTTTAAGTGTAACGGGCAAATGTGAAAGGTATTTGAACGCGTTATGAATATTTTTCAAACACGTGCGTCGGATGTATGAACAAAACCCGCCAAGCCTTCGTCTAAGGCATAAAGGAGGAATTTTGTCTATGCGTACGTTTGGATGCATCGCCCTTTCGGCGCTGGTGCTGGCGCTGCTGGTCGCCTGCGCGCCCGCCCAGCCGGCGTCCAGCACCACGGCCTCTTCCACGGCCTCTGCCGCCGTGTCCCTGCCCAGCGGGCGGGCCAGCCTCACATCCCCTGCCAGCGCCCCTCGTCCATCTCAAAACGCCAGCAGCGCAGGGGGGCTGTGCGGCTACCCCACCGCCCCGCCGCAGGATGCAGGCGTGCTCACCATCAACAACATCAGTCCGGTCGATTTTGCGCCCTGGGAGGCGTTCTTGGGCGCGGTCAACCTGGGCGAGACGGCGACCATCCGCCTGCGGCAGTACACCACCGAGGGCGACCCCGTCCCCGCCACGCTCACCTATGACGGCGCGCGCTTTACCCTGGAGGTGGACAGCACCGCCGACAAATTCTCCGCGCCCGAGGACCGGCGTGTGCGCACCTTCCACTACGACCATCTGATCGGCAGCCTCGCGCCCGAGATTGAAGGCTTTGAGGCGGAACCCGCGCACGTGGGCTGGTTTTTGACGGACAGCGCGCAGTACAACTGGGCCGCGCAGTACCAGCAGGAGACAATCCCGTCCTTCCTGCTCTTTAGCCAGCCGTGCGACACAGTGCGCACCCCCTACGAGGTGGATGTGCCCGTCTGCCGTCACGCAGAATAAAAACGCTTTCTTCCAACAAGTAAGTCAAAAGACGCGCCCGCACAGTGCGGGCGCGCCTTTTTGGTTTGGGTCGGTATGGCTTTATTCCTTGACGATTTCCAGCAGCTCCACCTTGAAGATCAGCGTGCTGTAGCCCGGGATGCTGCTGTTACCCGCCTCGCCATAGGCCAAATCATAGGGAATGTAGAAGGTATAGGTCGAGCCAACCGGCATCAGCGGCAGGCCCTCGGCCCATCCGGCGATCACGCCCTCCAGCGAGAACTCCGCGCTCTGGCCGCGCGCGTAGGTGGAATCAAACACCGTGCCGTCCAGCAGCGTGCCCTCGTAGTTGACGCGCACCGTATCGCTGGTGGTGGGTTTTTCGCCGTCGCCCAGCTTCTCCACCTTGTACTGCAGGCCGCTTGCTGTCTCCTGCACGCCCTGCTTGGTCTTGTTCTCAGCCAGGAACTGCGCGCCCTCCTCCTTGGCCTGCTGGGCGAGCTCCTCCTGATGCTGCTGGTAGCGGCCCGACACCTTGGCCTGCGCGGTTGCGATGTCCATGGTGGCGTCGTTTGTCAGCAGCACGGCGCGCAGCGCCTGCTTGGTCAGCGCCACATGCGCGGGGTCTACGCCCGTAAAGAGCAGCGCGTAATCGCTCTGGGTGTTCCCCCCCTGCGCCACGCCCAGCGCATAGGAGGCCAAGTCCTTGGCGGAAAGGGTATCCTCCAGGCTGCTCTTGCCCTCGGCGGCAAGGGCGGCAAAGATATCTGCCGCTTCCTTATCCTCGGCTGCGTCATACGCCTCAAAGATGGCCAGCGCCCGTTCGCGCGTCATGGTGGTCTCGTCGCCGTCCATCCAGGCCTCATAGCCCGCGACCACCTGCTGCACATTCGCCCAGTCGGCCATATCCAGCACGCCTGCGTTGCCAACCACCACGCCGTAGGCGTAGGCCGCGTCCTCTGCCGAGACGGGCTCGGCAGGCACCTGGCTGGCGGAGGGCGACGCCTCCGCGCCCTGCGATGCGGACGCGCTGGGGCGCTGCGCAGCGCCCTTGTTCGCCTGGGACACCATCACCACAAACAGCACGATGGCGCACACCAGGCACGCGATGACTGCAATCCAAATCCAACGTTTCTTCACGCTCTTACCTCCGTCATTTCAAATGCGCTTGCAAAAAACACCTGTTTATTATAGCCCATCTGGCCGCGCTTGCAAATGCCACTGCCGCGCGCAGGCGCTTTCTTTACAATTCTGCCACAATAAAGGCGGGCCCCGCCGCTTGCGGGGGGGCCGCCGATCTGCGCGCTATTTCAGCTTGCTTTCGTCCACCTGGGGCAGGGTTGCCAGCCCTTGACGCAGCATCTGCTCATCATAGGGAACGTCCACCAAGCGATCGTGATTGTACGCGTCGTACGCGGACAGGTCCAGATACCCGTTGCCACTGAGGCAAAACAGGATGGTCTTTTCCTCCCCCGTCTCTTTGCAGCGCAGCGCCTCGGCAATCGCCTGGCTGATGGCGTGCGCGGACTCGGGCGCGGGCAGGATGATCTCGCTTTGGGCAAACGTCACCGCCGCCTGGAACACCTCGCTCTGGTCCTTGCTCACCGCCTCGATCCATCCATCGTGGTACAGGGCGCTGACGATGGGCGATTCGCCGTGGTAGCGCAGGCCGCCCGAGTGGATGCCCGCCGGCACAAAGCCGCTGCCCAGCGTGTACATCTTGGAGATAGGCGTCACATGGCCGGTATCGGCGTAGTCGTAGGCGAACTTGCCCCGCGTGAGCGTGGGGCAGGCGCTGGGCTCCACCGCCACAAAGCGGGTACTGGATTTGCCGGAGAACTTGTCCTTCATAAAGGGGAAGGCGATGCCGGCAAAGTTGCTGCCCCCGCCGCAGCAGCCGATGACGATATCGGGATACGCCCCGATTTTCTCCATCTGCAGCATGGCCTCCTGGCCGATCACCGTCTGGTGCATGGCCACGTGGTTGAGCACGCTGCCCAGCGAGTAGCGGGTGTTCTGGCTGGAGACGGCGTCCTCCACCGCCTCGGTGATGGCGATGCCCAGGGAGCCGGTGGACTGCGGATCCTTTTCGAGGATGGCGCGGCCCGCCTCTGTGGTATCGCTGGGGCTGGGCACCACGCTTGCGCCGTAGGTCTCCATGATCATGCGGCGGTAGGGCTTCTGCTCGTAGGAGACCCGCACCATGTAGACGACGCAGTCCATGTCAAAGTGCTTGGTGGCCACCGCAAGCGCCGTGCCCCACTGGCCCCCGCCCGTCTCAGTGGTCAGGCGCGTCATGCCCGCCCGCTTGTTGTAATAGGCCTGCGGGATGGCGGAGTTGAGCTTGTGGCTGCCCGAGGGGTTGTTGCCCTCGTATTTGTAGTAGATATGCGCGGGCGTGCCCAGCGCCTGCTCCAACTTGTAGGCGCGCACCAGGGGCGAGGGGCGGTAGGAGCGGTAAATCTCCATCACTTCCTCGGGAATCTCGATGTAGCGCTCCTTGGAAAACTCCTGCTGTGCCAATCCGGGCGCGAGGATAGGGTAAAGGTCCTTTGCCTCAAGCGGCGCAAAGGTCTGTGGGTTCAGCATGGGCGCAAGCTCCATGGGCAGGTCCGCCTGGATGTTGTACCAATGGCGCGGCAGCTCCGATTCCTCCAGGAATGTCTTGTTGGGGATGTTGTTTTGCATGTGTGTTTTCTCCTCTCGTCTCATCTCGTCTTGCGTCTGATCGCGTCAGACCGTCTTTTATTATACGCGATCGAGCGGCGGCTTGGCAAGAATTGTCCTGAAAATGGGCCCCACGCTTGACTTTCTCCCCTGCTTTGGGCTATGATGAAGCCGATAACTTCATATCGCTCGGTGCGATGAACGAAAAGACAAGTAAGCGCGAGGTTTGCGTCTGCAAAGCGAGTCCGGGGTGGTGCAAAGCCGGATCAGACGCCCGCGCCCAAGGCGGTTTTGTGAGCGCCGTACCTTTTTTCGAGAGGGCGCGTCCCCACCTGTGTGGCGCGTCAATGAGGGTGGTACCGCGGAAGTGCAGCCTTTCGTCCCTTACCCAGGGAGGAAACGGCTGCTTTTTTGATCGTTTCTATCCCGCATGCTCCGGCCGCGCGCCTGCGGGGCCGAAGGACGCCATACGCACGTATTTATTTTTGAAGGAGTGAAAACACACAATGGATGCAACCATGGAGAAAATTGTGGCGCTGTGCAAAGCGCGCGGGTTTATCTACCCCGGCTCGGAGATCTACGGGGGCCTTGCCAACACCTGGGACTACGGCCCGCTGGGCGCGGAGCTAAAAAACAACGTGCGCAACGCCTGGTGGAAGAAGTTTGTGCAGGAGTGCCCCTACAACGTGGGCCTCAACGCGGCTATTTTGATGAACCGGCAGACGTGGGTGGCCTCCGGCCACGTGGGCGGCTTTTCTGATCCTTTGATGGACTGCAAGGCGTGCAAGACGCGCTACCGCGCCGATAAGCTCATCGAGGATTACATGAAGCAGCAGGGCAAGGAGGTCGTGGTCGACGGCATGGGCGACGACGCCATGGAGGCCCTCATTGCGCAGGAGCAGATTCCCTGCCCCGCCTGCGGGAAGCACGATTTTACGTCCATCCGCAAGTTCAATCTGATGTTTAAAACCTATCAGGGCGTCACCGAGGATAACGCAAACGAGATCTTCCTGCGCCCCGAGACGGCCCAGGGCATCTTCGTCAACTTTAAAAACGTGCTGCGCTCCTCCCGCCGCAAGCTGCCCATGGGCATCGCGCAGGTGGGCAAATCCTTCCGCAATGAGATCACGCCGGGCAACTTTACCTTCCGCACCCGCGAGTTTGAGCAGATGGAGCTGGAGTTCTTCTGCAAGCCGGGCGAGGATTTGCAGTGGTTCGATTACTGGCGCACCTTCTGCCATAACTGGCTGCTGTCGCTGGGCATGCAGGACGAGGCGCTGCGCCTGCGCGACCACGCCAAGGAGGAGCTCTCCCACTACTCCAAGGCCACCACGGACTTTGAGTTCCTATTCCCGTTCGGCTGGGGCGAGCTGTGGGGCATCGCGGACCGCACGGATTTCGACTTAAAACAGCACATGCAGTACTCCGGCGAGAACATGGAGTATCTCGACCCCGTCACGGGCGAGAAGTTCGTCCCCTACTGCGTGGAGCCTTCCCTGGGGCTGGACCGCGTGATCCTGGCCTTCTTGTGCAACGCCTACCGCGAGGAGCAGCTGGAGAAGGACACCCGCGTGGTGCTGGGCCTGCATCCGTACCTGGCGCCCTTCAAGGCCGCGGTGCTGCCCCTGCAAAAGAAACTGGGCCCCCAGGCGCGCGCGCTTTGGGAAACCTTAAGCAAGTCCTTTATGGTGGATTACGACGAGACGGGCTCCATCGGCAAGCGCTACCGCCGCCAGGATGAGGTGGGCACCCCCTACTGCATCACGGTGGACTTTGAGACGCTGGAATCGGGCATGGTGACCATCCGCGACCGCGATACCATGAAGCAGATCTCTCTGCATCAAGACGAGCTCAAGGCCTATCTGGAGGAAAAGGTGGCTTTCTAAAACACCAGGGACGCAAAGGGGCGTCTGCCAAACCGGCAGACACCCCTTTTTTTATATACTATTACAGCTCCAGCCCCGTCGCCCGCAGGCGCGCGATGGCCACCTCATCCAGGCGCACGCGCATGTGCACGCCATCGTCTTCAAACGTCTCTTGCAGCACCTGACCCGCCTCGTGCAGGCGGGTGCGCAGCGCGCCCTGGTCGTAGCCCAGCGCCACATCCACCACGCGGCTGCACTTTTGCGTAAGCGCCCCCACCGCGCGCAACAGCGCATCGACACCCGCCCCGGTGCGCGCTGCAAGCAGGCAGCCCTTCTCGTGTAGGTAATCCATTTCGCCCGCCGGCACCGCGTCCATCTTGTTAAAGGCCAGAATCACCGGCTTATCCTGCGCGCCCAGCTCCTGCAGCACCTGCTCCACCACCTGCTTCTGCTGCGGCCAGCGCGCGCTGGAGGCGTCGATCACATGTACCAGCACGTCGGCATAGGCAGCCTCCTCCAGCGTGGCGCGAAAGGCGCGCACCAAATCGTGGGGCAGCTTATCGATAAAGCCCACGGTGTCTACAAAGAGCACCTCCTGCCCGCCCGGCAGCGCCACCCTGCGCGATACCGCGTCCAGTGTGGCGAAGAGCTTGTCCTCGGCGAGCACCTCGCTGCCCGAAAGCCTGTTGAGCAGCGTGGATTTGCCCGCGTTGGTGTAGCCCACCAGCGCCACCACCGGCACCTCGCGCTGCTCCCTGCGCGCGCGGCGCACGTCGCGCTGGCGCTGCATGAGCGCAAGCTCCTGCTCCAAATCCGCGATGCGCCTGCGGATATAACGGCGGTTGACCTCCAGCTTTTTCTCACCCGGACCGCGCGTGCCGATGCCGCCGCCCAGGCGGGAGAGCACTGTGCCCATGCCCAGCAGCCGCGGCAGGCGGTAGGCCTGCTGGGCCAGCTCCACCTGCAGCTTGCCCTCGCGTGTCTGGGCGCGCATGGCAAAGATGTCCAGTATCAGCGCGGTGCGGTCGATCACCCGCGCGCCCAACGCGTCTTCCAGGTTGCGCAGCTGGATGCCGGAGAGTTCCTCGTCAAAGATGATGATATCCGCCTGCGCGGCGCGGCTCTGCACCGCCAGCTCCTCCAGCTTGCCCCGGCCGATGAAAAAGGCGTTGTCCGGCTTGGGCCGGCGCTGGATCATGCGGCCGCACACTAGCGCGCCGGCGGTATCGGCAAGGCGGGCCAGTTCCTCCAGCGACGCCTCCACATCCCCGCCTGCCTCGGTGCGCATACCCACCAAAAAGGCGCGCTCCTGCGTCTGCACCTGCTGGCGGGCCAGCTCCCTGCGCACGATCTGCTCGGATGCGCGGATCTCCTGCATCCACGTCCCTTTCTCCACCCGATATGGCGGCTCGGGCCCCAGCACGCGCACAGCGCCCCCCTCATCAAGCAGCCCCGCGCGCACCGAGGCGGCGCGGCCCTGGCGCACGGATACCGCCGCCATAGCATCCAGCAGGAGCTGGTGGAGGGTCTGCTCATCCTGCAGGGAAAGCTCCGACGAGCCACTGGGGTGGGTGTGGATGCAGCGCACGCCCGAAAGGCCGTCCGCGCCGCGGCGCAGGCGCCGCTCCGAAAGGGACACTCGGTCGTTGGTACCCACGTATACCTCTAAAATCTCCCCGTCGCGCGCGATGTACACCGCCACCTCCCGCCCGCACTGGGCGGTGATATCTGCCATGGCGTCCAGCAGCGCGGCGCTTGCAAAGCAGCCGCGGCCGATCTCCAGATCGTACAGCGCCTCCAGCTGCGCGATGACATGCTTTTTTAAGCCCTCAATGTTTCCTGAAACCAATGTTTACGCTCCTTCTTGCCGCCCTTGCGGCGGACTATCCCCCATTATAGCGGCAGTGGCACGCCTCGCGCAAGGGCACAGAAAAAAGAAAAGCATCGCCTGCGGCGCGAGGTTTCCCCTGCTGCAGGCGACGTTTGTCGCGTGTTATTCAGCCTCTGGAGCCTCCAGCGGCACGTCCAGCAGCGGGTAGTCCGCCGCCTCGGTATCGTCGTAGTGCCACCACTCGCTGTTGATGGGCGCAAAGCCCGCCATGAGCATGCCGTCTGTGAGCAGCTGCACGTTGCGCATGGCCGCGGCTGTGATGCCCGGGTAGGCGCGGCGCGCGCGTATGCTGAACTCGTCAAAGCCCGAGGGCATCTCAAGCTCCCTGCCGCTGCGCTTATCCACCAGCGTGACGTCCACCGAGGCGCCCCTGCTGTGCTTGGAACCCCGCACGGGATCGGCGAAAAACGAGGGATCGCTCGCCTTTGCGCGCAGCGCGTACTGGATATGGCTGGGGCGGTACGCATCCCATATCTTGATGGTCAACCCCATCTGGTTGAAAAAACGCAGCGCGCGGCCCAGCTTTTTTGCCGTGCCCCGCCGCAGCAGGCAGACGTCGCGCTCGTACACCGGCTCGCCCACAAAATTGTCGCACGAGGCATAGCGCATCTGTACCACCGCTTCGGGCAGCGCCTTGCGCACGTCCACCAGATCGCCTTTGTTTTCCATACAGCCGCTTCACCTCCACACCTGTAGAGTATATGCCGGCTATTTTGCGCGTATGTCTACCAGGTTCCCCGCATCGATATTGCCCTGTGCAAAGGTGCCCATCCGGCGCGCGCAGGCAAGGGCCGCGTCCACCATGGGAAACATCAGCGCACAGCCGCTGCCCTCGCCCAGGCGCATGCCCATCATAAGGGGCGGCGCCATGCCCAGCGCCTCGTGCACCAGGCGCGCCCCGGGCTCCGTAGAGGCGTGCGAGGGCAGCATGTAATCCGCCGCCGCGGGGCATAGGCGCGCGGCGCACAGCGCGGCCACGCCTGAGATGTAGCCGTCAATCACCGTGACCATGCCCTGCTCGGCCGCGCCCAAATACGCGCCCGCCATGGCCGCGATATCCAGGCCGCCCACCGCGCCCAACACGTCTGGCACGTCCTTTCTGTCGGGCCGGTGCAGCGCCAGCGCACTGCGGATGACCGAAAGCTTATGGGCCAGCATGTCGTCCTCCACGCCCGAGCCCCGTCCGGTGGTCTGGGCGGGGTCCACCCCCAGCAGCGCCGCCAGCACCGCGCTTGCCGTGGTGGTGTTGCCGATGCCCATTTCCCCCACGCCCAACATGCGCACACCCTGCGCCGCCAGCGCGCGGGCCTGCGCCGCGCCCGTCTGCAGGGCCTTTTCCACCTCCGCGCGCGTCAGTGCGCGCTGGCGCGCCATGTTGCGGGTGCCCCTGCGGACACACGCCTGCACCAGATCAGGATGGCGCACAGGGCGCGCCACGCCCACGTCTACCACGCGCAACAGCGCGCCCGCCTGCCTGCACAGCACCGCCACGCCGCTGAGGCCCTGGCAGATGTTTTCCACCATCATAGCGGTCACCTGTTGGGGCACGGGGGTGACGTTCTCCTCCAGCACGCCGTTGTCCGCTGCCATCACCACCACCGCGCGCATCTCCAGGCGCGCGGGCAGCTCCCCGCAGACGGCCGCGACGCGCGCGGCGATATCCTCCAGCGCACCCAAACTGCCGATGGGCTTGATCAGGCTGTCGATGCGCGCCTGCGCCGCAGCCCGGGCGCGCGCGTTCACCGGCTTGATCTTCCACTGCATTGTCTCCTGCCGCGTCCTCTCTTGCATACGTTTTTTGTCTCCTTCCTTGATGCTTGTATACCCTGCGAAAAAAAGCGGGCAACCAAAGCGCCGGGCGCGTCAAAGACACACCCGGCGACTTTACCTTCATCCCCGATTTACATCGCAACGCCTGCGGCAGGTCTCCTGACTTTACGCGCATTCCCGCGCCGGTTCTGCGCCTTCCCAGCCGCTTTGGCCAGTGGCGATTTGCAGAGGCGGTACATTCGCGCGCTCACAGTGCCGGGTGACGTGGGGGATGCTCGCCCCGCTTCCCTATTCTCCCGCGCCGCTCTTAAGCGGCGCGGGCACCGCACGTGCGTTCCCTATGGATTTTTCATTTATAATTATACCACATCGCCCTCAGCCGAGGAAGTCCTGGCACAACTGCAGCCACACAGCCACACCCACCTCCAGCGCCCGCTCGTCCACAGAGAATTTGGCGTGGTGGTTGGGATACTGGCAGGATAGGTCCGCGCTGGCGCCCAGCTGGGCGTATGCGCTGGGACACACCCTGCCAAAGTAGGCAAAATCCTCCGCGCCGGTGGTCATGGGACAGGGCAGCACGTTCTGCTCGCCCACGATCTTTGCCGCGGATGCCGCAAAGCGCCTGGTCATCTCCGGCTCGTTCACCGTGGGCGGCGTGCAGTAGGTATATTCGAGCTGCGCGCTGCAGCCGTAGCCCTGGGCGACGTTCTGCGCCACATCGCGCATAGCCTGGGGCACCTGATCGTGCAGCGCCTCATCAAAGTAGCGCACCGTGCCGGACATGTGCACCGCGTTGGGGATGATGTTAAAGCCGCTGCCCCCATTGATGGAACAGACCGACACCACCAGCGCATCTAAGGGCGAGGTGCGGCGGCTGACGATGCTCTGCAGGGCGGTCACAACCGCGGCGGCGGCCACGATGGGGTCCGCGGTGTTATGGGGCAGGCCGCCGTGACCCCCGCGTCCCTGCACGGTGAGCGCAAAGCGGTCGGCCTCGGCCATGGCGGGCCCCGGGCTGATGGAGACGCACCCCACGCGCTGGCTCGCATCCACGTGCATGCCAAAGGCGGCGCTGGCGCCCACAAGCGCCCCGTCGTCAATCACCAGCGGCGCGCCTGTCACCGTCTCCTCCGCGGGCTGGAACACCAGGCGCACCGTGCCTTTGAGCTGGTCCTGCACGCCCACAAGCGCTTTGGCCGCGCCCAGCAGCATGGCGGTGTGCATATCGTGCCCGCAGGCGTGCATTTTGCCCGGCTCCTCGGAGGCGAAGGGCAGGCCTGTCTCTTCGCACACCGCCAGCGCGTCGATATCCGCGCGCAGCACGAGCACCGGCCCTTCCCCGCCCTTAATTTCGGCGAGCGCGCCCGTGCCCCCGCAGGGACGGCAGTCAATGCCCAGCGCAGTCAGCTCCTCCAGGATACGCCTTTGGGTGCGCACCTCTTGCCTGCCCAGCTCCGGGTGCCGGTGAAAGTCCCGCCGCAGCGCCACACAGTAGTCCTGCACCGTCTTTGCTAGTTCCTTTGGGTCATACATCATCGTCTTCCTCCTTCATCGCGCAGCGCTCGGTTGATCGCCTGCCACGCCGCCAGCTTCTGCGCGTAGCGCATGGTGTTTGCGGGGCTGGTGGAGGGAAGGGTCACTGCCGCGCGCACACGCGCGGGCAGCGCGACATGCTTTTGAAAGAGCGCCGCAGCCGTCTTGCCGTTGAAAAATACATCCGTTATGGCGGGGCATGCCCGCCACAGAGCGTCAAAATCGTTCACCTGCGCCTGGCGGATGGCGCTGTCCAGGCTCCCCGGGCGCACGCAGCTGGCCACGCTGTCCCACAGCGCGATGCCGCGCGCAAGCAGCAGCGCCGTGCGCCGCGCGTAGTCGGTGGTGCGCGCCTCGCCTGCCAAATCCTGCATGATAGGCCAGAACTGGTTGTGCGCAAAGGCGTAGTACTGCCCCGCCGCAAGGGAGGCGGCACTGGGCATAGACCCCAGCACCAGCACGCGGCTGTGCGCATCGCAGATGGGCGCAAGACCAAAGAGGCGCGTTTGCGCGTTCATGCTCATCAGCAATGCAGGCGCGCGCGGAACATGCTCTTGCCGCCGCAGTCGCCCTGCACGATGGCGCAGCCCTCCAAGCGCTGCACGCGCATGTCCACAGGCTGGTCTACCAGCACCTGACTTATGTACTGCATGTCCACCGCACGGATCGTTTCCCCGCCAGCGGCCTGCCAGGCGTCCGTGATCCAGTCTAAGTAGCGGGCGTTGTTGACGTGATTGTTCAAGTCCAGATCACAGTAGCGCGCGGTGCGCGTCATCACCACGGGCGCGTCCTGCGCCACTGCAGGCAGTTTCTCCTTATCGTAGGGGCCGAACATCGTCTTTTCCGGCAGATATGGATAGTCCACAGGCCACAGTTTGGGGGGAATCGGGCGCATTTTGGGCAGCCGCACCAGCGCGCACGAGGCCGCGCTGCGCGCGATCTCCCGATCGTCCTCCCCGAAAAAGAGCACCTCGCGCCATACCAATATGCCCTGCGCGCCGCGGCACCAGGTGGTGATTTTGAGGTTCTCGTGTAGGCGGGGCGTGCCCCGCATCTCCAGATGGCTGTTGATTAACACCCACGCCAGTTGGTGCTGCTCGCGCATCCAAATATTGCCCGCGCCGTTGTAAGCGTCGTGATGCTCGGCGGCCGCCTCCACCCCCGCGGCAAAGGCGGAGTACTTCCAGTTGCCCTGCGCGTCCAAATCCATCATGCGCACGTCCATGCGCTCCTTCCATATCGCTTCCATATTTCCTTTACTCCTTCTATAAAACAGTGCAGCTACGCTTTCGCGTCCCTGCGGTAGAGCTTGCACACTTGAAACAGCCAGGGCGCCCCCAGGGAGAGCCACAGGCCCATCAGCGCGTAGCGCAGCCCATCGGCGGGCACGCTGGCGCCTAGCAGCGCCTTGAGGCCCGCGCGCAGCGCGAGCGCCGTGCCGATGCCCAGCGCCATCTTCAGCGCATGCTGCCAAAAATGCGCCCGCACTTGCAGGCGCACGTAGCGCACTTCAAGCACATATCCCAGCGCCGCGGCGATGAGCATGCCCCCCGTCTTCCACACGCCGCTGTCCCACACCAGGGCCATGCCCAGCGCGGCCGGCACGATCAAAAGGAGCATGCGCCAGGGGTGCGCCTCGTCCAGCAACACGTGGGCAAGTTTGCCCAGCGCCAGTGCGCAGAGGACGCCCAGCGCCAGCCCCAGCGCCACGTCCTGCCAGGTGTGCACCCGGCAGTAGATGCGCGACAGGCCCACCAGCAGGATACCCAGCGCCAGCAGCACGCGCTGCCAGAAGCGCCTGTAGCGCCCCATCAGCGCCGCGCCCAGCACCGCGGCCGCTTGGCTGTGGCCCGAGGGCATGGAATAGCCCGTGGCCGTCTCCATGCGCAAGGGGGGGATGTATCCCTGCACGCCACGCGTCCAGGGGCGCGGCACCTTGAGGATCATCTTGACGATGCCGTTGCAAAACGCGCTGGTCATGCAGATGATACCCAGCTGAAAGCCGAATTTCTTGTCCACGCACCAAAGAAAGAGCATCACCACCACCACGCTTGCCACGTCCTCACCCAGCATTGTAACGCCCTGCGCAAGCACGTCCAGCACCGGATGGATGAACTGCTGCATCCACAAAATCGCCTCCACGCGCGCTCCCCCTTTTTCCGAAAAGGCCATGCCCAAATATGCTTTATTCTACCATAAAAAACAGCCCGTCAAAAGGGCGTTCCCCCTTTGATCGGGCCAGTGCAAGCTTGCCGTTAACGGTTGATCTGGTTGAGATCGTAGGGCGTCTGCTGGTAGACGCAGTAGTTGAGCCAATTGGAAAAAAGCAGGTTGGCGTGCCCCCGCCAGCACACGGCGGGCGGCTGGGCGGGGTCGTCATCGGGATAGTAGTGACAGGGCACCTGGATCGGCAGGCCCTTGGCGATATCCCGTTCGTACTCCTTTTTGAGGGTGTCCGCATCGTACTCCGCGTGGCCCGTTACAAACACGTGCCGCCCGTCGTGGGTGGCCACGATATAGACGCCCGCCTCGAGCGACTCGGCCAGGATGTCGAGCTCCTCCACCTTTTCGATGTCTTTGCGCCGCACCTCGGTGTGGCGGGAGTGGGGTGCGTAGAACACGTCGTCAAAGCCGCGCAGCAGCTGGTTGTTTTGCACGCACGCGCGGTGTGGAAACACCCCGAACATCTTGCTGGGCAGGGCGTACTTGGGCACGCCGTAGTGGTAATACAGCCCCGCCTGGGCTGCCCAGCAGATGTAGAGCGTGGAGTAGACGTTGCGCCGCGCCCACTTCATGAGCGATTTAAGCTCGTCCCAGTAGTTGACCTCCTCAAACGAGAGGTTCTCCACCGGCGCGCCGGTGATGATCAGCCCGTCGAACTTCTCCTCGCGCACCTGCTGGAGCGTCTTGTAGAACGTCGCCAGATGGGAGGGCGATGTGTTGCGCGAGACGTGGCTTGCCGGATGCAGAAAGGTGATGTCCACCTGCAGCGATGTGTTGCCCAGCAGGCGCAGCAGCTGCGTCTCGGTGGTGACTTTGGTGGGCATCAGGTTCATGATGGCGATGCGCAAGGGGCGGATGTCCTGCGTCATGGCGCGCGCCTCGCTCATCACGAAGATATTCTCATTTTGCAGCGTTTGGTATGCCGGCAGATTGCCGGGGATTCTTACAGGCATGCATCTTCCCCCTTTCGCTTATTCCGCATGCGCCGAGCATCTATAGTAGCTCAATGCCCGCCTGGCGGCAGTCCTCCAGCTCCTGTTCGGGCCAGGCGGACACCTGCACCTCGCCGATGTGCGCCTTGTTTAAAAAGAACATGCACAGCCGGGACTGGCCGATGCCCCCGCCCGCGGTCTGGGGCAGCGCACCCGCGAGCAGCTGGCGCTGAAAGTCCAGCTGCGCCCGTTCGGGGCAGCCCGCCTCGCGCAGCTGGGAGAGCAGCGCCTCGCGGTTGACCCGAATGCCCATGCTGGAAAGCTCAAAAGCGCAGTCCAGCAGCGGGTTGTAAAAGACGATATCGCCGTTGAGGCGCCAGTCGTCATAGTCGGGCGCGCGCCCGTCGTGGATCTGACCCGAGCGCAGCGCGCCGCCGATCTGGCTGATGAACACCGCGCCGTGCGCACGCACGGCCGCGTCCTCGCGCTCCTTGGACGTAAGGTTGGGGTACCTATCCTCCAGCTGCTGCGCCGAAAGGAAGGTGATTTTTTCGGGCAGCTGCACCGAAAGCTGCGGGAAGGCCGCGGTGATAAACCGCTCCGTCTTCTTAAATACATGGTAGATGCGCTGCACCAAGTCCTGCAGGGTGGACATGTTGCGGCGCTGCTCGTCGATGATGACCTCCCAGTCCCACTGGTCCACATAGATGGAGTGCAGGTTATCGGTATCCTCGTCGCGCCGGATGGCGTTCATATCGGTGTAGAGCCCCTCGCCCACGCCAAAGCCGTAGCGCTTGAGCGCCATGCGCTTCCACTTGGCCAGGGAGTGCACGATCTCCAGCGGGCGGTCGGGCGTCTCCTTGGTGGTGAAGGACACCGGACGCTCCACGCCGCTGAGGTTATCGTTCAAGCCCGACTGCGGGTAGACGAAAAGCGGCGCCGAGACGCGCATCAAGCGCAGCGCCTGGGCGAGTTCCCGCTCAAAATAATCCTTGAGCATCTTGATGGCCGCCTCCGTCTGGCGGATATCCAGCTTGGCGCGATACCCCTCGGGTAAAATCAGCATCGGTGTTCCTCCCCTTTGCGTCGCTCTGTAAAAACAAAAGAACGTCTTTTACTATAGCATGCGCCGGCCCGTTTGCACAAGAGGGCCGTCCACATGGCGTGGGACGTCAAACCGCCCGCCCAAAACAGCATTTTATGGAAATTTCCCTTAAAAAACGTTTGCGCCCGCGCTTTTGCGTAATATTTGCTTGCATCATAGGTTGGCGGGCATTATAATGATTTCTATCGTTATGGTTTATACAATGCTATTAATATGGAAATAAACTATCAAGTTTCGTCTCCGGCGTATAAACGAAACTATTGTATAGTCCGTAGCATTGGCATGACGTCCTGGCAGTAGATACGTGTTGACTAATCGCAAAGGATAAACCATACATCAAAAGGAGTGACTTCATTTATGTTTCATCTGGACGAAAAAAACACCCAGAAATTCGCAACGCTGATGCAATTGCTGGACCGCCGCATCCTGCGTCCCTTCTACACACGGCAGCGTTATGACCTTTCCCCGCTGCAGATCAACGTGCTGTTGCTGCTGGATAAGGACGTATCGCTCTCTATGAGCCAGATCGCCTACCAGCTGGATATTTCCAAGCCCAACGTCACCCCCATTGTGGACCGGCTGATCGATGGGGATTACGTGGTGCGCATCCCCAGCAAGGTGGACCGCCGCGTCATCGAAATCCGCGCCACGGAGAAGGGGCAGAAATTCATCCGCAGCATCCGCAGCGACATGCGCAAGATGCTCGAGGGGCGCTTTGCCAACGTGAATGAAGAAAAGTTTTCTCAATTTATCCAGTCCATGGACGTGTGCATCGATTTTATCTCGGGGCTGGACGAATAGCCCAAGGTCCATACGCGGCGCGTGGGCATTGCGCCCACCAAAACCGTTTTATACAAAGCAGGCGCAGTTTATGCGCCTGCTTTGTATATAAAGGCAGCTTTTCCCTTTTGCATCCCGCTGTTTTCCTGTAAAATGATTTTGTATGCCTTTCCCGCGATGCGGGCGGCGCATACGCAATGCACGCTTGGAAGGACACACCACCCATGTACTATTTTATCATCAACCCGGTGGCGCGCCACGGGCGCTGCATGCGCATCGCGCCCAGGGTGCTGGCCATGCTCGATGCGCGCGGCATCCCCTATGCGGCTGCCTACACCCAGGCTCCCGGCCACGCCACCGCCCTGGCAGCCGAAGCCGCGGCTGCCGGCTACGCCAACATCGTGGTGGTGGGCGGCGACGGCACCATCTACGAGGCCGTGCAGGGCGTATCCGCGTACAATGTGCGCCTGGGCTTTATCCCCGCGGGCACAGGCAACGACTTTGTAAAGTCCCTGGGCATCCCCGTCCACCCCGAGCGGGCGCTTGAGGCGCTGCTCGCCGCCCAGCCGCATCCGGTGCGCGTAGGCCTGTGCAACGGAAGAGTTTTCCTCAACATCGCAAGCCTGGGCTTTGACGCGGCGGTTGTGGCGTGGACCGCACGCTTTAAAAAGCGCTTATCCGGCATGTTTGCCTATCTGTGCGGCGTCATCGCCGCGGTGTTTACCTACCGCAGCATGCAGGTCACCATGCGCATCGACGGCCGGGAGCAATCCCAGAAGGTGCTGCTGATGGCCATCGCCAACGGGCAGTACTACGGCGGCGGCATGCGCGTGGCGCCGGAGGCATCCGTGCAGGACGAGTACCTGGATATCTGCATCGTGCGCAGCGTGCCCAACATCGTCATCCCCTTTCTGCTACCGCTGTTTATCACGGGAAGGCATCTGCGCTTTAAAAAGTTGGTGCGCTACGTGCGCTGCCGCAGCTTTGAGATCCGCGCGCCGGGGCGCGCGCTCAATGTCGATGGCGAGCTGATCCACTTTGAGGCGGACGTGCACTGCAAAATTGCGCCCCGTTCCCTCTGCGTACTGGCGCCTGAGGGCCAATTGCAGTAGAATGGTACTGTCAATATAGGATCGTCTACCAATGGAGGTTTTGCATCTATGAAGTATATCGTGCTTATCGGCGACGGCATGGCGGACCGCCCCATCGAAAGCCTGGGCGGGCGCACACCGCTACAGTATGCCAACATTCCCCATATGGACAAGATTGCCTCGCTGGGCGAGGAGGGGCTGGTGCGTACCATCCCCATCGGCTGCCCGCCGGGCAGCGATACGGGCAACCTCTCCATCATGGGCTATAACCCCAAGCTGGTCTACACCGGCCGCTCCCCGCTGGAGGCGGTGAGCCTGGGCGTGGATATGTGCCCTGCGGATATCGCGCTGCGCTGCAACCTGGTCACTCTCTCGGATGCCCCTACCTTTGCGGCGCGCACCATGGTATCCCACTCCGCCGGCGGCATCACGCAGGAAGAGGCCGTTCCCCTGGTGGATGCGCTCAACGCGCACTTTGCCACCGATAAGCTCTCCTTTGTCTTTGGCGCGTCCTACCGCCACGTGACGGTGATGCGCGACCGCGGCGATATCGATCTTGCCCAACTGACCACCTATCCCCCCCACGAGCACGTGGACGCGCCTGTAGGCGACATCCTGCCCACAGGCCCCCTGTCGGAGGAGCTGCGCGACCTGATCCGGCGCAGCGTGCCGCTGTTGGAGGGCCACCCCATCAACCGCGCGCGCAGGGAAAAGGGGCTGCCCATGGCCAACGCCATCTGGTTCTGGGGCGAGGGGCGCAAGCCCGATCTGGTGCCGCTGACCGCGCGTACGGGCCTTTCGGGCAGCGTGGTCTCCGCCGTGCCGCTGATCCACGGCATCGGCCAGTGCGCGGGGCTGAAGTCCATCTTTGTGCAGGGCGCCACCGCCGATCTGCACACCAACTACGAGGGCAAGGCGCGCGCGGCCATCAAGGCGCTCAAAGAGGGGGACGACCTGGTGTTCGTGCACATCGAGGCGCCCGATGAGTGCGGCCACGACGGCGACGTAGATGGAAAAATCTCTTCCATTGAGCAGATCGACGCGCGCACGCTGGCCGTGCTCATGCAGGAGATGGAAGAGTGGGGCGAGCCCTACCGCCTGCTGCTGATGCCCGACCACGGCACCCCCCTTGCTACGCGCGCGCATGACGGCGCACCCATCCCCTTTGCACTCTACGACAGCCGCACCCAGGTCGAAACGGGGCGCACCTACGACGAGGCGTGCGCTGCGGCCACCGGATTGATGGTGGAGGAGGGGCACAGCCTGCTGTTCCGCCTGCTGGAGCGTCCGCAGGTATAGATAATCTGACACAAAACGTGCAGCGCGCCTGGCCTGATAAGCAAGCCGCTTACCATGGGCATCAAGAACAAAAGCGCTTTGTTCTATGTGCTGCAGGCGCGGTGCTGCTCTCCATCATTGGCGTAAGCATCGGCGGCACGCTCACCGCGCGCGCCCAGCCTAACGAACACGCAGGCACAGCTGGACGAGTCGTCAGTTGCCACCACAGGCGCCGATGCGCCTGATTTGCGCGACTGGTCCTCGTCGCTCTCCGGCAATGCGGAAGCGCCGGAGGCAACCCCTACAGCGGTGCCCGCCATCTCGCCGTCCGATCCGGCGGCTTCTCCCACGCCCACCGCCACCAGAGCTGCCGCCACCCCCAAGCCCCAGCCCACCAAGGCCGCGCCCGCTCGCACGGGCGGCATGCCCTACCGTGTGCTGGTCAATAAGGGCACGCAGGTGGTCGCGGTCTACGGTAAGGATGCCGCGGGGGAGTATACGATTGCGGCGCGCAACATGGCCTGCTCCACGGGGAGAAGCGGCGGTGTCACGTCTACAGGCACCTTTAAGATTTCCAGCAAATACCGTTGGCGCCCGCTTTTGGGCGGCGTGTACGGACAGTATGCCTGCCGCGTGGTGGGCAGCATTCTTTTCCATTCCGTGCCCTACCGCAGTGCCTCGCCTGATACCCTTAAATGGGAGGAATACAACAAGCTTGGCTCCCCCGTCTCGGATGGCTGCATCCGCCTGCGCTGCATCGACGCGCTGTGGGTTTACAACTACTGCGCCTCCGGTACCGAGGTTATCATCATAAACGGCGGCGGCTTTTCCGGCGCATCTGGCGGCGTGGGCGTCGCCCGCGTAGAGTCAACGGGATGGGACCCGACGGCCCCTGATGCGAACAACCCGCATCACCAGGCCACACCGGCACCTACGCCGTCGCCGACACCGACGCCGGCACCAACACCGACGCCGGCACCAACACCGACGTCTTCACCGTCACCTACGCCGGCGGTAACCTAAAGCCTTCCGCAAAAAAGCAAGCGCCGCAAGGGATGAACCCTTGCGGCGCTTTTTCGCCCGGTCATCAGGCAAGCTCCCCCGTGCCCTTGAGATACGTCTCGATATTCTCCAGCACCTTCTGGCTCAGGCGCTTGATGGTGTAGCTGGAAAAGCCCGAGGACTTGCGCGGGCTGATCACGCGCGGCAGAGCAAGCAGGGTGGTGTCCCCCATTGCCATATCCGTATCGCACAGGTAGTAGTTGCCCGGGTTCTGCACCCAGGCGCGCAGCGCGCCGATATCGTAGGAGGGGCTGATGCCCGTGTTGACCAGAATCTTGCCGTTGCCAAAGCGTGCAAACGCCGCCTCGTGCAGCAGCACGGTGTTTTTGTTGAGGCAGGTGATGAGGATGTCCACGTGCGCAAGCAGCGCCTCCAGCGGCCGGTATGTCAGGCCTTCGGCCTCCCGCTCCGGCTTGCGGGTGCGGCTGTAGTAGGATACTTCCGCCCCAAAGAACTGCAGCGCCCGCGCGATCATGCCGCCGCTGGTGCCCAGGCCCACGATGCCGATTTTGACGTCGGTCAGTTCCCGCTCCACGTCCCGCCACTGAAACGCCCCAAAGCCGTGCAGCAGGCGCACCAGCTCTGATACCACGTACTCCACCACGCCCTCGTCGCCGTAATCGCGGATACCCAGCACCGTGATGCCACGCTCGTTTGCGGCGCAGATGTCCACGTTGGCGCTCTCGGGGCTGTAGAGACTGCAGCACATGCCGATGTAGCGGATACGCGGGCAGGCCTCGATCACCGCGCGCGGCACGAGCGTGGTGTAGGAAACCAGCACCGCGTCCGCATCGCCGATGCGGCGGATGATTTCCGCGTCATCCGCGGGCCTGTCCGCGCATAGCACGACCTCCCGCGCGTAGTCGTACAGGCGCGCTCTGGCCGCCTCGTTCATGTTAATAGGCTCGATCGCCACCAGTTTTTGAAACATGCGCTCCCTCCTCTGTGCTAAATGGTCAGCACTCGACCGCCCGCTTTGAGCGTCTCGGTCAGCGGCAGGCCCATGGGCAGCACCTCCACGCCCAGCGCGCGCAGCTTTTCCACCGCGCCGTAGCGCTCGGCGCACGCGATACACGCCTTGACCTGGACGCCCACGTGCAGCAGGGTAGCGATCTCGGTCTGGATATCCGCGTCCTCGCAGGCCAACCTGTCGGACGGGCCCCAGATGACGAAATCAATCTCGTCCCACCAGCCGCGCACCTTGGCGTTTTTCGCGTACATAAACGCCATGTTTAGCGCCGCCTCCTTATCCGCCGTGGTCCAGATAATCGTCACCTTTTCCATCATAAACCGCCTTCCTTTCCGCAATAAACGTGCACAAAATCTTGTTGCACTTTACTATAGCATAAAGCACATAAAAAAGGAACGGCACAAAACATGCGCCGTTCCCGTTTTCCTGTATTTTCACCGTTTGCGTCAGTCCTCGGGGAAGAAGCGGGTGGTGACGACCTTGCTGGTGGTAAAGAAGTCGATCACGTGCTTGGACTGGCCCTTGATATCGCCGAAGAAGGACTGCTTCACACCGCCGAAGGGCAGCAGCGCCATGGGCGCAGGCACGCCCACATTGATGCCCAGCATACCGGCCTGCGCGTCCACCTCAAACTGGCGGGCGTAGTAGCCGTTCTGGGTGAAGATGGAGGCGCCATTGCCGAAGTGGTGGCTGTTCATGTGCTCCATGGCTTCCTCGAAGCTGTCGCACTTAAAGCAGATGACCACGGGTCCAAATACCTCATCCTTCCAGATAGCCATATCGCGCGTGCAGTTCTCCAGGATCGTGGGGCCAACGTAGAAGCCGTTGGGATCGCCCTTGATCTGGGGATTGCGGCCGTCCAGGATCACCTTGGCGCCCTGCGCGATCGCGCCGTCGATGTAGCCCAGGATGCGATCCTTGTCGCCCTGGCCGATGACCGGGCCCACGTCCACCGCGGGATCCAGTGCGTCGCCCACCACCAGTTTGGCGGCCGCGTCGCGGAATTTCTCGATCAGTTCGTCATAGACGTCGCCCACGCCCACCACGACACTCGCGGCCATGCAGCGCTCGCCTGCGCAGCCGAAGCAGGAGGTCATCAGCGAGGAGATCACCTTATCCATCTTGGCATCCGGCATCACCAGGAAGTAGTTCTTCGCGCCGCCCAGCGCCTGGAAGCGCTTGCCGGTGGCGCCGCAGCGCTCGGCGATCAGCTTGGCGATGGGGGTGGAACCGACAAAGGAGATGCCGGCGATGTCCTCGGACTCCAGCATGGCGGTCACGACCTCGCGGTCACCGTTAACGATGTTGACGACGCCATCGGGGAAGCCCGCCTCCTGGATCAGCTCCATGATGTACTGCATGGTCAGGGGCACCTGGCGGCTCACCTTGATGACGACCGTGTTGCCCGTACCCACCGCGTAGGGGAAGAACCAGAACGGGATCATGGCCGGGAAGTTGAAGGGGCAGATGATGCCGAACACGCCGATGGGCTGCTTGATGGTGTAGCCGTCAATGTTGCCGGCGATGTTCTGCATCATGTCGCCCGCAATCAGGCTGGGGATGCCGGTGGCAACCTCAGTGTTCTCCTGGGCGCGCTTGACCTCCGCGCGGGCGTCGGTGAGGTTTTTGCCCTCCTCCAGCGAGACCAGGCGGCTGATGTCCTCAAAATGCTCGGTGATCAGGTCCACCAGGCGGAACATAAATTTCGCACGGCGGGTAGTGGGCATTTTGCTCCAAGACTTAAAGGCCTCTTTGGCGGCGGCGGTCGCAGCGTCCACATCCTCTTTGGTGGAACGCGCAACCTGGCCGATCACCTGGTTGTTGGAGGGGTTGATGACGTCCGCGTAGCGATTGCCGGTGGGATCGCACCACTTGCCGCCAATGCAGTTCATGACTTTTTTCATGGGTAAGGTACCTCCTCTAAAATTGGTTGGGTCCGTCTTATTTCGCAAAGGGATCTTGGCCCTTATTGCACTTGTCAATGAAGGTGGCAATCTGCTCGAGTGTGGGCATGGCGTCCGAGCAGGAGTGGCTGGAAACCACGATGGAGGCGGAAGCCGCCGCGTAATTCAGGCACTTTTCAATCTCCCAGCCCTCCAGCAGGCCGTAGATGAACGCGCCGGCGTAGGAATCCCCCGCGCCGAAGGTCTTGAGCACCTTGGCCGGGTAGATGCCGCCGTGCACCATCTTGCCGTCGCTGGTGTAGCAGTTGGAGCCGTCCTGGCCGTACTTGATGTTGACAAGCTTGGCGTGGTAGCCGAACCACTTGGCGCAGGTAACCTTGTCGTCCTTGTTGCCAGGCATGGTGAAGCACTCCATCATGTCAAACTCATCGCGCGTGCCGAAGATGACGTCGCACTTCTCCGCGGCCAGGCTGTAGTAGATGGCCACCTCGTTGGGGTTCTTCCAGGTGTAGGGGCGGTAGTCCAAATCAAAAAGCACGACCGTGTTGTGCTTGCGGGCGTAATCCAGCGCCACAAACACCGCCTCGCGCGAGGGGCTGGCGGCCAGCGCCGTGCCGGAAATCAGCATGGCCTTGGCGTTTTTGATGTATTCCTCCGATACCTCGGTGGGGTCCAGCATCAAATCCGCCACATGGGTGCGGTACATCAGGATGCTGCAGTCGCTGGGCGACTTGATCTCGGTAAAGGCAAGACCCATCGAGGCGCCGCTGTCGTCCACATACATGTGGTCGGTGTTGATGCCGTTGTTCTTCATGTAGCCCGAAACAAAGCGGCCGTGCTGGTCATCGGACACCTTGCCGATGAAACCGCACTTTTTGCCCAGGCGGGCAAGCGCGATGGTGATGTTGGCGGGTGAGCCGCCCACATACTTGGTGAACGTCATCGTCTCTTCCATGGGACGGTTGATTTCGTTGGCATTGAGGTCAATGCACGCGCGGCCCACGCCGATAAAATCGATGGGACGGCTTTCGTCAAACTCCAGCTTAAACATGCTTAGATTCACTACCCCTTACTCATCGTCATTGCGCGCCAATGGCGCATTACGGCCTAAGCATAATATACACTCTGTGATTTTGCAAGAGGAAAAACGGCAATTAACAAGATAATTGCCATGTTTCCTGTGTAAAACCTCCACGATATACTCAAAACATTAGCATTTTAGGTGGTCGGCATGTTCTGTTTTTGTTACATCTTAGCGAGGATATCCTCCACAACGTGTTTGACGCCCATGGGAATGCTGGTCAGCACAGGCGTTTTGATATGGCCCAGCTCAGGCATCAGCACCATCATGCTGCCCTGGGCGAGCACGATGACGTCGCAGTTGCCGTCCTGCGCCTCTACCACGCTACGCACGCGGTCGTTGTGGCCCTTGGCATCGCCCGCAAAGAGCATATCCATTGCGCCGTCCACCAGGCACTCCTTGACAGTGACCTGCTTGCCCTGCTCGGCAGCCACGCGCTCGATCAGGCGGCGGCTGGGCCCAACGGTGGTGGCTACAGTGGCGACCAGGGAGATCTTGCTGCCCAGACGCACCGCTTCCTCAGCCATGGCCTGGTCGATCTTGACCACGGGAATATCCACCAGCTTGCTGTATACGTCCGCCACCTCACCCACGGAGGAGCAGATGTTGATGATCAGATCCGCGCCCATCTCCTGGGCGGCCATGGCGTATTTGCACATGCGGCTGCGAACGCTGGGGGTGGGGCCGCCTGCGGCCTGCACATCCTGGATCAGCGTATCGTCCGCGATGAATGAAAGGCGGACATCGGGTGCCAGCTGTTTGAAAAAGCCCACGATATCATCCTTGTTGGAAAAGCTGGTCATAAGCACGCAGACATGTTTTTTCTTGGACATTGGTATCTCTTCCTTTCTTTTCTTGCCCGCCCTGCTGCGGGCGGGCGGTCTTGCCTGTAAACGCCTTACGCATATATGATGGCGGGACGCGCTTACACATCCCGTTTCATCCGTCCATTTACGCTTTTGCGCGCGCGGAGGCGACCACGTCGCGCAGGCCGTTCTCGTCGCCCACGTTGCCGGGGAACACCACGTAGCACACGCCGGGGTACTTGCTCTCCGGCCCCAGCTTCCACACGGGCACGCCGGGCAACACCTGGCCGGCCACGCACGCCTTTTTGACCCCCAGGCCCTTTACGCCGATATCGCTGGAGGTAATGCCTCCCTTGGCCACGATAAACGAGGGCATCACGTCCAGATCCTGCACCAGCTGCACCAGCGCGGCGGATACGCGCAGCGAAAAGCTTAAATTCGCCTCGCTTGCGTCCGCCGTTTTTGTGACCACCTTGCGCGTGGTGTACACCACCGCCGTCTCGCCGCGCTGCATGGCCTCCTTCATGCTGCGCACCATCTGGGCAATGTAATCCGCCACATCCGGTGCCTCCAGGCGGTTGACGTCAAACTCGATGGTGGCAAGGCCGTCCAGCGTCAGCAGCTTCTCCAGCTGCATGGTGGTCTTTTTGACGTGGGAGCCCACGATCACCAGCCCGCCCAGCGCGGAGCCGTTGTTCAACTGCGCGCCAGAGAGCAGCGGCTTTGCGTCGACTTTGGCAAACACGCGCACAAAACCCGCCGCGGTGCGGAACATGTATGTCTTGCCCTTTGCAATGGCCGCGTAGAGCGCGAGGACGAACACTTCCATGTCCTCATAGCACGCCGCGTTGACCACGATCTTTTCAAAATCCTTGGCCTGCAGCAGCAGCGCTGTGACGGCCTGGATATCCCCGCTGCGCAGCATATCGATGGATACGCTGTGGATGGGGGCGTCCGCAGGCATATCCCCCACCTTCTCGCGCACCCAGTCCTTCAAATCGCTGGCGGCGTAGCCGAAGGTAGTATCCCGGGCGAACTCCGTATCCCCCGCCGGCACCAGGGTGTCCCCCTCGCGCACGTAGTGGACGTCGCCGATGGTGTAACGCCCCCCCTCTAGAAAGAACGGGGCGATGATCTCGCCGTCCACATGGCCCAGGCCCGCCTGCTCATAGCCCTGGCGCAGCACCTCTGTCTCCATGGGATAGTGGCCGCGCAGTGTGGAATCGCTGCGGCTTATCACAAGAAACGGCACACCCGTGGCCTTGGAGGCGGCCACCAGGTTGCGCATGATCTCCTCATGCAGCGCGCGCGAATCGGCGGCGGTCAGGCCGCGGGAATTGGTCAGGATAAAGAAGACATGCCCCGCGCCGCGCATCGCCTCGGTCAGGCTCGCCTCGTCCCACACCGTCCACACGTCCACGTCATGCACGGTCTGCACGCCCGTGGGGTCGTCATCCAGCACCACCAGCTTGTGGTCAAGCGGGTAGGGCGTCTTGTAGAAATCCTCGATCTTGCGCACCGGCGGCAGGGATGCCAGCAGCTGCGCCGCGTTCTTTTTCTCCATGGAATGCACCTCTCCTTTTTGTTCAAATAAATTCCTTGGCGGCCGGATACAGGCGCAGCACAATGCGCCGCAGCGTCTCACACGCGCGGATGTCCTCCAGCGTGACGCCCTTTTCCCCCATCATGCGGGGGTTCTCCACGCCCTTTTTGCCGTCGTCATGATAATCCGAGCCGCCTGAGATAAACAGGCGCGCGGCGTACGCAGCGCGCACCGCGCGTTCGATCGCCGCTTCCGTATCCTGGCCCTTGTAGCTGGTCTTGCCGTAGGGGTACGCCGCCTCAATGCCCTGCAGGCCGCAGGAAATCAGCTGCTCGATGTACGCCGCGCGCGTCACGCCCGGATGCGGCTCTGCGTCGATCAGGTGCGGATGGGCCAATATCGCCATGCCGCCTGTCGATCGAATCGCCTCGATGGCCTCGCGCGGCGATACCTTCTCCCGCTTCAGGCCCGCGTAGCGCGGGGTGGTCTGCACCATGACCTTGGCCTGGCTCCAGTCGGGCGCCAGCTGTTTGCGGGCCATGGCCTCAAAGATGTGCTTGCGCTGCACGCCCTCTTCGGGCACATCGCCCTGGGGCGTGTGAATCACATCCTGCCAACAGATGTCCATTCCATCCTCGGCAAGCATCTGCACCAGCTTGCGGTAGCTCTCCCGCTTGGAGGCGGCCATACGCGCAGCCAGCGCGCCGAACACCGGCGCGTCAAAATCGCATCCCAGCCCCACGATGTGCACGTCCTCCACCTGCGTATCGCAGGAGAATTCGATGCCCGGCACGATGTAGACCCCGCGCGCGCGGGCATAGTCCGTCAGCTTCTGGCCGGCGACCTCCTTTTGCGGCACCTGGTCGTGATCCGTCACCGCAAAGAGCCGCACACCCCGCGCGCGGGCGACGTCCGCCAGCTCTTCATACGTATCGTTGCCGTCGGAGCGCACGCTGTGGCAGTGCAGGTCGCACGGGTACGCCACCTTTCCCTCGTATCTGTCCATACGCTTACACCCGATGCGCCGTGCCGAACAGGGCGATGTGCCTGCGCACCACGTCCTGCACGGCGGCGATGGCCGCCTGGTCGATCGCAAGCGGCTGCTCCTTTTCATCCGGATGCGCCTGGATGTAGCCGGCAATGCCTTCGTAGTAGGCGATTTTGATGGCGGTGGAGATGTTGATCTTGCTTGCGCCCGCGGCAATGAGCTTGCGGAAGTTCTCATCGGAAAGGCCGGTGCCCCCGTGCACCACAAGGGGGGCCATGCCCAGAGCCACAATGGCGCGCACCAGCTCAAAATTCAGCTTGGGTTCCCCCCTGTAGAGGCCGTGGGCCGTGCCCACCGCGGGCGCAAACGCGTCCACGCCCGTGCGCGCCATATAATCGCGCGCCGCCTCCAGGCTCACGGCGCCCTCGCCGCTCTGGCGCGCGGCGAGGTCGTCCTTCGCCTTGACGATGGCGCCCAGCTCCCCCTCCACCACTGCGCCGCGCGCGTGGGCGTAATCCACCACGTCGCGCGTGACGGCGATGTTCTCCTCCGGCGGCAGCTTGGAGGCGTCCATCATGACGCTGGTAAAGCCCGCGTCAATGCAACGTTTGACAAAGTCCGGGTCGGTGCAGTGGTCCAGATGCACCGCCACCGGCACGCGCGCCTTTTCAGCCAGCGGGCGCAGCAGATCCATCATCCCCTCCGGCCCGTAGACGGAAAGGGGCACCATGCTCGTCTGCAGCAGCATGGGCGCGCGCATCTCCTCTGCCAGGGCGATGCACGCGCGCGCCGTCTGCTCATTGACAATATTGAACGCCCCCACGCCGTAGCCATCACGCTGCGCCGCCAGGAGCATCTCCTTCATCGGGACATAGCTCATGCGAAAAAACACCCCACTTAACTTGAAGCTGTATCGACAACGAACCCAACTGTATACAATGTTATTATACCAGCGTATGTACAGCGCAACAACGCTTACAACACAAAATTTGCCGTTGTTTGCCCGTCGCATCATATACAGCCCGCACTTTTGGCAGTATAATGTAATTATCATTTTCGTTCGGAGGTGTTTCCATTTTATGAGCGCATGCTATACCCGTCCTTTGAAGCTCGTCCCCAACAAGATCGTCCGTTACCCCGGCGGCCGTGAGATCGACCGCTTCCGCGGCGTGGAGCCGGCCAAGGACGACGGCCGTCCCGAGGCGTGGGTGGGCTCGTGCACCACGGTGCGCAATGCCGCCAACTCGCCCGACCCACACGACGGCATGGCCAAGGTGACCCTGCCCGACGGCAGCACGCCCTATTTGAAGGATTTTATCCAGACCGATGCGGAGAACCTGCTGGGCAAAAAGCACTTTGCCCGCTACGGCAGCAACACCAACCTGCTTGTGAAGCTGCTGGACGCGGAAAAACAGCTGCGCCTGCAGGCCCATCCCACGCGCGCACACGCCAAGGAGGCCTTTGGGCAGGATTTCGGCAAGGCAGAGTGTTGGTACATCGTCTCTCTGCGCGACGATTCCCCCGTCAAGCCCTACGTGCTGATGGGTTTTAAGGAGGGCATCAAGCGGGAGATCTTTGACGAGCTCTACGACCAAGAGGACGTGCCCGCCATGGAGAACTGGTGCCACAAGGTCTTTGTCAAGCCCGGCGACATGTTCAACATCCCCGGCGGCCTGATCCACGCGGTGGGCACGGGCTGCTTCCTCATCGAGCTGCAGGAGCCCTCCGATCTGGTGGTGGGCGTCACGAAGAACCCGGAGCTGTCCGGAAAAGCGGCGGAGGACTGGAAGGAGCTGCAGCTGGGCACCTACCATTATGAGGGCCACAGCTACGAGGAAAACCTGCGCATCAACCAGGTGCCCCCCCGCGTGCTGCGCGAGGATGCCGGCGGCAAGGAAACCTACCTGATCGGCAGCGCGCAGACCCCCTACTTCAGCGCGGCGCTCTACGAGGTGATGGGCGCCTTCAAACCCATGGACACCGGCACCTTCTCCATCGCCATCGTGCTGGAGGGGGCGGGTAGCATCAACTACGCGGGCGGCGAGCTGCCCATCAAGCGGGGCGACGAGCTCTTTTTGCCCGCGGGCATCGCGGATATGGAGCTGTTGGCCTCCAGCGCGCTGAAGATCATCCGCTGCTTCCCCCCCGACGTCCTGTAAAGCACATGTAAGCTGCAGTCAGCCGCGCCAGAAGCTCTGGCGCGGCTTTTTTGTCCCGTCACCAGCACCCCCTTTGGCATTGGAACCCTCCTTGCGGCCGCATCATACCCTGTTAGTGGAACATTTCCCCCATCCAACAGACAAGGAGGCCTTCCGGTTATGAATTGCAAACCGACAAACTGCAGCCCCTGCAGTTGCCACAGCCATTGCTCGGGCGCAAACAACTGCGCCTGCCCCAAACCCACCCCCGGCTGCGAGCCCAAGCCCTGCATCCTGGTGGACCAGGTGTTTGATAGCTGCCGCATCAAAGAGACCATCAAGGATGCCGTGCTGGTACCCTCGGATCCCCGTCTGCGTGCAAGCGGCGACGCCTGTCAGCCGCAACCGCCCTTTACATTTCTTGGATGCAGCAGCTCCTGCAGCAAGGTGGCGCTTTCCGATCTGAGCGTTACCCCCATGGAGGATGACTGCAATTGCAACTGCAATTGCAATTGCGGCTGCCACCACACCAGCGGCCGCGTGCGCGTGCGCGGCAACGTGACCGTGCCCATCATGGTGTACTATCGCGACGCGTGCTGCAACGAGTTCACCGCCGATACCTGCGTTACCCTGCCCATCGACACCATCATGACCATGCCCTGCGATGCGCAGATCCCCGCAGGTATCGAGGTGATGGGCTCGGCGGTGTGCTGCTGCGGCTGCTTTACCGACGGCCATTTCGTCATGACGCTCGATGTGGTGGTGTTGCTGTTCGTCACCGCGCGCGTGCCCATGTACATCACCGGCACGCCCGTAGACGAGGTGCCCGAATGCGCCAAGGTCGCCGGCGGCAACAGCTGCTCCTGCAAGGGCGACTGCATCGACGACTTCCCCATCTTCGCCGCCCCGCGCTGCAACGGCGTGCTGCTGCAGGCGTCCAGCACCCAGACCAATATGCTCTACGCGCCCACCAACAACAGCTGCATGCGCGTGGAGCGCTGACCCATCCCCCTTTTTCACAGCAAAAAAGGCCCGCGCAAGGAGCGCGGGCCTTTCGTCTATTCGGCGGCCTAATACTGTTTTTCCGGGGGCTCGTAGAGACCCACGATAAAGTTCTGTATCGTCTTTTTACACTCCGCAATGTTGGGCACGAGCACCGCGGCGCCGTTGATCTTCTCCGATGAGAACGCGCCGTCCATGGGCACGCGCAACTGCTCCACCCCCGCGCCCTTGAAGCTGAGCACCTTCAGGCCCACCGAGAGGATCTGATCCGGCGTGAGGTTTGTCTCAATGTAGGGCGAAACGTCTTGCACCAGGCCGGGCGCGTCGAGGATGTTCATCTGCATCACCTTCTTGAACATCTCGATGAGCACCTTGCGCTGACGGGCCGTGCGCTCGTAGTCAGAGTTGCCCACATGGCGCACGCGCGCGTAGGCCACGGCCTGCCGGCCGTTGAGCTGCTGCTCGCCGCCGTGGGCCAGAAATTCCACCTGCTTGTCATTGGGGTCCTTTTCCCTATTGATCTTGTTGAGTTCCACAATGACCTCGTTTACATAATTGACCTCTTCCTCGCGCACATCGATGGTGATACTGCCCACGCGGTTGATGATCTTTTCCATGCTGATAAAGTCCACAATCGCGTAATGCTTGAGGTTCAGGCCAAAGTTCTGGTTGACCGTCTGCAGTGCAAGGTCCGCGCCGCCCGAGGCAAATGCCGCGTTGATGCGGGTCTTGCCGTGGCCGGGGATGGCTACGTACATATCGCGCATCAGCGAGGTGAGGCGGATGGTTTTGGACTTTAGATCCACCGTGGCGATCATCATCACGTCGGTGTTGCCCACCATCTTGCCGTCGGTATTGCGGCTGTCCACGCCCAGGCAGAGCACATTGATGGTGTCCTTGCC
Organism: Maliibacterium massiliense; assembly: GCF_900604345.1. Lineage (GTDB taxonomy): Bacteria > Bacillota > Clostridia > Christensenellales > Maliibacteriaceae > Maliibacterium > Maliibacterium massiliense. Next base: position 490,534 of record NZ_LR026983.1, read on the forward strand.
CAGCTCTGCGATCGCCTGCTCGTCTGCGGTGAGCGTCTCGCCCGAGGCAGGCGTGATGACGTCTCCCTGCAGGTCCGCCGACTTGCCGCCCTCATCCACGTTGGAGAGGCCCGAAAGTACATCCTGCATGTAGATGCCCCCGCCGATGACGACGACCAGCATCACGGAAAACAGCACAATGAGCGTGTTGACCAAATATTTCTTCATCGTTGTATTGCACCCAGCTTCCTACATTCATCGATCGTTCTTCATTGATCGTTCAAGAGCCATACTTTATTATTATACCCATTTTTCTAGCGCAGGCAAGCGATAAGGAAGTATGTCCCTTCCTTTTTCATAGACGCACAATGTATCGGATTTGTTTCGCACCGCGCAAAAAAAGCAAAAAAGAAGGCGCAACCACACAAATTGCGCCTTCTCCTATCAAAGACCGTCCCGTCTGGGACGAATATTCCAAAGCCATATCCATCGTGCGCCGCACGGCGCCTGCGTCGGATCATCCGGCGGCAGCCTTCCTCAAGCAGGGCCTCCGCCTGCTATATCCTATGCGGCGGGTGCATCGGGCGTTCCCCTTTTTTTAGGCAAGGTGCATGACGTTTGTCGCAATGGCAAAGTAGACCATCAGCGAGCAGGCGTCCACAATGGTGGTGATCATGGGGCTGGCCATGATCGCCGGGTCCAGCTTGATGCGCTTGGCGATCATAGGCAGGGTGCAACCGATCACCTTGGCCAGCACCACCGTGCACAGCAGGCTGATGTTGACGGCCAGCGCGATCATGATGCTGGTCTTTTCAAAGAGCATCAGCCGGGCAAAGTTCACCGCCACCAGGCCCGCGCCCACCAGCAGTGCCACGCGCAGCTCCTTCCACATCACCTTGAAGATATCGCGCCACTGGATCTCGCCCAGCGCCATGCCGCGTATAACCATGGTGGAAGCCTGGCTGCCGCAGTTGCCGCCAGTATCCATCAGCATGGGGATGAAGGCTGCCAGCACCACGGCGGACTGCAGCACGCTGTTGTAGTGCTGGATGATCTTGCCGGTAAAGGTGGCAGAGATCATCAAAATCAGCAGCCACACGATGCGGTTTTTGGCCAGCTGCATCACGCCGGTCTTGAGGTAGGTATCCTCCGACGGCATCATGGCCGCCATTTTTTCAAAGTCCTCGGTGTTCTCCTCCTCGATGACGTCCACGACGTCATCTACAGTGATGATGCCCACCAGGCGCTGCTCGGCGTCCACCACCGGCACCGCCATCAAATCATATTTGCGCACGATGTCAGCCACCTGCTCCTGGTCGTCGAGCGTGTGCACAGAGATAACGTTGTCGTCCATGATCTCCTGCACCAGGGTGTCCTCCTGGGCAAACACCAAATCGCGCAGTTCCAGCGTGCCCAGCAGGTTGCGCTTGTCGTTGACCACATAGCAGGTGTAGATGGTCTCGCGGTCCAGCGACGCCTGGCGCAGATGGCTCATGGCCTGGCGCACCGTCCAGCTACCCTTGAAGCTGACGAACTCGATGGTCATAATCGAGCCCGCGCTGTTGTCCGGGTAGCTCAAAAAAAGGTTGATCAAACGGCGCGTCTTTTCATCGGTATTGTGCAGCACCTTGGTCACGACGTTTGCGGGCACCTCCTCGAGGAAGTCCACCGTATCGTCCATGAACAGGTCGTCCAGCAGCGCGCGCACCTCGTGGTTGGAGATGGACGCCACGATATGCGCCTGCTGCTCGCTGGTCATATAGGCAAACACGTCCGCGGAGATATCCTTGGGCAGCAGCCGGAACACCAGCAGCATCTTTTCGTTGTCAAGATCCTCCAGGATCGTAGCGATGTCCACCGGATTGTGCTCGGAAATTTCTTCTTTTAATTGCCCCCATTTGTTTTGTGCGATCAGCGCCAAAATACGCTGCATGGTCATCATTTCTTCCATGCGCTTCACCTCTTTCTCCATCCTTCGCAAGGCGCGGCGGATGATTTTTTTGACCGCGCCCATACGGGCACAGCAAAACCAAGGCACTTTTACAATGCCCGCCTGCGTGTTTTCTTTGTTTTGGAAAGAAGCTTTTTATCAGCGTCGTTGATCGCGTCCCGCGCCAAAGGACAGTCAATGAGATGGCGCCATCTTTGTATTAAACGGCTGCGCGCACGGACGCAGATGGGCCATCGCCGCTACTGTCTATCGGAACGCTATCTTCGACGACAAATAATCGCCCGCCTCCGTCCATGACGTTCACCTCCATAAAGATGTGCTGCAGTGGGCCAATTTTCACCCACTATATAAAAGATTAACCCTTCTGACAGACCGTGTCAAGCACTGTTGCTGAAATATAGCGACGTAAAGCCGTATTAAACCCGTTTCATCGATCAAACTGACAAAAATTAAACCAATATAGGAAAATTCAACCCATTCTCCCTGTGGCATGGGCCGGCGGCAAAAAGCGTGTAAATCTCCCCTGCACATCTTGAAAGAAGTAATAAAAACATGTATAGTATAATATAGGAAAAACTGGGGACATATTGTTGAACGATGTGCTCCCGGAAATACACTTCCATTTTCAGAAAGGATGAATACCAATGCCTATCTGCAAAACATCCACCCTTCTCAAGATGGCGCAGGAAAACAAGTACTGCGTCCCCGCCTTCAACGTGTACAACTACGAGTCCATCGCCTGGACGCTGGAAGTTGCCGAGGAGATGCAGCGCCCCGTGCTGATCATGGTTTGGCATGGCGCCAGCCAGCTGATCCCCTTTAGCACCATCCGCGCCATCACGCATGACCTGGCCAAGGACCTGACGGTGCCCGTCGCCCTGCATATGGACCATAGCTACTCGTTCGAATCGGCGATGGAAGGCCCCCGCTACGGCTTCAACTCCACCATGTACGATGGTTCCACCCTGCCGTTTGAAGAGAACGTCGCCAACACCCGCGAGGTGGTCAAGGCCGCGCATGCCATGGGCTGCGAGGTTGAGGCGGAGCTGGGTCATGTTGGCCAGGGCAACAACCTTGCCGACTTTGCAGAGGGCACCGGCGCTTTCACCGATCCTGCGCAGATGGTCAAGTTCATCGAGCTGACCGGCGTGGACTTCCTGGCCGTCTCCATCGGCAACGCGCACGGCGCGTACGCCGCCACCCCCAACCTGAAACTGGACCTGCTCAAAGAGCTGCGCGCCGCCACCGACATCCCCTTGGTCATGCACGGTGGTTCGGGCATCCCCGCCGAGCAGGTGAAGAAGGCCATCGGCATTGGTATCGCCAAAATGAACATCGCCACCGACTTCTGGAACGCGATGTATGAATCCGTCAAAGAGAGCACCGAGGACGCCGAGAAGAAGAACAGCTTCATCGTGTCGCTGGGCGCGCGCGAGCAGTTCAAGGACTTCGTCCGCTCCCGCTTCGAAATGCTTGTGGGCATCGAGTAAGCAAAAAAACAAACAAAAAAGCCTGTGCTATGTGGCACAGGCTTTTTTTGCGCATTAAAAAAGGCGCTTTTTTGAGGGCACCCGAACGTCCAATGGCTTGCAGGCGCTGCCCATCGCACGGCGCGCCACCGCAAACGATCAGCTGCGCTGGGACAAGATGCGCGCCAGGCACCGCCGTGCGGGTCAGCACGCCTGCCGGCGCCTCCACGCGTACACGTTTACGCGGCTATCTTACCTGTGGACGTGGGCACATTGTTTGTGGCATTTGCGGCACCTCCGCGCGCGTACGTGCTGGCGTAGCTTCCATACAGTGCCGCCCCATCCGCTTCCAGTCGCGCGCTTTTTCGTTAATGGTGCGCGTGCAGGTGCTGCTCGTTGGGAAAGACGGGATTGATGTGCACTACCACGTCGGCCAAATCCTCATGCTCGCTCATCAGCACGCGCTTGATCTCGTTTGCGATGGCGTGGCTCTTGGCCACCGACATATCCGCGTCTACGGAGATCTTGACCAGCAGCAGAAAGCGCACCCCCACCGGCTTTGCCATCAGCGCGTCAATGTGATCCACCCCCGCCACCGAGAGGATGTGCTGGCGGTAGTCCTCCTCATGCGCGTTGTTTATGTTGGTATCCAGCAGCACGCGGTAGGCAGGGCGCAGAATGACGATGCCCGATCGCGCGATCCAAAGCGCGATGAGCGCGCCCACCACGCCGTCCACCCACAGCACGCCAAAGCGCGTCATGATAATGCTTACAAGCGTGCCGATGGAGAGCACCACATCGTTGCGGTGATCCTCCGCGTTGGCCGTAATCAACAGGCTGTTGGCCCGCCTGCCCATGCGGCTTGCCCACAGGTAGAGCGCAGACTTCACCGCGATGGTCACACCCGCCACCCCCACCGCCAAATAGGAAAAGGAGGCATGGCTGCCGTTGAAAATACGCTGTAGCGAGGAATAAAAGAGCGTTCCCGCCACCAGCAGCAGCGACAGTGCGATCACAAACGAAAAAATGTACTCCGCCTTGCCGTGGCCGAAGGGGTGTTCGTCATCCTTGGGCTTGCCCGCGATATAGCCCCCCAGGTACGTCATTACCGAGGAAAAGACGTCGCCCGCGCTGTTGGCGCCATCGGCCAGCAGCGCCTGGCTCTGCGCCATAAAGCCCACAACCAGCTTGGCCGCCATCAGCGCAAGGTTGGCAAAGATGCCCATGATTGCCACGCGACGCGTGGCAATCATGCGCTGCTGGCTGTTTGCGTGCTGCATGGCAATCCCCCCTCACTGACAGAATGTATCATCGGAAACGCTGCGCGCAGGGCGGTGCGCTCGTTTTTCTGCGCCTTGCCCCGGCAATGTTTAGTTTTATATTATACACGGTTATGCCGCACGATAACAAGGATTTTCTTCATTTGCACACAGGTTTCATTTTACCCTATGCGCGCACGCGGCAAAAGGTGCGGCGTCAGGGGTGCAAAAAGGGAACGCCGCCTGGCGTCCCCTTGCGCTGTCCACAGCCAATTTCATTGGGCGCGCCTACGCCGCCTCCCGCTCCCCTTTGCGGGGCTTGCGCACGGAGGAGAAAATCTCCGCCACCATTGCCTCGGGCAGCGCGCTTTTGCGCGAGAGGGCGCTGGCAATCGGGGTGACGAGCAGCGAGACCAGCATGCTCAGCGCGCCCACCATGGGCGACTGCCCGCTGTTGAAGCCCACCGCAATGGCCATAATGATGGAGGTGGCAAGACCGCTGACAAAGCCCGCCCACGCGCCCACGCGCGTGGTCTTTTTGCCGTAGAGGCCGTACAGGAACGGAGCCAGTAGCGCGCCGGAGAGGGAGCCCCAGGAAAACGACATCAGCGTCACGATGGCCGCCTTCTGGTTGAGGGCCAGCACCAGCGAGGCGATGACAAACACCACGCACAGCACCCGCATCAGCAGCATGACCTTTTTTTTCTCCATCTGGGGTTTCCAGGCGCCCTTGACCAGGTCCATGGAGATGGCCGAGGAGGAGGAAAGCACGATCGAGGAGAGCGTGGACATGGAGGCTGAAAGCACCAGGATCACCACCAGGCCCATCAACACATCGGAAAGGCCGACCGCCTTGAGCATCTGGGGGATGATCATATCCGCGTTGGCGGGCTTTTCCGTCAGGAACAGGCGGCCGAACACGCCGATGAAGTAGGCGCCGCCCGCCACCACCAGCGCGAAGATAGTGGAGATGATAGTGCCGCGCCGGATGGCGGACGCATCGCGGATGGCGTAAAACTTATGCACCATCTGCGGCAGGCCCCAGCTGCCCAGGCTGGTGAGGATGACCAGGGACAGCAGCGGGATAAAGCCCCCGGGGCCCACCGGCCCCACCAGTTTATCGCCCACCTCTGGCGTGGCGGCCAGCTTGGCCAGGCCCGCCGAAAGGCCGCCCACCTGGGGGCTGCCTACCACCGAGCAGATCAGCCACACGATGCCGATGATCATGATAAAGCCCTGGAAAAAGTCACACAGCGCAGTGGCCATGTAGCCGCCCAGCAGCAGGTACAGGCCGGTGAGCACCGCCATGCCCACCATGCAGTAGACGTACGGGATATCAAACACGCTCTCAAACAGGTACCCCAGGCCCTGGTACACCGAGGCCGAGTAGGGCACCAGAAAGATAAACGACACCACGGCCGTGGCGATCTTTAGATTTTTACTGTTGTAGCGTTTTTCAAAAAATTCCGGCATTGTGGAGGCGTGCAGCGCGTGGGTCATCGCGCGGGTCCTGCGCGCCAGCACCTTCCAGGCGATAAAGCTGCCCAGCACTGCGTTGCCCACGCCGATCCACACAGCCGACAGGCCGAAGTCCCAGCCGAAGCGGCCCGCGTAGCCGATGAAGATCACCGCGCTGAAGTAGCTGGTGCCGTAGGCGAACGCGCTCATCCACGCGCCGGTCTTGCGGCCGCCCAAATAAAACTCCGAGAGCGTTTTCGTGTGCCTGGAGGAATAGAGCGCAATGCCGACGATCACCAGTACATAAACAATAAGACATAGGATTTTCGCGTCCCAAAACCAGGACATAAAAAGAACACCTTCCTTCCATTCTGCTGCGAGAAGCGCCCGCTTGCTACCGCGGCGGCATTGATCCGCCGCATGCCGTACTACGAGGCTTAGTATACCATGCCGCGCGGTTGTTGCAAAGACCAAATTTGACCCTTTTCCTGCAAAAGCGGCGGTTCCCTTGCCGGCGGCCCGTGTTCTATGGTACAAACAAAGGAGAAGCCGCTTCTTTATGCAGGGTCCCGCGCATTGCGCTTTGCGCCAGATTTGCATCCTGGCGCGTTTTTACAGCGTCCACACCGCCCCAATAACCGGAGGTGCCGCCATGCTGCCCAAGGGAAAACGCCTGCCCCTTTTCCTGACGCTGATATGCGTGTACTGGTTTTCCTTCTGTATCTCCAACCCTGTGCTCACCGAGTATACCCGCGCGCATTCCTCCTCGCGCATGGCGGGCGTCATCATCGCAAGCTACAGCCTGGTGCAGACGCTGGTGCGCATCCCGCTGGGCATTCTTTCAGATGCGCGCAAGACGCGCAAGTATTTCATCGCCCTGGGCCTTGTGCTCAACGCGCTGGGCCTGGCCGCGCTGCTGCTGCCCCCAACGCCCGCGCTGATGCTGCTGGCGCGCGTGCTGATGGGCGCGGGCGTCTCCACCTGGGCGCCCTTCTCCATCCTCTACACAAGCTATCTGGGGCCGCGGCAGGCCGCCAGCGCCATCGGCATTACCAACGCCTGCAACTACATCGGCCAGATGCTCGGCACCCTGGTGGGCGGCTACGTCGTCACGCTGACGGGAAACGTGCGCGCCCCCTTTCTCATCGGCGGCGTCACCGCGCTTGTCGGCGCGGCGATGGCCTGCATGATCATCGATCAGGACAAAGCGCAGTTCCCGCAGACGCGCGCGCCCATCAAAGCGTACCTGGCCATTGGCAAATCGCGCAGCGTGTTTGTGGCCTCGCTGCTGGCCATACTGATTCAGCTCTGTTCCCAGGCCACCCTCTACGGCTTTACCCCCACGTTCGCCGCCCAGCGCGCCCACGCAAACGCCGCTCAAATGGGCATGCTATTTACGGTGGCGCTCTTTCCGGGTATCTTTTCCGCGCCGCTTGCGGGCTGGTTCAGCCGCATATGCCGGGGCGCCCCCCGCGTGCTGGCGGGCTGTTTTCTGGTCTCGGCCGCATACTGCGTGGCCGTGCCCCATATCACGCACATCTACCTGCTCTTTGCGCTGCAGGTCGTCTTCGGCTTTGCGCGCGGCCTGTGCGTCAGCCTGCTGATGAGCCAGTGCATCGCGGACGTGACGCCCGCCCAGCGCGGCACGGCGATGGGCTTTTTTCAGGCCATCTACGGCGTGGGCATGACGCTGGGACCGCTGATTGTGGGCGCCTTTGCGGGCAACGACCACGCGGGCGTCAACCTGGCGGGGCTGGCAAACGGCTTTTACGCCGTGGCGCTGCTACAGCTTGCGGGCACGCTGCTGTCCCTGGTGCTGTACCGCAAAAGGGCAGCGTACAGCAAGGCCGCCTGATATCCGGTTCCGCATTTTGTTCTTACTATAGTAAAAAAGCGATTTACCATTACAAATGCGCGGGTGTATTGTATAATAAACGTGTTTTGTGCGCGTTTCTGCATTTATTTACAATAAAGAGGTGTTTTTATGCTTCCCAAGGGTAAACGTCTGCCCCTGTTTTTGGCGCTGGTGGGCATGTACTGGTTCTCATTTTACACATACTCCCCCATTTTTACCGAGTATGTGCGCGGGCTCTCCACCTCGCAGATGGCGGGCACCATCATCGCAAGCTACGGCTTTGTGCAGATGCTGCTGCGCATCCCCGTGGGCATGCTCTCCGACAAGCTCAAGACGCGCAAGTATTTTGTGACCATGGGCCTGGTGATCACCGGCATCGGCGCGCTGGGCATGGCGCTTGTGCCTGTGCCGGGCTGGCTGCTGTTCTTCCGCGGCATGACGGGCGCGGGCGTGGCGACGTGGGTGCCCTTCTCCATCCTCTTTTCCAGCTACTTTGAAAGGGGGCACGCCACGCGCGCCATCGGCATCGTCAACGCCTTCAACTTCGGCGGGCAGATGGTTGCCACCCTCATCGGCGGGTACCTCGCGCAGTGGACAGGCTCCCCCTTGAGCACCTTTTACCTGGCGGCGGCCACCGCTGGCGTCGCGGCCGTACTCTCCCTCTTTTTGGTGGACCAGAAGAAGGAGGACTTTCCCGCGCGCCCGGTGCGGCTGCGCGAGCTGGCCGCCGTGGCCAAGGACCGCACGCTGATGATCGCCTCCACCCTGGCCATCCTCACGCAGCTGGCCTCCTTTGCCACGGTGTACGGCTTTACGCCCACCTTTGCCAAGGCCAACGCGCTTGCCTCCTCGGCGCAGCTGGGCATCATGACCACGCTGGTGACGCTGCCCGCCATCTTTGCCTCGCCCCTGGCTGCATGGTTTGCGAAAAAGATGCGCGGCGCGCACAACGCGATGCTGCTGGCCTTTGTGCTCTCAGCCGCGTACTGCGTGGCCGTGCCCCACATCCATGACATCTACGTCTTTTATATCGCACAGTTCTTCTTTGGCGCGGCGCGCGGCCTGTCCACCAGCATCCTGATGGCCCAGGCCATCGCGGATATCGCGCCCGCCCAGCGGGGCACGGCGATGGGCTTTTTCCAGGCTATCTACGGCGTGGGCATGACGCTGGGGCCCCAGCTGGTGGGCATCTTCGGGGGCCAGGACGCGGGCGGCGCCAACCTGGTGGGCCTGGCGGTCGGCTTCTACGTGGTGGCGGGCATCCAGCTGGCGGGCGCTGTGATGGCGATGACCCTGCTGCGCAAAAAGCGCGGCGGCGCCCGGGCGTAGCTCTGCATCGACCGCCCAAAAGAGCCCCTGCGCGTACGCGCAGGGGCTCTTTTTCCTCTTAATTACAACGGGGCTGCTACGCCTTCTCCAGCGCGCGGGCCAGGTCCGTCATACCTGAAAACACCAGATCGGGCTGCACCTCGCTTGCGGGCAAGTCGGCAAGCTTTGTCTCGCCTGTGAGCACCAATATGGAGAGCAGCCCCGCGTTTTTCCCCGTGGCGATGTCCGTGTATAGGCGGTCCCCCACCACGGCGATCTGCTCTTTGGCAAGGCCGGTGCGCGCCATGATCAGACGCACGATCTCGCTGTTGGGCTTGCCGATGATCACGTCCGCCTTGCGGCCCGTGGAGGCCTCGATCAAGGCCATCATCGCGCCGATATCGGGCACGAACCCGCCCTTGACCGGACAGTTGAAGTCGGGATGGGTGGCGATATAGGGCAGCCCCGCGCGCACAAAATCGCACATGCGCGCCATGCGCGCATACGTCATGGTGGTGTCAAAACCCAGCAGCACCAGATCGGGGTCCTCCTCCACCACATGCACGTCATAGGCGCGCACCTCCTCTTTCAGATGCGCGTTGCCCATCACAAACACCCGCCTGCCCGCATAGTGCGCGGCCAGATACTGCGCCGCCGCCTGACCGGAGGTCATGATATCCTCGGGCGTGATGGCGATGCCCATGCCCGCAAGCTTTTGGATGTAGTGCGCCGCGCTGCGCGAGGAGTTGTTTGTCAGAAAAAGCCCCCGCCTGCCCTGGGCTTTGAGCACTTGCATAAAGTGCAGCGCGCCGGGCAGAATGTCGTCGCTCAAATACACCGTGCCGTCCATATCCAGCACAAAGCAGCGGATATCCTGCAGCGCCGCCTGCGCGTGGATATCGTTGCGCCAGGCGCCCGTGGAGGCGTGCAGTCGCATCCACTGGGCGCGGGTGATGGCGTAGAGGTGCGCGTCCCACCACTGCCCCTTGCACTGGTAGTAATGCGTGAGCGTTCCCTCAAAGCGCATGCCCAGCCGCTGCATCACCCGTCCGGAGGCATGGTTCTCCACCATGTAGTTGGCCTGCACACGCGCCATGCCCAGGCTGATAAACGCGTAACGCAGCATGGCCTGGCAGGCCTCGGTCATATACCCCCTGTGCCAGGCGCTGCGGCGCAGGCAGTAGCCCATCTCCATGCGGCGGTGCTTCTGGCTGACCAGTATCAGGCTGCAGCTGCCGATCAGGCGGCCCGACGCCTTTTCCTCAATGCCCCAGTGCAAAATCTCGCCGCCGGCCACCTGGCGGGCCGCCTCGTTTAAGAACGCGTAGGTATCGCGCATATCGCGGTGCGCGCTCCACAGCATGTAGCGGGCCACCTCAGGATCCGATCCATAGGCAAACACGTCCTGGGCATCGTCAAGCTGCAGCGCGCGCAGCAGCAGGCGCGGCGTCTCCAGCTGCGCGACGTGGTAGAGTGACGCTCCATCGTTCATGTGCGTTCCCCCCTTAGGCTCATTGGTTTTATCATAGCATATTTCCCCGAAACACTGCAGATGGTTTTCACGGTTGCAAGCCGCGCGGCAGGGGCGTAAAATGGATTTTAATGAAATTTTTATGCGGGCGCTTTTTCGCCCGCATGAGGAAAGCCAGGTGTAGAGCGTGTGTGAACCCCAACAAACAGAGCAGGTCCATGCCGTCCACCAGCAGGTGGGCGACGCGCGCAAAAAAGAGATGCGCAAAGAGGTGTTCCACGTCGCATGGCCCGCGCTCACAGAGCTTTTTTTGACCACCCTTGCCTCCATCGTGGATTTGATCATGGTGGGCACGCTGGGCCCCGCGGCCATCTCGGCGGTGGGCTTCTGCCAGCAGCCGCGTTTTCTGGCGCTGGCGGCGTTTGTGGCGCTCAACACGGGCGCAACGGCGCTGATCGCGCGCTTTAAGGGCGCGGGCGAGCACGCGGCGGCCAACCGCGTGATGCGCCAGAACCTGCTGCTCACTATCGGCGTCTCGGTGGTGGTGGGCGTGCTGGGCGCAGCGTTCGCCGGCCCCATCATGCAGGTAATGGGCGCCATACCGGGCCAGGCCTCCTACGCCGGCGCGGTGGACTACTTCCGCATCCAGATGTACGGCCTGCTTGCCATGACGCTTCCCCTTGCGGTGAGCGCGGCCCTGCGCGGCGTGGGCAACACCAAGGCGGCCATGCGCCTGAACCTGATCGCCAACCTGGTCAACATTGTGCTAAACTACCTGCTCATCGGCGGCAATCTGGGCTTCCCCCGCATGGAGGTGGCCGGCGCATCGCTCGCCACCGTGCTTGGCAACGTGGTGGCGGCCGCGGGCGGCCTCTACGTGCTGATGCGCGGCAGGCACTACGTGCGCCTGCAAAAGGGCGACTCCTTCAAGCCGGACTTTCCCCTCATCGGGCGCATCGTGCGCATCGGCGGGCCCACCATGCTTGAGCAGGTGGTGCTGCGCGTGGGGCTGATCATCTTCCTGCGGGCGGTGGCGGGGCTGGGCGAGATCGCCTTTGCCACCCATCAGGTGACGGTCAACATCCTCTCGCTCTCCTTTATGAATGGGCAGGCCTTCGGCATCGCCGCCACCACGCTGGTGGGGCAGAGCCTGGGGCGGGACAGGCCGGACGAGGCGCGGCAGTACACCTCCTACTGCCAGCAGATGGGCTTTCTCATATCCACAGTGCTGGCGCTGCTCTTCTTTTTCTTCGGCAGGCAGTTTGTGTGGCTGTTCGTCTTTCTATCGCCCGATGTGGCGGCCTCGGCCGATATGATGGTGATGGGCGCGCAGGTGCTGCAGGTGATCGCGGTGATCCAGCCCATCCAGGCCTCCCAGCTGATCTACTCGGGCGCACTCTACGGCGCGGGCGACACCAAAACGACGGCGCTGATCGTGTTCCTGGGGCTGATCGTGGTGCGGCCCATCTTTATCTACCTGTGCATGAACCTGCTGCACTGGGGCCTTGTGGGCGCGTGGGTCGCGTGCGCGGTGGACCAGGCGGTACGCGCGCTGTTGATCACCATCCGCTTCCGCTCGGGCAAATGGAGCGCGGTGCGTGTGTAGACAAAACGACAAGCGGGGTGAAAGGCACACGCCTTTTCGCCCCGCTTTTTTTATACCATATGCCTTTTGCCCGTGATGCGCGTCACGTCCACGCGGCAGAGGCACGTGTGCGCAAGCGCGGCCGGATCGTACGCGGGCGCGCCCGCATAGCCGTAGCGCCGCATGATCGCGTCCATGGCCGCTTTGCGCTGCTGCGGCGCTTTCAAAAACGTGACATACCCATCGCCCACCACGCTCTCATAGCGCGCCGACCACTGGCAGGGGTTCTCTGCCGGCAGCGGCGCAAAGGAGCAGTCCGCCTCAAAGCAGACGCGCGGATCCCTGCGCAGCACGTCGATTTTTCTTCCTGCGGGGGCGCTGTGGAAATACAGCGCAAGCGCGTCCCCCGCGCGCGCGTAGCCAAAGCTCAGCGGCACGATGTAAGGCGTACCACGATCGTTCATGCCCAGCCGCAGCACCGGGCAGCGCGCCAGGATATCCATCATCTGCTGGATTGACGTTACTTCCCTGTCCTTTCGTCGCATCCCAAATCCTCCTTTTGGGCAGGCCCGCGCATGGCGCAATCATTCCTCTGCCACAAGCGTCTTGCCGGTGAGCCTGCGCTGGCTCTGCTCCTGGTACTGGTTGGTGTAGAGCGTGTAGTAGGCGCCCTTTTTACGCATCAGTTCGTCGTGGGTGCCCTGCTCCAGAATGGCGCCATCCTCAATGACCAAAATGCGGTCCGCGCCGCGAATGGTGGAGAGCCGGTGCGCAATGATAAAGCTGGTGCGCCCCGCAAGCAGCTTGCCGATGGCGCGCTGAATGAGCTGCTCTGCCTGGGTATCGATGGAGCTGGTCGCCTCGTCCAGCACAAAGATGCGCGGATCGGCCAGCACCGCCCGCGCAAAGGCGATCAGCTGCTTCTGGCCGGTGGAAAGGCGGTTGCCCCCCTCTCCCACTGGGCTTTCATACCCCTGCTCCAGCTGCAGGATAAAGTCATGCGCGTAAACCATGCGCGCGGCTTGCTCCACCATAGCGTCGGTGGCGTCCAGGTTGCCGTAGCGGATGTTTTCGCGCACCGTGCCAGAGAACAGGTGCGGGTTCTGCAGTACATAGCCCAGGTTGGACTGCAGCCACAGCTGCGAACGCTCTCGGATGTCCACCCCGTCGATGAGGATGCGGCCCTGCTGCGGCTCGTAGAAACGGCCCAAAAGGTTTACGATGGTGCTCTTGCCCGCGCCCGTTTCGCCCACCAGCGCGATCTGCGCGCCCGGCGGCACGTCCAGGCTGAAATCACGCAGCACCGGCTCCCCCTGCTTGTAGCGGAAGGTGACGCGCTCAAAGCGCACCGCCCCCTCGATGGCGGGCCAGTTTTCTTTTCTGGGCGCAAACGCGGTGCCGTAGCGCGCCTCGATGGCGGGGCTGTCCGCGATCTCGGGCGGCATATTGATCAGTTCCACCACCCGCTCGGCCGCCGCCTGCGCGCTCTGCATCTCCGCGATGATGCGCGCCATCTGGTTGACGGGGTCGAAAAATCCCGTGGCATAGTTGATAAAGGAGGTCAGCGCACCGATGGTGATGGCGCCCGCCGCCGCCTGTGCGCCGCCCGTCCACAGGATCAGCGACACGCAGATGCTGCCGATGACCATCACCACCGGCACATAGATGCTGGAAAATAGCGCCGAGCGCACCGAGGCGCGGCGCATCCGGCCCGTTATAAGGGAAAACGCCTCCAGGTTCTGCTCCTCGTACACCAGCGTTTTGGTAGTCTTCGCCCCCATAATGCCCTCGTTATACGCCGCGGCGATCTCGGCGTTGATGTGGCGCACCTTGCGCTGTGCGCGCAGGATGCGCCGCTGAAAGTAGATACTGATGAGCGCCAGCGGCGCAAGAGTGCCCAGCACGATCAGCCCCAGCTGCGCGTTGAGGCCCAGCATCACCGAGATCACGCCCACCATGTAGGCGACCGCCCACGCGCCGTCCACAAGGCTCCAGGCCAGCATCTCGCTCAGGCGCGCCACGTCGGGCAGCATGCGCGACATGATCTGGCCGATGGGCGTGCGATCGTAGTAGGACAGCGAGAGCACCTGCAGCTTTTCAAACATCTTCTGGCGCATGTCGCGCGCCATGTACAGCTCGATCTTGCCGCCAAAGCGCACAAAGAGCACCACGTTGAGCCCCTGCGCAAGCGCAAGGCCCATATAGAGCACGGCAAAGCCGGGCAGCGCCGAGAGCGCGCCCTGCATAATGTAATTGTCGATGGCATACATGGCAAGCAGCGGGAAGGCGATGTCGATGGCTGCGGTGAGCAGCATGGTGATGACAAGCCCGACAACGTACCTGCCCTGGGGACGCATGTAGCCCAAAAGCGCGCGGTACAGCGCCCAGTTGACATGTTTTTTCGCGTTCATGCGTCCGCCCCCCTTCGCACGTCCTCCTTCAGGGCGCTCTGCACCTGGTAGATATCGTGGAACAGCCCGCCCTGTTTGATCAAATCGTCGCACGTACCCTGCTGCGCCACGCGGCCCTTATCCAGTACCACCACCCAATCCGCCTCCAGCAGCGTGGTGATACGGTGGGAGATGATGATGGTGGTGCGCTTGCCGCCGCGCTTAGCCAGCGCACGGCGAATGGCCGCGTCGGTGCGGGTGTCCACTGCCGAGAGGGAGTCGTCAAAGATCAGGATGGGCGTGCGCCGCATCAGCGTGCGCGCGATGGCCACCCGCTGCTTCTGCCCGCCCGATAGCGTGATGCCCCGCTCGCCCACCATGGTATCGTAGCCTTTGGCAAAGGAGCGCGCCACATTGTGCAGCGCCGCAACGCGCGCTGCCTCGTGCACCTGCTGCGCGGGCGCGTCCGGACAGGTCAACGCAATGTTGTCGCGCAGCGAGCGCGCGTAGAGAAAGGGCTCCTGCAGGATCAGCCCCACCTTTTTGCGCAGCGCGCTGCGCGCAATGGTGTTGAGCTCCACGCCCCCCAGCGTGATGGATCCGGCCTGGTAATCGTACAGCCGGTCAAGCAGATGCACCAATGTGGATTTCCCCGCGCCCGTGCTGCCCAGTATCGCCACAGTGGCTCCTTCGGGCACGGTAAAGGAGATGTCCCTCAGCACCGGATGGTCCGGCTCATAGCCAAAGGTGACGTTTTGCAGCACAATATCTCCCCGGGGCACCTCGCGCGTGCCCGCGTCGTCCTCCGGTGTCTGTACGAGGATATCGCGCAGACGCTCCCAAGAGACGCGCGCCTTGCCAAAGTCGGCCAACATGCGGCCCATCTGGCGCACCGGCCACACCAGCATATTGGCGTAGGTGACAAAGACGATCAGCTCGCCTACCGAGAGCGCCCCCTGCACGCACTGGTAGGTGCCTGCCACCAGCGCAAGGCCCACCTGGATATAGCCCATGGCGTCGGTCATGCCCCAGTAGAGGGCCATGGCGTTGTTGACGCGGTTGGCAAGGCGCGTCGCCTCCTGGTTGCGCGCGGTGTACTTGTCCAGCTCATAGCGCTGCCTGCCGAAGGCGCGCACCACGCGCACGCCCGAGAGGTTCTCCTGCAGCGTGGTGCTCATCATGCCCTCCGCCTCGTCCGCCATGCGGAAGCGCTTTTGCACCACGGCAAAGTAGATCAGGCTGATCACCGCCACCAGAGGCACCAGGCTCATGGTCACCAGCGTCATGGGCGCGCTGATGGAGAGCATCAGCGCAAGGGAAAGCGCGATGAGCGACACCGCCCGGGCCATCTCCGGGATTTGGGTGGAGACGAACTTGCGCAGGATGTCCGCATCGGTGGTGCAGCGCTGGATGATCTCCCCCGCCTCGGCGCGCACATGGTAACCGAAGGGCAGGCGCTGCAGGTGCGCAAGCAGCCTGTCGCGCAGCGTGCGCACAAAGCCCTCCGAGCCCGCCTGGGCTGCGAACGTGCGCAGAAAGCTGAACAGCGCGTTAAGCAGCGCCACCGCAAGTACCGCCAGCGCGCAGATCCACAGCTGCCGCACCAGCACGTCGCGCCCCCCCACCTGCGCAAAGAGCGCCTGCACCCAGCCGGGCGCCTCCAGCGGCAGCGTGCCGATGACCGAATCGACGATATTGCGGATGGCCAGCGGCAGCACCAACGCAAAAAGGGACGCAAGCACAGAGGATGCCAGCGCCAGTGTAAACCAGCCGTATTGTCCCGCAAGCAGCGCGCGCAAGCTCCCGTCGTGCGGGCCGCGCCTTTTGTTGTGCGCCATAATACCTGTCACACTCCATGGGTTCTTTCACAATAAAAAAGTACCGCGCGCACAGGATGCAGGTGCGCGGTACCTCTATTATAGCATGCGCCGTATCCGCCCGCCACGGCTGGGACGCGCTTTTCAGCGCGCCTTGCCAAAGACCATGCCGCGCGCCATGGACACGCGCGTGTGGTCTATCGGCTGCGCGCTCGGCATCGCCATCTCTCCAATGCGCCTGAGCGCGGGCACAAGCGGCAGTTTGACCGTAAAGCAGGTACCCTCCCCGGGCTTGCTCTCCACCAGAATCACGCCGCCGTGCGCCTCCACAAGCATTTTCACAAGCGCCAGGCCCAAGCCGGTGGAATGCCGCTTTTGTTCCTGCGTTTTGGGGCGCTGCACAAACGGCTCAAAAATGCTGTCCAGCTCCGCCTGTGTCATGCCGCATCCCGTATCGCGCACGGAAAAGATCGCATAAGATGCGTCGCGCGTCAGATGCACGCTGACACTGCCGCCCCTGCCCACCGCTTTGCAGGCATTGGTGATCAGATTATCCGCCACGCGCTCGATGGCAAAGGCATCGCACTGCATACTGCAGGCGGGCGCATCGCTGGTAAAGTCCAGTGAAATCTCATCGCAGCCAGCGGATAGACGGATGTTGTCGCACACGTTTTTGAGCGTGGCGCACAGGTCCGTCTGCACCAGCTGCATCTGCAGCGCGTCATGCTTGGCGCGTGCATTATCCAGCACATTGGTGCAGAGGTAATTGAGCCGCGTGGCATGGTAGCGCATCATGCGCAGGTAGGTCCCCAGCCCGGCGCAGACCTGGTCTGCGTACTTGCATTGGATCAGGGCGCATGTGTTGCTGATGAGCGTGACGGGCGAGCGCATCTCGTGCGCCACGCAGGACAGCAGCATATCCATCCGCTCCTGCTGCCTGCACAGCCGCGCAATGCGGGCCTTGGCCCGCTGCAGGCAAACGCCCAGCACAACGCAGGCCGCCAGTAAAACACCCGCCAGAATCATTGCCATACCAACCATACGCATTCTCTCCTATTTCGACGCTTTCCTCTTTTGTCAAATGCTACTCGCTGTTACATATCTGCAGAATTTCTACAGGAATTTTCGTTTGCTGCAATTTCGCCAGAGAATATTCCCACGTATGCAGCATACACACTTCCTCATGGGTAGTTGTATGCACCCGGATGTCGATTTATACAGGGATCTTCCCGCAAATCTACAGGAAGTATGAATAAATATGCTATAATGTCTCTGCTAAGGCAAAAAACTTGCGCCTTAATCCTGCTTTTCCGTGCGAAAATGCCACATGAATTCCGTCAGTGGTATTTTCATTTTTCCATATTATGAACGATTGCGCATACGCTCCTGACGCAATCCACGCTTTATCCGCCTCCCGTACAGACTTTCGATGCTAGTGTATCTGATTGAACTATATTTTGCAAGATACATATTGCAATTTTTCGTTCATTCGTTGCAATAAGACACGATTTGTAATTCTATTCGTTTTTTTGCAAGGTCATACAAAAATACATCCAACGCGACGCAAAAAGGCACAAAAAAACGCGCCCGCATAACGCGGCGCGCGTCTTATTTTGGATTGCCGTGCACCCAGCCTGGATACATCCGCACAGGCGGTATGCATGCGATCGGACTCCGGCCAGGCGCTCCTGCGGCACACGCCCACACACGCTTACTGCTGCTTCCTTCCGGACCTGACAGGGTTCACGCAGCAACGTTGCACAGGACCCAACCTTCGACGTCTTTTCGCATGCTCCAAACCCCACACAGCTGCACCGCGGACTGGGAATTCAACCCCGCTGTAGCGGATTGCGGGTTACAAGGCACCGCTAACTCCCCATCTAGCACGGCAAATTGGATATGCATGCTTCTGTCCCTTATGGGACGTGATATATATTTTACAGCAATTGCTTCGGGTATGCAAGCGCGTTTTCGCCTTCCTCCCGCGCCATGCGCGCAAGGGACCAGCGGGCGCAGTCCGCGGTGCGCGCAGCGGGATCGCACGCCGCCGCCGCAAGCAGGGCGCGCAGATGCGCGTCCGCCCCAGGCATGTGCCCCGCCGCCAGCGCGGCCAGCGGGCGCAGCTTGTTTCTCCGCGCGTAATTGGCGCCAATCACTTGGGCAAGCGCCCGGTAAAACGCGCCGTCCGCCGCAAGCAGCGTATCCGCACGCCAGCATGCACCTTCCTCTGTATCGTAGGCGTGCGCGGGCACACGCGCGTTTTTCGGGCATGCCTGCTGGCAATCCTCGCAGCCCAGCAGCCGCACGCCCATCTTTTCCCGCACTTCCTCCGGCATGCCCTGCGGATGCTCCATCCACTGCCGCAGGCATCGTTTACGGTTTACATTCCCTGTGCCTGTCAGCGCCCCCATGGGGCAGGCGTCCACACAGGCGCGGCAATTCCCGCAGTCGCTCTTCTCCGGCTGCAGCGGCGCATCAACCGGCCAGTCCGCATCCAGCTGCACCACCGCGGCCACCATAAAGCTGCCCAGCACAGGATGGTGAATCAGGCTGTTTTTTCCATACAACCCCCAGCCCGCGCGGTACATCGCGTCCTTGATATCCGCTCGAGGATGCGCAAGCGCGCGCACACCCGCCTCGCTAGCGCGCGCTGCAAGCGCGCGCGCTGCATGGTAACTCGCGTTGGATGCGCGGTAATAGTCCGATACAAACACCTGCCCCGTCCCCGGCTGCGCGGTGCGCCTACAGGGCATGGCCAGCACCGCCCACACGCCCGCCCCCGCAGGTTGCGGCGCGCACAGCCGCACGCCGTAAAAACCGGCCTCCCGCGCCCAGCGCGCAAAGGTTGCATCATCCAGCGGCATTTTCATCCACCTCGCGCCTTACTTTTGATGCATGCTGCACAGGCCGCGCAGCATATCCATGTCCACGCCCTCGCCCAGCAGCAGGCCCTGCGCGCCGGTGACCAGGCGAGCTTCATCCGATGCAGGAACAAGCAGCACCTGTCCCTGCTGTGTGTACACCTGCCAGGTGATGGGCCGGTCCTTGCCCAGCGTCCCCTTGAGCGTGACGCCCGTGTCCGTGCCCCGAACGTCAACCACCTGTGCGCCCGCAAGCAGGTTTACAAATCTCGTCACGCCGCGGCTGTCCGCCGCGACATCCTTTTTTCCCAGATCGAGCACGAGCGCGCGCAGGCCCGTGCGCAGCGTCTCCACCCACGCCGCGTCCAGCGTGCGGGTTGCCATCCCCGCCTCCAGGCCCTGCCACAGCGCCGCGTGGCCGAACGCAGCCTGCCACACTGCCACGCCCGCCATGCGGTACTGGGCAAACAGCGCGGTCTTGCGCTGCATGGACACCCCATCCTCAAACCAGATGCGGTGGCGCAGGCCCAGGTTGCTATCAAATTCCACGTATCCCACGCCCTGCACCTCGTCCCTGCCCAGGGTGACAACGCCTGTGGCAGTCACTGTCTGTCCCGCGTTGTCCACGTAGCTGCCCGTTCCGGCCAACTGCTGCAGCTGCGCGTAGGAGATGGAGAGCGTGCCGTTGTCCTGGCTTTCATCCAGCCAAACTGGCGCGTCCTCCCCTGCGGAGAAGCGGTATTCCCGCCCGTAGAAGGGAACGCCCAGCAGCACCTTGTCCGAGGGCACCATCGAGAGCAACTTCTGCAGGCGTGCCACCACCCAGTCCTGCGCGGCCACAGGCCCCTCCCCGCTGGATGCGGTGTGCTGGTCATAGGCCATCACGCACAGCAAATCCGCCGCCTGGGCCAGCGCCGCGTGGTCGTAGCACTGGTACCAGTTGCCGCTGGTATCCCCATCCAGCGGCACGGTGACGCACACCGACACGACGGTTTCCGCCGGCAGCGCTTGCTTGAGCTCCTGCACAAAGCCCGTAAAATCCGCCTTGTGCGCGGGGTTCATCTTTTCAAAATCCAAATTGATGCCATCGAGCGCGTAATTGCGCACGTAGTCCTGCATCTTCTGTATAAAATCCGCGCGCAGCGCCGCATCGTGGATCACCTGCTCGGAGAGCTCCGGCGTCATGCTCACCACCGTGCCCCACACCTGCATGTTATCCTGGTGCGCCTGAGCCACATACGCGGCAAGATCTGCCTGCAGGCCCATTTGGGCGATGGTCTGCACGCGCGCCTGCCCCTCCACATTGCCCACATAAAACCAGGTGGGCGCCAGGGTGTTGACCGCGCCCGCGGGCCGCTTGTACTGGCGCGGGCGGTACAGCCACGTCAGCACCGTGGGCTCCTTGACCGCCTCCTGCGCGATATTGTCCATAAAAAGCAGCTTCTCCGCATCGTACTGCCAACCGTCGCCGCGCGCGCAGCCCGCCAGCATCAATACCAGAGACAAAACTACCGCCAATGCCTTTGCCTTGTTGGAACGCATGCCAACCTCCTGCCTTTGATCGCCGCAAAAAAGGCGGCCCACCTCACTCCCCTTGCGGGTGCGGGTGTGCCGCCTTATTATACCACACTTCTACATATCGCGCTGGGCAATCATATCCTTTACCTTCATCAGGCGGGTGAGGCTGGCGCGCTCGTTTTCGTCCAGCTTCATGGTGATCTGGCGCGCGGTGGCTTCCAGATCGGGGATCATCACGTGCTCCAGGGCGTTGACGCGCCTGCGGGTCTTCTCAATCTCATCGGCCAGCAGGTTGCAGGTCTTTTCGATCTGCGCGAGCTCTACCAGCTTGGGCATCAGCTCCGCCAGCGTGGCGATGGCGCCATCCAGCTCCGCGGATGTGAACGCAAAGCCGTACGGATAGGCAGTAGCCGCCTCGCTGGATTTCTTCACCTCGAGCACGGGCGTATCCACGCTCATGATATTGCGTTTTCTCACATCCAGCGTCATGGTGCGCGTGGGCACCATCAGCGCCTGCTCCAGCACCTCATCGGGCATCACGGAGCGGGCCAGCGTAAACCCCTGCAGCGCCTCGGCGAGCGATTCCTCCACCTCCATGCGCAGCTGCTGGTTGCGGCGGATGAACGCCACAAAACGGCGCATCATCTCATCGCGCTTGTCTTTGAGCAGCTTATGCCCGCGGCGCGCCGTCACCAGCCGGCGCTTGATGCGCGTCAGCTCCATGCGCGTCGGGTTGACCTGGGTGGCGGCCATTTACGCTTCCTCCTCGCTGAGATCCTCTTTGGGCATGTATTCGTCCAGCAGGCTGTCGCGGATGCGCTTCAGCTCGGCACGCGGCAGCATGCGCAGCAGCTCCCAGCCGATATCCAACGTCTCTTCAATGCTGCGGTTGGTATCGTAGCCCTGGGAGACGTACTGTTCCTCAAACGCGTCGGCAAATTGGGCGTAGAGCTTATCCACGTCCGACAGCGCCGATTCGCCCAGGATCACGGCCAGCTCTTTGGCCTCCTTGCCGCGCGCGTACGCCGCAAAGAGCTGGTTCATGGTGTCCGCGTGATCCTTGCGGGTCTTGCCCTCGCCGATGCCCTTGTCCTTCAAACGGGAGAGGGAGGGCAGCACGTCGATGGGGGGCACCACGCCCAGGCGGTTGAGCTCGCGCGAGAGGATGATCTGCCCCTCGGTGATGTAGCCGGTCAAATCCGGGATGGGGTGGGTCTTGTCGTCCTCCGGCATGGTCAGGATGGGAATCTGCGTGATGGAGCCCTTCTTGCCGCGGATGCGGCCCGCGCGCTCGTACATGCTGGCAAGGTCGGTGTAGAGATAGCCAGGGTAGCCACGACGGCCGGGCACCTCCTTGCGCGCGGCGGATACCTCGCGCAGGGCCTCTGCGTAGTTGGTGATGTCCGTCATGATGACCAGCACGTGCATATCCTTTTCAAAGGCCAGGTACTCCGCGGCGGTCAGCGCCATGCGCGGGGTAGCGATGCGCTCGATGGCGGGGTCGTTTGCCAGGTTCATAAACAGCACGGCGCGCTCGATGGCGCCGGTGCGTCGGAAGTCGCTGATGAAGAAGTCCGCCTCTTCAAAGGTGATGCCGATGGCGGCAAACACCACGGCGAACTTGGCGCCGTCTCCCAGCACCTTGGCCTGGCGGGCGATCTGCGCAGCCAGCTGCGCGTGCGGCAAGCCCGAGCCGGAAAACACGGGCAGCTTTTGCCCACGCACCAGGGTGTTGAGTCCGTCGATGGCGGAAATGCCCGTCTGGATGAACTCCTCGGGATAATCCCGCGCCGCTGGGTTGATGGGCATACCGTTGGTATCCCTTCGCTCCTCGGCCAAGATGGCGGGGCCGTCGTCGATGGGCCGGCCCATGCCGTCAAAGACGCGCCCGAGCATATCCTCCGAGACCGCAAGCTCGATGCCGTGGCCCAGAAAACGCGCGCGGCTGGTTGCGATCTCCAGCCCCTGCGAGCCTTCAAAAAGCTGCACGAGCGCCTTATCTGCGTTGACCTCCAGCACGCGGCCGTTGCGGATCGAACCGTCCGCCTGTTCAATTTCCACCAGTTCGCTGTAGGTTGCGCCCTCGACGCCTTCCACCAGCATCAGCGGGCCCACGACCTCGCGAATGGTACGATATTCCTTCAACATGCCTAACGTGTCCTCCCTTAAGCCAGTGCGTTCATTTCGCTCTGCAGCTGCACCTGCACCTTGGCAAAGCTAGCGGCAACCTCATCCTCCGGCACATAGCGCAGCCGGCCGATGGCCTCGCGCACCGGCAGCGCGATGATGCGCGCGTAATCCGCGCCGCGCTCCAGCGCCGCCTGCCCCAGGCGCTGAAAATCCAGAATCATCTTGAGCATGCCCTGCTGCTTTGCCAGCGAGGCGTAGGTGTCGATCTCGTGGAACGCGTTTTGGTGCAGGTAATCCTCGCGGATGGAGCGAGCCACCTCCAGCGTGAGGCGGTCGCGCAGGCTCAGCGCGTCGATGCCCACCAGCTGCACGATCTCGTTGAGCTGGGCCTCCTGCTGCAGCACGCGCAGCGCCTCGGCGCGCATGTTCATCCAGTCCGCGTCGATGTGCTCGTTGAACCAGTCCGCCAGGCGGTCCTCGTAGAGCGAGTAGCTCTCCAGCCAGTCAATGGCGGGGAAATGGCGGCGGTAAGCCAGGCTTGCAGACAGGCGCCAGAACACCTTGACGATGCGCAGCGTCGCCTGCACCACGGGTTCGGAGAGATCGCCACCCGGGGGCGACACCGCGCCGATGGCCGTGACCGCGCCCACGCGTTCGCCCTGGCCGTCCCTGCAGACCACCAGGCCTGCGCGCTCGTAGAACTCCGCCAGGCGGCTGGACAGGTACGCGGGGTACCCCTCCTCGCCGGGCATCTCCTCCAGGCGGCCGCTCATCTCGCGCAGCGCCTCCGCCCAGCGGCTGGTGGAATCCGCCATGATGGCGACTTTGTAGCCCATATCTCGGAAATACTCCGCAATGGTGATGCCCGTGTAGATGGACGCCTCGCGCGCCGCCACCGGCATATCCGAGGTGTTGGCGATCAGCACCGTGCGCTTCATCAGCGGCTCGCCGGTGCGGGGATCCTTCAATTCGGGGAACTCCATCAGCACGTCCGTCATCTCGTTGCCGCGCTCGCCGCAGCCCACGTAGACGATGATATCCGCGTCCGCCCACTTGGCCAGCTGGTGCTGCACCACCGTCTTGCCGCTGCCGAACGGCCCGGGCACGGCAGCCACGCCCCCCTTGGCAATGGGGAAGAACGTGTCGATCACGCGCTGCCCCGTCACCATCGGCTCGCTGGGCGCGAGTTTGCGGGCATAGGGACGTCCACGCCGCACCGGCCAGCGCTGCATCAGCGTCAGCTCCAGCATGGCGCCGTCATCGGTTTTGAGGCGGTATACCGTATCGTCCACGGTGTAGTCCCCCTCTTCGATCGCCTCGATGGTGCCCGAAAGCGTGGGCGGCACCATGATGTGGTGCGCCACCGGCACCGTCTCCTGCACGGTGCCCACGATATCGCCGCCGCAGACGCGGGTGCCCGCCGTCACACTGGGCACAAAGTGCCATTCGCGCGCGCGGTCCAGCGCAGGCGCCTCCACGCCGCGGGCGATATTATCCCCCGTCATCTCGCGAATGGCTACAAGCGGGCGCTGAATGCCATCGAAAATGGACTCGATCAGGCCGGGGCCCAGCTCCACCGAGAGGGGCATGCCCGTGGATTCCACCGGCTCGCCCGGCCCCAATCCTGCCGTCTCCTCGTAGACCTGAATCGACGCCATGTCGCC
Source organism: Maliibacterium massiliense (assembly GCF_900604345.1). Lineage (GTDB taxonomy): Bacteria > Bacillota > Clostridia > Christensenellales > Maliibacteriaceae > Maliibacterium > Maliibacterium massiliense. Next base: position 515,249 of record NZ_LR026983.1, read on the forward strand.
GCGAAGCTCGATAATCTCACCAATCAAACGCTGGTTGCTGACGCGCACCACGTCGTACATTTTGGCATTGGCCATGCCCGAGGCGACGATCAGCGGGCCGGAAACCTTGACGATTTTGCCTTGTATCATGGGTTTCATCCTTCCTTGTGAAACAGAATATCCGCACCGACGGCGCGCTCTGCATTGGCGCGCACATGGTCCATCCCGTAGCCCGTCACACCCTGGTTGCCCGATATGGGAATGATGGCGGGAAAGGGCACGTTGCGGAAACGCTCCATGGTGGAACCGATCCCGCCTGCGATGCTCTCCGTTATAAAAATCACGGCGTAGTCCTGTTTGGACAGCTGGATCACCTGGCGGGCAGCCTCCTCGGGCGTGCGCACGTCAAAGACGTCGATCCCGAGCGTCTTGAAGCCCAGCACGGCATCCTTTTCACCGATGATCGCCATTTTCTTAACCATACAGATCACGCAGCCTTTCGCGCAGCTTGTCGTTGGGGATGCCGTTGGCCTTGGCCAGGCATACCTGGCGCAGGATGCGCGCCTCGTTGTCCTTGGCGAGCATGTAGCCAAAAAGCGGGCTAAGGCCCTTGATCTGGTCGCGCTGCGTGCGCGCCACGTCCAATAGATAGTTGTCCTTCTCACACTCAAAGCGGGTCAGATGCCCATCGGCGCGCAGCGCCGCGATGCCCTTTTCTACCACGCTTTTGTAGGGCGTGCCGGCAAAGCGCGCCACAATCTCCCGCCGGCGAAGCGGTAGGCACGCCAGGATCATCCCGTGCTCCAGGCTGCCGCCGGTAAGCAGCACGCGCGCAAGCGCGCGCGCGTCTTGGCCGCGCAGCTTCATGCGCAGCATGGTCTCGATGTTGGCAAGGTCGATCTGCGCAGTGAGATAATCGCGCATAAACCCGCTGCGGCGGCTTGCCGCCACCTGGAGCGCATGCGTGAAGTACGCCTGATCCAGCAGCACCTCAATGGCCTGCGGATCCGCCTGCGCCTCGGGCTCCTCCAGCATGCTGCGCACGCGCGCGCACGCCTCTTTCAGCGCGGCGGGCACGCCCTGGGGGTCCTCCCCCGCCACCGCCGATTTGGCAAGATCGATGTCGATCACGCCCAGCGGCGAGAGCAGATGTTTGACGTCTCCCCCGGTGATCTCTCCCTTGAAGAGCACCTTGAGGTTGTTGATATCGTAGGGCAGGTAGAACAGGTCGCTCAGCGCCGCGTCCGGCGTCATCGATGCGATGAGCGCGCGGGTATTTTGCGTCTCCTGCCGCAGCAGCGTCTCAAAATCCACATTGGAGGCAAGCGCAGCACCACTGCCCATGCCCATCTCCTGCAGAACCTTGACGGTATCCTCCAATCGATGCGTCTCCATGATGCGCGCAAGCTTATCCTTGGTCAACAGACGCGTCTCCAGGACGCTGATGCGCCCCATCGCGTACAGTGCGGATGCGTTGGGCATGTCACCCCTCCTTCTCACTGGGAAAAAGCGCGGCTTTCTAGAACAGCTGGCGGACGACCTCGCCCTCCAGCGCGCCGCGTGCCTGGCTTACGAGCGCCTCAAACGAGAGGTTGATCTCCATATCGCCGCGCACCAGCAGGAAGCCGCCTTGAAGCGATTCATCCACGCCGCCGCGCGCCACGCGGGCGCTTTTGCCCTTGAGATCCAGCTCCACGTTCACCATGCCAAACCACGCGTCGTCCAGCAATGCAGCCGCGCGGGGCGAAAGCACAAGCTTCTGCTCGCCGGCAAGCGCCGCCTCCAGCACCAGATCGCGCGCAAACGCTGCGTAGGCGTCCTTTTCCATATGGCAGAGGTAGGCGAGCGCGCCGTCAAACACCTCTGCGACGAGCTGCTGTTTTTTCTCCAGCTTGATCTTGCGCACTTCCAGCTGCGCAAGCGAGGCGTAGCGCGCCTCCTCAGCATCCGCGGCCCTCTTCCCCTGCGCAAGGATTTCCTGGCGTATCTGGGCGACCTGCTCCTCTATGGCCTGGTCCATCTCGGCCATGCGCACCTGGGCCTGCGCGTCAATTTCCTTGGCGCGGGCCTGCGCGTCCAGCTCGATCTGGGCAATGATGCGTTGTGCACCTGACATATCTTTTTACAACTCCTTAGCCCATCGGGATGCCGGACACCATCAGGAAGGAGGCCAGCAGCGCAAGCACGGCGTAGGTCTCAACCATGACGGTGAAGGTGATGGCTTTGCCCAGCGCGTCGCCGCGCTTGCCGATCATGCGGATGCCTGCCAGCGCCGCGTTGCTCTGCAGCACTGCGGAGACCAGGCCAACGATTGCAATGGGCAGGCAGGCCAGCAGCACCAGAAAGCCGTTGGTGGCCGAAACGTCCACCAGGCCGCCACCCAGCAGGCCCATCTTCTGCACCACGATGAAAGCGACAAGCAGTCCATAGATGCCCTGTGTGCCGGGCAGCGCCTCAAGCAGCAGCACCTTGGAGAACTTATCCGGCTCCTCGGATACCACGCCCGCGGCGGCCTGCGCGGCGCGGCTGACGCCGATGGACGAACCGATACCTGCCAGAATAACTGCCAAGCCCGCGCCCAGCAATGCCATCAATTGCCCGATTTGAAGATTCATGTTTGTTCCTCCTTGTTGTACATAAAAGGATGCTTTATTTCTTATATCGTTGTGGGGGATACCCCATCAAGCGCTTTGTTTTTCCTCACTAGGGATCACCTGCACATGTTTGGTGCGGTAGGCAAGCGGCACAAAGGGGCGTCCGCCCTCTTCGAAAAACTTGCCGAAAAACTCGATATACTGCAGGCGGCTTGCGTGCACAAACGCGCCCAGCACATTGATCAGCAGATTCAGCAGGTGGCCGGCGATGAGCACGATCACCATAAAGAAACCACCGATGATGTTGCCCCCCATGATCGCCGCGATGCTGTTGATGACCTGGGCGATGATGCCCGTGGCCAGCCCCAACGCAAACAGGCGGGAGTAGGACAGGATATCGGAAAAATAGCTCGTGACGTTGTACAGCTCACCCAGGCCGCTCGCCAGCCGGGCAAGGGGATTCCTTTTGCCGCGCCCCTTCATCAACAGGATGCCGGCGGCACCGGCGATGGCCAGGTACGTACCCACTGTGGAAAGCCCCGGCAAAAACAGCAGGCAGGCCCCCACCAGGATCATGATCCAGGTAATCTGGTCAAACACCGCGGCCTTCCAGTCCCTGCGGCGGAAGTTCAGATACGCGGCCGCGGCCAGACCCACAATGATCTGCACCACGCCCAGCGCAAAGCACAGTATCAGCATGCTGATGGGCTCCTCCATGGGATTAAACATCAGCGCGGGCACCGGCAGGCCAAAGAATCCGCCCATCATAATGCCCCAGAAGATCGTGGAGATGCCGCCCAGCGCGATGACTAGCATCAGCTTGCGCGTCTCGCCGCGCGGGTTGATGAACTTGACCGCCAAGAACAACACCGCCGCCATGATCAGTCCGTAGCCCGCATCCGACATCATCATGCCGAAGAAGGCGAAGTAGAAGGGGGCCATCAGCGGGTTGGGATCCAGCGACCGCCCGTTTGGCATGGCGTACATCTCGGTGACCATCTCAAAGGGCTGCACAAACTTGTTGTTATGGAAGGTGACGGGGATCACCTCGTCCTCCTCCGCCTCGCGCACCTGGATGTAGAGCGCGTCGGTGATCTTTTCAAGCTCCTGCTGCACGCGTTCCACCTTGGCTTTGGGCAGCCACCCTTCAAGCGTAAAGGTGGACGCCGTTCGCGCAAGCGCATCGTAGGCGTCGCGGCGCTGCAGCGCCACGGCGATGGTATCTGCCAGCAGCTCCAGTTTGTCATACCCTTCGGCAAGCGCGCGCAGCTGCTGCTTGGTCTCCTCCTCCAGCGCGTCAAGCTGGCCGCGTTCCTGGGCAATGTCCTCCAGGCGCTGGCGCACCGTGCCCCGTTCAATGGGCAGCACCGCGCGGATAAACGTGTGGCCCTGCAGCCAGGCGTTCACCGCGGGCGCATCGTCCCTGTACACCGCAAAAAAGAGGCACTCGCTCTCCTTGCGCGAGCCGATGTGCACCATCTCGCCGTTAAAGTTTTTTTCCTCCCACTGCTGCTGGACAAGGGGCCAGGCTGCCACCGGCACCGTGCCGATGAAAATTGACGTATGGCGCGTGTCATGCACCTGCTCGATGGGGATATCCAGCGCCTCCCAAGAGGCAAGCCGGCCGGTCAATACGTCCAGACGGGCGCGCCGCCCCTCGATTTCCCCCCGCTGCTTTTCCAGCAGCGCCACCTGCTCGGCGTCGTCAAAGGCGTGTTCGTCGTAGAGATAGTCCAGCTGCTCGGGATCAATGGCGGACGGCTGGACAAACATCCCCCGCTTGGGCGCGTATGGCTGCAACGCGCGCATGGCATCCTCCACCAGCTTTGCGCGCGCCATCAGTCGCGTGCGCGCATCCGCGCGGTGCGCCGGCGTATCCTCGGCCGCCTGCCTAGCCTCTTCACCCCGCAGGTCGATGATTTCCACACAGCCCAGCTTCTGCAGGCGGCGCACGATCGCATGCCGATCCTTTTGCAGCGCCAGCAGCGTCATGTGACGCATCTCAACGATGGCCATATGTACTCACAATCCTCTCTGCCACGGCCTGCTGTACCGACGGGATCTTCTCGCGCAGCACGGCATCCATGGCCTCGCACTGCAGGCGCGCCTGCTCCAGGCGGGCCTCGTAGACCTTCTGCGCCTTGGCCTGCGCCTGCACCTGCAGCGCGCGCGCCTCGCCGCGCGCCTTGGCTAGCATATCCGCCTGGCGCTGCTGGCACTGGGCCTCATGCTGCTGCAGGCGCTGCGCCGCCTGCTGCTGGGCGTCTTTGACCAGTTGCTCGGCGCGGGCCTCCGCCTCGCCTATGGCCTGCATAATTTCCGCCGACATAACATCCCTCCTCGCGAATCGTCCGCTTCGTGCTGAACGGTTGATTATTTGGTGCCGAACAGGCGGTCGCCCGCATCGCCCAAACCGGGCAGGATGTAGCCGTGGTCGTTGAGGCAGTCATCCACCGCCGCGACGAAAATATCCACGTCCGGATGCGTTTCCTGCACGTGTTTGACCCCCTCGGGGGCGGCGATCAGGCACATCAGCTTGATGTTGCGCCCGCCGCGGTCCTTGATGAACTGGATGGCCGCCGATGCCGAACCGCCTGTGGCGAGCATGGGATCCACCACGATCAGCTCGCGCTCCTCTACGTCATAGGGCAGCTTGCAGTAGTACTCCACGGGCTTGAGGGTCTCCGGGTCGCGGTACAGGCCGATGTGACCCACCTTGGCTGCGGGAACCAGGCGCAGAATGCCGTCCACCATGCCCAGCCCTGCGCGCAGCACGGGCACGATACCCAGCTTGCGGCCGGATATCACCTTGGAGGTGGTAGGGCCCATGGGGGTCTCGATATCCACATCCTCCAGGGGCAGGTCGCGCGTAACCTCGTAGGCCATCAACATCGCGATCTCGTTGAGCAGCTCGCGGAATTCCTTCACGCCAGTATCGGTTTTACGGATCATGGTCAGCTTATGCTGTACCAGGGGATGATCCATCACGACTAGTTTCGACATAGGTATGTTCCTCCCAAGTATCGTATCTTTTGTAAGATGAAAGCAAACAGCGCACCGTGCCGTGCCCTGCTTGCCGATGTACCCTATTTGCTGTACTTCTGCTCCAGCGCCTGGAGCTCGTCGAGGCGCTCCTGATGGCGTCCCCCCTCGTAGGCATTGCCCATAAACGCGTCTACAATATCCAGCGCCAGGCCCATGCCCACTACACGCGCGCCCATAGTCAGCACATTTGCGTCGTTGTGCATGCGGGTCATGCGCGCGCTGAAGGTGTCGCTGCACAGCGCCGCACGCACGCCGGGCACCTTGTTTGCAGCGATACTCACGCCGATGCCTGTGCCGCAGATGATGATGCCGCGCGCGCACGTGCCCGAGGCGACCGCCTCGGCAACAGCAGTTGCGTGCAGCACGTAGTTGGCCTTATCCGTGCTGTAGGCGCCAAAGTCCTTGACCTCGTAGCCCGCCTGCACAAGGTGCGCCTTGATGATCTCCTTCAGTTCAAAACCCGCATGGTCCGATCCTACCCCAATTGTCACAGTGCTTGCCCCCCATTGTATTGTAAAATGCCTCCAATATACTCCCGTTTATTATAGCTTTGATCGGGACAAAAAGCAACCCAGCTATCGGTGGACACGGTTGTTTTTATGCGTCCGCCATCTGGGTGCGCCCGCGCCCATGGCGCCGCTTGCGCGCAGAGAGGCAGGCGCGCTTTGGGAGGGCGCGGGCATGTAAAAAGCGCGCCCCAAAAGGGGGCGCGCCGCACGACTGCGCTTTGTTTACTTGAAGTACTCGTTGACACACGCATCCATCATCGCAAGGCGGGGCGCGTGGGGGCCGCCGTCGTAGCCCGTCTCCATCCAGATGGCCACGCAGGCGCGCGCCACGGCGGGGCCGGTCACCTCGCTGCCGATGCACAGCACGTTGGTATCGTTGTGGCCGCGCGTCAGGCGGGCCGAGTACACGTCGCCGGCCTGGGCCGCCAGCACGCCGGGCACCTTGTTGCAGATGATCTGCGTGCCCGCGCCGCTTGCGTCCATGAGGATGGCGCGATCCGCCTTGCCTGCGGCAATCGCCTCGGCGGCCTCCAGGGCGATCTGGTCAAAGCGCGCGGTGTCCAGCAGAACGACCTCGTGGCCCATGCCCCTGACCTGGTTTGCAATATCTTCCTTCATGGCGAAGCCGCTGCCGTCTGCGCCTACAATCACTTTCATCGCTCGTATTCCTCCTCTTATTTCAGGTGCTTGGCTTCCGCCTGTTCCAGCAGCGCGCGGCCGCCGGTGGAGGCATCGTACGCGGTGGTCATGAAGGACCACACCATCTCCGCGGCAAGACCCAAGCCCGTCACACGGCCGCCCATGGACAGGACGTTGACGTCCAGCGTCTGGCGCGCGATGCGCACCTGCTCCATGCAATCGCAGCGCGCCGCATACACGCCGGGCACCTTGCCCGCCGCCATGCTGATGCCGATGCCCGTGCCGCAGAACACGATGCCGCACTGGGCCTGGCCGCTGCGCACTGCCTCGGCCACCTGCTGGGCGTAGACGGGATAATCGCCGGGGGCCACCTCGTCCATGCCGTAGTTGATGTACGGAACGTTGTACATGTCGAAATAATCCATGATGCGACCTTTGAGCTCACTGCCCGCGCCATCGGCGCCCAGCGCCACCGGGCCGGTGAATACCAGGTTTTCCAGCGGGCGTACACCCATTCGATCAATCGTTTCCATGTCGTTACATCCTCCTTGCGGTATTTGGGAAATGCTCCTTGATGTACGTGAACACACACTAGCTGTATTATATGATACTTTCAGATGCAATACAATCAAGCGGGGGCGCGTTTCATGAAAGAAGCGCGCCCCCGTTTTCAAGTGTATTCGTCTATGCCCGTTCAGATTGTATCCGCAGTCTCCTGGTGGAACCCCGCCGCACGCAGCAGCCGGTTCATTACCGCAAGCCCCATGTCCGCCACGTCCGTAGCCTCGCACAGCACCACGTCCGCCCCAAGCGCGTCGGCATGGCGCAGCGCGGAAAACAGGTGCCGGGCCACACTCTCCAGCTGCGCGCGCGTCCCCCAGACGTGGGCCTCGTAGCCCGCGTAGGCGGGCGCAGTCTCGCTGGTGCAAAAGATCAGCACCCGCTTGCCCACGCCTGCAAGCGCGTCATAGCGCCGCTTGATGTGCGCCTCCACCGCCTCGGGCTGGCCGGATACCACGATCACCTCGGCCTGGGGGGCGTAGTGGGTGTACTTCATGCCCGGCGAGGCCGCCTTGAGATGCGCAAGCGGCGCAAGCACCGCTTTATGCACGGATACGTCCCCCACCGCGCGCTGCAGCATCTCGCGCGTCACCCCGCCCGGGCGCAGGATCACCGGAATGCGTTTTGTCATATCCAGCACCGTGGATTCCACGCCCACGCTGCAGGGACCGCCGTCCAGGATCATGGGGATGCGCCCCTGCATATCCGCATACACCGTAGCCGCGTCGGTGGGGCTGGGCCTGCCTGAAAGGTTGGCCGAGGGCGCGGCGATGGGCACGCCCGCCTGCTCGATCAGTGCACGCGCCGCTTCCAGCGCGGGCATACGCACCCCCACCGTGTCCAGCCCCGCGCTCACCGCATCGGGGATGCTATCCGCTTTGGGCAGCACCAGCGTCAGCGGGCCGGGCCAAAACAGCCGCATCAGGCATCGAGCCTTGTCGCTGATGGCGCGGCACAGCGCGTCCACCTGGCTGGCCGCAGCAATGTGCACGATCAGCGGGTTGTCCGCAGGGCGCCCCTTGGCCGCGAATATTTTGCTGACGGCCCGCCCGTCCAGCGCGTTTGCGCCCAGGCCGTACACCGTCTCTGTGGGAAAGCCCACCAGCTCCCCAGCGCGGATGAGCGCCGCCGCCTGCGCAAGCGCGTCCGCATCATCCGCCGGAGCCACGATGGTTTGATAGCGCATGCTACTTTTCCTCCTGCTGCAGCGCCTCTAGGCGCGCCGCCTGCTCGGCCATGATCAGCGCCTCGATCATCTCGTCCATATCCCCATCCAGAAAGCTTTCCAGCTGGTAGAGCGTCAGGTTGATGCGGTGGTCGCTCACGCGGTTCTGCGGGAAATTGTAGGTGCGGATGCGCTCGCTGCGGTCCCCCGTGCCCACCTGCGCACGGCGGTTTTCCGAGTATGCGCTGGCGCGCTGCTGCTCATAAAAATCGTAGAGGCGGCTCTTGAGCACGCGCATGGCCTGCTCCCTGTTTTTGATCTGGGATCGCTCGTTCTGGCAGGATACCACGATGCCCGTGGGCAGATGGGTGATGCGGATGGCCGACTCGGTCTTGTTGACGTGCTGGCCCCCCGCGCCGCCGGAGCGGTAGGTATCGATCTTCAGATCGTTCGGGTCGATGACGATCTGCACATCCTGCACCTCGGGCAGCACCGCCACGGTGGCGGCCGAGGTATGGATGCGGCCGCCCGACTCGGTGCTGGGCACGCGCTGCACGCGGTGCGCGCCGCTCTCAAACTTCAGGCGGGAATAGGCCCCGCGCCCAGAGACGAGCAGCGTGGCCTCCTTGACTCCCCCCAGTTCCGTCTCGCTTATATCCACGATCTGTATCTGCCACAGGTGGCGCTCGGCGTAGCGGGTGTACATGCGCAGCAGGTCCATGCCAAAGAGGGCCGCCTCCTCCCCGCCGGTGCCCGCGCGGATCTCCAGCACCACGTTCTTCTCATCGTTGGGGTCTTTGGGCAGCAGCAGGCGCTTGAGGTTTTCCTCTAGGTCGGGCAACGCGGACTGCGCCTGCTCGTATTCCTCCTGCGCGAGCGCGCGCAGCTCGATATCCTCCCCCTGCATCAGCGCATGCGCCTCGTCGCGGGTCTGCATGCATGCCCGCAGCGCGCCCGCCGCGTCCATAACCTCCTGCAGGCCCGCGTGCTCGCGCATCAGATCGCGCCAGCGCTCCTGATCGGCGATCACATCCGCATCGGCGATCAGCGCAGAGACCGCGGCGTAGCGTTTCTCCAGTTCAACAAGTTTATCCAGCAACATGTTCATCCTCCGCTTGGTTTGTCGCCTCCAGCATGCGCGCCACGCCCTGCATATCGCGGTATGCGCGCACATGGGCAAAATGCGGGGCAAGCAGCGCGGCCACAGCGTCCGCCTGGCCTGCGCCCACCTCCAGCAGCAGCGTGCCCCAGGGCGCAAGAAACGCCGGCGCCCCCTGTGCGATGCGCCGGTAGAAGTCCAGCCCGTCCGCCCCACCGTCCAGCGCCATACGCGGCTCAAAATCCCGCACCTCGCGCTGCAGGGCGTCCAGCTGCGCCTGTGGAATGTAGGGGGGATTGCTCACGATCACGCCGTACCTGCGCGCGGGCAGCGCCTGCCACAGGTCCCCCTGATAAAAGTGCACGCGCCCCGCAAGGCCCAGCAGGCGCGCGTTTTCCCGCGCCACGCAGAGCGCCGCATCGGAAATATCCGCGGCGTCCACCTGCGCGCGGGCGACGCCCCGCGCAAGGCCCAGCGCAAGCGCGCCGGAGCCCGTGCACAAATCCAGCGCAAGCGGGCAATCCTCTTTCACCTGCGCGAGGCGCGCAACCGCGCGCAGGCAAAGCTCCTCTGTCTCGGGACGGGGAATGAGCACCCCCGGCGCCACGCGCAGCGTCATATCCAAAAAGGCCTGGCTGCCCACGATATACTGCCAGGGCTCCCCCCGAAGGCGCCGCGCCGCCAGCGCACGCGCCTGCGACAGCCGGTCCGCGTCCACCTCCCGCCGGGCATGCAGCGCCAGCTCCAGCGGAGGCAGGCCGCACACGTGCGCGACGATCAGCCGCGCCTGGCGGACGTGCTCCGGCACGCCGCCCCGCGCAAGCGCGGCCTCCAGCTCACAGCGCAGCGCCTGTATGGTCATGTGTCCCATCCGCTTTCGAGGCGTCTGTTTCCGGCGCTTCCCTCAAAGCCTCCCCAGCGGCCTGCTGTGTGGCACCCGGCGCGTTTGCCGCATCCGTCTTTTGCGACGGACAGGACGCTTGGGGGGACGTCCCCGCCGCTGCCCGCGCCCCTTGCGCGGGCATGGATGCTTCCTGTTCGGCCTGCGCCCCGCTTAGGGATGTGCCCGTCTCCGCGTCTGACGGCGCGTCCGCTTCCTCCACAGGTGCGAGCTGCGCATCCATTTCATCTTGCGGCGCGGGCGTTCCTTCTGCGGGCGATTGGGGCGCGCGCGCTGCGCGCAACGCCGCCGCGCGGGCCGCCGCCTCTTCCAGCGCCGCCTGTTTTTTTGCCTCTGCCTCCGCCGCGTCCATGCGCTGCACTGCCTCAAAGGAGGCGATGGCCACCTGCAGCATGCCCTCGTCCGGCTCGCGGGTAGTAAAGCGCTGCATCCACATGCCCGGCACGCGCAGCGCGCGGGCCAGCTTGCCCTCGCTCTTTGCAAGCGCTTTGAGGCACTCGTAGGAGACGCCCGCCACCACCGGCAGCAGCGCGATGCGGCTGAGCACACGCAGCCACAGCGATGTGATCGTGCCCAGGCACGTGAACACCGCCACGCTGATGATCATGATCAAAAACAGGAAGCTGGTGCCGCAGCGCGGGTGCAGGCGGGAGCTTTTGCCCGCATTTTCCACCGTCAGCGGCAGGTCGTGCTCATAGCAGTTGATCACCTTGTGCTCCGCGCCGTGGTAAGCCAGCAGGCGCTGGATGTCCTTCATGCGCGAGATGGCCCAAAGATAGAGCACAAAGATCAGCAGACGCACCGCGCCTTCGATGAGATTGATCACCATCGGCTGGCTGATCCACTGCTGCAGCAGGCGCACCACAAGGGAGGGCACCACGATAAACAGGCCGATAGCCAGCACCACCGCCAGCACCACTGCAAAGGGCGTGGCGATGTCCATGATATCCTTGCCCGTCTTTTTGGCGAGCCATTTTTCAAAGCGGGAGGGTTCCTCCTCCTGCATGCCCGCCATATCCATCGAGGTGGTGAGCACCCGCACGCCCAGGCCCATCATATCCACCATGTTCACCGCGCCGCGCACAATGGGCACGCGCAGGGCTTTTTTCTTTTCGGCCAGGGGCTTGAGCGACTCCTCATGCAGCGCGATATCCCCTTTTTCCGTCCGCACGGCGATGGCCATGTTGTGGGAGGACTTCATCATGACGCCCTCCAAAACGGCCTGCCCGCCAATACTGCTTTTTTTCATAGGCTACCTCTTGCCCCGCAAACGGGGAAAAAAGAAAATACAGATCAGACACAAGCGGCCGACCTGTATTTTGGCTTTGCTTTTTGATTACATGCCATAACGCTTTTTGAAGCGATCGACACGGCCGCCGGAATCAATCAACTTCTGGCGACCGGTGTAGAAGGGATGGCATTTGGAGCAAATTTCAACATTCATATCCTTCTTAACCGAACCCGTCGTGAAGGTTGCGCCGCAGGCGCAGCGAACCGTGCACGCCCCATAATTGGGATGGATATCTTTTTTCATGCGTCTCACCTCTTTATCGCAGCATTGCTTGGTGCCGATGCCGCGCAAGATGCAATGCGGGCAAAATCGTGCATGTATATTATAGCATGGCGCGACGGAAAAGCAATGCCTTTTTATCGATTTCGGTTGCCTATATCGCCAGAGCGTCCAGCGCGCAGGGCGTTCTGTTTCTCCCACAGGCCCAGCCAATCCTTGAGGCGGTCAAAGAATGCCTTGTTATCCGGCGCCTTGAGCAGCATGTCGATCATGGTCTCCATCGCGTCGTCCGCATTTGCGCTGGAGAGGATCTTGCGGATGCTCCAGATGCCGGCAAGCTCCTCTTCCGAAAGGAGCATCTCCTCGTGGCGGGTGCCCGACTTCATCAGGTTGATCGCAGGGAAGATCCGTTTTTCGGAAAGCTTGCGGTCCAGGTGCACCTCCATGTTGCCCGTGCCCTTGAACTCCTCGTAAATCACCTCATCTAAGCGGCTGCCCGTCTCGATGAGCGCGGTGGCGATGATGGTGAGGCTGCCGCCGTTTTCAATGTTGCGCGCCGCGCCGAAGAACCACTTGGGCTTGTGCAGCGCACCCGAATCCAGGCCACCGGAGAGGATGCGCCCGGTGGAAGGCACCGTCTGGTTATACGCCCGCGCAAGGCGGGTGATGGAATCCAGCAGAATCACCACGTCGCGCCCCTGCTCCACCAGCCGGCGCGCGCGCTCCAGCACCATCTCCGATACGCGCACATGGCGCTCGGGCAGCTCGTCAAAGGTGGAGTAAACCACCTCGCCGTCGATGCTGCGCTGCATGTCGGTGACTTCCTCGGGCCGCTCGTCGATGAGCAGCACCATCAGGTGCACGTCCGGATTGTTGAGCGAGATACTGTTGGCGATCTTTTTTAAGAGGATGGTCTTGCCCGCCTTGGGCGGAGCCACAATCAGCCCGCGCTGGCCCTTGCCGATGGGCGAGATGATGTCGATCAGGCGCAGGGACACCTCTTGGGGCGTGCCCTTGCGCTCCAGCGTCAGCCGCTCACTGGGGTAGACGGGCACCAAGTCGTCAAAGTTGGCGCGTCCGCGCACAAGATCGGGCTGCTGACCGTTGACCTCGTCGATATAGAGCAGCGCGCGTCGCTTTTCGCGCGGGCGCACGGGCGTGGTCTTGCCGCTGACAAAATCGCCTGCGCGCAGCGCAAAGCGGCGGATCTGCGTCATGGACACATACGCGTCCAGCGGCCCGGGGAAGTAATTGTTGACGCGCAGAAAACCGTAGCCATCCGGCAGAATTTCCAGCACGCCCTCCACCTGCTCATATTCCGCGCTGTACTCCGCGGGGGCCTGGCCGTCCTCGCCGAACAGGTCCTGCGGGGTCAGCCCGTCGGGGATGACGGGCGCCTGCGTCTCAGGCGGCGCCCAGGCCATATCCTCATGCTCCTGTTGCAGCTGGGCGCGCTCCGGGCGAGAGCCGTAGCTTGCGCGCTCCACCCTGCGCGTGGTGTAGCTGCCCCGCTCGCCGGATACCTGCGGGGCATTGTAGCCGCCGCGCGGCGCATAGCCGCGCTCCGAGATGTTGTAGCTGGCGCGCTCCGGCGCAAAGCCGCCCCGATCGCTGCGCGTGTTAAAGCTGGGGCGTTCGCTTCCCTGCGCGTGCAGGGGCGCGCCGTGGCCCACGCCCCGCTCCGCCATGCGCGCGCCCTGGCCAAAGCCTGTGCTGCGCGATACAAAGGCGGGGCGGTTCTCGGCGGCAGGCGCCGCGCCGCGCGGCGCGCTATAGGCGGGCGCGGTGCGCCCGCCAGGCACGCTATGTCCGCCAGGTATGCTGCGCCCGCCTGACGCGCTGCGTCCGCTAGACGCGCTGCGTCCGCCCAGCGGGCCTGCCTGCGCGATGCGCTCGAGGATGTCTGTGGTCTGCAGCTTTTCAATGCCCTCGTTGGGCTTGCGTGCATCCTCCTCGTCCTCGGCGGCGTCATCATCGTCCTGCTCCACCTGCGCCGCCTGCTGCGCCATGCGCTCCGCCTTGGGGCGCTGCCCGCGCTTTTTCATTGGAATCAGCTCGGGCAGATCGACCTGGTCGCCCACCTTTTCAAAGCGCACGAGCATCTCGTCGATCAATTCCTGTTTTTTAAATTTCTGCGGCATGGTAATGCCGAGGCTGCGCGCAATGGAGCGCAGTTGCACAACACCGGTTTTTTCCAGTTGTTCTCGATCCATATTTCAAAACCTCACTTAAAAGCCAAAGACAAGGGCCTGCTTGCAAATATCTATGGTAAACATGGGTGCCTGCCACAATCAAATAAAAAGCAAGTCCCATCAGAATGATCGATCCAAGAATTTCGCCCCAAACCATATTGTTCAAAGAGCAGATGCTGCATGCGTATGGTTCTTATGTCATATATCTCCTAAGGCTGTCAAATACACAAACGCATCTTCCATCGTCAAATGGAATTGCTTCAGATGTACTCATAATTGCCACATCAGGGAAAAATATGCGGGCATCTTATCTATAGTATAAGCATACGGTTTATTCCGTCAAGCAAAAGTTTGTGCGCGCGCTTCACAATATGCAAAAGCGGATAAAAAAACACGCATCAAACGTTTGTCCAATGCGTGTTCGGGCATCCACTTGCGTATTACGCGCGCCGCTGGAGCGCCGCGCGCACAAAGGAAAGGATCAGCGCGTTGGGGCGGATGGGCCTGCTGGTCAGCTCCGGCTGGTAGATCACGCCCACAAACCAAGGATGGTTTTTCAGCTCAATGATTTCGGTCCAGTCCGCCTTGGGGTTGCGGCCGCTGATCACCATGCCGCCCAGCGCAAAGGCGGAGGCGTAATCGTTGTTAAACTCGTAGTGGTGGCGGTGGCGCTCCTCTACGCACTGTGCGCCGTAGGCCTCGCGCGCGATGGTGCCCTCGGCAAGCTCGCAACCGAAGCCGCCGATGCGCCCACCATCGGGCACGCCCTGGTAAATGATGGGGTTGGCCGTCTCGGGGGCCAGCTCCACGCTGTTTGCGTCACTGATGCCCAGCACGCTTCGCGCAAACTCCACCGCAGCCATCTCCATGCCCATGCCGATGCCCAAAAAGGGAATGCCCTGCGTGCGCGCATACGCGATGGCGGCAAGCATGCCCTCCACGCCGTCGGCCTCGCTGCCGTCAGGCACCAGCACAGCGTCCGTGCCCTCGATATGGGCGGCGACGTTCTCAGGCGTGACGTCGTGCGCGTCAATCCAGCTGATGTCCACCTCCGCCCCCAGCGCGATGCCCGCGTGGTTGAGGCTCTCCACCAGCGAAAGGTATGCGTCGTGCAGCGCCACATACTTGCCCACCAGCGCCACCTTCACCCGCTTATCGCGGCTGTGGAAGTGATCCACCACCGCCCGCCAGGGCGCAAGGTCAGCCTCGCGCGCCTCCAGGCCCAGCCGCTTGAGCAGCAGGGTATCGAGACGCTCCTCGGCAAGCAGCAGCGGCACCTCATAGAGCGAGGGGGCGTCCACGTTGGAAACCACGCTCTCAGGCGCCACATTGCAAAAGAGCGCGATCTTTTCCTTGATGCTCTGCGACAGCGGCGTCTCGCTGCGGCATACGATGATATCCGGCGTGATGCCGATGGAGCGCAGCTCCTTGACGCTGTGCTGTGTGGGCTTGGTCTTGACCTCGCCCGCCATGCGCAGGTAGGGCATCAGGGTGACGTGCACAAAGGCGCAGTTTTCCGCGCCCACCTCCCAGCGCATCTGGCGGATGGCCTCCAGAAAGGGCAGGCTCTCGATATCGCCCACGGTGCCGCCTATCTCCACGATCACGATATCGCTGGACTGCTGGCGGGACACCGAGCGGATGCGCTCCTTGATCTCGCCGGTGACGTGGGGAATGATCTGCACCGTACCCCCATGGAACGCGCCGCGGCGCTCCTTGGTGAGCAGCTCAAAGTAGATGCGTCCCGCTGAGCAGCTGTTGTTCTTGGTCAGCTCCACGTCGATAAAGCGCTCGTAATGGCCCAGATCCAGGTCGGTCTCGGCGCCGTCGCGCGTGACGAACACCTCGCCGTGCTGTAGCGGGCTCATCAGGCTGGGATCCACGTTCATATAGGGATCGAGCTTTTGAATGGAAACCTTATAGCCGCGCGATTTGAGCAGCAGCCCGACCGATGCGGCCGTAATTCCCTTGCCAAGCGACGAAACCACGCCGCCGGTGATAAACACATACTTGGTTGCCATAAACAAAAATCCTCCCCATATGCTGCCTGCCATTTCCGGCTGTTTTTGTCAAAATTTACGATGGAACAAAACACTCCATATTGTATCTGTGTTGCCGGCGGCGTGTCAAGAGAGCCGGCGCGCTTTAGTCCGCAAATTGCGGCACGATCACGCCCGCAAGGCCGTCGCCCCTGCGCACGATGAAGGTATCCCCGGTAAGGCGGGTATGCGCCCCGCGCAGCGCAAGAAAATCCGCCACAGGCAGCAGGGTGGCCGAGAGAGTCAGCCGGTCGGTCTGGTAATGCATGGGCACCACGATGCGCGCGCCGATGGCGTCGCAAAGCGTGCTCGCCCCTTCGGCGTCCACCGTAAAGGTCCCCCCCACAGGCATGAGCAGCACGTCCACCTTGCCCAGCGCCTCCAACTGCGCTTCATCGAGCATGTGGCCAATATCGCCCATATGCACCACGCGCACGCCGTCGATATCCAGCACATAGATCATGTTTTTGCCCCGCAGCGCGCCCTGCGCAGGGTCATGATAGCAGGGAACGCCAAAGACAGAGACACCGCCGATGGTAACAGGCTCCTCGGTGCGCAGCACCTGGGGATTCCCCCACAGGGCGGCGGCGTTGGTGTGGTCAAAGTGCTCGTGGCTGCAGCAGACGATGTCCGCCTGCACCTGGGGCACCGGATAGCCCACGCTCCCCTCAAACGGGTCGCACACAACCGCCGTGCCCTCCTCGCTCGTCAGGCGGAAACAAGCGTGTCCCAACCATTGAATCTTCATCGTACGTCCTCCTTTTCCTTGGGTAAAACCATCCAAAGTGCCGCGCCCAGCGCGCGGCACAGGTTATCCTGCGTTTCGCCGGCCAGCAGCAACGCGTCCATGCGCGCGCCAAGCGCAAGCTCCACCTGCGCGGCATAGCGCGCCCGCGCGGCGGCCTGTCCCACCTCGTAAGCCGAAAGCGCAAGGACGCACAGCATGCGTTCCTTCGCCTGCGCGCAGGGACGGCTTTGCGCCTGCGGCCGCACTTTCAGCGCGCACCGTTTGATGGCCGCGCGCACAAAAAAATCCGGTGCGGCGCTGTCTAAAAGCGGGATATCCTCGGGAAGTGTCCGCCCCATCTCCTGTGCAGCGCGGCCCAGAAAGGCGCCGTCCAGATGCCCGTTGAGAAAGCCGCGCGCGCCCGCGCGCCAAGTATCGATGCCCTCGATGTGCGGCATGCGGCGCACAAAAAAAGCGCCCGCTTCCTCGATGGACACGCCGGCTCTGGACGCATAGAGCAGCGGCGCGTTGAGCGCGACGCATACGTCCTGCCCCGTGTAGATGCGCGATCGCACATCCTCGCCCGCCCATGCGGCGGCAGCGGCGCGCGCGCGCGCCTTGATGCTAGCGAGCGGCCCCTGCATGCTCGTTTTTGCGGAAGGTGACCGACAGGTGGTTTACGCCCAGCACGTCGCCGTCCACGTCCAGCTGGTACTTTAAGTCCACCTTCCCCTCGCCACGCTGGATGTCCACATCCACCAGCGTGGGAAAGATGCCCAGCTGCAGCGCGCCCAGCGGCGTGGTGAGCGTGCTGATATACTTTTGCCCCTGGTGGAACTGCATGCGGCTGTTGAGGTCCCCCTGGCGGGTGACGCTCACCACATCCCCCTTGACGCTGATGCGCGTGTGGGTGCCCTCCATGCCCGATACGTCTGTCTCTTCATACTCGAGCACATGCTCGTTTTTGCGGAGGGAATAGCTGCCCGGGGTGACCAGCTCGACCGATGCGTCATTGCCTTCAAGGTCTGTCTGCGTGCCCGTGATGGATATCATGACATTGCGCTGCATCGTTATCCCTCCCTTTGCCTTTTTGTTTATTATAGCATATCCGCCATGCGATACCAACGAAAAAAGAGGCGCCCCTGCCAAGTGGACAGCCTCTTTTTTCACCAGTGGACCCAAGTGCCTTTTGTCTATGGACAGGCGCGCAAGTCAGATAACCAGGTTGCCCTCGTCCGCATCGAGGATCAACAGCACCTTTTGTTCCGCGCCACTTTCCGCGTTAATGTAAACCAGATACGTCTCTTGGGCGTACGTGCCGGAAATTTCCCAGCACAGCACCTCTCTGCCCGAGGATTCGGGGATTAGGCACAGCCGCGCCGTCTCCTGCGCCAGGTTGGGCGAGATTCGCGCGCACGCCTGCTGGCGGCTGAGCGCGGGCTGCGCAAGCGTGCGTTCCACGTGGTCCATCACATAGTTCCACGCCTCAAAGCCCACGATATCCCCCGTCTGCATATCCACCTTGACCTTGATCAAGTCGGTATAGAGGGTCACGCCGCCCTGCTGGCAGGCGGTGTTGATCACCGCCACGTTGCCGTAGGCCTGGGCGTAGGTGGGTGTCATGTTCAGGTAGCCCTGCCTACCCAGAAAGGCCAGCGCCCGCTGGGTACACGCCTGCATATCCAACGTGCGCGCACTGGGCGCGGCGCCGCAGGTCATGCTGAGGATTTCCCCTCCCTGCTGGGAAATCAGCACCGTGCCGGCGCGGTTGTCCTGCGAAAAGTTTACGATGTGCGCCGGAATGCTGCCGCCCATGGCGCCCGCGTATTCCACCCGCGCCTCCGGCACAAAGGCCTGCGCCCTTGCGGTGGCCTGCTCCGCCGTAACCGCGGGCAGGTTTTCAATGCGCTTGGGCGCGCGGTTCATCCGGCTTTCGCTGAACGGGCCGTCGTAGATCAGCGTGGGGTAATCCACGCTGGCCGATTCGATGCGCCCAAAGCCCTGCAGCGTCTCGGGGATGTTCGCCTGGTCGTCCGCCGCCTGAGAGAGCAGCGCGCACCAGCGATAATCCCCACTGTCAAAGCTCTGCCCCAGCGCGCGCGCCTCCCGGCAGAACGCGCCGCACTGCGTGCGCAGCTCCTGCAGCTGGGTACGATCCGTTTCCGTTAGCTGCACGCCCTGCAGCGCCTGCAGGGACAGCTGGTGGCTGTAATCGCCGAGCCGGTTGACAAACGCCATGGTGCCGCTGAACGCGCCCAGGCACTCGGGCAGCAGCGCCACGCACTGCTGCACCGCCTCGCTGTGGCGGTAGATGTCCTCGAGCAGCTGCGCCTGGGCCTGTGGCGATTGCACCACCATCAGCTTGCCCAGCTTGACCTCCACGCCGTCGAGATGGTCCCGCAGATCGTAAAACGAGGCGCTGTAGACGCTCTCCAGATACCTCTCGTACCTATCCGCCGCACTGTCGCGCGCAATAGCCAGCGTTGCGGCGCCCATAAAGGCCGCGCTCAGCAGCAGGCCCAGCGCCGTTGCGCGGACGCGCAGGCGGTGGTTCTTCATCCATGCGCGCATGCGCGCCTTGTGCTCACCCATACGTTGCCTCCTACATGCAGAACCGGTGCAGGCCGATCACCCGCACCACTGGCCTTGAGAAAATCCACGCGTTGGTGCTCTTGGCCGGGTTGTAATAGAAGATACACCCGCCCGAGGGGTCCCACCCATTGAGCGCGTCGCGTGCGGCGCGCATAGCCTCTGCATCGGGCGAGAGGTTGATCTGCCCATCCGTCACCGCGGTAAACGCGCCCGGCTCGTAGATCACGGCGGCGATGGTGTTGGGGAACTCGGGATGCTTCACCCGGTTGAGGATAACCGCGGCCACCGCCACCTTGCCCTCGTAGGGCTCGCCGCGCGCCTCTGCGTACACCGCCTTGGCCAGCAGGTAGACGTCCTTATCATAACTGCCCGCGCTGCCGGCGCTATTGTCCGTGGTATCCGAAAGGCTGATGCCCAGCGCGTCTGCCGTCTGCTGGCCGATCACACCGTCCACGCTCAGCGCGTTTTTGCGCTGAAATTGGCGCACCGCCTCGGCGGTCTGCTGGCCGAAGATGCCGTCCACCGCGTCCTGATAGTAGCCCCAGTCCTTGAGGCGCTGCTGCGCCTGGCGCACGCGCTCGCCCTGGGAGCCGACGCGTAAGGGCGCGGGCGCGGCCAGCAACATGCCCAGCCCGCCGGCCGCCAGCAGCAGCACCGTCAGCACAATGCCTGTGATTGTGCGGGTTTTTCGTTTCATGCTCTCGCCTCCTTGCCTTCTTACAACCAGCCCCATAGATCGGACCATTTTTCCTGTAGATAGGAGCGGAACTGCAGATTGCCCGCGGGGCGGTCCTGCGCCTGCTGCGCGGCATCCTCCCCCGCGCAGGAGGGGTCCTCTCTGATATCGGCAAAGCACAGCGGCGGGAACATCACGCACCACCAGTTTTTTCCCGCGCCCTCGCCCAGCACCACGCGCAGCGCCTGGTACTCCCCCTCGGGGTAGATCACCCCGTCATAGAGGCGGGAAGGGAAATGCTCCACGCTTAAGGAAGCGCGCACCTGTTGCGGCCTGCCCTGGCGCGCCAGTTCTTGGCGGGCCGTCTCCTCGATGGCCGAAAGCTCCTTTTCTGCCAGCGCGCAGGCAGCCTGGCGGTCCGCTGCGCCTGAAAACAGCGGCCCAAAGCGCGCCACGATCGCATCGCGCACCGCCAGCTTGACGCGCTGGTCCTCCTCCCCATCGCTGCTGGCGATGATATGCAGCCGCAGGATATCCTGCGGCGCGGGCGCGGCCTTGGTGGGCGCCTGAAAAAGCGCGCATCCCAGCAGCAGCGCAAGCGCCAGCACCGCGGCCGCGTATTGTTTCCATCCTGTCTGTCGTGCATTGTGCATATGCGAAGCCCCCTTTGCACTTCCAGTATGGACAGCAAACGCGTGCGCTATACAGCCGCGCGCAAAAAAGAGCCGGGCGCGCAGGTTTGCGCGTCCGGCTCTTGTATATACCCATGCGGGGCCGCCCCTCATAAGGGGGTGCATCCTTTTATTTTACTATTTCGTTTTATGCGATCTCGATCGCCCGGGGCACGGTGTGCACTGCAAAAAGCGCACACACCTGCCGGCGCAGGCGCTCCATGGCCGCCTGCTGGCACGCCGCGTCCGCATAGAGGCCCAGCACTGCGCTGCCGCTGCCCGTCATCCACACGGCGCGCGCGCCGCTTCCGTCCAGCATGGCCATCACCTCGGGGATGCTCGCCTCCAGCGCGCAGGCGGGCATCTGCAGTGCGTTGGCATGGGCAAGCGCGGCTGCCACGGCCGCCGCATCGCCCGAGACGAGCGCCCGCTCTATGCGATCGACGTCCACCGGCGGCACCTTGCCAATGGCATCATAGGCGCGAAACACGTCCGGTGTGGCCAGCGAGGGCAACGCTTTGGCGATGATGAGCTGATACACCGCGCCTCCTTCCACGCGCGTCAGCCGCTCGCCGATGCCCTGCGCACGCATGCGCCCCCCGCGCAGGCAGAAGGGCACGTCCGCGCCCAGCTGGCAGGCCACCTCCGCCAGCTGCGCCTGATCCAGGTCCAGCTGCCAGAGCCGGTTGAGCCCCGCCAGCACCGCCGCCGCGTCCGCTGAGCCGCCGCCCAGCCCCGCGCCCATGGGGATGGCCTTCTTCAGTCCGATGCGCACCCCGCGCGTGACCCCATAGAGCCGCTTGAGCAGCGCCGCCGCGCGCCAGGCCAGGTTCTGCGCGCCCGCGCCCACGCCCGCGATGTCCCCCACCTCGATGGGGCCGTTTGTCAGCGCCAGCGTCACCTCATCGTAGAGCGAGACGCTGTCCATGATCATATCCAGCGCATGGTACTTGTCCGCACGCAGTCCCTTCACATCCAGCGCCCAGTTGATCTTTGCCGCAGCGCGCAGGATCAGCGTATCCATAAAAGCCACGTTCCCTTCTTTATGCCGTTGGTTGTATCATAGCATCTTTGCTGTGCCACAGACAATATCCCTCGGGCACATGCGCGGCCGGCCTGTGCCTCCCTTTTGCGCGCATACGGCAATGCCCTGGCGCGCAAAGGCGCGATCTGTAGGCACGCAGGTTTTGGAGACGTGCGAAATACCCTGGAGCGCGGCGGATCGCAAGGATGGCGGGCACGCCCAGCAGTGCATGCCCTTACGCACACGCGCAGGCGTGAGGCGTCATCTCTGGCGAGCGCAAAAATCCGTTTACGCATGTCCTTACGCGTACGCGCGCAGGCACGAGGCTTTCTAGCGCAGGTGCGCCGTACAATGCCCAATGCGATGCTGGGCGCGAGGCTCTCTGCCTACAATGACGGCCTGTGGTGCGAGGGCTGGCCTTACGCGCACGCGCGCAGGCGCGGCAGCGCACGACGATCCACGGGGTGTCCCTTGACGTAAAACTTTACGCGCACGCGCGCAGGCGCGGCAGCGCACTGCCCCCATGCAAAAAGCGGCGGGTGCGGCGCGCCAGCGCTTTGATCAAGCAAAGACGGCCGCCCCGCAAATGCGGAGCGGCCGTATACATGCATCGATCTGGCACACCGATCAGGCGCGCTTTGCGGGACGGAACGGGCGGTACATCAGCACCTTGTCGCCCGGGTGTAGCTCCCGCTCCTTGAGGTACGGGTTCAGCTGCGTCACCTCGTCGACCGTTGCGTTAAACTTGCGCGCCACGCTCCAGAGGGTATCGTCGTGCTGCACCACCACCAGCACGATGCCGTAATCCGCGCCGCCTGTGGCCTCGCCGCCGTCGGTCACCTCGCTGACCACGTCGCGCGTCACCACCGGCGTGCAGTACGCCTCGATGTCCAGCGCCACGCGGCAGTCCACCTCCTCGTCGGAGACGGCGGTGCAGTTGGCCTGCGCCACATTGGCCAGCGCGCCCAGCTGGGCGTCCGTGGTATCGCAGGACATACCCAAGTCGCATTCAAAAGGCTCAGAGGCATGATAGCCGAAGATGGGCATGCTCTCCTCGTCGGAGTGGTACACCACGTCGCAGGCGATGACGCCGCTTACGCGCACGCCCTTGTCGGTGGCGCTCACTTCCTGCACCACCGGGCGGGCGCTGAGCATCAGCGCGCGGCTGATGGGGGGCAGCCCATCGGGCAAGGGCAGCGCAAAGCGGTAGGTCTGCTGGGTGCTCTGCCGCTCTTTCTGCTGCAGCAGCGCCACCTCCCCTGCGGATACGTCGATCACGCGGCCCGGGGCGTACGCGTCGCGCAGCAGCACCTCATCCACCTGCTCGCGCACCGTTGCCGTGGCGGTGAGCGCCGCCTCCACGCGCAACACGCGTTTTTCCTCCATATCGTCCAGCTGGGGGGTGACGTCGATATCGTCCACCACCACCTGCACCTCCAGATCACCCTGCGGCACCACCGCGTCATTCCACGATACCTGCACCGATACCGGCACACTGTAGGTCAAAAGCTGGGGCAATCCGCTCGCCGCGTTGGACATGTAGAGCGTGTGCACCAGCATCTCGCCCTCTATCTGCACGTGGTCTCCCTCATTTGCGACGTCGCGCACATTGATGTAGGCCTGGTTGTGCAGCACTTCGTCCACGGTGAGCGCACGCTGCGGAATGTCCACATCGTCGCTGACCACCACCTCCTGCACCTGTTCCTCCACAGTGGAGACACCCGTCACCGGCTCAGTCTGCATCTGAATGCCCTCCACGCCAGTAATGTTGCGCACCCAGTCCATGGGCTCCACGCTCACCACGCACACGTCCAGCACCAAATCCGCGCTGAGCGTCAGGTTGCGCGCGCCCTCCATATTGTAGTCGATCTGCCGCACCGCGCCCACCACGCGGGCGCGCATACCCGGCTTCACCCCTTCAAGTTGCATCTTGTGGCTGAACTCCGTCTCCGCCTCCAGCGCCTCCACGCTGCCGTCAATGGCGGTGTAGAGCACCTCAAAGAGTACCTTGCCCGCCATCATGACGGTGTCCTGCAGGGTCTCCGCACTGCCCATGATGAGGCGGGCCCCCACGCTTACCACGCGCAGAATATCCTGCTGGTCCTCCTGCAGGGTAACGTTGCCTTCCAGCTGCGCTGCCTCTTTGCGGCACTGCACAAAACGGTCCATCTGTACTTTATCGCGAATGATTTCCACTTGTAATACCCCCTCATATTGCAACAGGCTGTTATAGTATATCGGCCCCGCGGTGGAATTAGAACACCGCGCAAAAAAAGACCCGCCCGGGCTTATCGCATAAACGAAAAGCGCGGGCGGGATCCATGAAGGGGTGCTGCTGCGTCAGGCGCTCATGCGCTCCATGGAGAGTTTGTCGGCCACCAGGGCGATGAACTCTCCGTTGGTGGGCTTGTCTCCCTTGTTGTAGATGTTGATGCCGAACACCTGGTTGATGTTCTCAATGCGGCCGCGCGAGAAGGCCACCTCGATGGCGTGCCGGATGGCGCGCTCCACCTTGCTGGGCGTGGTGTTGCACACCCGCGCGATGCTGGGATAGAGCTCCTTGGTGATGCGGTTGATGATATCCTTGTTTTCGATCACCATCTTCACCGCCTCGCGCAGGTACTGATAGCCCTTGATGTGCGCGGGGATGCCAATCATCAAAAAAATACTGGTGATGCGCTCGTCCATCGAGCGGGACATGGGCATGGGCTGCATCATGGGCTGGGCGGCGCCGCGGCGCACGCTCTGCCCGCCTGCGACCTCGCGGATGCGTTTGACCAGGATGTCCATATCGTAGGGTTTGACCATGTAATAACGCGCGCCCATGTCGATGGCGCGGCGAATGAACTCCTCCTGCCCCACCGCGCTGGTCACGATGATCTGCGGATGCTTGCCCTCCAGCTCCTGCAGGCGCTCGAGCATGGTAAATCCATCCGCGTTGGGCATGATCAGATCCAGCAGCGCCACGTCGGGCGCCAGCTCGTCCGCCATGCGCAGGCCCTCATCGCCATCGCCCGCCGCGCCGACGATCTCCAGATCGTCCTGCATGGACAGGTAGTCCACCATGATCTGGCGCAGGTCCTGGTTGTCTTCCACCACAAGTACTTTGATTTTGTTCGGCATAAAATACTCTCCTCCCTGTATGCAAGCGCAGCGTTTTGTTGCGACGCTGCGAAGCTTCCCACATGATTGTCGAAAAACAGCGGATTCTGTTGGTGAAATATAATTGTTATTCTCATAAATCATGTTCAAACCAATTTTAGCACAAGAAAATCCCAAAATAAAGGGCCGCGCCTTGCCATTCGCCAGCATTGGACAAGATTTTTTACGTTTCTGCAAACAAAGTGGAAAAGGCACAGCATTCCCAGCAGGTGTGTCGTTTTTTTGCGGGGACGCCCCCGCGCGCATATGCGGGTTGGTGCGGCGCACGGCCTGCGCACCTCAGGCGCGGCGCGTGAAGACAACCCGTGCGCATACGTGGATGCTGGCGCCAACGATGCGCCGCCATACAAAACCAGGGTTATGTCAGACACCTTGCGCGTATGCGTGAGCTGGCGCAGCACACGTCCTGCACTCCCCAGGCGCGGCGCGCAAAGAGGCCCGCGTGCATACGCGCATTGCTGGCGCCATCCCACGCCAAAGGTGCAAAAAGGCGCCGCGCCAAGGGCGCGGCGCCATGATTGATTATTCCGCGCCCGCATCGGGCTGCAGCCAGTTGCGCGCGCGTGATACGGCGCGCTCCCACAGCGCGCACTTGCGCCGCACCCACGCCGCGTCCCGCTGGGCGGAAAAGACGCCGTCAATGGCGTGCATGCGCGCAATCTCGGCCTTATCCCGCCACACGCCGGTGGCAAGGCCCGCCATGTATGCCGCGCCCATGGCCGTGGTCTCGATGTTTTGGGGGCGCATCACCTGCGCCTCCAGGATATCCGCCTGGAACTGCATCAAAAAGTTATTGGCACTGGCCCCGCCATCGACAAGCAGGCGGCTGAGCGATACGCCCGCGTCCTTCTGCATGGCCACCAGCACGTCGCGCGTCTCCAGCGCGATGGATTCCAGCGCCGCCCGCACGATGTGCGCGCGGGTGGTGCCCCGCGTAAGGCCCAAAATAGTGCCCCGGCTGTATGCATCCCAATAAGGCGCCCCCATCCCCGTAAAGGCGGGCACGAATACCACGCCGCCGGTATCGTCCACCGACCAGGCGAGCGCCTCGCTCTGAGCCGCGTTTTCAATGAGCTGCATCTCGTCACGCAGCCACTGGATCGCCGCGCCAGTGACGAAGATGCTTCCCTCCAAGGCGTACTCCACGCGATCGCCGATGCCCCAGGCGATGGTGGTGAGCAGCCCGTGTCGGGAGGCCACCGCCTCGCTGCCCGTGTTCATCAAAAGGAAGCAGCCCGTGCCGTAGGTGTTTTTGGCGTCACCCGGGGAAAAACAGGTCTGCCCAAAGAGCGCGGCATGCTGGTCTCCCGCAATGCCCGCAATGGGGATCTCACTGCCCAGTATGGCGGCGTCCATCATGCCCACCACCCCCACCGAGGGCTTCACCTCGGGCAGCACCGTGCGGGGGATATCCAGCAGGCGCAGCAGTTCCTCATCCCACATGCGTGTGTGGATGTTGTAGAGCATGGTGCGCGAGGCGTTGGTGACATCGGTCACATGCACCCGTTTATTTGTCAACTGGTATACCAACCAGCTGTCCACCGTGCCAAAGCAGAGCTCCCCCGCCTCCGCGCGCGCGCGCGCGCCCGGCACGTGGTCCAGTATCCAGGCCAACTTGGTGCCGCTGAAGTAGGCGTCCACCACAAGGCCGGTCTTCTGGCGAATCATCTCCGCGTTGCCCTGTGCCCTGAGCGCGTCGCATTGGGCCGCTGTGCGGCGGCACTGCCACACAATGGCGTTGTAAATGGGCGCGCCGCTGGCGCGGTCCCACACAAGCGTGGTCTCGCGCTGGTTGGTAATGCCCACCGCGGCAATTTCACCAGCGGAGATCGCCGCGCGCGCCACAGCCTCACGGATCGCCTGCAGCTGGGTGTTCCAGATATCCATCGGGTCATGCTCCACCCAGCCGTTGCGCGGATAGTGCTGCGTAAACTCGTGCTGCGCTGCGGAAACCATGCCACCTGAGGCATCAAACACAATGGCGCGCGAGCTGGTAGTGCCCTGATCCAGCGCCAGGATATACTTCGCCATCCCTCTTCCCCCTTATTTCCGTTCCAACTTGTCAAAAAATGTGTGTTTTACAGGTTGCTCTGCCCTCATTGTAGCAGTTTATGGGATAATTTCCAGCTTTTTTGTGCGCGGGCATGGTGCGCGCATGATTTTGCATATACATATGGCAAGTGTTTTCTACAACGAAAGGAGCTCATGCACCATGTCTACGCGCCGCATACAGATGTCTTCCGCCATCAAACCGCTGCAGGGTGCGCCGCAAAAGCAGGCGGCCGCAGCAGCATACAAATCCGCCTACCAGCCCAGGCATGCCAAGCCGGAGCCGAAGCAGACGCCGCCGTCCCAGCGGCCCGCACCCCAAAACATGCCCAGGCACGCAAAGCCCTCGCCGGATACCGCCCCCCAGCAGCCTGACCAGCAGGCGTCTGCGCCGCAGCAAGCGGCCCCCGCACCGCCACAGCACGCCTACAGGCAGCAGGAGCCTCCCGCACCGCCGCGCATCTCCATGGAAGCGCCGCCGCAGGACATGCCGCCCCAGGGCACGCCGCTGCAGGATGCCCCGCCCCAGGGCCCCGCACCCCTGCAGCCTGGCACTGGCTTTGCGCCTCCCCACTACGCGCCCCGTTCGCAAAAATCCTTTAGCGCACTTAAGCGCGTGCAGCAGGAACAGGATCGTATTCTCGCCGCGGTGCGCGGGCAGAAAAAAGCGGATTGATCATGCAGCAAGAAGGGGCTGCCTGCACAACCTGACGTGCAGGCAACCATTTGATTGTAAACATGAACGAAATCCGCCACCGTTCACGCCCGGCCAGCCTCCCCTGGATTGTATGCACACCGCCCCTGCGCGCAGAATCATACCGACGCATATAAAAAAGGCGCTGCTGTACAGCAGCGCCTTTTATCAGGCAGTGGCAGCCTTGGTCACATTACTCGGCATCAGGCTTGGGGCCCGCGTCCACAATGTGCTGAGGCATGTTGGTGTACTTCTTGAAGTTGTCAACAAACATCTGCGCCACACGCTTGGCCGCCGCTTTGTAGGCGTCCTTGTCGGCCCAGGTGTTGATGGGCTGCAGCACTTCGCTGGGCACGTTGGGGCAGGCGGTGGGCACTTCCACATTGAAGATGGGGTCGTGCACAAATGTGCCCTTCTCCAGATCGCCGTTGAGCGCGGCGGTGACCATGGCGCGGGTATTCTTAATGCTCATGCGCTTGCCCACACCGTAGGGGCCACCGGACCAACCGGTGTTGATCAGGTACACGTTGGACTGGTGCTCGTCGATACGTTTGCCCAGCATCTCGGCATAGACCGATGGGTCAAGCGGCAGGAACGGCCCGCCAAAGCAGGTGGAGAACGCCGGCTGCGGCTCGGTGACACCGCGCTCGGTGCCGGCCAGACGGGCCGTGTAACCCGAGACGAAGTGGTACATCGCCTGGTTAGCGTTCAGCTTGGAGATCGGGGGCAGCACGCCAAACGCGTCCGCGGTCAGGAAGATGACCGTTTTGGGATGGCCGGCCTTGCCCGGGATCAGGCAGTTGGGGATGTACTCCACGGGATAACCCGCGCGGGTGTTCTCGGTGAGCGAGCCATCGTCATAATCCATCTCGCGCGTGGCGGGATCCACAATGACGTTCTCAATCAGGGTGCCGAACTTGATCGCGTCCCAGATCTGGGGCTCGTTCTCATACGAAAGGTTGATGCACTTGGCGTAGCAGCCGCCCTCAAAGTTGAAGACGCCGTTGGGGCCCCAGCCGTGCTCGTCATCGCCGATGAGCATGCGCTCCGGATCGGCAGACAGGGTGGTTTTGCCCGTTCCCGACAGGCCGAAGAACAGCGCGACGTCGCCGTCCTTGCCCACGTTGGCGGAGCAGTGCATCGGGAACACGTTGCGCGCGGGCAGCAGCGCGTTCATTACAGAGAAGATGCTCTTTTTCATCTCGCCTGCGTACTGGGAACCGGCGATGATGACCATCTTGCGCGCAAAGGAGACGAGGATTGCGGCCTCGGAGTGCACGCCGTCCAGCTCGGGGATGCACTTAAAGCCGGGGGCGCACACCAGGGTGAAGCCGGGCTCGAAGTCCTTGAGCTCATCCTCGGTAGGACGCACGAACAGCTGATGCACAAACAAGTTCTGCGAGGCCAGCTCGTTGATGAAGCGCACGCCCATGCGGTAATCCGGATCCGCGCCCGAGAAGCCGTCAAAGATGAACAGCTCGCGGTTCTGCAGATACGCGCACATGCGGTTGTAGATCTTCTCGAATTTCTCCTCCGAAATGGGCACGTTGACCTTGCCCCAGCTGATCTTATCGCGGAAAGCGGGTTCGTCGACGATATAGCGGTCGTCAGGCGAACGGCCGGTGTACTTGCCGGTCACGACGCTCAGCGCGCCGGTTTTGCTCAGGACGCCCTCCCCGCGCGCAACGGCCTTCTCCACCAAAAACGGGACAGACGCATTGTAGTGCACGGCGGTGGGATTGATGATGCCCAGTTTTTCCAATCCGTATGTGTTCATAATGCAGCTCCTCTCAAACGATTTATGCCCAACCCCCTGGTAAATCGCAGCGGTGAAGCTGTGGCTAACAACTGCGTTGTGATTTGAGGGTGTGTGGTCAAATGTGGGATAAACAATCTAACCCACATTAGCAATTATACGACGCTTGCCCTTGTTATCCTCCCTGGCTAGATAAAAAAATCACAAAATTATACTATCTCTTTTGCGATAAGCTCTGCGATATGCTGCCACGTCTCCTCCGGCAGCACCTCGCCGCGCACGCGCGCATCCAGGCCGCAGGCAGCCAGGATCGCCTGCGCTTGGTCGCGCGCAAGGCCGATGGCGGGCGCGCAGAGGTTGTTGAGCAGGGTCTTTCGGCGCATCGCAAAGCCGGCGCGCACCACGCGCATCATGAACGCGTCGCCGCAGGCAGGCGGCACCCTTTCCTCTTTGCGGCAGAGATGCACCACGCAGGAATCCACACCCGGCTGGGGCACAAACGCCTGGCGGGGCACGTCAAAGCACGCCCGCGCCTGACAGAAATGCCGCACCATCACAGACAGCACCCCGTAGGCCTTGCTGCCCGGCGATGCCAGAATGCGCCCCGCCGCCTCCTTCTGCACCAGCACCGTGGTGGAGACGATGTGCGCATCGCTCATAAGCAGCTTCTCCAGCACAGGGGTCGTGATGTAATACGGCAGGTTAGCCACCACGCGCAGAAATGCTGCCGCACCCAATTGTTTAAGTTTACAATCCTCCATGCGGAGGAAATCCCCCTGTACGATCTGCACATTGGTAAAATCTGCCACAGCCTCGCGTAGCGGGGCGATCAAGCGGCCGTCAATCTCCACCGCCGTGACATGCGCCGCACGCGCGCACAGGTGCTGCGTCAACGCGCCCAAACCTGGCCCGATCTCCAGCACGGCATCCTGCGGCCCAACTTCAGAGGCGTCCACCATGGCCTCCAACAGGTTATCGTCGCAAAAAAAGTTCTGCCCCAGGTTCCGCTTTGCCTGCAAGCCGTAATCATGCATCACCGCGGCTATCGCGGTGGGATGACTCATGTTGCGCATGGCATGCCCTCCTCTCTGCGCGCCGCGCCGCAATAGCGGCGCTTGCGCATCGGGGTCATTATAGCACAAAAAGCGGCGCTGTCCATCGGGCAGCACCGCTTTTATTGTAAACCACAATATTTGTAAAGGTTGTTAATTCAGGATATAGATCTGCACGTTGCGACGGCCCCAGTTGATGCATTCCTGCCGCGAGTTGAAGAACACGTCCACTTTATTGCCCTTGATACTGCCGCCGGTATCGGCTGCAACGCCAAAGCCATAGCCCGGAATATACAGGCGGGTGCCCAGCGGAATCACGCGCGGATCGACCGCGATGGTGCCCACGCCCGGCTTGGCGCCGGTGGCGGTGTTGTTGCCTGTGTGGGTATACGCCGTAGCGGAGCCGCTGATCACACGCGCATAGCTCACGCCGTTGATCATGCCTGCGCTGGCGGCATTGGCCGCGGCGCTGTCAGTCTTGGCGGACGCTGCAAGCGCATTGGGGCGGTTGGACGCCGCGCTCTGCACGCGGGTGCCCTCCAGCACCACCTGGTTTACAGGCTCCTTGACGATCGTCTCGGCGATGGGATAGCGCGCCACCTCCACGCCGTTTTTGTAAACCACGCGCTGTGTCACGCTCTTCTCGCCGTTCTGCCCCGCCGTTTGCACCTTCTTGACGCCACGTGCAAGCGACGCGCTCTGGCTGACCGTCTCGGTAAAGGGAATCTGCTCCTGCAGCACCTCCTGCGCATGGGTGACGCGCGTGATGTCAATGGACATGTTTGCGGTGATGTTGCTGGAAAGCGCGGGACTGATCTGGTCCAGCTCGCTTAAAACCACGTTTTCCTCTGCAAGCACATCCTGCACGGTGTCGCTCGTGGAGTATAAAAGCGTGGTGGTGTTGCCGTCGCGCAGCAGCAGGGGCTTGGCATGCTCCACCGACAGGATCATGCCGTTGTGCAGATCCGCATGGGGCGGGGCGCTGAGCGCGTCATGCGCGCCCAACTCGATGCCGTAGCGCGCCATGAGCGCCTCAACGGATTGGTTAGCCACCGTCACATGCATGGCGGCACCATCCTCCACAATCACAACGTGCCGCGTGACCATGGGCACAACCACCATCGCCGCCGCGCCGGCCGCTGCGAGCGCCAGCGCGCAGAGAAAGGGAATCGAAAGCAGGCTCGCCTCGCTTTTTCTTCCCTTGAGCAGTCCCGCCAACGCCCGCAGCCAAGGTCTGCACACCCTGCCACAGGCATCTAGGACGTTCGCACCTGCCCGAACAAAGCCGTTTGCCGCGCGGTGCCGCGGCGCGCTGTGGATTCTGCTGGTCCGGTTGGCCTCGGCCAGCGCCATCTTTTGCAATATCCGCGCCCTGCGCGTTGCATACCTGTGTTGGCGGATGTCAATCGACTGTGATATGGCGCCTATAAACGATCTTTTCGACGGCATACGCACGTCGATACGTCCGCATAGATTTCGTTCCATACACCTCTCCTTTTGGGTCTGTGCCGCGACCGGCACACTGTCCAACGCATTCTCACATTCTAGAGAACGGGGATGTGCCCTGTCAAACGCAAAGTTGCTGCTAAAACGCCGGGTTTTTGAATTTTCCCCACTCAGCTCGTTTTTGCTCGCCATTTTGCAATTACCACTCCCACTTGGTGCTTTTTTCGCCCGTTTCCGGCCCAGCTTTACACCCGATGGGGCAAAATGTATAATGATTGCAGGCAAAAATGCGCACTTTTTCCGCGGGCATGAACCCATTATTCCCCCCGATTGCGTGCGCTATACATGCGTAAGGAGCTGACGAAAATGCGACGAATATGCCGCGTTGTCACCGCCTGTATTCTGGTGACAGCGATCCTTGTCCCCCTGTGCGGATGCGCCTACAAAAGCGGCGCGGAGCGCAGCTTGTCTGCGATCATCGCCGCCTGGTCCAAACTGGATGTGGACACCCTGTATGACCAGCTGGATTTCCCCGATGGGGAGGCGCCGGACAAGCAGGCTTTTACCGAACGTTTAACAAATATCTGGAATGGATTGTCCGTTAAAAGTGCGCAGATTACGCCGCACGAAGGGGAAAAAAGCGGTAATACCTACACGGTGCCCGTTACGATCACGTATGAGAGTGTTCCCATTCAGGATTTTACGTTTGATGCCAATGTTACCCTGGTGCACCATATAAAGGGATGGCGCATGGCGTGGGATTACAATCTGCTGCTGCCGGGCATGCAGGCGGATGACGAAGTTTCCCTCTCGACCATCGCCGCGCCACGCGGTGAAATCTTCACCAGCGACCGTGAGGTGGTCGCGCGCAACGCGTACGCACCGACTGTTTACGCACAGATGGACAAGGTTGACGATCAAGCAGCTTGCGCGACACAACTTGCGCCCATAGTAAATATGGAAGTTTCTCAGATTACAGAGATTTTTCAATCGGATGCCACCAAGCGCGACGGGGTTGCTATTATAAAGGTATATTCTCCGACGGATGACATAGCAGCCGTGAGCGATGCGCTGGTTGCCATTACAGGCGTGGGCATTGACAAAAGTTACCTGACCCCCATCCGCCTCTATCCCACGGCGGACAAGGTGGGCATGCTGGCGCACCTAGTTGGGTATACGGGCGTGATGTCCAAGGAGGATTTGGAAACCTACCAAGACCAGGGCTACACCAATGGCGACATCATCGGTAAACAGGGCCTAGAACAGACGTACGAATCTACGCTGCGCGGCAAGCGGGGCTACCGCCTGGTGCTGACGCGCAAAAGCCAGCAGGAGGGGGAGGATCCCACCGCCATTACGCTGGCCAATGTGCCAGCGCAGGCTGGCACAGATGTCACCCTCTCCATCGACTCCAAATTGCAGCTACGCGCGGAAGCGCTGCTTAAGGAACGTCTGGAGGCAGGCCAGGCTGGTTCGGTGGTCGTGCTCAACCCCAAAACGGGATTTGTGGAGGCGATGGCCAGCTATCCGGTGTACGACGCCAACTTCTTTACGCTGCCCATGGACAGCACCGCCAAGGAAGCGCTCTGGGCGCAGTGGAACGATGAAAACGGCATGAAGCCCCTCTACGCCCGCTGCACGCAGGGGCGCTACGCGCCCGGCTCCACCTTCAAGCCCTTCACCGCAGCCGCAGCGCTGGAGAGCGGCACCCTCAACGTCAACAGCACGTTTACCGAGCCCATCGTGGCCAACAAGTGGCGGCCCAGCATGCAGGAATGGGTGTACCCCGCCATCACCCGCTACCGCGGTTACGCCGGCGCCTGCAACATGACCAACGCCATGATCAACTCGGACAACATCTACTACGCCTACGCGGCGATGCAGATGGGCATGGAAACCTTCACAAACTACGTGGGAAAAATTGGCTTTACCGAGTCCATCCCCTTTGACGTGCCGGTTGCGCAGGGGCAGCTCTCCACCAAGGGGGGACTGACGCTGGAGAACATCAAGTTCCTGGCGGACTGTGGTTACGGCCAGGGCGAGATGCTGATCTCCCCGCTGCACATGAGCGCGCTGTTCTCTGCCTTTGCCAACGATGGCAACGTAATGCAGCCGCGCGTGGTGGCCCATACCGACCGCATGGTGGGCACGCGCTATGTGCGCCAGGAAACCATGGAGCCGGTGCTGTGGCGCAGCAACATTGTGGACGCCGCCTCCATCAGCGCCATTGAGCCCATGCTTAAAAAGGTGGTTACCGAGGGCACGGCGCAGGTGGTCAACATCAAGGACCTGGGCGTGGCGGCCAAAACAGGCACCGCCGAGGTGGGCAAGGAGCGGCAGATCTCCTGGTTCATCGGCTACAACACCCAGGGCGAGGACGACCGGCTGGTGTGCGTCACGCTGGAGGTGCAGGCCAACAAGGGCGCGCAGTGCAACCAGATCGCCCGCGAGATGTTCCTGCAGCAGAAGTCCTCGCGCGAGGCGGTCAACATCACCGACAACGATCCCAACACGCCCCCGCAGGGCTACACAGAATAACTATATGTAGGAAAAAGGCCACGCATGCGTTGCATGCGTGGTCTTTTATCGTCTTTTTATAGGATTGTATGGCGGCGCCCGCACAAAATCCCGCTATTTGTTGTATATACACGATTCTTTATATAGGAAGCTTTTCCAGCGGGCGCGTCTCCTCGGTGCAAATGGGGGCGCCACTATGCGATGTTGTGGCGGATGCGCAGCCGGATGCCCAGCGCATTGCAGCGCGCTTTGCACGCCTCGATATCCTTCTTGGGCATCACATCCACAATGCTCAGCACCGTTTCCAGCCCCTGCGCCTTGCACTTCTGCGCAAAGTCCAGCAGCCCCGCATAGGCCTCTTCCCCGTACACGCTGTGGCACACCGCCTGATACTTCTGCGCGTCCGGCGCGTTAAGGCTGATCGATACGATATCCAGCAGGCCTTTGAGCTCCGGCGTGATATCGCGGCCATGGATCAGGTTGCCCTGTCCGTTGGTGTTGATGCGGATGCGCACCGGAAATTGGCGCAGGTAGGGGCTGATCTGCTTGATCGCGTCCAGCCGTATAATGGGCTCGCCAAAGCCGCAGTACACCACCTGCTGGTATTGGGTTAAATCTACCTTCTCCAGCGCATCGATCACCTCCGCCGCGGTGGGCTCATGCTCCAGCCACAGCTTATGGCTGCCGATGCCATCGTGTTTGACACGGATGCAGAAGGCGCAGCGGTTGCTACAGCGGTTGGTCAGGTTGATATAGAGTTTGCCGTCAAGATCATATACAACAGTCTGCATGGGTGTGTTCCTTCCTATATATATGTCGTCCGTGCACGTTTATGCCGGGTCGATGCCAAAGAGGCGGCAGCCATTTCCCCTGGCCTGCGCGGCGAACGCCGCCACAGGCATATTGTGCAGCGCGGCCACAAACGCGCCCGTGTACTGCACAAAATCCGGCTGGTTGCGTTTGCCGCGCATGGGCACCGGCGCCAGGTACGGGCAGTCCGTCTCCACCAGCACGCGATCCAGCGGTATCCGGCGCGCCACATCCGCGAGCTTGGCCGCGTTTTTAAATGTGACCGAACCGGAAAACGAGACGTACCATCCCCGGTCCAGCAGCCGGCGCGCCGTCTCGTAGCTGCCGCTGTAGCAGTGCATCACGCCAGGCGGCAGGTTCGCGCCAAAGCTCTCCAAAATATCCAGGGTATCCGCCGTGGCTTCGCGCATGTGCACGATGATGGGCTTGTGCACCTGCTGGGCAAGCGCCACCTGCGCGGCAAATGCCGCGCGCTGCTGTGCCCGCGGCGAGAAATCGTAATGATAATCCAGCCCGATCTCCCCCAGCGCCACCACCTTGGGGTGCTTGCGCATAATGCGCGCGATCCCATCGGCACTTTGGGGGGTAAAGTGCTGCGCCTCGTGCGGGTGCACCCCCAGCGCAGCGTAGATGTAGGGCACGCAGCAAGCCGCCGCAACGGCCTGTTCCGCATGGTCGTCGTGGTACTCCACCACGTTGACCAGCAGGTCAATGCCGCGCGACGGCAGCTGCGCGATCAATGCCGCGCGGTCCTGCGCGAACCGCGCATCCCACAGATGGGCATGCGTATCAAACCACATGATCTGTTTCCCTCTTCAGCCGATCTGCGAACCGGGCGCCACGTCCCTGTCCACCGTCAGCAGGGACAGCGTGCCATCGGACGCCTCCGCCGATAGCAGCATGCCCTCCGAGAGGATGCCGCACAGCTTGGCGGGCTTCAGGTTGGATACCAGCACCAGGTTTTTGCCGATCAAATCCTCCGGCGCGTAGTACTTGGCAATGCCCGATACCACCGTGCGCGTCTCCCCTCCGCCCAAATCCAGTGAGAATTTAAGCAGTTTGTTGGATTTTTCCACCTTTTCGCAGGCCAGTACGCGCGCTACGCGCAGCTTGGACTGGAAGAACGTGTCGATGGAGATCAGCCCTGCGGCATCCTGCGCTTTCTCCTGCTTCTCCTTCGGAGGCTCCGGCTTTTGTTCCGCCGGCGCGGCCCCTACATCCTGCTTGGAATGCAGGCCGGTCAGCGCGTCCAGCGCGTCGATCTCCTTGGCCACGTCGATGCGCGGAAACAGCGCCGCCCCCTTGTGCACCCTGGTGCCCGCGGGATACCCGCCGAACGCGCACACGCTCTCGTATGTGGTAAGCGCGCCTTCCTCCAGGCCAATCTGCTCCCAGATGCGCCTGGGCGTGCTGGTCATCACGGGCGAAATCATCACCGAGATGATGCGGATGCCCTCCACCAGATGGTACATTACGCTGCCCAGGCGCGCCTGATTGGCATCGTCCTTGGCCAGCACCCAGGGCATGGTCTTATCGATGTAGCGGTTGCATTCCCCGATAAACGCCCAGATATCTGCCAGCGCCGTGGAAAACTGCAGCGCGTCCATATGCTGCTCCACCTTTTCATGCAGCGCCTCTGCCTGCGCGCGCAGCGCCAGGTCCACGTCCTGCAGCGCGCCGCACGCGGGCACCACGCCGCCGAAGTATTTCTCCACCATGGCCACCGTGCGGCTGACCAGGTTGCCCAGATCATTGGCCAAATCCGCATTGATGCGCCCGAGCAGCGCCTCGTTGCTGAACACGCCGTCCGCGCCGAAAGGCATCTCGCGCATTAAAAAGTAGCGGATGGCATCCACGCCGTAGCGATTGCACAGCACCACGGGGTCCACCACATTGCCCTTGGATTTGGACATCTTACCCCCCTCGAGCACCAGCCAGCCGTGGCCGAATACCTGCTTGGGCAGCGGCAGGCCCAGCGCCTTGAGCATGATAGGCCAGATGATGGTGTGGAAACGCACGATTTCCTTGCCCACCAAGTGGATATCGCACGGCCAGTATTTGTCAAACAGCGTGGTGTCCTCGCCGCCGTAGCCCAGGGCGGTGATGTAGTTGCTCAGCGCGTCCAGCCATACGTAGACCACGTGCTTAGGGTCGAACGTGACCGGTATGCCCCACTTGATGCTGGTGCGCGATACGCAAAGGTCCTCCAGGCCGGGGCGCAGGAAGTTGGCGAGCATCTCGTTGGCCCGCGAGGGGGGCTGGATGAACTCCGGATGATTTTCGATGTAGTCGATCATAAAATCCTGGTACTTGCTGGTGCGGAAGAAATAGCTCTCCTCGCGCATCCGCTGCACCGGACGGCCGCAGTCCGGGCACATGCCGTCCACCAGCTGCGTTTCAGTCCAGAACGACTCGCAGGGCGTGCAGTACCAGCCCTCGTACTCGCTTTTGTAGATATCCCCCTGCTCGTAGAGCTGGTTGAATATCTGCTGCACGCCGCGCACATGCTCCTGGTCTGTGGTACGGATGTACTTATCGTAGGAGATGTCCATCAGCTTCCACAAATCCTTGATGCCCGCGACGATGTTATCCACGTACGCCTTGGGCGTGACGCCCGCCGCCTCCGCCTTTTGGGCGATCTTTTGGCCGTGCTCGTCCGAACCGGTCAGGAAAAACACGTCATAGCCCGTCATTCGTTTAAAGCGGCACATCGTATCGGCAGCCACCGTGCAGTAGGCGTGGCCGATGTGCAGCTTGTCGCTCGGATAATAAATGGGCGTCGACAAATAAAACTTGGGCTTTTCGTGCATGTTTCTCGCTCCTTCTTGATCTATAGACATGCGCAGGATCTCCCCCCGCGCAAAGGGAAAGCTTGTCCGCCTGCTATCAGGGGCGCACAGCGTAGAGCGCGCCGTCCTGCTGCATCACCGGCACCACGTCCAGCGTGTTGCACGCCGCGCACGGCGGGATATCGTAGGCAAAGCCCGCCTGCTGCAGGGTCCTTCCGTGTTTGGTGGATGCGACCGCGTCCTGCAGGTGATCCTGGTGCAGCCTGTAGAGCGCGCGTGCCGCGATGCTGAAATCGCACAGCACCGTATCGGGCTTGGCCAGCGCCTCCACAAACAGTCCGGCGCACAGCACGTCCTCCAGCGAAAAACGCCCGCGCGTGCCCGCGCAGACGATGGCGATATCTAGACCGCTCGCCTTGGCCAGGCGGATTACTGCATCGGCATTGGCAAAGCACCCCACGCACACCACCTTGGCCCGATCCGCGGCGCGCAGCGCGCGCGTGCCGTTGGTGGTGCTCATGGCGATGCGCCGGTTGCGCACCCGCTGCGGGGTGTATTCTAACGGGGAGTTGCCCAGATCAAAACCTTCGATCACAACCGCCTTGCGCTCCCCGCCCAGCAGCGCGTCCGGGTGCGCCTGTTTATAGGCGCGCGCGTCCGCAATCTCCGCGCAGGGGGTGACGCAAAGCGCCCCATGCGCCAGCGCTGTGGCGATGGTGGTGCTGGCGCGCAGGATGTCAATCACAATGGCAAAGCGTCCCTGCGTGATCTCCGCCTGCGCGATGTTGCCGGTGGGCCAGGTATCCATATACTGCATATGCGCGTTAACTCTCTCTTTATCGTTCTTTGGCAAGCATGCCGGCGGGCAAATCCCCGCCAATATATGTTATTATAGCACCTGGCCTTTGGGATGTCACCCAAAGAACGCCCTGCATATCCACGCCGCGGCCAAATACCCCGCGATGGTGGCGAGCAGCGCGGCGGGCAGCGCGTAGCGCGTCTTTTTGACCCCTACCGCGCCGAAGTACACCGCAAGCGTATAAAAGAGCGTCTCGCTGGAGCCCATCATCACCGCGGCGGTGCGGGCAATGATGGAGTCCACCCCGTACTGCTGCTGCATATCCGCAAGCAGCGCCAGCGCGCCGGAACCGGAGAGGGGCCGCATCACCGTAAAGCCCACCAGCTCCTTGGGCATGCCCACGCCGCCAAATACCGGCGCGAGCAGCTTCTCGATAAAGGCGAGGCCGCCCGAGGCGCGCAGCATGGACACCAGCATCAGCGTGGCCACCACATAGGGCATGATGCGCACCGCGGTTTGGAAGCCCTCTCCCGCGCCCTCCACAAACGCGCTGTACACGCCTGTTTTACGCCGCACTGCCACCAGCGTCACACCCAGCAGCACCACCGGCACCATCCAGCCGGATATCTGTTCCACCACGCCCATGCTAGCGCACCCTGCGCAGCATTCGCACGCTTAGTATGCCCACAGCCATGCACACGCATGTGGCCAGCAGCGTGGGCAGTACGATGTCCGCGGGATTTGCCGCGCCCGCCTGCGCGCGCAGGGTGATGACACTGGTGGGCAGCAGCTGGATGGCTGAAATGTTGAGCACCAGCAGCATGATCATGCTGTCGCTCGCGCTGCCCGGCGCGGGGTTGTCTTGATCCAGCAGGCGCATGGCGCGCAGGCCCAGCGGTGTGGCCGCGTTGCCCATGCCCAGTGCGTTAGCTGCAAGGTTGCCCGCAATGGCCTCGTGGGCATCCTTCCCCGCCTTGGGAAACACCCGTCGCATCACAGGGTGCAGCAGGCGCGTCAGTTTTTTGAGCACGCCCGCCTTCTCCGCCATGCGCATCATGCCCAGCCACATCGCGTACCCGCCCACCAGCGACAGGCACACAGTCACACCCTGTGAAGCCCCCTCCAGCGCCGCACGTCCCACTGCCGGCATGGTGCCGTTGATCGCCCCAAAGAACACGGATAACGCCAAAAAGGCGACAAATACCCCTTCCATCGCGCACTTCCTCCTTAAAAAACTTGCTTGCTCTAAGGATATGCACGCTTCTGCTGGGCGCATGCTTTCCAGAAAAAAGAGGCCCGCCCAACAGGGCGGGCCTCCACCAGGGAAACGCTCAGTTCTCTTTACAGCGCAGCGCCATCTGGTAGGCCTCCGATGTGGGGATAGAGAGCAGACGCGCCGCCTCTTTGGCCGCGCCCTTGGTGCCCAGTCCCTGCGCAAGCAGCCCCCGCACCACGCTCTCTAAATCGCTCTGCACGTCCTGCGCCAGCTCCGATGCACCCTCCAGCACCAGCACGTACTCGCCGCGCGGCGCGTGCACGCTGTAGTACGCCACCGCCTCGCCCAAACGCGTGCGCAGCACCTCCTCGTGCAGCTTGGTCAGCTCCCGCGCAAGGGCAATGGGTCGATCCCCCAGCGCGGCGTAGAGGTCCTGCAGCGTGCGCAGCAGCTTATGCGGTGCTTCATAGAGAATGACGGTGCGCCGTTCCCCCCGCAGCACGTCCAGCATCGCCGCGCGCTCCTTGCCCTTGACGGGGAGAAAACCCTCAAAGGCAAAGCGCGAGGTATCCA
Organism: Maliibacterium massiliense; assembly: GCF_900604345.1. Lineage (GTDB taxonomy): Bacteria > Bacillota > Clostridia > Christensenellales > Maliibacteriaceae > Maliibacterium > Maliibacterium massiliense. The sequence goes on from NZ_LR026983.1 coordinate 556,035, forward strand.
GACCGGAGAGCACTAGCGCCGTCAGCGCCGCGCAGGCCCCGGGCAGCAGCGTCACCGCGTGGCCCTCCTGCGCCGCCGCGCGCACCAGATCGCTGCCTGGGTCGGATATCCCTGGCATGCCCGCATCCGATACTAACACCACATACTTCCCCTGGGCAAGCATGGCAAGCAGCGCCTGGCCGGCGCCCTTTTTGTTGTGCTCATGGTAGGCAAAGAGCGGCTTTTTAATGCCGTAGTGGTTCAGCAGCTTGACCGTCTGGCGGGTGTCCTCCGCCGCGACCACGTCGCAGGCACGCAGCGCTTCCAGCGCGCGCAGCGTGATATCCCCCATATTGCCGATGGGCGTGGCGCATAACGCCAGCTGTCCCCCGTTCTGCGCCATACGCATACCCTCACCTTTCACTGGATTCCTGCTGATTATACCACGTAAAAAACCGGTACAGCAATGCTGTACCGGTTCCCCACAAAACGAGAATGCTTACAGTACCCGGCAACCCCACGCAAAGCCACTGCCCAGCGTGCTGGTGATAACACCGATGCCGTAGTCTGATGCATGAATGTACTGGTTTCCGCCAATGTAGATACCCACGTGGCTAATGCCGCCGCCGTAGTCAAAGAATACCAGATCGCCCGGCTGCAGCTGTGCTTTGCTGAGCCTGGCGCCCACCTGCGATTGCGCTCTGGACGTGCGCGGCAGGCTGATACCTACCTGACGGAAAACATAGGAGGTAAGACCGCTGCAATCAAATGCATTGGGACCGCTCGCGCCCCACGAGTACGCGCAACCCAGCTTGCTCCTGGCAATGTTGATGACATTTGCAGCCGTTGCGCTGTTGGGCGGGTTCACAGCGGCGTTGCCGCTGTTGTTGCTGTTATTATTGTTGGACTGCGCCTGGCTCGCATTGTACTGGGCCGCCGTCACCACGTTGTTTGAGAACAGTTTGGCTTTGGTGGTGGCATTGACGATGCCGTTGGCGGTGAGTCCGTTGGCGCGCTGGAAGGTTTTGACAGCCTGCGCCGTAATGGAGCCGTAATAATTCGAGATCGTGCTGTGGGTGAAGTAACCCAGCTCTTTGAGCCGCTGCTGTACCTGCGCAACCTCCGCGCTCTCCATGCCAATCTGCAGTACGCTATTGGCGGCCTGCTGCGCAGCCTGCTGGACTGCTGCGGCTTCCTGCTCGGCCTTTGCCTTGGCCTCCGCCTCCGCTTTCGCCTTGGCTTCCGCCTCGGCCTTGGCTTTGGCCTCTGCCTCCGCTTTTGCCCTGGCCTCTGCCTCTGCGCGGGCTTTCGCCTCCGCCTCCTGGCGCAGGCGCTCCTCCTCGGCAAGGCGCGCCTCGTACGCGTCCTTGTCGATGGCGCTATCGGCCAGTAGGTCCTGCATCGCGTCCACATCCACCACGCCCGTCACTTCCAGGCCGTTGGCGCGCTGGAACTCCTTGACGGCGTTCTGCGTCGCGCTGCCGAAGTAACCAGTCGTCTCCGATTCGGTGTAAAAGCCCAGCTCACGAAGGCGCGTCTGCGCCGCCATGACATTGTTGCCCACATCACCCATCATCAGGGTGGAAGCATCGTACTTGCGTGCCGATGCATTTTCCACAGTGCGGCCCTGCGCAGCTTCCATCTGGCGCATGGCCTCCACAGTGTTCACAAACTGATCCGCTTCGCTTCCCAGCAGCTTTTGTGCCGTTGCGTAATCCACCAGGCCGTTGTCCACCAGGTTGTTATCCCGCTGGAAGGCCGCCAGCGCATTCTGCGTAGTCTGGCCGAAATACCCGGTAAACTCCGAATAATTGAAGTAGCCCGCATCGTGCAGCTTTTGCTGAAGGGTTACGATATGGGCGCCCTGATCGCCCGCATAAACAAGCGTTTCGCCCGCTGCAGCCTGCACCGGCTGCTGCATGACCACCGCCGCGCCTACTGCGCAGACGGACATAACCGATAACGCCGCGGCGCGCATCGCCACAGGACTTTTGACGCCAGCTTGGCGATAGGCTCCGGCATACTGACGCGCCCGCTTATGACGGATCACCTGATCCGAAACGCGCAGTCCATATCTCATCTGATTCATCGGAATCACCGCCTTTTCACTTACACAACCTACACAGCAATGCGTACGGTTGTTTCAGGATAGCTCTATTGTACACGATCGGCGGTCATGGGCGCAAACGCGCCGCCCTGCCATTTCGCACGAAAACACCCGCTGGAGCAAATTGTTACGGAATTATTACACAATTGTTAAAACCAAGGTCTTAAATGCTCCCATTTTCTCGTTTTTACGCAGGCGTGCAAAACTTTTTTCACATATGTCCTTGTAACAGCCGCCATTTGCAGCGGATAGCGCGGCGCCCGTGGATCCAACACAGGGCCTGTTGCTTCTATATTTATATAGCCATTATATGGCAAAGCCGCCGCCCTGCGCAAACTGCGCCGGCGGCGGCTTGTGATATTGCTTACAAATTGCCACGTCGGATGCCGAAGCGCTCACATTTCTTCTGGAACTCATTGGAGTAGACAAACCCAGAGAGCACCTGCCTGCGGGACTGCGTGCGCAGGCGGTTTGTCCAGTCCGCCATGCCAACCGGGTCAGGTTCACGCTCGAGCATCGCGCGGTACAGCGTCGTGACGTATGCCTCGTTACTGGCGTTTTTTTTCAAAAACTCTCTGCTTTCGAAGAATCCACAGGCAATGTCCGCACCAGAAGCGCCTTGACTGGAGAGCCGTTTGACCCAATCGGTCAAACCGACGGGATCTGCGGGACGCCCTAATACATTCTGGTAAAAGCCGACGACGAACGTAGCCAAATCAATGTACTGTTCTGCCGGATCATTGCTGCTTAGCCAACCGCGGTCAATGCCGCTATCCTGACAGAAACGCGCAAATTCTTGGGAGTTGACAATGCCCAAAAGGATGGCGTTACGCGTCATGCCGCCATCAAGCTTGCTTGCCCACTGGCGAATCTCTTCCGTACTACCGGTACGGTTGAGGCATGTGCGATACAGAATTTGCACATACGTATCATTGTCCACATTTCTACGTTTGAATTCATCGCTCATGACGAAGCCTTGCGTCATGGTACCACCCTGTACCTTACCGTTATCCAGATCGCTGACCCACCAACCGATCTCCGTAAGAGACCCCTCCCGGTTCAGCACATTTTTGTACAGGCGCGCTACAAACGAAGCCTTTGGTGTCAGTGACATCGTAACATAATCAGCACTCACCCAGCCATAGCCGCTTCCATAGCGAATACGATACCAGCCATTTTCTCCACCGACAATGCTGACCGACGAACCCTGTGCAATTGTTCCATAGCTTTGGGCCGCTGTAGAAGGTTCCGCGCGCACATTTAAGTTCGTCGCTGTCACTGTGCCAGTGGCCAGTACAGGAACCGCCACAGCAGGACCTGACCATGTTTTTGTGACCAATGTAACACTGTTATTACCTACATTGTAGTAGAATTTAAGAATGTCCTGATAGTTCTGTCCCGTCTCCGCACGCCGCTTCGCACCAATCTGGCTCATGCCGCTGCCATGGCCGTGACGCATCGCAACCATGCGGAAGCTGCCATCTGCCGTCACAAACACATTGAGTAAACGAAACTTCATGGGATCGCTTGGCAGTAAATACTGCGTAATAAAAGGGAACTTCGTCCCACCTGCCGACGCCTGGTAAGGCGCAAAGATCAGCTCATAGCCGGTAGTAGCGCCGCTGCTCTGATAGAGCGTGACACCTACCTTAGCACCTGTGTACACCGGCTGCGTATGGTTCTGGCGCGGCTCCTGCAGTATGACGCCATCGGTCGTCAGTTTGGTAACCTGCGAAAGGTTTACGCCCATGGAGGTGAGTTTTTCACGCAATAGTCGTACACCCATATCCCCACTGGAGCGTAAGGTATTTCCATCCACTGTTTTCGGAAAAGTCAACTCGACATGATAGCTGCTGGAATTAAGGCTTGCATATTCATCAGCCTCATCGTATTTAATCATGGAGTATGGATGCCCCGTTGAACCCGCACCAGAGTTTTCAACCTTTTCAGTGTAACCGCCGTTGGACGCGCTGTAGCATGTATAAACATAGCTGTTCCCCTGCATGAGCACCTGCCCACGCGTCTCATCAATTGCTTGCAGACAACGATCTGCGTTAGATACCACGCCGCGATACACTTGGGATTGTGTGGTGTTAACCAAATCATACACGCCCCGCGCGTTTTCCACCATGGCGCGCATCGCGTAGCTTCGCGCAGCCACCGCCTGGGCCTTTAAAGCCTCCAGAGGAAAGCCATTGCTCATTTCGAATGGAAGCACGCCCGCCAGATACTGCTCCATATACACATAGTTGATGACACATACGCCACCATTCTGGGTGTAAAGATACATATCGCCATGGTAGCGGTAATAGTTGTTGCCGATCTTGAGATTGATCTGCACCGTATCGGTTGCCGAACCCACCTGACGCAGGACCGCATGGCTTCCTAAATGGAAGGTTTGTCCGCTGCCATTGGTGAGCACAAGCTGTCCGGCATTATTCTGCACTGTAAACGATGCACCGCTGGAAAACTTCATCTGGCTTTGCAGCGTGCCATTCATCTCAATCTGATAGGAACCGTTCGCCGTAAAGCCAACGGACTGCGGCAGGCCATACTGTGCATATGCAGTCGCATTCCCATTTCTGTCGACAGCAGAGATACCCGCCAGCAGCACGCGCACGGTGCCATCATCAACGGAAGCGTTGGCTGTGGGCATCCATGGCAGCATACTGGCGCAAATCACACCCAGCGCCAACACCGCCATCATTGTTCTGCGCAATGTGCGCCGTATCGGGCGGTCATAACCGAAGATTATCTCCGTACTATTTTTAAACCATTGGCATTTAGCCCGATGTTTTGCCTTCCTAAAACGCATACAGTACATCACCCAACCCCTTCGCTGCAATTAAGTGCTCAAGCAAGTGCAACCAATCAAAATCCTAATGTAAACTTTATTGTATACTCTATATGATACCATATAAAGCAGACACAACAAAGCACACGAAACCATCTTTTTCGCACTTCAAGGGTTAATATAGCAAATTTTGCACGCTTATGTCAAATCAGACGGGACCAATGAGGGCTTGTGGCAGGATATACCAGAAAAGCAAAAGTGCCCACCATCCGTAGATGGCGGGCACGTTTTGCATTATAGCGTAGCTTATTCCGCTGCAGGCGCACTCACGGGGCAGACATCAGCGCAGGCGCCACATTCAATGCAGGTTTCTGCGTCGATCTGATAATGATCGTCTCCCTGAGAGATCGCGTTGACCGGGCATTCGCTCTCGCAAGCACCACAGCTGATGCATTCATCAGAAATCTTATAGGCCATGAGGTTCACCTCCTTGACTCTGCCGGCATCGTGTGCCGTCTAATAAAGTCTGTAGCTATTGTAACACATGCAAATCGCACATGTAAACCTATCTATCGAAAGATTTATACCAGAATATTTCCCGCTAGCTACTGCGTTTTCCCAGCGGACTGCTTGGCCTGCGCTCCCGCCTCGCCCGGCTTGCGCGCACCCTTGTTCCTGCCCCGCCCACCGCGGCTTCCGCGGCGGCGCTTGGCTGGCGGCTTCTCGCCCGCGGGCGCATCCGCGTTGTGCTGTTGTGTACGCTGCTGCGGCTGTGCGGGCACCACCTTCATCTCCTGCTCCGTCTTGGCGCCCGGTTTGGGGGCTCCCCCTGCCGGACGCATGCGCACGCCGCCGCGGCCGCCCGCGGGGCGTTCCTGCGCGCGGGCAGCTTTGCCCACCGCGGGCACCAGGCGCTCCGCGCCGCCAGCAGGGCGGGCGTTGTTCTGCACGCGGGCGGGCACCACCATCACCTTCTCCTGCTGCTGTGCCACGCCCTTGCTGCGCTCGCGGTTGTTCTCACGGCGCTCCTGCGTGCGCGCCGGACGCTGCTGCACCGGCCGGGGCATGGACGCCTTGGCGATGGCCTCGGGATCCCGGTTGAGCTCATCGAGCGGGTAATGGCGCATCTCCAGCGTGCCGTCCTCCAGCATGACGCGCACGCGGCTGTTTTCCTTAAGCACGTTGTTCTCCACCACCGTGCCCACGCCGTCGGGCGTGAGCACCTCGCGGCCCACCTTGGGCATGCGCTTGCGCGCCGCCTCATAGGTATCGGACTCATACTTAAGGCAGCACATCAGCCTTCCGCACAGGCCGGAGATCTTGGTGGGGTTCAGCGAGAGGTTCTGCTCCTTGGCCATGCGGATGGATACCGGCTGAAATTCCCGCAAAAAAGCGTTACAGCAGCATACGCGGCCGCACGCACCCAGCCCGCCCAGCATCTTCGCCTCATCGCGCACGCCAATCTGTCGAAGCTCAATGCGCGTGCGGAACACATGCGCCAAATCCTTGACCAGCTCGCGGAAGTCCACACGCCCCTCGGCCGTGAAATAGAAGATGATCTTGGTGCCGTCAAAGGCGATCTCCACATCCACCAGTTTCATATCCAGGCCGTGCGCGGCGATCTTTTCCTCACAGATGCGCAGCGCCTCGGCCTGCTTCTGCTCCCGCTCAGCCATGCGCTGTTCGTCCTGCGGCGTCGCCTGGCGCACCGCCTTGCGCAGCGGCAGCACCACCTGGTCGTCCGGCACTTCGTGCGCGGTCTTAACCAGCTCACCGCACTCGGTGCCGTGCGCCGTCTCGACCACCACGTAGCCCTCGCTGAGCGCCAGGCCGCTTGGATCGAAATAATACACCTTGCCCGCTTTTCGGAAGCGGACGCCAATTACTTGGGCCATCTATTTTTCTCCTTTGAAACCGCCAGCAGCAGACCGTCCACCGCCAGCGAAACATTCACGTTGCCGCGCAGCTGCTGCTGCGCCAGGGCCACTGCATCGAGCAGATGCAACACGCCCTTTTGATAACGCCGCGCGCACGCGCGCATTTCACGCGTGGGCGGGTCGTAGTAGCACGGCGCCTGTGCGCCGCTGGATAAGACCAGTAAATCATGCAGCAGGCACTGCCACCAGGCGAGCACCTGCAGCGCGCGCTCCCGCTGCCCCTGCAGCATGTCTGTAAGCGCGCACATATCCGCAGCGCTGCCCATCAGCGCGGTACACATCGCCCCGCAAGCCTCGCTGCCCAGCGCAAAAAACGCATCATCCTCTGCGAGGCTCTGCGCGCGCCGCAGTGATCCCTGCGCCCACATGGCCGCCTGATGCGCGCGCGGGCGCGCCACACCCTTGCCCTCCAAGTGCGCCTGCAGCTGCGCAAGCGACAGGCGCGGCGCCTGCATGAGCCCGCAGCGTGAGCGGATGGTGGGCAGCAGCAAATCCATGTTGTCACTGAGCAAAAAAAACGCGGTGTCCGCCGGAGGCTCCTCCAGCGTTTTCAGCAGCGCGTTTTGCGCCTGGGTGGTCATGGCGTCCGCCTGCTCGATGATGAACACCTTCATCTGCGCCTCAAAGGGGCGCACAAATACCTCCCGCGCAAGCGCACGCACCTGCTCAACGCCGATGCTTGTCCCTTTTGCGGGCGCCACCACATGCACATCGGGATGCTGCAGCTGGTAGACGCGGTTGCATACGCTACAACGTCCGCAGGGCGGCTGCGCCGCCCTGCAAAACATTGCCGCTGCTTGTTGTAGCGCGACCACGCGTCCCGCGGCGATATCTCCCGAGACAATGGTCGCGTGCAGACCCATCCGCTGCATCGCTTAAAGCTTCTTGAAATCCGCAACGTCCAGCACAAACACCGTTGCGCCGCCCACTGTGACTTCCACCGGATAGGGGATGTAAACACCCGTGGTGCCCGCCATGGGCGAGGGCGAGGTAACGACCTGCTTGCGGGATTTGCAGATGCGCTCGATGGTGGCAAACGCCTTATCGAGCTGTTCATCCTCCACGCCGATCATCAGCGTGGTGTTGCCAATGCGCAAAAATCCACCGGTGGTTGCCAGCTTGGTTACGCTGAATCCTTCTTTCATCAGGGCGCTCGTCACTTTCTGGCTGTCTTCGTCCTGGACGATGGCGATGATTAGCTTCATGCCTGTGTCCTCCTTTTCACGTCGATCCTTTGGGTGGATAGGCGCGCGCATGTGCGTTGGCCTATCATGATTATAGCTTATGCAGGGTGATCCCGTCAAAATATCTCGGGGGTGCGCGCCTGCAAACTTTGCAGAATATGCGCAGCCATGGTTTCAGGCGGCAGCGATGCGTCAATGCACACCACGCGCGCGTCCTGCGCGGCCAGCGCCTCATAGCCCCGCTGCACCCGCGCGTGGAAGGCCTCGTCTTCCCCCTCCAGCCGGTCCGGCGCGGCGCCCCGCGCACTGATGCGCCGGATGCCCTCGGCCACCGGCAACGCAAAGTAGAAGACCACATCCGGCCAGACGCCCTGCAGCGCCAGATCGTTGAGGCGGCGCACCGCCTCCTCCCCCAGCGCCCTTGCACAGCCCTGGTAGGCCAGGGATGAGTGGATGAACCGGTCGCACAGCACCACCTTGCCCTGCGCGAGCGCAGGCTGGATGACCTGTGCTACGTGCTGCGCGCGCGCCGCGGCGTAGAGGTACGCCTCACAGCGCGGGTCCATGGCGTTGTTTTCGGGATCCAGCAGCAGCGCGCGGATCTTTTCTGCAATGGGAACGCCCCCCGGCTCCCGCGTGCGCACGTACGCGCGGCCCGCCTGGCGCAGGCGCGCCTCCAGCAGGTCCATCTGCGTGCTTTTGCCCGCACCATCCTGGCCCTCAAAAACGATCAAGCGTCCCGCCATCTGTGTTACGCTCCTTTATGTGTTTCATTCAACAGGAGGCGCGCCAAATCCTGCACGCTTGCCACAAGATATGTGGGATTGCAGTCCTCCAGCTCGCCCTTGGCCGCGTAGCCGTAGCGCACCGCCACGGTATCTAGATGATTCTCCCTGCCGCCGTTTATATCAAAGCGGCGGTCCCCCACCATGGCGATGGGGCCGGGCGTCTGGCACGTGGCCAGCACGCGTCGGATCACGTCGCCCTTCTGCTCCACCTTGTCCCCCTGCAGGTTGCTGCCCACCACCGCGTGAAAATAGGGGTACAGGCCAAAGTGCTTGACCACCTCCACCGCGGTATTATGCCCCTTGGAGGTGGCAAGGTACAGCCGCGCGCCCGCGTCGCGCAGCTGCTCAAGCATGCGGAAGATGCCTGGGTATACGCTGCACTCATACATGCCCTTTTCTTTATAATATCTGCGGTAGTGCGCGATGGTGGCCGCACTCGCCTGCTCGTCCATGTGAAACAGCTTGCGCATCGAGTCGCGCAAAGGGGGACCGCGCATCTCTTCGAGGTCCGCAACGTCCGGCTCCGCGTAGCCCATCATCTTAAAGGCGTAGCGCGCCGCGTTCATGATGCCGCTTCCCGAATCGGTGAGCGTGCCGTCCAGGTCAAACAACAGCGTCTTGTAAAGCAATGCCATAAAACGAATCGTATCCTTTCTCTCTCTGTTCCATCCACAATCACGTTCCAACCACAGCTACCTGGCCGTGGTCCACGCCAAAGGCCATGCCTCTGGATGCGGCCGCCTGCAGCAGCTGCACGCGCGGCATATCCAGCAGCTCGCCTGCCACCGCAAGCGGAATGCCCGGCGGGTAGATGCCCACCCCCTCGGCCAGCACGCAGCCCGCCGCGTCCGCCAGCTTGACCATGCGCCGCGGCGCAAACCACGCCTGGCGCAGGCCCATCGCCCGCACGGGCAGCCCCGTGGGCCAGGGCGCGCTGGACTGCTCCGGCGCAAAGTCGCGCGCCGCCTTTGCCATACGCACCAGCGCATCGCTTAAGCGGTCAAAATCCTGGCGCGTGTTGTAGAGCGTGGCGATGCACACGACGCGCCGCTCATCGTACATCTCCACCTGCACGCCTGAGGCGCGCAGCACGTCAAACGCCATTGCCCCCGTCACCCCCCGCGCGGCGGTGTCAAACACCAGGCGCGTGGGGTCGCAGGCAAACGCCAGGCCTTCGCGCACCCACGCGGCGTGCGGACAGGGGAAGCCCGCCTCCCCTACCGCATGGGTCACCTGCTGGCAGCGAAGCAGCAGCGCGTCGATCGCGCTCGCGCCGCGCTCCTGCAGGCTGGCCCGCGCCCAGTCCAGCGACGCGGCGATCAAAAAGGAGGGGCTGGAGGTCTCCACCAGCGCGATGGCCCGCGCGATGCGCGACGCGTCTACCCCCTCGGCCACGTGCAGGTACGCGCCCTGCGTGAGCGCCGCCAGCGTCTTGTGCGCGCTGGCCACCCACACATCCGCGCCGCACTGCCCCGGCGAGGCAGGCAGCAGCGCGCAGACGCCCAGATGCGCGCCGTGCGCACAGTCCACGATGAGGTACGCGCCGTGCGCGTGCGCGGCCTGGGCGATCCTGCGCATATCGCACAGCCTGCCGTAGTAATCGGGCGCGGTGATCACCACCGCGCGCACGCCCGGGTGCATCACAAGCGAGGTGTCCACCATCTCGCCCGTGACGCAGCCGCTGATGCGCTCTGTGGAATCGCCCGCGTTGTCCAGCCAGCAGACGTCCATGCCGCCCAGCACGCAGGCGTCCGTCACCGCACGGTGGCAGTCGCGCGATGCGATGATCTGCTCGCCCGGCTGCAGCAGCCCCAGCAGCGCCGCGGCGATGCCGCTGGACGCCCCGCCCGTCAAAAAGAAGGTCTGCGATGCGCCAAAGAAGGCCGCGGCCAGGCGCTGCGCCTCCGCAAACGCCCCCGCGGGCCTGCGCAGATCATCCGTATCGGCAAGCTCGGTCACGTCCAGGCGCGCGACCGCCTCCCAGCCTTCGGGCAGCGCGCGGCCCTTGTGCCCCGGCATGTGAAAGCGCGCGTCCTGCCGCGCGGCATAGCGCGTGAGCATATCCAGCACCGGCGTATGCATCATGGCTGCGCCCCTTCATACGCCCCTTCATTGGAGGCATTTTCCGCCACCGCGCGGGCCAGCAGGCCATAGAGCTGCTCGCTGGGCGAGAAAAGCACCTGCTCCAGCTTTCCCTCCGGCGTCAGCACGCCCAGGGTGTACGCCTGCCTGCCCTTCCACACACCCATCTTCACGCCGGCATCCTCCGCCTTGGCGGGCGCAATGCTGCGCAGGCGGCCCAGCTGCGTGCGCAGCACGCACTTGGGGCGGAACACGCCCATCATCTCAATGTAGAGCGCGCCTTGCGTGATGGTGTAGATGAAGCGGGTGGCCCGCGTCTTGTAGAGATAGTACACGCCCAGCACCGCCACGACCAATGCCAGGTACGTCCACAGGGTATTGGGGTAGAGCGCGTTGAGCAGGCCGCACAGCAGGATGACCGCCACCATGCCCGCCACAGCGCCCAGCGCCAGCAGTATGCCCTTGCCTGCGGAGAGTTTCTTCGGCGTCGCCTGTTCACTATAGGTGATTTCCTCCAAGCACACCGCCCCTTTCCTATCCATAGCTTGTTCTATTATAGCATCATCCCATCAAAAAAGCGCCGCTTTTCCTGCGAAAAGCAGCGCTTTTGCGCTTTCTTCAGTCCCTGCTCTTGAGGGTGGGAAAGAGCAGCACATCGCGGATGGCGGCCGAACCGGTCAGCAGCATGCACATGCGGTCGATGCCAAAGCCGATGCCGCCGGTGGGAGGCATGCCGATCTCCAGGGCGTTGAGGAAGTCCTCGTCGGTGCGGTTGGCCTCCTCGTCCCCCTGGGCGAGCAGCTCCTCCTGCGCCTTGAAGCGCGCGCGCTGGTCGATGGGGTCGTTGAGCTCGGAGTAGGCGTTGGCCATCTCCCAGCCGTTCATAAAGAACTCAAAGCGCTCGGTATAATCGGGCTTGTCCGGCTTGCGCTTGGTAAGGGGGGATACCTCGATGGGGTAGTCCATCACAAAGGTTGGCTGCACCAGATGCTCCTCCACAAACGTTTCAAAGAACAGGCTGAGGATGTCCCCCTTCTTATGCCGCGCCTCAAAGGGCACGTGGCGCTCCTTTGCAACCGCGCGCGCCTCCTCCAAAGTGGATATCGCGTCAAAATCCACGCCCGCGTACTGCTTGACGGCATCAACCATGGTGATGCGTGCAAAAGGCTTACCCAGATCCATCTCCACCCCGTTGTAGGTGATGGTAGTAGTGCCCAGCACCTGCTGCGCCACGTGGCGGTAGAGGTTCTCGGTCAAGTCCATCATGCCGTTGTAATCGGTGTACGCCTGGTAGAGCTCCATCAGGGTAAACTCGGGGTTGTGGCGGGTATCCAGGCCCTCGTTGCGGAACACGCGCCCGATCTCGTAGACGCGCTCCAGACCGCCCACAATCAGCCGCTTTAAGTAGAGCTCCAGCGAGATGCGCAGCTTGAGATCCTCGTCCAGCGCGTTGAAGTGCGTCTCAAAGGGGCGTGCCGCCGCGCCGCCCGCGTTGGCCACCAGCATGGGGGTCTCCACCTCCATAAAGCCCTGCGCGTCCAGGTACTGGCGGATGGCGCTAATGATCCGCGAGCGCTTGATAAAGGTATCCTTCACCTCGGGATTCATGATCAAATCCACGTAGCGCTGGCGGTAGCGCAGATCCGTATCCTTCAGGCCGTGAAATTTCTCCGGCAGCGGCTGCAGGGACTTGCTCAGCAGCACGATCTGGGTGACTTTGACGGACACCTCTCCGTGATGCGTGCGGAACACCGTGCCCTGCACGCCCACGATATCCCCGATATCCATGGCCTTAAAGCGGGCGTAGTCCTCCTCGCCCACGGCGTCTTTACGCACGTAGATCTGGATCTGCCCGTCGCGGTCCTGGATATGGGCAAAGCTCGCCTTTCCCATGACACGCTTGGACATCATGCGGCCGGCCAGCGACACCTCCTGCTCCTCCAGCGCGTCAAACTGCGCAAGCACCTGGCGCGAGGCGTGGGTGCGCGCATAGCGCGTGCGCGCAAAGGGGTCCTGCCCCGCCTGCTGCAACTGCGTCAATTTCTCGCGCCGCACCCGAAGGATCTCGCTTACCTCCTGCTGCGAAGCACCGTTTACCTGCTGGTTGTCCGCCATGGCTGTCTTTCCCCCGTCCTTTATGTCGATCTTTTATCGGCCGATCTGCTTGATTTCAAAGTGCAGCGTACCCGCCGGCACCTGTACCTCCACCAGCTCCCCCACCTTGTGGCCGATCAGTGCGCGGCCGATGGGCGACTCGTTGGAGATTTTCCCTTTGGCGGGCTCGGATTCAGAGACGCCGCAGATGGTAAAGCGCACGTCCTCCTTTTCATCCGCATCGTACACGTCCACGATGGAGCCCACGCTCACCGTATCGGCGGGCATATCCTCCTCGTCCACCACGCGCGCCACGCGCAGGCGGTTTTCGATGGTCTGGATCTCGCCCTCCAGAAATGCCTGCTCGTTTTTCGCCTCGTCGTACTCGCTGTTTTCCGAAAGATCGCCAAAGGCGATGGCCGCTTTGATGCGCTGCGCCACCTCGTGCCGCTTGACGGTTTTGAGATACTCCAGTTTCTCCTCCAGCTTCGCCAGACCTTCCGGTGTTAAAATGACTTCCTTCTGTGCCATAACGCATGCCTCCTGTTCCAATCATGATCGCAAATTTATGAAAAGGGCGGTGCGCTCCCGAACCTTGCGGCCAAGAGCGCACACCTTTATCTGCATTCTAAATGATTATATCTGTGTACATTGTGCTTGTCAAGCAAGGTTTCGTTCGCTTTTCCTCGTTGTAGACGATATGCAGCTTGGGCCCGCGTTATGCATGCGCCGCGCAGGCGTCCAGATACGCCAGAAGCTGCTCGAGCGTGGCGCAGGCGTTGACCTGCTGGCGCAGTGCGGCCGCGCCGGGCATGCCGTGCATGTACCAGGCTACGTGCTTGCGCATCTGCAAAATGGCGACGCGCTCAGGCAGCTCCCGCACCAGCATCAGCGCATGCGTGCGGGCCATCTCCAGCCGCTGGGCAACGCTGGGCGGTGCGTACGGCGCGCCCGCAAGGCATGCGCGCACCTCTTCGAATATCCACGGATTGCCCAGCGCCGCCCGGCCGATCATCACCCCGTCGCAGCGCGTCTCTTGCAGCATGTCCAGCGCGTCTTTGCCGCTGCGCACGTCGCCCGAGCCAATCACCGGGATGCGCACCGCCTGCTTGACCGCGGCGATCGTCTCCCAATTGGCATGGCCCGCATACTGCTGCGCGCGGGTGCGCGGGTGCACGCATACAAACGCCGCGCCATGTTCCTCTGCCATGCGCGCAAAGTCCACCGCACACAGGTGCGCGTCGTCCCAGCCGCTGCGGAACTTGACGCTGACAGGCTTTTTGCTTATCCGCACCACCGTATCGATCACGCGCGCCGCCCGCGGCAGATCCAGCATCAGGGCGCTGCCGTCCCCCTGGCGGGTGACCTTGGGCGCGGGACAGCCCATGTTGATGTCGATGGCGTCAAAGGGCAGGTCGTTTACCTGCGCCACCGCGTAGGCAAGCACATCCTCCTCGTGGCCGAATAGCTGCACCGAGAGCGCCTGCTCGTCCGCATCGCGCGCAAGCAGGGTGCGCGTGGAGGCGGCGGAGTAATACAGGCCCTTGGCGCTGACCATCTCGGTGGTGGCGCGCACGCTGCCCTTGCGCCGGCACAGCCGGCGGAATACCCTATCGGTAATGCCCGCCATGGGCGCGAGCATCGCGCCGCGCGTCCAGCCGCTGGTATCGATCTGCGTCATGCAGCTAACCTCCTTTGGAAACGCCCCTGGCGCGCGCAGAGCGTTTGAAAAAAGGCGGCAAACCCTTTGCCGCCTTGGAACATACACATCTTGGGGGTCAGGACGCCGCGGGCGACTGCGCCGCCGTATCCTGCGGGCTCTGCGAGGGAGAGGCTGACGGCGTGGGGGAAACGGAAGGCTGGGGATCTGCGATAGCCTCCAGGAAGATGATGTCGGAGATCTTCCAGCGGCCGTCAATACGCTTGCACACCAGCTTGTAGCGGGCGCTCTGCCAGGCCGGCGGCGGGAATTCCTCCTCGCTCTGCTTTTGATCATCCGTCAAAAACTCCTCACGCAGCTCCCCCTCCAGGGTGGTCATGCGCTGCTTGATGGTGACGTTGACCTCGTTTTGCCACGGCCAGCACCACAGCCACTGCTGATCCACCTTCAAATCCCATTTGGAGATGGCGTAATCGCTGTAGGGATTGTTCAGCAGCATGGCGTCACGGTCTAGATAGTCGCTGGTGAAATATTTCTGCAGCTCTGTCGTATCGTACTCATCCTTATAGAGAATCGCCTCGGCGCGCGCCTGCATGCCGTCGGTGGACAGAATCCACAAATTGGTCATATCCATGGCGATAAAAAACGCCGAACCAGCAATGGCTGCGATTACCATAACCGCAGCGAGCAGCTTGATCCAAAAAAGCAGTAGCCTCAGTAGTGTCTTCACGTTGTGTGAATTCCTTTCATTGCGTCATAGGCGATGGATAGCCATTCGTTTATTTTAGCATACTGCAGCCAGATTTGTAAATCAACCGCGCTGCTGCCTGCGCAGCAGCGCCACAAAGTCCGCCTCCGGCATGGGCGCGGCAAAGTAGTACCCCTGCGCCATGCTGCAGCCCGCCTGCAGCAGAAACTCCGCCTGCTGCTTGCTCTCCACCCCTTCGGAAAGCACGCGCAGGTGCAGCTGGTTGGCCATGCCGATGGTGCATTTGATCACCGTCTGCCCCCGCGGGGTGCTCACTGTCTCGTTGAGAAAGCCGCGGTCCAGCTTGATGGTGTTGACCCGCACATCCTTGAGCATGTTCAGCGAGGAATACCCCGATCCAAAGTCGTCCATGGAGAAGAGGAATCCCACCTTTTGCAGCGTCTCCATCTTCTCATAGAGCTCGCGCGGGTTCTCGATAAAGGTGCTCTCCGTCAGCTCCAGCTCCACCAGGTCATGGGGAATCTCGTAGCGCTGCGTCAAATCCAGCAGCGTCTGGCACAGCCCCGCGTTGAAGATGTGCTTGCGCGAGACGTTCATGGAAATCGGCATGGGCACAAGGCCCTCCTGACGCCAGGCGCGCATGCATTTGAAGGTCTCCTCCCACATATAGGTATCCAGCCGGATGATAAAGCCGTTGCTTTCAAATAGGGGCACAAAGCGCGCGGGGGGCATTACGCCCTCCGTGGGATGCACCCAGCGCACCAGCGCCTCGGCGCCGATCACCCTGCCCGTGCTGATATCGTACTTGGGCTGGAAATAGGGCCGGAACTGGCCACTCGCAAGTGCCCCCTCCATCTCGTTTTCAATCTTGCGCTCATCCAGCTGGCGGGCGCGCAGCGCGTCGTCATAGTAGGCCACGTTGCGCAGGGTGTCGCCTTTGACCGTATCGAGCGCAAGCTGCGCCCAGTCGCTCAGGGTGCTCACCGGCGCGGCGCGGTCCTCTACCAGGCAGATGCCAAAGTAGGGCACAATGCGGTAGTCCAGCTTGTAATCGGCCAGCACGCGCGTAATGCGCTCGGTGATCTGCTGCAGCCGCGCCTGCGTCTCGTAGCGCACGCACAGGCAAAAGACGTCGCTGTTGATGCGGCCGATGATATCGCCCTGGCTTAAAACACTTCCAAAGAGCCCGGCAATGTGGCGCAGCAGCTTATCCCCCTCCTCCGTGCCGTAGAGGTCGTTGATAAAGCGGAAGCGGCGGATGTCCATGCGCATGATCGCGTAATGCGCCTCAGGATGCGTTTGCATCTCCTCCTGCGCCCGCGCAAAGAACGTCTGCCGGTTAAAGACGCCAGTAAGCGTGTCATACTCCGCCCTGTACCGCAGCGCCTGCTGGGATTTGATCATCGCGTCCACGACCGTCAACGTGCCGATGGCGCGCACCAGCCTGCCCTGCGCGTCCCGCATGCAGGTGACTACCAGGCGGCACCAGACATAGCCGCCATTGCGCCTGCGCAGGCGCACCACCGTCTCGGCGCTTTGATCGCCCTGCTGCGCAATGCGCCGCCGCAGATCCCGCAGCTTATCGCGGTCCTCCACGTGGACGACATGATCCTCGTCCAGCACCGCAAAGAGCGGCCGGCCGTCGTAGTTGCCCGCAAACTGCTGCGCAATCGAATCAGGTACAGAATGCCTGGACATCTGCGCGCTCCACTCAAAGACGCAGGCGCCCGTGCTCTCCACCACAATGCGGTAACGCTCGTCGTCCAGCTGCTGCTGGCGCAGCCGGCGGTTCTGTTCCTCCATCTCATCGGCGCGCTTTTTATCGCCGATATCCATGATAAAGCAGAGCAGCACCTCGTCGTCCTGCCCGTTTTGCGCCACCGGAAACACGGTCAGCGACGCCCAGTGGTACGCCCCGTCCTGCCACAGCTTGCGGAATTCCCCGATCACGCTCTCGCGCCCCGCGGCAAAGGCCTTGCGGATGCTCTCGATATCAAAAAACGAGAGAAAGCGCGCGCGGTCTTCCGAAAAGATCATGTGATCGGCCACATCCGCTATGGCCTCGTGCAGCACGCCCTGCTCGGGCGGGGTGACGTATTTGCCCTCTGTGTGGTAGACAATCCTGTAGGTATCCTGGGTGATGTTGAGCTCATAGAGCTCATCGTAGATGTTGCGCAGCGCGGCGTCATACTGCATGCCGATGTGCTGCTGATGCTCCATCAGCTTCTGCGCGGTGACGTCCCGCATGGCGACAATGCCCGTGGGCGGATCGTCGGGCAGGGTAAAGATATGGTCCTCCGTCCACTTATAGCTGCCATCCTGCTGGCGCAGGCGGTAGGTGCAGATCACCTCGGGCAGGTGATTGCGCGCCGCGTGGCGCAGCTGCTCCAGGGAAAACGCGTTGCGCACGCGCGCGGCATCCTGCGGGTGCACGCGCAAAAGCATCTCCTCCACCGCCGCGGCATACAGACCGCGCTCGGGCAGCTGATAGAGCTGCTGGTGTTTGAACAATGTGCGGTTGTACATACCGGTATCCAGGCGGATTTCCAGTATCGCATCCCACGAGTTGCGGAAGATGTATTCAAAACGGTGCTCCAGCGCGGCCTGGCGCTCCTCCAGCTCCTTGCGCTGGGAGATGTCCTTGAGCATGATCATCGCGCTCGTGCAGCAGTTATCCTGCCACGCAAGGGGCACGATGCTGGCGGATATCCAGCGGTAATGGCCATCCAAATCCTGCCGGCGGTAGCGGCCGGTGATCTCCGCATCCCCCTGCGCAAAGCACGCCTCAATGCGCTTGTTATCATACAGCTCCAGGTAAATGTCCTTATCTTCCGGATGGATGGCGGTCCTGAGCATCCGCCCCTTATCCAGGCGCATATCGCCCGTGTAGGCGATGCGCTTGAGCCGCGCGTCAGTGCGCATCAAAAGATGCAGCTCCTCTGTCTGCAGGTTGTACTGGTACACCTCGGTGTAGGTGCTCTTGAGCGCCAGCTCGTAGAGGCGCTGTTTCTGGGCGTTCATGCGCGCCCCCGCGCCGCCCGTCTCCTGCTCCATGGGTGTGATTACGCCGGCAAACAGCAGCGGCTGGCCCGATTCATCGCGCGACACGTAGCCGCGGCAGTGTACGCTCACCCACTCTCCCCTGCGGTTGCGCACGCGGTATTCTTCATCGTGCGTGCTGGTGGCTCCGTTTTCAATCTCCTGCATGGAGCGGTAGAACGTAGGCCGGTCCTGTGGATGGATCAGGCTCCCCCAGATAGGCGTGGCGTTGAAGAGCACCTCTCCGGGCAAATCAAAATCACGCACCATCGAAGGGGGAAAGCGAAAGGTATTGGTCTGCATATTGCAAATATAGATGTAGTCATCCGTGCTGCGTATCAGCGCCTCATAGAGGTGTTCCTTGTCATAGCGAAAATGCGCCGTAGGTGCGCCGCTCTGCGGTTGCCGCGCAATGCGGCTGCGGTGAAAGCGCCGCTTGTGCACGTACATCTGCTCATCGGCGCGGGAGATAATCTCCGATAAATCCATGGTATCCTGCGGCTTTACCTCCATGACACCGTAGCAGAAGCTGACCTCATAGGGCTTCTTTTGGCGTTTGGCTTCCTGAGCAAGCGCACTCTGGATGCCGCGCATGCGGTGGTTGGCGCGCGCGCTGTCACAGTTAAAAAACACCACCACAAACTCATCGCCGCTGAGCCGGAAGGGATAATCGCCCTTTTGCATCTTGCCGCCCACCACCTGCGCCACCAGCTTCAGCAGGCTGTCTCCTTCCAGGTGGCCGAACGTATCGTTTACCTGCTTGAGCAGGTTGACATCGTAGAGCACCACGCTGACCGAAACATCCTGCCGGCACGCGCGCTCCAGTGTGGAGAGCAGCGCCTCCTTGCCCCCACGGCGGTTGAGCATACCTGTCAGCTCATCAATATTGGCGCTCTGGGTGATCGCCTTGGCGTCTGTGATTTCAATGGACTGCTGAAAATGCACCAGCCGCCCGTCCGTCCAGCGCATCACACTGTCGTAATTCTCATAGGTACAGCCGGTGATGGCATTGACCTCTTCCCACACGCACGAGGGGTGAGGATCCTTGCTTTGCTGCAGCGCAACCACTGGGCAGAAGGGACAGCGACCGTTCATCCCCTTTTGCAGCACCTGCCAGCACACCTGCCCTTCGGGATGCGCCAGGCCGTATGCCTTCTTCATTGTCTCGTTCATAAAAAGAATGCGGTCCGTCTCCATGTCCGTCACGTAGAGATGCGCGCGCATATTGTCTGTAAACTGATCAAATACCCATCCCTGCAGGGCGTAGTCCTGCAGCGCGCCGTCCGGCTCCTGCGCGGGGAGGTTGACCGTGGCAAGCAGCAGATTCAGCGCGCTTTTTTCCTCCGCACGCCACGCGCCTGCCGTGCGCTCCTTGCCAAAGAAGGCCAGGCCAATACATGTATCGGCACGCAGCAGCGGGCGCACGATCGGGTTGTAGCCAAGCGCGTCCTGCCCCATAAATTCCTCTTGCATATGCGCCCACGTCTGTGGAGTCAGCGTACCCTGCTGCGCCAATACACGTTTGAACGCGGGCAGATAGCGCGTAAGATAGCGTTCAAAAAGCGCGTGCGAAAAATCGCCGTCCCTGCTCCAGGCGGCGTACTGCTCCGGGCGCGCATCATCGTGCAGGCGTACCAGCGCCATCTTACAGATCGGCGGGTAAAGGGAAAGCCATTGCCCCAAAAAACGGACATTGCCCTCCAGCGTCTCCGCGCCGTTGATCAATCCCTGCATATCTTGCAGCGCTGTTATCCATTGTTTTAAATCGCCTTGCGCTAGCATCATCTTTCGCCCTCATGGGCGCGCATATCTGCCAGGATAGGCATCACGCGCCTTTTACACCTTCTTATTGCTTTATTGTAGCAGTTTTAACAGACCGTGACAATGATTGCGCACCTGCGCGCGAGAAAACGGGTGCGGGCGCGCCATGCACAGCGTCTATGACTCCCTGCGCATCATATGCATGCGATCTCTGTGCTTGCTATGGACACCCGTCGCAGCTGTGATCCTGCGCCTTTATTCACGTTCAAATACAGAACAAAGCAAAGCAGAGGCCACCCTAACAGGGTGGCCTCTGTTTTGCTGGCTCCTCCAGTTGGACTCGAACCAACGACACCGCGGTTAACAGCCGCGTGCTCTACCGGCTGAGCTATGGAGGAATATTAGAATCCGGCGACGTCCTATCCTCCCGGGCCGTTACCAGCCAAGTACTTTCGGCGCTAAAGGGCTTAACTGCTGTGTTCGGTATGGGAACAGGTGGATCCCCTTCGCTATCGCCACCGGAAATTTCTATGCAATTCTTCTTCGCGTATCTTCGCTTCTTCCCTTCCCACGAAAACACCCGCAACCGCATAATGTCCTAGCCTCTCCACAAGAGCTTCGCTTTATTCCCCGTCAACTACTTCTTCCTCAAACAATCCTTCTCTTTCTTCGCTTGATCAAGCCCTCGGCTTATTAGTATCAGTTAGCTCCATCCATTGCTGGACTTCCACACCTGACCTATCTACGTCCTCGTCTCGAACGTGCCTTACCTGCTTTCACAGTGGGATATCTTATCTTGAGGCTGGTTTCACGCTTAGATGCCTTCAGCGTTTCTCCTTCCCGTACTTGGCTACCCAGCCGTGCCCCGGGCGGGACAACTGGTGCACCATCGGTACGTCCATACCGGTCCTCTCGTACTAGGTACAGATCCTCTCAAATATCCTTCGCCCACGATGGATAGGGACCGAACTGTCTCGCGACGTTCTGAACCCAGCTCGCGTGCCACTTTAATCGGCGAACAGCCGAACCCTTGGGACCTGCTTCAGCCCCAGGATGTGACGAGCCGACATCGAGGTGCCAAACCTCCCCGTCGATGTGGACTCTTGGGGGAGATCAGCCTGTTATCCCCGAGGTAGCTTTTATCCGTTGAGCGACGGCTTTTCCACTCAATACCGCCGGATCACTAAGACCGACTTTCGTCTCAGCTCGAGATGTCTCTCTCGCTGTCAGGCTCCCTTCTGCCTTTGCACTCTGCGAATGGTTCCCAACCATTCTGAGGAAACCTTTGCACGCCTCCGTTACTCTTTGGGAGGCGACCGCCCCAGTCAAACTGCCCGCCTGACACTCTCCCTGCTCCGGTTCACGGCCGCAGGTTAGAATTTCAGTACCTGAAGAGTGGTATCCCAACGTTGGCTCCACCAAGGCTGGCGCCCTGGCTTCTTAGCCTCCCACCTATCCTGTACATCATATACCAAAACCCAATGTCAGGTTGCAGTAAAGCTCTACGGGGTCTTTCCGTCCTATCGCGGGTAATGTGTATCTTCACACATACTACAATTTCGCCGGGTCCCTTGTTGAGACAGCGCCCAAGTCGTTACGCCATTCGTGCGGGTCGGAACTTACCCGACAAGGAATTTCGCTACCTTAGGACCGTTATAGTTACGGCCGCCGTTCACTGGGGCTTCGGCTCAAAGCTTCGCATTGCTGCTAACTTCTCCCCTTAACCTTCCAGCACTGGGCAGGCGTCAGCCCGTATACCTCATCTCTCAATTTGGCACAGACCTGTGTTTTTGCTAAACAGTCGCTTGGGCCTTTTTACTGTGGCCTACTTTCATAGGCGCCCCTTCTCCCGAAGTTACGGGGCCATTTTGCCGAGTTCCTTAACAAGGGTTCTCCCGTTCGTCTTAGGATTCTCTCCTCGCCTACCTGTGTCGGTTTGCGGTACGGGCACTCTCTCGCTCCCTAGCAGCTTTTCTCGCCAGTGTGATCCTCGCGGCTTCCCTACTATTTTTCGGTCCCCATCGCAGCTCCGCCTTATACGGCGCGTACTTCACTACGCCGCAGCCTCGCTGCTTAGACAGAGGCGTCCATCCCCCTGCTCCGCTGAACCTCCTGTGTCACTGCTTCAGTCATGCGCTCAAAAGTGGTACAGGAATCTCTACCTGTTGTCCATCGTCTACGGCATTCGCCCTCGACTTAGGCCCCGACTTACCCTGAGTGGACGAGCCTTCCTCAGGAATCCTTAGGCTTTCGACGGCATAGATTCTCACTATGCTCTCGCTACTCATACCGGCATTCTCTCATCTACACAGTCCACTGCCGCTTCCGCTACAGCTTCTTCCCATGTACATTGCTCCTCTACCGATGCATATCTCTATGCATCCCAACGCTTCGGCGGCGTGTTTCAGCCCCGTGTATCTTCGGCGCACCATCACTCGACCAGTGAGCTATTACGCACTCTTTCAATGCGTGGCTGCTTCTAAGCCAACATCCTGGTTGTCTCTGCAATCGCACATCCTTCCCCACTTAACACACACTTGGGGGCCTTAGCGGTTGGTCTGGGCTGTTTCCCTTTTGACAACGAAACTTATCTCCCGCTGTCTGACTCCCGCGTAACAAATCTATGGCATTCGAAGTTTGATAAGGTTCGGTAAGCTTTGTGGCCCCCTAGCCCATTCAGTGCTCTACCTCCATGATTCTTTCCCGCGAGGCTAGCCCTAAAGCTATTTCGAGGAGAACCAGCTATCTCCAAGTTCGATTGGAATTTCTCCGCTATCCACAGCTCATCCCCTACTTTTTCAACAGCAGTGTGGTTCGGTCCTCCATGGGCTTTTACGCCCACTTCAACCTGTCCATGGATAGGTCACCTGGTTTCGGGTCTACAGCATACGACTTTCCGCCCTGTTCAGACTCGGTTTCCCTCCGGCTCCAGACCTCTAAAGCCCTTAACCTCGCCGCATACCGTAACTCGCCGGTCCGTTCTACAAAAAGTACGAGGTCGCACATTTGAAGTGCTCCCTCCGCTTGTAAACACAGGGTTTCAGGTTCTCTTTCACTCCCCTCCCGGGGTGCTTTTCACCTTTCCCTCACGGTACTATTCGCTATCGGTCACCAAGTCGTATTTAGCCTTGGAGGGTGGTCCCCCCTGCTTCCCACCGGATTCCTCGTGTCCTGTGGTACTCTGGATCTCGGCCGCCTGCCTTCCGCTTCGCCTACGGGACTTTCACCCCCTATGGTTGGCTTTCCCAAAACCATTCGGCTCACTTCTGGCAATGACTCCTGCCGGTCCACAACCCCGCCTGGCCGAAGCCACGCGGTTTGGGCTCTTCCTCGTTCGCTCGCCGCTACTGAAGGAATCGTTCTTACTTTCTTTTCCTCCGGTTACTTAGATGTTTCACTTCACCGGGTTCCCTTCGTACAACTATGGATTCATTGCACGATGACAGAGCTCCACTCTGCCGGGTTTCCCCATTCGGACATCTGCGGATCAACGCTCGCTTGCAGCTCCCCGCAGCTTTTCGCAGCTTACCACGTCCTTCTTCGGCGCTTGGTGCCAAGGCATCCTCCCTGTGCTCTTTGTAGCTTGATCTTTGCTCTGTTTTCTAAGACGAATCGTTTGTACCTGCGTCTCTCGACGTCCATTGTAGTTCACGCTTCGTTTGATCATGCTATTGCTAGCTTGATTCTACCTTGCTTTTCTCTCGTTTTCTTTCTAGAACATTATGCAGTTGCCAGGGTTCTCATCGGGGGAAAAGCGCCTCGCGCTTCCTCCTGAAGGAATGAGATCCTTCAAAACCGTACAGTGCAAAGGGGAAAGACATCCGAACCGCAGTTTCTTTCCGGTTCGACGAGAGTCTCTGGCCTCTTTAGCCAGTCGTCTCCCTAGAAAGGAGGTGATCCAGCCGCACCTTCCGATACGGCTACCTTGTTACGACTTCACCCCAGTCATCGGTTTCGCCTTCGACAGCTGGCTCCCTTGCGGGTTACCTCACTGGCTTCGGGCGCCCCCAACTCCCATGGTGTGACGGGCGGTGTGTACAAGGCCCGGGAACGCATTCACCGCGACATGCTGATTCGCGATTACTAGCAACTCCGACTTCATGTGGGCGGGTTGCAGCCCACAATCCGAACTGGGACTGTTTTTTTGAGATCCGCTCCACCTTACGGTCTCGCTTCTCTTTGTCACAGCCATTGTAGCACGTGTGTAGCCCAGGTCATAAGGGGCATGATGATTTGACGTCGTCCCCACCTTCCTCCGTGTTCTCCACGGCAGTCCCGATAGAGTGCCTGACTTTACTCACTGGCAACTATCCGTAAGGGTTGCGCTCGTTGCGGGACTTAACCCAACATCTCACGACACGAGCTGACGACAACCATGCACCACCTGTCTCATCTCCTCCGAAGAGACACCATATCTCTATGGCTTTAGATGGATGTCAAGACCTGGTAAGGTTCTTCGCGTTGCTTCGAATTAAACCACATGCTCCGCTGCTTGTGCGGGCCCCCGTCAATTCCTTTGAGTTTCAACCTTGCGGCCGTACTCCCCAGGCGGGATACTTATTGCGTTCACTCCGGCACAGAAGGCGTCGAAACCCCCTACACCTAGTATCCATCGTTTACGGCGTGGACTACCAGGGTATCTAATCCTGTTTGCTCCCCACGCTTTCGCGCTTCAGCGTCAGTCTTGGCCCAGCAAGTCGCCTTCGCCACTGGTGTTCCTCCCAATCTCTGTGCATTTCACCGCTACACTGGGAATTCCACTTGCCTCTACCACACTCGAGCTTAATAGTTTCCATTGCACGTCCAACGTTAAGCGCTGGATTTTCACAACAGACTTATTATGCCGCCTACGCGCCCTTTACGCCCAGTAATTCCGGACAACGCTCGCCCCCTACGTATTACCGCGGCTGCTGGCACGTAGTTAGCCGGGGCTTCCTCTCAGGGTACCGTCATTTCTTTCGTCCCCTGTCACAGAAGTTTACAACCCGAAAGCCTTCTTCCTTCACGCGGCGTCGCTGGGTCAGGGTTTCCCCCATTGCCCAAGATTCCCCACTGCTGCCTCCCGTAGGAGTCTGGACCGTGTCTCAGTTCCAGTGTGGCCGGCCTGCCTCTCAGCACGGCTACCCATCGTCGGCTTGGTAGGCCGTTACCCTACCAACTACCTAATGGGACGCGAGCCCTCCCTTAAGCGGATTTCTCCTTTGACCCCTGTTAGATGTCTAACCGTGGTCTTACGCGGTATTAGCCTTGATTTCTCAAGGTTGTCCCCCTCTTAAGGACCGGTTGCTCACGCGTTACTCACCCGTTCGCCACTAGGTATCTTCCGTAGCAAGCTACTTCCGTACCCCGTTCGACTTGCATGTGTTAAGCGCGCCGCCAGCGTTCGTCCTGAGCCAGGATCAAACTCTTCTGTTTAAATCCTTTTACTCTATCTGACAAATCCTCCTCTTGCGATTCGGATCCGCTTGCGTTGATTTTTCTCTTTTCCCGGAATTGACTGCTGTTCTTCTCTCTTTGCCTGGTCTCCCGCGCACATCCCTGCACGCTTCTTATCCAGGCTAGAACCTCGTCTTTTCTTCCTTTGCTCTGTACAGTTTTCAAGGGTCTCTTCACTGCCGTCCACAAGCGGGACAACAGAATCAAGATTACCACAGCCATATTGGCTTGTCAACAACTTTTTTCCGAAGAAAAAGTATTGTTATGCGGCCATTCCCGACTGGGTCTTTATTCTAGCATGTCCAACTTTTAGGGGCAACTGATGATAATAAAAATTAAAAGCCGTTTGTTCGCGATTTACACGCGAACAAACGGCTTTTTTCATCTTCGTTTAACACAACGTTCGTATTTGGCCAATTTTTCCCAAATCTTAGCGCAGGTATGTGTCCATAATGTCCATAAACGCCTTTTTGAGCGCGTCCATTTTTTTCTCCGCCAGCGCCTCCGTTGCGTCGTGCACCATGTAATACACCTTGATCTTGGGTTCCGTGCCCGAGGGGCGCACCACCACGGACGAACCATCCGCCAGCTCAAAATACAACACGTTGGACGACGGTAGCGTCAGCGCCTCCATTTGCCCGTCGCACAGGGTGCGCACGCCACTCTGATAATCCCGCAGTCCCGATACCGCCACGCTGCCAACCGCCTTAGGCGCCTGGTTGCGCAGCGCGGACATGATAGCCTGCATCTTCTCCATGCCGTCCTTACCGGGCAGCGCGAACGATGCGACGCTTTCCTTATAATAGCCGTACTTTTTATAGAGCTCCTGCATGCCGTCGTAAAGCGTCATGCCGCGCGAACGGTACCAAGCAGCCGCCTCCACCGCAAGCATGGACGCGATGACGGCGTCCTTGTCGCGCACGAATGTGCCCGTCAGGCAGCCGTAACTCTCCTCAAAGCCGAACAAAAAGGTGGGCGTACCCGCCTGCTCAAAGCACTCCATCTGCTCGGCGATGAACTTAAAGCCCGTCAGCACGTCCATCAGCTGCACGCCGTAATCGGCGCAGATGGCGCGCGCAAGCTCGGTGGTGACGATGGTTTTGATGACCATGCCGTCCTTGGGAAGCGTGCCCTGTGCTTTGCGCTGCTCGAGGATATAGTTCAGCAGCAGGCAGCCGGTCTGGTTGCCGGTCAGCACCGTGTAGACATCCCCCTCGCTGACCAGCACGCCGATGCGGTCGCAGTCCGGGTCCGTGCCCAGCACCACATCCGCGCCCACTTTTTTCGCCATGGCGATGGCCAGGGTAAAGGCGTCGTGATCCTCCGGGTTGGGGGAGCGCACGGTGGAGAAGTCCGGATCGGGCAGCTCCTGCTCCGGCACCACAAAGAGGTGCTTGACGCCGATCTCGGTAAGCACCCTGCGCACCGGGACGTTGCCCGTGCCGTGCAGCGGAGTGTAGACCACCTTGAAATCGTCGCCCAGCTTTTCGATCAGGTCAGGCCGCAGCGAGAGGCTCTTGACACGGGCGATGTACGCGTCGTCCATCTCCTTGCCTATCATCACAAGCAGGCCCTTTTGCCTGGCCTCCGCTTGGCTGACAGTGCGCACTGCGCCATAATCCTCGATCCTGTCGATGCAGGCCAGCACATCCGCCGCATGCGCGGGCGGGATCTGGCCCCCGTCCTCCCAGTACACCTTGTAGCCGTTGTACTGCGGGGGGTTGTGGCTGGCCGTAATGACGATACCCGCGATGCAGCGCAGCTTGCGCAGCGCAAAGGAGAGCTGCGGCACGGGGCGCAGGCTCTCGTAAAGATACGCTTTGATGCCGTTTGCCGCAAGCACCAGCGCCGCCTCTTTGGCAAAGACGTCGCTGTAGCGGCGCGAGTCGTAGGCAATGGCCACGCCGCGCGCCATGAGCGCCGCGCCCTGGGAGACGATGTAGTCCGCCAAGCCCTGCGTGGCACGCCGCACGGTGTAGACGTTCATGCGGTTATCCCCCGCGCCGATGACGCCGCGCATGCCCGCGGTGCCAAACTCCAGCGTGGTGTAGAAACGGTCCTCCAACTCCTTGGCGTCCGAGCAAATCGCCTCAAGCTCCTTGCGCGAGGCCTCGTCCAGCCATCCGGCCGCAAGCCAGGTCTGATAACGCTTTTGTGGATCCATCACGTTTGATGCGCCCCCTTACCTGTATTTATTTTGTTTCCAAAGCAGCTGCCACCGTCTGCCCCAGGGTGTAGGCGGCATCCAGATCCTGCTGTGTGGGACGGAATTTGACGCGCAGGCAGTCGGCTACAATCCGCATGCCCAGCGAGGCCAGGCGGTCCTGCAGCATGCCGGGCGCCTCACCGCTCCAGCCGTAGCTGCCAAACGTGGCGGCCGGCCGGCCGGTAACCGCGTAGACGGATAGCCCGCAGGTCAGATCCCACACGGGCTTGAGCGCGTCGCGGTTGATGGTGGGCGAACCTAGAATGATCGCGTCACTCGCCATCGCCGCGCGCACCGCACGCGCAAAATCCACCGATACATCAAAACAATCGGCAACAAGTCCCGCCGCCTCCACCGCCTCGCGCACGCGCATGGCCAGCGCGCGGGTGAAGCCGTAGCAGGACACATAGCCGATAAACACGCGTTTTTTGTCGCTCTTTTTCTCCTCCGGCGCAGCCCACTGTGCGTTGAGGTCCACCACGCGCGCCGCTTCCTCGCGCAATAGCGGCCCGTGGCTGGGCGCGATGATGCGCGCCTTGACCCTGCGCGCCTTTTCGATGCCCGCGCGCATATAGCTCTTAAAGGGCCCCATGATCGCGTCAAAGTAGTACTTGCGCGCGCTGTCCAGATCGCTTGTGGGATAGCTGTCCGACCATAAATCGGCTTCGATGGCGTAGTGGCAGCCAAACACGTCGCCGGTGATGAGCAGCTCCTCCTCGGGGATGTAGGTAAACATAGTATCGGGCCAGTGCAAAAACGGCGCGGAAATAAACTGCAGCGTCTTGCCACCCAGATCGATGCTGTCGCCATCGCCCACCACCTGCACCGCAAAGGGCATATTGGTGATATCCCGCAAAAATACGGAGGCGGCGCGCGAACAGACCACCACAGCGTCCGGCGCCTCTTTCAGCAGCTGCGCAAGCGCGCCGGAGTGGTCCGGCTCGGTGTGGTTGAGCACAATGTAGTCCAGTTTGGCGATGTCGATCAGATCGCCAAGCGCATCGATGAGCGCCGGGCCGAAGGCGTCCTTGACAACCTCCACCAGCGCGCACTTCTCCTTGCCCTGGACAAGATAGGCGTTGTAGGTGGTACCGTAAGGCGTGTGCATGACCACGTCAAACACGCGCAGGCCCGCATCCACGGCGCCCACGTACGTGACGCCGCCCGCAACGCGCCTGGGTTCTATGCGTTTCATGATAATTCTATCTCCCCCATACCCCTTGCAAAGGCGCGGCTTTTAGTCCTCCACGGGTTCAAACATATCCTTGCCCACGCCGCAGAGCGGGCAGACCCAATCCTCCGGCAGGTCCTCAAAGGCGACGCCGCCCTCGGCCTCGGGATCGTACTCGTACTGGCAGACAGTGCAGACGTATTTTTTCATGTTTTTTACCTCCAAGCAATATAAAATGTAGCGCTGTACACTTGCATGTAGGCGGGGCGTTTGCCATACCCTACCAATATTTTTATCATACAGCATTGCGCGTCTCTTTTCAATGACCGCCGCCTGGCGCATCGAGCAACATTGGGTCGTTTTTGCGCAAAAACCGCCGCACGGTGCGCAAGTGGATCACGGCAAATAAAAAGGACGCCAGCGTGCTTAGCATGCGCACGGTGCGTCCATTTTATTGCAATGCGTGCAAATTTGCCCCCGCCCTGTTCAGGCGAGTTTGGCGTTGAGTTCGGCCAGCAGCGCCTCGACGTCGTTGCCATGCGCTTTGCAGGCGTCCTCCAGCGATTCCGCGCGGGAGAACGGGCAGCCAAAGCAGTGCATGCCGTAGCTGGTGAGGATATCTGCAAGCGATGCGTCGATATTGAGCACATCATTGATGGTCATCTCTTTGGTAACTTTCATGCGTGTTGACGCCTCCTTTTGTCATTGGGTTTGTGGTTTCATCATACCCTGCGCGCGCATTCGTGGCAAGGGGCAATTTGGCGTTTTCCTTTGCCAAAGCACGTGCATGCGGTATATAATAAAAGTATCTTTATAGGATGCATTTTGGATGGTATCGTCTTTAGGAGGCACAGATGTGCGACCATTACTATTCTAGCCAACCGACAAGCGCCCATGCGCGCCAAAGTTTAACATTGGAAGACGCGGCGGGCACGCTGCGCTTTACCAGTGATGCGGGCGTCTTTTCCCGCGACCATGTCGATGCCGGCACCCGGCTGCTGTTATCGGCGCTGCCCGATGTCTCGGGCGAGGCGCTGGATCTGGGCTGCGGCTATGGCGTCATCGGCATCGCGATGGCCAAGCGCTGCCCAAAGAGCCGCTGGCTACTTGCCGACGTCAACGCGCGGGCGCTGTCGCTGGCGCGCGAAAACCTCGCGGCAAACGGCGTGCGCAACGCGCTCGTGATCGCAAGCGACGGCTTTGCCGCCATTGAGGGCACGTTTGCGCTGATCGTCACCAACCCGCCCATCCGCATTGGCAAGCAGGCCCTGCAGGCGATGTGGCGGGACGCGCGCGCCCACCTGCTGCCTGAAGGGGCGCTCTATCTGGTGATTCGCAAGCAGCAGGGCGCGCCCTCTGCCAAGGCCTTTTTACAGGGGCTCTTTGGCAACTGCGAGACCGTGGCGCGCGGCGGCGGCTACTGGGTGCTGCGCTGCGTCAAACAAGCGTGAATGCGGCAACGCGCCGCTTGATAAAAATTTGATCCAATTTTGCACAATGGGAGGAAGAAACCATGCTTGAAAAAGTACCTCTTGGCAGCACAGGCATGCAGGTGACGCGCGTCTCCTTTGGGTGCCTGCCGCTGCAGCGCATCACCAAAGAGGAGGCCGTGACCCTGCTGCGCCGCGCCTATGATGCGGGCGTCAATTTTTACGATACCGCCCACGTCTATACTGACAGCCAGAGCAAGATCGCCGCCGCGTTTGACAGCGGCATGCGCAAAAACATCTACATCGCCTCCAAAACGATGTCCACCACCTACGAGCAGGCCATGGCGCAGATCGACAACAGCCTTACGCAGCTTGGCACCGACTATATCGACCTGTACCAGTGGCACAATCCGGCGAGCATCGATCACCTGGACGATCCCGCCAGCCCTTACATGGCGCTGGTCGATGCGAAAAGGCAGGGCAAAATCCTACACATCGGCCTGACCAACCATAACTACGACAGGGCGCGCGCCGCCATCGCCTCGGGTGCGTTTGAGACGCTGCAGTATCCCTTCTCCATGCTCTCCAGCGCGCGCGAGATCGACCTTGCCCAAGAGGCGGCCGACCACGGCATGGGCTTTATCGCCATGAAGGGCATGTGCGGCGGCCTGCTGGAGGATGGGCGCGTGCCCTTTGCCTTTATGCACCAATATCCGCACGTGGTGCCCATCTGGGGCATGCAGCGCGTAAGCGAGCTGGAGCAGTTTCTGCAGCTGGCGGAAAACCCGCCCGCCTTTGATGACGATATGCGCGCGCAGATCAAGGCCATCCAGGCCGAGCTGGGCGATTCCTTCTGCCGGGGCTGCGGCTACTGCCTGCCCTGCCCGGCCCAGATCCAGCTGCCCATCGCCATGCGCATGAGCTGCTTTCTCAAACGCAACGCATTGGATAAATACTTGGACGAGGAACACTACGCACAGATGCAGCGCATCGAGGACTGCCAGCACTGCAACGCCTGCGCCAAGCGCTGTCCCTACCACCTGGACCCGCCCACCCGACTGGCCGAGGAATGGACGCTCTATCAGCGCGCGTACGCGGATTATCACCGCAAATGAGCCATTATATGTAAACCCAATCATAAAGTTTACATATAACGATACAGGCGCCTCCCCAATCGGGGAAGCGCCTTTTTTGATCTTCTTAATGCATATCTCTTTTTATTTGGGAAGCGGCTAAATGCCGGCAACTGCGAGAACCAGCGGCAGCGTCAGCAGGCACAGCACCGTGGTGATGCACACAAAGCGCGCAGCCGCGGCGGTATCGCCGTCAAAGTTCTCAGCAAAGAGCGATACCGTGGCCGCGGCGGGCATGCCCGATGCAGCCACAAGCGCGCCCAGCGCCACGCCTTCCAGTCCCAGCGCAAGGCCGATGCCCCAGGCGGCCAGCGGCAGCGCGAGCAGGCGCAGCGCCGCGGCAAGCATGCCCCGCACGTCGCGCAGCACCCCATTCCACTGGATATCGCCCAGGTGCGCGCCGATCACCACCATGGCGAGGGGCGCGATGGTCGCGCCCATGGTCTCCAGGCTGGTGGCGATCACGCTGGGCAGCTTAACCTGGAACATAAACAGCGCAAGCCCCAGCATCGTGGCCACCACGTTGGGGTTGAGCAGCACCTTTTTGAGGCTGTCCTTCCAGCTTTTGCCCCGGATGCCGAAGATGCGCAGGCCCACCGTCCAGCAAAACAGGTTGAACGCGCCGGCGTACATCGCCCCAAAGAGCACCCCCACCGGCCCGTAGAGCGCCCGCAGCAGCGGGTAGCCCATAAACGTGCAGTTGGAAAACACCACGCCAAAGCGCAGCACCACGCTTGCGCCGTCCTGCCGCCTGCCCAGGGCGAGATAGGCCACGCCCGTGGCCAGCGCGTGCACCAGCATGCAGGCAAGCAGCATCCACAAAAGGCTTTTGAGCAAATCGGGCGTGTAGGCAAACTGAAACGCGGATAACAGCATGCAGGGGGTGGCGATGTTGAGCACAAAGGGCACCAACCCTTTGATAAAGCCCTCCTTGATCACCCCTGTGCGCACCCCGGCAAACCCGATGGCCGCCATAATGCAGAGCACCAGCATCGCCTCGATTACCGGCCAGGTAGACATGGTTCAATCCCTTTCTGTGCTGTTACATCCATTGTCACTGTCCCATGTTGCGCTTGAACGTTTTGGCGCGGATCATGCCCAGCAAATCGGCCATATCCCTTGGCGCGCGCGGAAACACCATGGCTGCGGTGCCGATATCGGCGCGCACGTGCGCGTCGCTCGCCGAGAACATCAGAAGATTGTTGCGCTTGGCCCAGTTGCGCGCGATGATGTTGTAATTGGCGTGGCGCATATTGCCGTTGAACACCTCGCTGCCGTCGAGCAGGCGCGGGTTGGCGCGCCTGCAGGGGGAGCGGAAAGGGTGCGCCTGCACGATCATCAGTTTGTGCTGCAGCGCGATCTGGCGCACCGTGGGCAGATCCAGCAGGTGCAGCCGCGGATAGTCCATCAAAAACGCCTCGTCCACGCCGTACACCAGAAAATCGTCGCTCGCGCCCTTAAAGCGCAGCTCCATGCCCTGCAGCACCATCAGCCCCAGCGCATCGCCCGCGGCTTTGGCCGCGCGGTAGCCCGCCAGGTAGAGATCCATCTGCTCCCGCCACGTAAGCAGGGTTTTATCCTTGAAAAACTTGTTGAAGTAGTGGTCCGTAATCACAATGCCGTCGTAGCCGCGCTGCTTGTAGAGCGCCACCACGTCCGCAGCGGGCACCTTGCCGCAGGGGCTGGTCTCGGCGGTATGCACATGCATGTCCATGCGAAAAGCCATGGGTTTGCCTCCCTCTCTTTTTTACGGTCACGCCTCGCCCAGCAGGCGCTTTGCGTTGCCGGAAAAGATGGCGTGCTTCTCCGCGTCCGTCAGCGCCATGGCGCCGATGCGCGCGATGTCTTTGCCCGCGTCTCCCCAAGGCAGGTCGCTGCCAAAGAGCACGCGTTCTATCCCGTGCGTACGCGCCAGTTTGATAAAGAGCGCGTCGCTCATGTAACCGAGCGAAAACGATGTATCGATGTAGACGTTGTTCGCCCTGCCCGCAAGTGCGCGCAGCACGCATTCCGGATGCAGCCACTGCCCCATGTGCGCGGCAATCAACGTGAGCGCCGGGTACTGCTCTGCTACCTTGCGCACATCCCCGGCGTCGGCGTGGTAGGGCGCCGCGTAGCCGATATCGCAGCCTACGTGCAATAGCAGCGCCATGCCCCGTGCCTGCAGCCCCGCGTAAATGGGCGCCATGCGCGCGTCATCCAGGCGCACCTGCTGGTACTCGGTGTGCATCTTGACGCCCCGCACGCCCGCGCGGTGCAGCCGATCAAGCTCCTGCTCCATATCCGGCGCGTCGGGGTGCATTGCGCCGAAGGCGCGCAGGCGCGCGTCGTGCAGACCCAGCACCCAGTCGTTGATGCGCCGCACCTGCCTGCCGCTTGTGGCCACCGGCTGCAGCACCGATACGTCCACGCCGCTGCCCTCCATGTGCGCAAGCACGCCGCGCACGCTGCCGTCCGTCAGGGCGTGCACGCCTCCGCGGGCCTCCAGCGCGGAGATGGCGCGCGGCGCCAGCGCGTCGGGAAACGCGTGCACATGTATATCCATTACCAGTTGATCGCAAAACATGACGGTAACCTTGCGCCTAAACCGCAAAAAGCGTGGTGGAGAGATAGCGCTCCCCGCCATCGGGCAGAATCACCGCGATGCGCGCCTGGCGGTACGCATCGCGCATGGCGAGCTGTACGGCGGCGGCCAGCGCCGCGCCGGAGGAATAGCCGCAGAGCAGCCCTTCCCGGCTGGCAAGCAGGCGGGCCATCTCCACCGCCTGCGCGCCCGAGATGTCGATCACTTCATCGACAAGCGATGCGTCGTAGTTTTTCGGGATAAAGTTTGCGCCGATGCCCTGCAGAGGGTGAGGCGCTGCCGCGCCGCCTGTAAGCACCGGGGAGTCTGCAGGCTGCACCGCCACGATGCGCGCGCTGCATCCCGCTTTTTTGAAGGCGCGCGCAATGCCCGTAAGCGTGCCGCCCGTGCCCACGCCCGCCACCAGCACGTCGATGTCGCCCCCGCTGTCGCGCAGAAGCTCCGGCCCCGTCGTCTCCTCATGGGCGCGCGGGTTTGCGGGGTTGTCGAACTGGCTGGGCATCCACAATGCATGCTGCCGGGCAAAGTGCTCGGCCCGCGCGATCGCGCCGGACATGCCCTCGCTGCCCGGGGTGAGCATCACCTCCGCGCCCATGGCGCCCAAGAGCATGATGCGCTCGCGGCTCATGGTATCGGGCATGTAGATGCGTAGTTTAAAATCCATGCACGCAGCCACCAGCGCAAGGCCCACGCCCGTGTTGCCGCTGGTCGCCTCCACAATGGTGCCGTGGGGCGCGAGCAGCCCGTCTGCCACCGCCTGCTTGATCATATAATACGCCGCGCGGTCCTTGATGCTGCCGCCGGGGTTGGCGCTCTCCACCTTACCTAGCAGCTTGGCTGAAAGGTGCAGCGCGTCGCGCGCCCGATCCAGCGCCACCAGCGGCGTGTTGCCGATGCGCGCGAGCTGTCCCTGTAATACACCCATGATCCATGCCTCCCTTTTCATCCGCATTCCGTTTTCATGTTACCGCGCGCGCGCCTTTTTGTATAGTTCGCGCGCCAGAAAAATGCACGGCATTCCTTGTATTTTTTCATCGCCGCGTGCAGGAGAACGTGCACAAAGCGTTTAATACATTATATAACGATCATGACAATACATATAAGGTGAATGGGGCGCGTACAACGCGATGCGCCCGGATAAGATAAAGCAAGATTCTATCCCGCCTGGGCGCCGCGCGCCTTTGGCAGCGCCCCTTGGACGGTATCCCCACCCGTTTTTGCCAGATGGCGCGCGCCAATTGCATCCACAGCACCGCGCTCCGGTGCGCGGGCGCGTCACTTTGCGGAAAATACAAGGTAGATGGAGGCATACGCAGCATGGCTAACAATTACGGTCCCTTGATCGGCGATATCGACGCCTATCTCTTTTTTGAGGGCACCCATCGCTACGCATACAGGTTTATGGGCGCGCACCCGCTGACAGATGGCGCGTGGCATTTCGCGCTCTGGGCGCCGCACGCGCAGGAGGTGAGCGTGGTGGGCGATTTCAACGGCTGGGACGCGCTGAGCAATCCGCTTGCGCGCGTGCATGAAAACGGCCTGTGGGTGGGTACGGTGGACAATCTCTCGCCCGGGGCGTATTACCAGTACGCCATCCAGACGCCTGCGGGCAACCGCATCTTCAAATCCGATCCCTACGCGTTTTCCTCTGCCGTGCGGCCCAACACCGCCTCGCGCCTGGTTGCGCAGGAGCCCTACCTTTGGCAGGACGCGGCCTGGATCGCGCAGCGCAGAACGCGCAACCATCGTCTCAGTCCCATGTCCATTTACGAGATCCATCTAGGTTCGTGGCGGCGCGGCGCGCTCAACGAGTTTTTAAACTACCGCGAGATCGCCGACGCCCTTGTGCCCTACCTTGTGGAGATGCACTATACGCACGTGGAGCTGATGCCGGTGATGGAGCACCCGCTGGACGACTCTTGGGGCTATCAGGTCACAGGCTTTTACGCGGTCAATTCCCGCCACGGCTCGCCCGATGACTTCCGTTACCTGGTCGACAAGCTACACCAGGCGGGCATCAGCGTGCTGCTGGACTGGGTGCCCGCCCACTTCTGCAAGGACGCGCACGGCCTGCGCCATTTTGACGGTGTGCCCACCTACGAGTACCAGGACGCCATCCGCGGCGAGCATCCGCACTGGGGTACCAGCGTCTTTGACTACGGCAAGGCCGAGGTAGTCAGCTTCCTGATGTCCGCAGCCCTCTACTGGATCGACGCATTCCACGTCGACGGGCTGCGCTTTGACGCGGTCTCCAGCATGCTGTATCTGGACTACGGCCGCGACGGCGGCGAGTGGCTGCCCAACAAGGAGGGCGGCCGCGAAAACTTCGAGGCCATCGAGCTGTTGCGCAACATCAACGACGCGGTGCATCTGGAGTTCCCCGGCTGCGTTACCATCGCCGAGGAATCCACCGCCTGGCCACTGGTCACCCAGCCGCCCGAGGCGGGGGGGCTGGGCTTTGACTTCAAGTGGGACATGGGCTGGATGAACGACACCCTGGCCTACATGAAGGACGACCCCATCTACCACCAATACCACCAGGATATGCTGACATTCTCCATGATGTATGCCTACAACGAGAACTTTATCCTGCCGCTGTCCCACGACGAGGTGGTGCACGGCAAAAAGACGTTGCTGGACAAGATGCCGGGCGACTACTGGGCAAAGTTTGCCTCCCTGCGCCTGCTGCTCGGCTATCAGTACGCCCATCCAGGCAAAAAGCTCACCTTTATGGGCACGGAGATCGCGCCATTTCAGGAGTGGCGGTTCTACGAAGGGCTGGAATGGCATCTTTTAGAATATGACATGCATGCCCATACACAAAAGTACATGCGCGAGCTCAACGCCTTCTACAGGGCGCATCCCGCCCTGTGGCAGCGCGACGACGGCTGGCACGGCTTTACGTGGCTCAACCCCAACGACAGCGAGCATTCGGTTATCTCCTTTATCCGCGCGGCCGATGAAGAGGAGCTGGTGGTGGTGTGCAACTTTGTGCCCGTCACCTGGGAGAAGTACCGCATCGCGCTGCCCGCCGCGGGACACCTGTTTGAGGTTTTCAACAGCGACAACGGCTTTTACGGCGGCCACTGCCACACCAACGCGGCGGATATCCCCACCGAGGAAGTGCCGCTGATGAACCAAGCGTATTCCGCCTGCATCTGCGCGCCCGCGCTGGGCATGGCGATCTTCCAGTACAAGCGCGACCCTGTCAAACCCAAACGCGGCGCGCGCACGCGTACGGGCGCCAAATCCGCGGCGGCGAAACCCGCCGCCAAAAGGGCCGCCCCGCGTAAAAGCGCCGACGCCGCAACAAAAACAGCTGCAAAGGCCGCTGCCCGCAAGCGGAGCGCACCAGCAAAACGGCAGCCGGCTGTGAAAGAAACGAAGGATACAAAATCCACGAGGCAAGGGAGTGTAAAAGACCATGACTGAGAAAAAATGCATCGCCATGTTGCTGGCGGGCGGCCAGGGAAGCCGCCTGGGCATCCTCACACGCAATATGGCAAAGCCCGCTGTGCCCTTTGGCGGAAAGTACCGCATCATCGACTTTACGCTGTCGAACTGCACCAACTCGGACATCGACACCGTGGGCGTGCTGACGCAGTACCAGCCCCTGGAGCTGAACGCCTATATCGCCGGCGGACAGCCGTGGGACCTTGACCGCAACACGGGCGGCGTGTTCATCCTTCCCCCCTACATCCAGGGCAAAACGGGCGAATGGTACAAGGGCACAGCCAACGCCATTTACCAGAACATCGCCTTTATCCAGCAGTACAACCCGCAGTACGTGCTGGTGCTCTCGGGCGACCATATCTATACCATGGACTACAGCCGCATGCTCGACGCGCACATCAAAAACAACGCGGACGCCACCATTGCGGTCATCGAGGTACCCTGGGAAGACGCCAGCCGCTTCGGCATTATGAACACCAACGAGGACGGCTCCATCTACGAGTTCGACGAAAAACCCAAAAAGCCCAAGTCCAACACCGCCTCGATGGGCGTGTACATCTTCTCTTGGGACGTGCTGCGCAGCTACCTGATCGCCGATGAGGCCAACCCTGCCTCCAAAAACGATTTCGGCATGAACATCATTCCGGCCATGCTCGCAGACGGCAAGCGCATGTTCGCCTATCCCTTCCGCGGCTACTGGAAGGACGTGGGCACCATCGAAAGCCTGTGGCAGGCAAACATGGACCTGCTGGCCTCTCCCCCGCTATTGGACATGCACGACCGGCGCTTCCGCGTCTACGCGCGCAACACCGGCCAGCCGCCCCACTACGTGGGCAAGAGCGGGCGGGTGGACACCAGCCTGCTTACCGAGGGCTCCATCGTGCACGGGTACGTCAAACACAGCGTGCTGTTCTCCGGCGTGCGCGTGGCGCGCGAGGCGGAGGTGGTGGACTGTGTGGTCATGCCCGGCGCGCAGATCGGCCGAGGCGCCAAGATATACCGCGCCATCATCGGCTGCGACGTGTGCATCGGCGAAGGCGCCATCGTGGGCGAGGACTACGCCGGCCTGGATTCCGGCAGTGAGCGCCCCATCACTGTGGTGGGCAACGGCACGTGCATCCCCCCCAAGGCCTCGGTTGCGCCGGGCGCCATGGTCTGCGATGAAGATTTTCCGAGCGAGGAGGTGGCTTCCAAATGATGAAGGACGCCCTAGGCATTATTTATACCGGTGAAAACGATCACTATCTCAAGGAAATCACCCAGAGCCGCAGCATCGCCGCGGTGCCGCTGTGGGGTCGCTACCGCCTCATTGATTTTCTGCTCTCCAACCTGGTCAACTCCGGCATCGGAAACGTGGGCATCATCGCCCAGAAGAACTACCATTCCCTCATGGACCACGTGGGCGGCGGCCGCGAATGGGACTTAAACCGCAAGCGCGACGGCCTGTTCATCCTCCCCCCCTACGTCACGCGCGAGAACCCCGGCGCCTACAACGGCGTGGTGGACGCCCTGCGCGGCATCATGCCCTACCTGCGCCGCAGCGCGCAGCGCTACGTGGTATTCTGCAACAGCGACGTGGTCTACAAAACCACCTTTGACGACATGATGGCCTACCACCTGTCCAAAAAGGCGGATATCACCCTGATGTACTACCACTGCGACGACGTATCGGCTCGATCCAACCCCATCATACTGGACGTGGCGCGCGGCGGACGGGTGCGCGGCATCGAGATCGACCCGCTCAATCCCTCCTGCAACCGCGTGATGCTGGGCGCCTTTATCATTGAAAAAACGCTGCTGGAATACCTGGTGGACGCGGCCGCCGCCACCGGCACCACGGACTTTGTGCGCGGCGTGCTGATGCCCAACCTGGACCGCCTGCGCATCTACGGCTGCCGTTTCAACGGCTATGTGGCCTGCATGGATTCGGTGGACAGCTACTTCAAGCACAGCCTGGATTTGCTCGACGAAAAGGTGCAGGAGGAGCTCTTCTACAAGCACGGTACCGTCTTTACCAAGGTGCGCGACGAGGTGCCCGCCCATTACCTGCCCGGTGGCGACGCAGTCAACTCCTCGGTGGCGGACGGTTGCGTCATCCAGGGGCACGTGGAAAACTGCGTGCTGTTCCGCGGCGTGTGCGTGGGCGCGGGGGCGGTCATCAAAAACAGCATCCTGTTCCAGGATTCCGAGGTGCAGGCGGGCGCCGTGCTGGAGAACGTCATACTGGACAAAGAGGTGATGGTGCGTCAGAACCGGCGCCTCATCGGTCAGGATACCTACCCGATTGTCATTGCGAAAGGAGCTGTGATCTAACGTGGCTACCACCCAGAAGACCCCTGCCAGGAAACCAGCGTCCTCGCCCTCTCGCCCCAAGACAAAATCCGCAAAAAAACCGGCGGCAGGCGTAAAGGCCGCCGTGGAAGAATCGGCCGCACAGGCCGCGCCTGACGCGGCCAAACCCGCCGCGGCGAAGGAACGGACGGCCAAGGTGCCCGCCGCAAAGCCCGCGCCCAAAAGGCAGGTTGCCAGAGCGACGCAGAAGCCCGCCGCGAAGAAGCCCACAGCCAAACCTGCGCCCCAGTCCGCGCCGCAGACGGTCGCTGTGAAGCCTGCCGAAAAGGCGCCCGCGCGGTCCGCCGAACCCTCCGCACAGAACGCCGCCCCCAAGCCTGCGGCCCCTGTGGTCAAACCCGCGGCCGAAAAGCCGGTGGAACAAGCTGCGGCAAAGCCCGCGGAAGAGGCCAGCAAAAAAGCGGCCCCAAAGCCCGTCGAGCGGCCCGCGCCGGAAAAGCCCGCGCCGCTGCGCATCCTGCACGTGGCAAGCGAGGCGGAACCTTTTATCAAGACGGGCGGCCTTGCCGACGTGCTGGGCGCCCTGCCCCGCCAGCAGGCCCGCATGGGCAACGAGGTGGCGGTCATGCTGCCCAAGTACCACGACATCCCGCAGATGTACCGCGACCAGATGCAGCATGTAATGGACTTCACCGTGCAGCTTGGCTGGCGCACGCAGTACTGCGGCGTGGAGATGCTGCGCTATGAGGATGTCACCTACTACTTTATCGACAACGAGTTCTACTTCGGCTCGCCCGGCGTCTACACAAGCGGTGAGTTTGAGGCCGAGCGTTTCTCCTTCTTCTGCCGCGGCGTGCTTGAGGCCATGGGCCGCATGGGCTACTACCCCAACGTGCTGCACTGCCACGACTGGCAGAGCGGTATGGTGCCCTTCATGCTGCGCAGCCAGTACTCCTTCAACCCGGCTTACGCGGCCATCCGCTGCGTCTTTACCATCCACAACCTGCGCTACCAGGGCGTGTTTAACTGGCCCATGCTGGAGGGGATGCTCTTTATCGACCCGCGCTACCGCAACCCCAACGACCTGGAGTTCCATACCGGCTGCAGCTTTATGAAGGGGGGCATCGTGTTTTCGGATATCGTCACCACAGTCAGCCCCACCTATGCCCAGGAGATCCAGGGCACGTTCTTCGGTGAAAAGCTCGAGGGGCTGCTGTGCGCGCGCAGCGACCGGCTCTTCGGGGTGCTCAACGGCATCGACACCGAGGCCTACGACCCCGCGCGCGACAGCCTGATCCCGCAGCAGTACAGCCGCAGCGACAAAAGCGGCAAAGCGGTTTGCAAGCGCGCGCTGCAGCATGAGCTGGGCCTGGCGGTGCGCCCAGAGGTGCCCATCGTGGCAATGATCACCCGCCTGACCGACCAAAAGGGCCTGGATCTGCTGGAAAACGTGCTGCGCGAGCTGCTCAACGATGATCTGCAGCTGGTAGTGCTGGGCAGCGGCGAGCAGAAATACGTGGATATGCTTGGCTGGGCCAGCCATGCCTACCCGGGCAAGGTTGCCTGCCGCATCGAGATGAACAACCCGCTCGCCCACCGCATCTACGCCGGCGCGGACATGTTTTTGATGCCCTCGCTCTTTGAGCCCTGCGGCCTGTCGCAGATGATCGCCATGCGCTATGGCACGCTGCCCATCGTGCGCGAGACGGGCGGCCTGCGCGATACCGTGCAGCCCTACAACGAGTTTGAAAACACCGGCAACGGCTTCTCCTTCGGCGCCTACAACGCCCCGGATATGCTCTACACCATCCGGCGCGCGGAGCGCTTCTTCTACAATGATAAGCAGGCCTGGGAGGGCCTGATGGACCGCGCCATGGCGGGCGACTATACCTGGGAACGCTCCGCGGCGCGGTATCTCGAACTGTACCGCCAGGCATAAGATGGCATGGGACCGATCTCGCATGCGCAAAGCTGCAATGCGCCCGCACCTTGTATGATGCATAGGTTTGCGGGCGCATGTTGTTTCACTGCGGGGTATGTTTGCGCAGGCGCGTGCGCAAACTAACAGCTGCGCTTATTCCCCCTTGCCAGGCGGGTTCATTGACAGCTGTGCGCCGCATCTGTTACCATAAAATTATTCGTTGACTTCATTGCTTTTGTTTATT
This sequence comes from Maliibacterium massiliense, assembly GCF_900604345.1. GTDB lineage: Bacteria > Bacillota > Clostridia > Christensenellales > Maliibacteriaceae > Maliibacterium > Maliibacterium massiliense. The sequence continues at coordinate 598,039 of NZ_LR026983.1, forward strand.
AAAGGAGGTTCCCCCCCATGGCGGTATCTCATCAGGCCTATGATAAGGATCTGGCTGCGCGCAAGCAGCGCATCATCGACAGCATCGCCGAAAAGCTGCGCCTGCACTTTGGCCGCACGTTTGAAGAGGCGTCCGAGACGCAGCTCTACCAGGCGGTGGCGCTCACCGTGCGCGACGCCATTATGGAGCGCTGGACGGCCTCGCGCCGGGCGCGCGTCCAGCAGCAGCTAAAGCGTGTATACTATCTCTCTGTGGAGTTTCTGGTGGGGCGTTCCCTCACCAACAACATCATCAATTTGCTGCAGGACGACGCCTACCGCGCCGCGCTCAGGGAGCTGAACGTGGACCTTTCCCAGCTGGAGGAAGTGGAGCCCGAGGCAGCGCTTGGCAACGGCGGCCTGGGCCGCCTGGCCGCCTGCTTTATGGACTCGCTGGCCACCCTCGCCCTGCCCGCCATGGGCTGCGGCATCCGCTACGAGTACGGCCTCTTTAAGCAGTACATTATCGGTGGCGCGCAGGTGGAGCAGCCCGACGTGTGGCTGGAGGACGGCAATATCTGGGAGGTGCCCACCTGGGACGACCAGATGGAAGTGCGTTTCGGCGGACGCGTGGTGGAGGACTGGAGCCAGGGGTACCTGAACATCCGCTACGAGGATACCACCACCGTGCAGGCCGTGCCCTACGATATGCCCATCATCGGCTATGACAGCGACGTGGCGCTGTCGCTGCGGTTGTGGAGCGCCAAATCCCCCACCCGCATCGACATGGCCTCCTTTTCGCGCGGCGAGTACGCCAAGGCCATGGAGCAGAAGGAACTGGCCGAGGTCATCTCCAAGGTACTTTATCCGGAGGATAACCACCGCGAGGGCAAGATGCTGCGCTTAAAGCAGCACTACTTCTTTACCTCGGCCACGGTGCAGTACATCATCAAAGACTTTAAAAAGCGCTATCCGGATTTGGCCATGACCCAGCTGGGCGAGAAGGTGGTCATCCACATCAACGACACCCATCCTGCGCTGGCCATCCCCGAGCTGATGCGCATTTTGATGGATCAAGAGCACCTCTCCTTTGAGGACGCTTGGAACACCACGCGCGCCACCTTTGCCTACACCAACCACACCGTCATGAGCGAGGCACTGGAAAAATGGCCCGTGGCCATCTACCGCGAGCTGCTGCCCCGCATCTACGATATTACCGTAGCGCTTAACGAGCACTACTGTCAGCAGCTCTCCGCCGCCTTCCCCGGGCAATGGCAGCGCATCTCGGATATGGCGATCATCGCCTACGACCAGGTGCGCATGGCCAATCTGGCCATCGCGCTGTCCTTCAGCGTCAACGGCGTCTCCCAGCAGCACGCGCAGATTCTCAAAAGCGACGTGTTTGCCAACTTCAACGCCCTGGAGCCGGATAAGTTCATCGGCATCACCAACGGCATCACCTACCGCCGCTGGCTGATGAAGGCCAACCCCGGCCTCGCCCGCCTGATCACCGATGCCATCGGGCCTAAGTGGAAGAAGGATTTGGCCTATCTGGAGGACCTCGCCCCCTATGCGGACGACGCCGCCTTCCGCGAGAAGTTTGCCGCGGTCAAGCTGCAGAACAAGCAGCGCATGGCCCAGTGGATCCGGCGCAATATGGAGATCGACGTAGACCCCGGCGCCATCTTCGACTGCCAGGCCAAGCGCCTGCACGAGTATAAGCGCCAGCTGCTAAACGTGCTGCGCATCCTGCACCTGTACAACACGCTGCTTGCGCACCCAAACCTTGATATGCCCAAGCGCGTCTTTCTCTTTGCGGCCAAGGCGTCCCCGGGCTACACCCGCGCCAAGCTCATCATCCGCCTGATCAACGCTGCGGCGGACCTCATCAACAAAACCCCGCAGGTACGCGATAAAATCCAGGTGGTCTTTCTGCCCAACTACTGCGTGTCGCTTGCCGAGGTGCTCATCCCCTCGGCGGACATCAGCGAGCAGATATCCACCGCAGGCAAGGAGGCCTCCGGCACCGGCAACATGAAGTTTATGCTAAACGGTGCGCTCACGCTGGGCACGCTGGACGGCGCAAACGTGGAGATCGCCCAGCAGGTGGGCATGGATAACATCTACATCTTCGGCGGCACCGCCGAGCAGAACGCGGATCTCTACCGCACCGGCGCCTATCACGCAAGCGACCTGTATATGCAGAACCCCCAGCTCAAGGCCGCGGTGGACCTGCTCATCGACGAGCGCATGCCGGGCGACCGGCACATGCAGTTTGCCGACCTGTACCAGTCCCTGCTTTCGGGCGATCCGGGCAATATCGCCGATCCCTACCTGCTACTAAACGACTTTGCCTCGTATCTGCTCGCCTCCGAAAAGACGGACCGCGATTATGTCAAGCCCGATATCTGGTGGCGCAAGGCGGTGCTCAACAGTGCCAAAGCGGGCGTTTTCTCTTCAGACCGCACCATCGGCGAGTACAACGCGCGCATCTGGCACCTCTCCCCCATACGGATGAAGTAAACGTAGCCGATTCATGGAAAGCTCGGGCTTGCCCTCTTGCGGCGGCCGGGCTTTCTTTGCACCTGCAACATTAAAGGAGCGACGTCGCATGGACATCCCGCTGTATCACCATTCGCATATGCCGCTGTTTCGCACCCCCTTTGGCGCGGTGCCGCAGCACACCAGCATCACGCTGCGCCTGGGCGTGGACCCGCATCTTCCCTGCAAGGCGCCCCATCTGCACCTGTTTCGAGATGGCACTACCCACATGCTGCCCATGACGCGCACCGCCCTTGCCTATAACGGGTACGACCTCTACGAGGTCACCATCAGGGGCCAGTACATCGGCGCGCTGTGGTACTGCTTCTGCGTGCCTTTGCGTGACGGGGGCGCCCTCTACTGGGGCGATAATCCCAAGCGCGTGGGCGGCGAGGGCTGGATGTATTACGAGGCGCCCCCCGCCTACCTCATTACCGTGTACGCGCAAGATTTTTCCGTGCCCGCGTGGTTCCGCGACAAGGTGATGTACCAGATCTTTCCCGATCGCTTCTTCCGCAGCGCGGCGCGCACGTACCCACAAAAGCCGCGCATGCACGCCGACTGGCAGGAGGAGGTGGCCTACAGCCCGCTGCCCGACCAGGATCACTACTGCGCGGACGACTTTTTCGGCGGCAACCTGGCGGGCATCGCGGAGAAGCTTCCCTACCTCAAGAGCCTGGGCGTGTCGGTACTCTACCTCAACCCTATCTTTCTGTCCATCTCCAACCACCGCTACAACACCGCCGATTACGAGACCATCGACCCGCTGCTGGGCACGGCGGACGACCTGCGCGACCTGTGCGAAAAGGCCCGCGCGCACGGCATCTCCATCCTGCTTGACGGCGTGTTCTCCCACACAGGGGCGATCAGTCGCTACTTCAACGCGGATGGGCGCTTTGACGAAGTGGGCGCGGCGCAGTCGCCCGATTCCCCCTACGCACAGTGGTACACCTTCATCGACTGGCCGGAGCGCTACGAATGCTGGTGGGGCGATACATCGCTGCCCAACACGCGGGAGGACAGCATGTCCTACATGGACTACATGCTGGGGAAAAACGGCATCGTGCGCAAGTGGCTGCGCCTGGGCGCGCGGGGCTGGCGGCTGGACGTGGCCGACGAGCTGCCCGACGTGTTTTTAAACGAACTGCACGCCGCCTGCAAGCGGGAGCGGGCCGACGCGGTGGTGCTGGGCGAGGTGTGGGAGGACGCGGCCACCAAAACGAGCTACGGGCACGTGCGCCACTACGTGCTGGGCAACCAGCTGGAGAGCGTGATGAACTATCCCTTGCGCAATGTGCTGATCAACTACTTTACCTACAAGGCATCGCCCGAGGATGTGGCCCAGCAAGTGATGGTGCTCAAGGAGCACTACCCCCGCGACTTTTTCCACAGCCTGATGAACATGACGGGCTCACACGATGTGCCGCGGCTGCTCTCGCTGCTCTCGGACGTGCCGCAGCCGGGCTACGGCACGCCGCGGGAGCACATCCGGCTGATGGAGCCCACCGACCGCCAGAAGACACTGGGACGCGCGCGCGTGCGCCTGATGGCAAGCGTGCTTTTTACGCTGCCGGGCAACCCCTGCATCTACTACGGCGACGAGGCGGGCCTGACGGGCATGACTGACCCCTTCTGCCGGCGCACCTTCCCCTGGGGACGGGAGGATGAAGACCTCCAGGCCCATTTTCGGCATCTGGGCCAGCTACATAACGCCCATGGCGCGCTGTGCGGCGGGGACGTCACCTTTGCGCAGGCGGGCGAGGACATCCTATGCTACCTGCGAAGCGACGCCTCCTCCCACATCGTTGTGGCCGTCAACCGCAGCGAGGACGCGCGCGTCATGGACGCGTTTTTGCCCAATCTGCCCGCCGATTGCGTGTTGCATGACCTGTACGGCGGGCCCACGCAGGCGCTATCCGGGCAGCGCCTGCGCGCCACGCTTCCCCCCTTAACCGCACTGATACTCGCTTTGTAGCTGAAAAGCAGCGCATGTAGCCGCACGCGCCAAGCGCATACACGGCCGCCCCAATGCAAGGGGGCGGCTGTTTTTTCGTTATGTTTGATCGCATGGCTTGACAGTCCATCGCGCTGCGCATATACTTAGTATAACAATATATAGTATTGCTTATGAACGGAGGGGATTCTCATTCATACACAGCTGGCACCCATGCCGGGAAAATTGGCGCAGCAGTTCAAAAAGGGCGCGCTGGAAATGGTGCTGCTGGCGCGCATCGTGCAGGCGCCCGCGCACGGATACGCGCTGCTGCTGCAGCTGGAACAGCTGGGCAGCCCGCTTTTTGCAGGCATCCGCGAGGGCACGCTCTATCCCATCCTCTACCGTCTGGAGGATGGCGGGCTCATCACAAGCCAGCGGGACGCGCCCGCGGCCGGCGGCCGCATCAAAAAGGTCTACCGTGCCACCGAGGCGGGCCATGCCGCGCTGCGGCAGATGCGCGCCTTTTGGGCTGACTACAAAACCTGTATCGACCATCTGATGGAGGAAAACAATGGATAAACAGCAGTACATCCACAGGGTTGTCAAACGCATCAAGGTCACCGAGCGCACGCGCGCGCGCATCGAGGCGGACTTGGAGACGGAAATCCACACCCGCCAGGAGCAGGGGCTGTCCCTTGCGGAGGCCATCGCACAGTGTGGCGCGCCGCAGGCAGTGGCGGACGGGTTCAACGAGACGTACCGCGGCACGCCCCAGCACCGGCAATATTACGTGCAGCAGGCGTTGAAGATCGGGGCCATCGCGCTGCTCATCCTCGCCGTCCTGCTCGTATCCGCCCATATCCTGCTCAACCAGGCGCAGCAGTCCGCGCTGCGCACCATGGACGACGCCTCCGGCGCCATCATCGGCGGCGCGGACGGTCCCACGCGCATCTATGTGACCAGCCGGGCCATCCCCCTGCTGTATATGAACAACGGGCTGATTCTGGCGGGCGGGGCCGCGCTTGTGCTTGGCACGGCGGCCTGCATTGCGCTGCTGATGCTGCGCAAGCACTATTAAAAAAGCGGGGCGGGCCGCGCAAAATGCGCGTGAAATCCTGCCCGCGCTGTGCACGGCGACCTGCCCCGCGCTGCTGATGCTGCGCAGGCGGCACTGGAAAAAACAAGACGCAGGCTGCATAAGCACAAAAAAGCGCGCGGGATAGGCCCCACGCGCTTTTGTTCTATGCATTTTTGTCCTGCTGATATGTAAGCTTCCTCTCAGTAGCAGTGATTGGCGCAGTCACAGCTGTGCCCCTCCTCATGATGGTGGTCGCACTGCGCCGCTGGATCGCTCGCAAGATCCCCTGCGATGTAGCGCGCCACCGCCGCATCGATGTTGCCCTGCACGCCGTAGACCAGCTGCATGCCCGCATCCGCAAGCATGTCGCGCGCGCCCTGGCCGATGCCCCCGCAGATCACCACATCCACGTCGTGCTGCTTGAGAAAGCCCGCAAGCGCGCTGTGGCCGCTGCCCTCGGCGTCGATCACGCGCTTGCCGCACACGCGCCCTTCCTCCACGGTAAACAGCGTAAACGTGGGGCATTTGCCAAAGTGCTGAAAAATCTCGTTATCTTGTGTTGTCACTGCAATAATCATTACTTTTCTTCTCCTTCCAAATAGCGCGCTGTCATTGCCGCCGCGCCGCGCACGATGCGCGCGCAGGGACGCTGCTGATAATACGCCTCGGTCCGTTTGCTGGGCGTGGTGTCCGCCTCGGGGCCCTGCAGGTGCAGCAGCTCCCGGCACAGCAGGGAGCCGTGCATCTGGGCAAAGGCGCGGCCCGCCTGGTTGATGCGCGTGTAATGTGCGTTTTTTGCCGCAACGTCGTCGGGATCGCTGTAGCCCAGGCGCATACCCAGCACCATAAACATGGCGCTTGCCGCGCCGCACACCTCGCGCAGCTTACCCATGCCCCCGCCAAAGGAGGAGGCAAGGCGCATGGCGTCCTGCTGTCTCATGCCGATCTCCCCAGCAAACGCGCCCAGCACCGCCTGCGCGCAGTTGTACCCCTGCCGAAACAGCGCCTCGGCCCGCGCCGCTTTGTCCTCCATGGTCTTCCTCCCCTACAGCTGGCTGATGCGCTGCGCCGCCGCGTCCAGATCATCGCTGTGCACGTCCTCGATATTGCCCGCATCGCACGCCGCCGCGATCGCCGGATCCACGGGCAGCTCGCCCAGCAACGCCAGATGGTGCTGCTGCACGGTCTCTTGGATGTGGCTTTCACCAAACAAGCGGATCTTTTTGCCGCAGTCCGGGCAGGCGACGTAGGACATATTCTCTACCACGCCCAAAATGGGGATGTTCATCATCTCGGCCATGTTGACCGCCTTGGCCACGATCATGGAGACCAGATCCTGCGGCGAGGCCACGATCACAATGCCATCCAGGGGCAACGACTGGAACACCGTCAGCGGCACGTCGCCCGTGCCCGGGGGCATATCCACAAACATATAGTCCACGTCGTCCCAGATCACGTCCGTCCAGAACTGCTTGACCGTGCCCGCGATAATGGGCCCGCGCCACACCACTGGCTGGGTTTCGTCCTCCAGGAGCAGGTTGATGCTCATCAGCGCGATGCCCGTCCTGCTTTTGACGGGCAGGATGCCCGCCTCTGTGCCCAGTGCCTTTTCCTGTACACCGAACATTTTGGGGATCGATGGACCCGTTACGTCCGCGTCCAATATCGCGGTGTTAAACCCCCTGCGGCGCATCGCTACAGCCAACATGCCGCACACGAGCGATTTGCCCACGCCCCCCTTGCCGCTGACCACGCCGATCACCTTTTTGATGTGGCTCTGCGGATGGGGCTGCTCGCGGAAGTCCTGCGGGCTCTTTCGGGAAGGGCAGTCTTCGCCGCACGATGCACAGTTGTTGCTGCACGTTTCTTCAGACATGGTTTGTCTCCTCCTTGTTGCTCTGTTGCGTGTAGGGACAGTGCCGGCAATCCTGCCCGCACGCGCAGGCCTCCTGCTTGACGC